>JAZSBN010000029.1:0-63189 GCA_045602405.1 Ruminiclostridium sp.
CAAGTCAGAATCACGTTTTTATGTCGAACCTCTGAAAGATATGGTGCCTGATGTACTGTGTTTTATTGCAGGTTTTGATATTGCCTGTATATTTACCGGTGCAGTCCGTGAAATACTTGCGAAAGGAACTATCGGCGGTGCATATCTTGATATGCCCTTTACAATCCCCGCCCTTGAAACCACCTTCGGCGGATTCCTGTTTGTAGGTATAATGGCAGGACTTGTAAGAGGGGTTTATAACTACCGCAAAGAAAAGGCTCTCAGAGCTGAAACGAGCAAGGATTACGAGCTTGCCGAGTATGCGGAAGATATGGGCGAATTCCTCGTGGGCAAAAAGAATTCCGAGCCTGATAAAATCAGAATCTATAAGCCCTCAAAGAAAAAAGAAAAGGCGGATTCTCCCGAAGATATTCTGGATATGGATTTCAGCGACAACCGAAGCCTTGTAGAAGAATTTGCCGCAATTGTAGCAGGCGGCGCAGAGCTTGTGCCTGATGAAAACAAGGATTCCGAAGATAACGAGAACTGGTCTGTTGATGAAAGTTCAGAAGAAAATAGTCCTGAAAATGAAGAAACAGAGGAAGAAAAGGAGGAAACAGAAGAATGACGGCTTTTACAAATGTTCTTATGGCTTCCCTTATCGCTGTTTTCGTTCAGAATTCTATTTTTGAGCGTGCTCTGGGTATTAACGTTCTTTTGTATGCATCCCGAAAAAGAGAACACCTTATCGGTTTCTTTGCCGCTATAACCTATACAACCACTATCTCCTCTGCAATTATCTGGAATTTTGACAGGCTCTTTGCAGAAAACGAATATTACAGCGTTTTTATGCCGATTCTATATGTTGCCATAGTAAGCGTATTATACATTATAACACTTGTATTAATCTGGCGGTTTTTCCCTAAGCTTTTCAGAAATATCAGGAAATATGTTCACCTATCCGTATTCAATTGCTCGGTTATCGGTGCTCTTTTCCTCTGTTCAATACAAGGCTCTGATATTTTTACCTACATAGGCTACGGCTTCGGTACAGGAATAGGCTTTCTCCTTGCATCGTACCTTCTCTATATTGCTGCGGACAGACTTAATTCTCCCCTTGTTCCCGCCGCATTCAGAGGATTTCCCATAATGCTTGTATATGTTGGCATTCTTTCCCTTGCACTTTATGCATTTACAGGATATACTACATCAGCTGTTTAATAAAAAATAAACTGAAAGGAGGCTGATTTTTTGAAAAAAAGAAAGAATTTCGGAAGAAAAATAAAGAGAAGCAAAATCAACCTCTATCCCAAAAGAAAAACAAAAGCACAGAAGGTTCTGGGTACAGTAATACTTGTGGTTGTGATTCTTGCCATTGTTTTCCTGGGTTATTGCCTCGGAAAACCTCTCCTTGACTATTTGGGAAAAAGCGCAGATAAACACGACGGTGCTCCTGCGTGGACCCCTCCTGCCGAAAGCACCTCTGCTGTCTCGGAAATCCCGGAAGATACAGCTATAAACGATACAAGCTCAACCGAAGAAACCACACTACCTCCCAAAATCTCAAAAAATGTATATGCAGTTAACGTTCCTTCAGCTGCTCTTTCAAATTCCGCATCTTTGTCTACATTCGCATCAAAATCAGCAGCCGAAGGTTATACCGCTGCGTTTGTCTGCTTGAAAAACAGCGGCGGATATATCTTATACGATTCAGATATTGAGCTTCTCAAAGGAAGCGAAGCTGTTCTGGGTATGATGAAAGCCTCCGAAATCTGCAACATCCTTAAACAAAACGGCCTTACTCCTGTTGCTGAGATTTCTGTTCTTTCAGATAACGAAGGCGGTAAGCTAAACAGCGATATGTGTTATAAAATCGTTGATGAGCCCACTGTTTCGTGGCTCGATTATTATTCTGAGGGCAATCCTCTCAGATGGTCTGACCCCACAAATGAAAATACAGCTGCTTACAATAACGCAATATCCAACGAGCTTAAAGCAGCGGGCTTTGAAAAAATAATCCGTACAGATATAATCTTCCCGCCTTTCCAGGAATATGACAGAGAATATATTTCTTCAAAATACTTTGCTTCTGATCGTTTCAAGATGTTGACATCTGTTATCGGCGATGGGTATATCCTTGCTGATTCAGCTGATGTTCTGCTGAACGATATGAATGGCACAGCCGAGGTTCTTAAAAACAGGGCTGCCCTTTCTGAAAACACAGTTGTCCTTCTCATTGACCGCAGTAAGTTTACCGCAGAAGAGGGCTTTCCTGCGGATGCCGGTATGCTTCTCGAAGATGTTATGTCTCAATGCGAGGTTAAATGTATGGGACTTAGTCTCGTACCTATGATTGATAAATCAGGTTTTACCCCGGAAGAAATTTCTGCAATGAAGGATACCGCAGAGAAAATGGGATATAGCGAATTTTATGTGAAATAAAGTCAAAACAGGCGGTCCCTAGACCGCCTGTTTTTATGAGCTGTATTCCTCATTATAAGGTAAAACGACCATGGATTGCTTTTTGCTCCCTGAAAACAAAAAACAGCTGATATACAGCTGTTTTTTTTTTGCTTTACTTAACTACGATATTAATAAGCTTCTTTGGTACCGCAATAGACTTTACAATTGTCTTACCGTCAACCATAGGCTTGATTGTTTTGTTTTCAAGAGCTGTCTTAATCATATCCTCCTGACCCATATCAGCAGGAATATTCATCTTAGCTCTTACCTTACCGTTAATCTGAACAACAACCTCAACAGTTTCTTCGATGCAGAGAGCTTCGTCAAATTCAGCCCATGCCTGTTCGGAAAGAATACCGCCGAATACGTTCTGATACATTTCTTCGGTCATATGAGGAGCAAAGGGGTTGAGAATTGTAATAAGTGCTTTAAGTTCAGCCTTATTGATGCTTCCCTTTTCATAAACGGTATTTACAAATGCCATCATAGAAGCAATTGCTGTGTTGAATTTGAGTGCTTCGATATCCTCGGAAACCTTCTTGATTGTTCTGTGGAGAGGTGCGGATAATTCCTTGCTGAAAGTATCGCCGTCAACAAGAATATCCTGCATATTCCAGATTCTGTCAAGGAATCTCTTACAACCCTTCAGGCTGCTTTCGCTCCAGGGAGCTGCCTGCTCATAGTCGCCCATGAAGAGAACGTAAACTCTGAGAACGTCTGCGCCGTATTCGTCAACTACGTCGTTAGGGTCAACAACGTTGCCTCTGGACTTACTCATCTTTACTCCGTCAGGGCCTAAGATAAGTCCCTGTGCAGTACGCTTAGCGTAAGGCTCGGATACGGGCACCTCGCCGATATCGTAAAGGAACTTATGCCAGAAGCGTGAATAGATAAGGTGGCGTGTAACATGCTCCATACCGCCGTTGTACCAGTCTACTGGCATCCAGTACTTGAGAGCTTCCATTCCTGCGAAGGCACTTTCGTTCTTCGGGTCACAGTAGCGGAGGAAGTACCAGGAGGAGCCTGCCCACTGGGGCATTGTATCGGTTTCTCTCTTAGCCGCTTCGCCGCACTTGGGGCACTTGCAGTTTACGAAGGAGTCAATCTTGGCAAGAGGGCTTTCGCCGTCGGAGCCGGGCTGGAAATTGTCAACAGGGGGAAGTCTTAAGGGTAATTCCTCATAAGGAACAGGAACGATACCGCAGTGAGGACAGTGAACAATCGGGATAGGCTCGCCCCAGTATCTCTGGCGGTTGAAGGCCCAGTCCTTCATCTTGTACTGTACGCCCTTTTCGCCAATTCCCTTTTCACCGAGGAAGCCGAGAATCTTTTCAATAGCGTCCTTCTTATTTGTAATTCCGTTAAGAATATCGGAATTTATCATTTCTCCGTCGCCTGTATAGGCTTCCTTTTCGATATCTCCGCCCTTGATGACCTCGATGATATCGATGCCGAACTTCTTGGCGAACTCATAGTCTCTTGTATCATGAGCAGGAACAGCCATAATTGCGCCTGTACCATAGCCCATCATTACATAGTCAGCGGCATAAACGGGAATTTCCTTGCCGCTTACGGGATTTATTGCAGTAAGTCCCTCGATTTTTACGCCTGTCTTATCCTTTACGAGCTGTGTTCTCTCGAACTCGCTCTTCTTTGCACACTCTTCCTTATAAGCGTCTAAAGCGTCGATATTTGCGATGCTGTCACGGTATTTTTCGATAATGGGATGCTCGGGAGCGATTACCATGAAGGTTACGCCGTAGAGTGTATCGGGGCGTGTGGTATAGATTCTGAGCTTTTCGTCATTTTCCTTTATGGAGAAGTTTACGAAAGCGCCTGTGGACTTACCTATCCAGTTTTCCTGCTGAAGTCTGATATTGGGAAGGAAGTCAACCTCGTCGAGACCCTGTAAAAGCTTGTCTGCGTACTCGGTTATGCGGAGGTACCATACCTCCTTATCCTTCTGAACGATACTGCTGTGGCAGATATCACACTTTCCGCCCTGAGAGTCCTCGTTGGAAAGAACGACCTTACAGCTGGGGCAGTAGTTTACAAGGGTCTTATCTCTGAAAACAAGACCGTTCTCGAACATCTTTAAGAAAATCCACTGGGTCCACTTATAATAATCCTCGTCGGTAGTATCCACAACTCTGTCCCAGTCAAAGGAGAAGCCTACCTTTCTGAGCTGGCTTGTGAACTTTTCAATGTTGTTATCTGTTACCTGTCTGGGGTGAACGCCTGTCTTTATTGCTGTATTCTCGGTAGGAAGACCGTAAGCGTCAAAGCCGATAGGGAAAAGTACGTTATAGCCCTCAAGTCTCTTCTTTCTGCTTACTACTTCAAGGCCGGAATAAGCCTTTATATGTCCTACGTGCATACCTGCACCGGAAGGATAAGGGAACTCAACGAGAGCATAGAACTTAGGCTTATCGCCGCCTGTAACGGCCTTGAAGCTATCGTTATCGTCCCAGTATTTCTGCCATTTGGATTCAATATCCTTGAATTCGTACTTCATATCCTTAATGTCCTTTCGATTTTTGTTCATTATCGGTTATTATTATATTACCCTTTTCGCTCTTTGTCAATATCTCGAAAAGTCGGGAAGCTCGTCCAGGGTGATATAAAGCTCATTATTATAAGCGTAGTCAAGCTCCTCACCCGTAACATGACTGTAGCTTATGGAGCCGTCGCTGTTGATTATATAATCGCCCTTCCATAAGGCGAACCATAGCCAGTAGGCGTTATCCCTGACGATATAATCAGGATTGGGTATCCTTCCACATTCGGTAAGTGCCACCGCCTTTGATTTTATCGTGTAGCTTATAGCGTCAAGCATACGGCTGCTGCCCGAAATATCGGAGTCGGTGTATAAATCCATTCCCACTATATCCACATAATCGTCTCCGGGATAATAATCATAGGCTTCCCCGTCCCATACCCATATAATATTGGTAAGATTATGGTATTCGGTAAACCGTTCGAACATGAATTTATAAAGCCAGAGATAGCTTTCGCTGTCCTGTCCCCACCAGTACCAGCCGTTTCCTGCCTCGGGAAGCGGTCTGAAAATAACGGGAACATCCTGTGCCTCAAGAAGCTTAAGCTTGGAAGCTACCTCGTCCATATCCGCTATAAGCTTAAGAGCCTGAGCGGAAACTCTGCCCGTCTGTTCATAAGCCTCTAAGGAAGTAGGACTTAAAACCGCAAAGCTGCTGTCGCACACGGCTTCAGAGAGATTGAAGTCTGTGATAGCGCTGCTGTAATGGGATTCTCCTGCCTCGGGAGCATACCAGTACCAGCTGTAGCTTACAAGTCCGCCGTTTTTCCACCAGTTTATAGCAGTTTCGATCTCATCCTCATTATTCCTGTCGGAAGGAGTATAATATTCTGTAAAAATACCGATATCGGCACAGCGTAAAGCAGAATATCTTCCCGTATCCATATAAATTGCGTTTATTTCGGTGTTTGTTCCCGAGGAGCAGTACTGCCCCGTAAGAACACGGTTTCCGTATATATCGGCAAGATATTTCTTTACGGTTTTTGTTGTGTCGTTGGCGTTTTCATTGACGCAGGAATTGCTTATTTCATAGGCTAAATCGGTTACCGTAGGTGCGCTTTCAACGGAGATTTCGTCAATGTACGCCGTTCCCGAAAGGGACTGGAGCGTAATTTTATTATCGCCCTTCCCGAGATAAATTCCGTTAAGATATACATATTCAAATTCTGTGCTTTCACTTGCATATACTGCGCCGTAGGTAGTACCGTCTATGGTCTTGTATTCCCCGTCGGGACTGTCGATTTCCTGAGTACCGCCGCCGATTAAGGCTACCGCCGTCCCTGCCGAGCATATTCTGACGCCTATGCGGTAATGCTGGGAGGAAGGAACTCTTACGTTAATGGTAGTATAATCCTTGTTTCCGAGGCAGATAAAGCCTGAGCCGTTAAAGCCTGTGAGCCCGTCGGTATAGGCCTGCGCCTCGGTGGTGAATTCGGGCTGGTAAACCTCGCTGTATTCCTCCTCGGATATAACGGGCTTCGAGGGGGAATAAAGGTCAGCCGCCGCTATTTCGGGAATTATGACGGTTTCCTGCTGTATCTCCTTGTTATCCACCACGTCCTCGGGAGAGGTTGTGGTTACGGGAGACTTGCTGTAATCTATCTCCGTGGTACAGCCCGATAATATTAAGGCAGTACCAAGGAGAGCCAAAATTTTTCTTTTCATTTAATCCAACCTGTTCTGAACACGAATAACAATCCTGTCGCCGTCTGCGATAGGAGTGCTGAATTTAGCGGCTGTACCGTTCTTTTCAAGGATAAGCTCGCTGTTCGGTCTGGTTGTGTCGATATCTATATAGTTAAGAAGGTCGAAAAGCATATTTCCGCCGCTCTTGTTTGGGAGACCGATAATGTCGCCGTTAAGAACTACGGATATTCCCTTTTCAACGGGAGAGGAGGGCTTTTTCTCCTGAACTGCCGCTTCGGGAGCCTTCGCCTCTTCTGCGGGAGCTTCTTCGGTTGCTTCCTTCGCTTCTTCAAAGGAAAGCTCCTCGGTAAACTCCTTCAGGTCTCCGAAAATTTCACCAAGCTCCGAGGATTCCTCATTTTCGACTGACTCAGCCGCCGCTTCTTCGGTGTTTTCTGCAGGAGCTTCCTCCTCGGGTATATTTTCGGCCTTTTCCTCAGCTTCTGCCTCGGGAGCTGTTTTCTCGGGGGGCTTTTCCATGCCTATAGGGTTGCCGTAGCTGTCATAAGCGGAAATTACGTCTCCGTCGGAAAGAACATAGCCTTCTGCCGCAGAAGCGCCGTTTACCTTATATTCCGCAGTATCGAAGGTCGCTCCTACGTCATAGAGAAGGTCCTCGATAGTAACGATTCCGATAGTTTCGATAGAATCGAGGGGACGGATATCATAGTCGGCAGGCTGTTCCTTACCGTTTACATAAGCCTTTACGCCGATAGTATATTCCTCGCCGCAGAAGAACACCTTTCCCGAGCCCTTTCCGAAGCTTATTTCGTCGGAAAGCTTGGCGGAAGCGTTTATTCCGCTTGTGGCAGGAACTATGGAAATTCTGTCGCCCTGAGTAACCTTTGTCATAATAGAGGCGGGCTTATCGTTTACCTGTATCTGTGCAGGAGTCATACCCTCGCCCTTTATGGTTTTTCTTGTACCGTTTATGGTAAAGGTAAGGTTACGTCCGCTTCTTCCCATTATTTCAGCAGATCTGTAGCCTGCGATTGTAAGGGCTTCGTAAACGCTTAACTGCTTTGTATCGAAAACTCTTACCTTCTTGTCGTTTACGGTAATAACCGAGAAGTCGTAGCCCTCGTCCAGTATCGAGGTCACGGCGATACCGAGAGGAGTAACATATTCCGCTCCGAGAACTGCGCCGTTCTCGTCAACATTCTTAAGGAAGTCGCCTCCGCCGATAGCTACTCTCGATTCGTCGATACCAAGCTTTTCGGCTATGACCTTAGGAAGTCCCTCAATAAGGCTTCCGCCGCCTACGAGGAATACTGCCGCAGGAGAAGCGCCGTTCGCACTCACTATAGCGTTGCAGACTGTATCTGCAAGGGTGTCTACTGCAGGAGTAAGCATCTTCACAATATCCTCGGCCTTAACCTTATGGGAAATACCGAGAATGTCGCGGTATTCAAGCTCCTTTTCGCCTGTGGAACAGCCCTGCTTAAGCTTCTCTGCGGTAGCGAAATCCACAAGATAGGTTCTTATTATTTCCTCGGTAATTTCATCGCCTGCGGTGGTAGCCATGGCGTAAGCCACAACTGAGCCGTCCTTGGCGATGGCGATATCCGAGGTACCTGCGCCGATATCAACGAGAGCGATATTTATAAGTCTTATTTCGGGAGGAACTATTACGTTCATAGCCGCAATAGGCTCCAGAGTAAGGCTTTCTACCTCAAGCCCGTTCATATCCATTACCGCATAAAGTCCTTCAACTACTATTCCGGGAAGGAATGCCGCTATAAGCTCAATTTCTACCTTTTCGCCCTTATGGCCTTCAAGGCTTAAAATCTTATAATCGTCCAGGCGGTACTGCATAATGGAATGACCCACGCAGTAAAACAGATTCTTACCTGTTTTCGGGGAGTCAAGCTCCGCCTGTGCCTTCTGGATAGTTTCGATTTCCATGGACTTAATCATGTCCGAGGTTATATACTCGTTTTCGGTTATATCGAACTGCATTTTTCCTCGGCAGGTTTTGAGCGCACGACCTGCGGCGGCGATAGAAACACGGTTAAGCTCTACGCCGTTACGTTCCTCGAGGGTACTCTTGGCTATGGCTACAATTTTCGCGACCTGCTTTATATCCTCGACCTGACCGTCTACCATAGCTCTCTTTGTATGGGGGACGCTTATATAGTCCTTAAGTCTGAATTTTTCATCTATGTATTCGCCGATTATGCCTACGACCGTTCTTGTGCCTATATCAAGGGCAAAAACCAGGTCGCCCTGGGGCTTAAGCTCCTTTTTGCTTTCGGCTGTTATATTGTTCCCGTCTGTCATAACGAAAATCCTTTCATAAAAGATTATCAGTCAAGGAAGTCCTTGAGCTTCTTGCTTCTTGAGGGGTGGCGGAGCTTTCTGAGCGCCTTTGCTTCAATCTGTCTTATACGCTCACGGGTTACGTTGAATTCCTTGCCTACTTCCTCAAGAGTTCTCTGACGTCCATCCTCAAGTCCGAAGCGGAGACGTAAAACCTTACCCTCTCTTTCGGTAAGAGTGTTGAGAACCTCATCAAGCTGTTCCTTCAAAAGGGTGAGAGAAGCCGCTTCTGCGGGTGCGGGAGCCTCTTCGTCGGGGATAAAGTCGCCTAAATGGCTGTCCTCTTCTTCACCGATAGGTGTTTCAAGAGAAACGGGATCCTGTGAAATTCTGATAATTTCCCTTACTCTTTCGAGGGGGAGCTTTAATTCTTCGGCGATTTCCTCGGCAGTAGCCTCTCTTCCGTTCTTATGGAGAAGGGTGCTGCTTACCTTCTTTACCTTTGTTATTGTTTCAACCATGTGTACGGGAATACGGATAGTTCTTGCCTGATCGGCGATAGCTCTTGTAATCGCCTGTCTTATCCACCATGTAGCGTAAGTGGAGAACTTGTAGCCCTTTGTGTAGTCGAACTTTTCAACAGCCTTTATAAGACCTAAGTTACCCTCCTGAATTAAATCAAGGAACTGCATACCTCTTCCCACATATCTTTTCGCAATACTTACAACGAGACGGAGATTCGCCTCGGAAAGACGTCTCTTTGCATAGGGATCGCCCTGGGACATACGCTGTGCAAGCTCAATTTCCTCTTCGGGAGAAAGAAGCGGAACACGGCCTATTTCCTTAAGATAAATCTTAACGGGGTCGTCGATAGCTATACTTTCCGTTGAAAGAGCGATATCAAGATCGTCGTCGCCTGCGAAATCAAGAGCGGCGTCGAGGTCGTCATCAACGGTAAAGTCGTCCACGATATCGATATTGTTCGCCTCGAAATCATCATAAAGCTTGTCGATCTGCTCTGCGTCAAAGGCATAGTTTTCGAGAGCGTCGGTAATTTCCTTTGTGGTAAGCTTACCGTTCTGTTTACCGAGCTCAATAAGCTCCACAAGGGGGGATTTTGTGTTTTCTGACATAGATATATACTTCCTTCCTGTATTAAAACAGTCTTTATTTACTTCCTGACTGTCGTTTTTTTCTTATTTCCTCGACCTGCCTTAAAAGCTCCTCATCGCTCATTTCGGCGGCAGATTTACGGTTTTTCGACTCCCTGTGCTTTATAAGTACGGCTATGTACTCCTCAAGTCTTCCGAGGCTGTAGGGAAGCATGTCTCCCTGCTTGCATATACCGATTATTCTGCCCACTTCGTCGGCGGTAAATTCGCCTCCTATCGAGGATATATCAAGACTTTCGCCCGATTTTATCCTGTCCCGTATAAAAACATACAATTTTCGGTTAAATTCGGTAGGAAAGTCCTCTTCGCTGAGCTTTTTCTCGATTCCCGAAAGCCTGTCCGGAGAGTGGAAAAGAAAGGCTATAATTCCTCTTTCCGCCTTTTCCTCTATGGGATATTTCAAGGCGTCGGGGTTTATGGGGTCTCTGACTGTGCTTCCTCTTATAAGCCGCCTTTCCTCCTCCCGTCTTTCCGCATAGCCGTTTCTTCTCATCCTGTCCTTTACGAGAGAGGCGATTACCGAGGACTGCTCCCCTGTAAGCCGTGCGGCTTCGGATATATATACCGTTCTTTCGGTTTCATTCTTTAATTCGGCAAGAAAGGCTATTGCTTTTTTCAGGAATTCCGATTTTCCCGAGGGGATATCGAAATTTATACCGATTTTAAGCTTCCCGAACTCATAGTCAACCGCCGTTTCCGTTGAAGTAAGAAGCTGGCGGAAGCTTTCCGCACCGAATTTCTTTATATATTCGTCAGGGTCCTTTGCGTCGGGAATTTTAAGTACACGGGCAAGAACTCCTGCCTCACCCAGAAGGTTTATCGCCTTTACGGTAGCCTTCTGTCCTGCGTTATCCGAGTCGTAGGAAATTACCGCTTCGGCGGTATAACGCTTTATAAGGTTCGCCTGAGAAGCCGTTATGGCGGTTCCCAGAGTAGCTACGGCGTTATCGAAGCCTGCCTGATTAAGGGCTATAACGTCCATATAACCCTCACAGAGAATAAAACATTTTTCCTTCGTATTCTTGGCGAAATTCAGGGAGAATATATTCTCTCTTTTCTGAAAGACAAGGGTTTCATCGCTGTTGAGATACTTTGCGGGAGCGTCCTTTTCGAGGGTGCGTCCGCCGAAGGCTATTACGTTTCCCCTTCTGTCAATTATGGGGAACATTACTCTGCGGCGGAATTTATCATATCTGTTGTTATTGTTTCTTGTTATAAGTGCGGCTTCTTCCATCTCATCGTCGGTATAGCCCTTGTTCCTGAGATGATACTGAAGATTGTGCCAACCGTCGGGCGCAAAGCCCAGTCCGTATTTCTTTATGGTATTCGGGGTAAGACCTCTTCCGATAAGATAATCGAGGCCTTCCTTCCCTTGGGGCAGAAGCAGCATATCACGGAAATACCGTGCCGCCTCTCTGTTCATTTCCAGCATTCTGACTCTCTTGTTGGAGCCGCCGCTGTCATAGGTATCATCGGGCATGGAAAGACCCGAACGCTGTGCTAAAAATTTTACGCTTTCAACATAATCCAGCCTTTCAATAAGGCGGATAAAGGTTATAACGTCGCCTCCTGCACCACAGCCGAAGCAATAAAAGCTCTGGCTCTCGGAATAAATGTGACAGGAGGGCGTTTTTTCCGAATGGAAGGGACAGGAGCAGACATGATCCCGACCCGTTCTTTTTATATTGACGTAGGAGGACATTACGGAAACTATATCGTTGCTTTGTCTTATGGCTTCGAGAAAGCTGTCGGGTATTCTCATTCCCTGTCCTCCTTTTTATCAGTAGTAATTCTTGCTCCAGGATTTAGGTATACAAAGCTGGCTGAAGCGGTCTATAGCGTAATCGTCAGTCATGCAGGAAATGTAGTCACAGACTGCCTTCTCCCTGCCCTCCTCCTCGGCGATTATCCTGTATAGCCGGGGCATTTCCTCCACATTCTTAAGATAATGGTCGAAAAGATATTCGACAATGTGGCAGGCCTTGTATTTTTCGGTATTGGTTTCCCTTGCGTAATATACGTTCTGGAACATATACTCTCTTAATTCGTCATGAGCGGCTCTTACCTCTTCGCCATAGCGGATTTCCTCGCCGCTGTTCTCTATGATAGAGCATACAAGGGTTGTTATTCTGTCGCTCTTGGACTGTCCGAGAACTTTTAAGGGCCCTTCGGGAAGGTCGGACTGTCTTATTACACCGCCTCTTATTGCGTCCTCTATATCATGGTTTATATAAGCTATTTTATCGGCGTATTTTACTACTACGCCCTCTAATGTATCGGCAGTCATATTTGTATGACAGAGTATGCCGTTCTTTACCTCTTTTGTAAGATTAAGACCCCGTCCGTCTCTTTCGATACGCTCTACTACCCTTACGCTCTGCTGATAATGGGTGAAACCGTCCTTGAAAAGCTTTGCGAGGGTGCGCTCCCCGTCATGTCCGAAGGGCGTATGTCCCAGGTCGTGACCTAAGGCTATCGCCTCGGTAAGATCCTCGTTGAGACGTAAGGCTCTCGCTATCGTTCTCGCAATCTGGGATACCTCGAGGGTATGGGTGAGTCGGGTACGGTAATGGTCGGATTTCGGGATGAGGAAAACCTGAGTCTTATGCTTAAGACGGCGGAAGGCGTTACAGTGGATGATCCTGTCCCTGTCCCTCTGGAAATCCGTTCTTACGTCACAGGGTGTTTCGTATATATCTCTTCCCTTTGAATCCGCAGTTTTACAGGCGTATTCGGAAAGGGTTCTTTTTTCTATATCCTCGGTAATCTCTCTCGGAAGCATAAAGCATACTCCTTCATTCAGTAAACATTTTCATAACGGAGACTACTCCCCTATGTATATATACAAAAATCCCCCTCGTTTCACCTTTAATCCGAGGGGGATTTTTATATTTTTGTCACTTTAGCCAAAATTATATTCCAAAGTATCTGTTTTTTCGACAATTATACTGCCGTTACAAAGGTCAATAAGCTTTTCGGTAAATTCTTCCGTATCCTTTTCCCTTATATAGAGGGTAATTTTAACGTCGGCACCAAAATCCTCCGACTCTGTTCTTACGTCAAATTCCGTAAGAATACGTCCGATTTTTCCGTAAAGGGTATAGGCGAGGGTAAGAATAAGCCTGTCGGCGGTTTCCATATCCTTTATTTCCGCCTCGTCTACCGCAAGCTTAGCCCCCTCGGTATAGGCTCTTACAAGTCCTCCTGCACCGAGAAGTATTCCGCCGAAATATCGGGTAACAACACAGGTCACATCGGTAAGACCCTCCTTGCGTAAAACCTCATAGATAGGGACGCCTGCCGTTCCGCCGGGCTCTCCGTCGTCGCTGTGACGGGAAATATTGTTGTCACGGAGAATATAAGCGTAGCAGTTATGGGTCGCCTTACGATGCTTAGCCCTTATTTCGGCGATAAAGTCGAGAGCCTCCTGTTCCGTTGCGGTATGACGGAGATATCCGATAAATTCGCTTTTTTTCTCGATAAAGGAGGCCTCGGAGCTTCCGTTTATGGTTTTATAGCCCATTATTCCTCCTTTTACTGCACGTCAGGCTTTCCTGCCTTATCGAATTTATAGAGAAGCGAGCAGTTTATCTTCGGGTTATCACGCTTGAAGCGTTTTAGTATACGGTTAAGCACCATTTCAGCCTGCTCCCTCGTGGTGTTGGTAAGAAGAAGCACATACTGGGAAGCACTGTAACGGGAATAAACGTCTCTCGAACGAAGAGATGTACTTATACATTCCATAAGCTTGGACATGACCTTATTCTGAAGCTTAAGCTCAAGCTCCTCCTGAGTTTTGGATACTGCAGTAATAAGACACAGGTGGGTAGGACGGTCGTTTCTTGCGGCGTCTCTTATTTCAAGCTGATAAACGTGCTTGAAGAAGGCGAATTCACAGTAATACGCACCGATACCGTCGCTTATATTGTCGAGCTGTCCCTTTAAAATTCCGAAATCCGCATTATAGGAGTTATCATCCTTTACGGTATGCTCATATAAGGCTACAAATTCGGGAGAGGGGTTTATACCGTTCTTGTTGTAGAACAGGTCCATAACATAGGTATAATGAGCCTTAGCGGCGGATTTTTCCCCTAAATCGAGAAGAGCCTTTATGTAGTAGTAATGAATCCTGTCGTCGAGGCTTTCTATCTCAAAGGCTTTACGGCAGATGTTCACAAGATCATTGTAATACTTATGCTTATAGAGAATATCTATCGTGTCGTGGACGATTCGAAGATAAAGAGTATGATAATAGGTATTTATCGGTACTATCCAGCTATCAAGCTTCGACTTATGGAGAAAATCTCCCTTATAAAGCTCTATTGCCGCAAGATAGCAGGAGGTTTTTTCCTTCTCCGACTGAGCAAGCATACTCTTTTTATAAAGGGTTTCAAAGTTATCGAAGTCTATTTCCGGCTCAAGCCTGTTATTAAGGGAGTAGGTTCCCATAGAGTTTACGATGATTTCGTCTCCCTCGGGGAGCTCCAATGCCGAAAGACAGGCACGAAGCCTGTGAAGGGAGGTTTTAAGCGCTCCCACAGGGTTTTCGCTCTCCTTATCCCCCCAGAGAAGGGATATAAGCTCACTCTGTGATATTTCGCGGTTATGATTGGCTATCATGAACTGGAGAAGAGTCCACATTTTCTTTGAACGCTTACTCTGTTCGGTAATAACGTTATCTCCGTAGGAAATGGAAAATTCTCCCAGCATGGAAATTTTCAGCTTATTCATCCTGTCACCTTTCCTCTCAGCCCCAATACTTCCTGTCGAGGCTTCTGTAGCCTATCGCTCTTGCGATATGCTTCTTTTTTATGATATCGCTTCCCTCCAGGTCGGCACAGGTTCTTGAAACCTTAAGAATCCTGTCGTAGGCTCTGGCTGAAAGTCCTGATTTTTCAAATGAATTTTTAAGATATTCTCCTGCAGGACCGTCAAGAACGCAGACCTCGTGAAGAATATCGGGGGTTATTCCCGAATTTGAACGGACAGTAGTTCCTCTGAACCGCTCCTTCTGGATTTCCCTCGCCTTTTCGATACGCTCCGCCATAGCCGCCGAGCTTTCGGATTTTCCGCCGCCTGAAAGCTCCTCGTAATTGACCGAGGCTACCTCCGCCTGAATGTCAATTCTGTCGAGAATGGGACGGCTTATCTTTCCGAGGTAGTTGACTACCTGATTCTTACTGCAGTTGCAGGTTTTCCCCTCTGCCCCAAAATTTCCGCAGGGGCAAGGATTCATTGCCGCTACAAGCATTATGTTACAGGGATAGGAAACCGAGCCCGAGGCACGGGAAATAGTAATTTCGCCGTTTTCGAGAGGCTGTCTCAGGGTTTCGAGAACTCTCCTGTCGAATTCGGGAAATTCGTCGAGAAATAATACCCCGTTATGGGCCAGGGATATTTCTCCCGGCTTCGGAATACTTCCGCCGCCGATAAGTCCTACCGAGGAGGCAGTATGGCTCACGTTACGGAAGGGACGTCTTACTATAAGCGGTGCGTCGGGAGACAAGACTCCTGCCACCGAGTGAATTTTCGTAGTTTCTATACTTTCCTCGAAGCTCATTTTCGGTAAAACCGTGGGAATACGCTTCGCTATCATACTTTTTCCCGTTCCGGGAGGGCCTATCATAAGGATATTGTGGAAGCCTGCCGCAGCCGCCTCAATAGCTCCCTTAACGGAATCCTGACCCTTTACGTCGGCGAAATCCACGGCAAATCTGTAGCTTTCCTCGGTAAGCTCCTCGGGAGAAAAGGGGGTAATCGGCTTTTCTCCGCTGAAATGGGCGATAAGTCCCTTTACGGATTTTACTCCGTATACGGAAAGTCCCTTTACCACGGATACCTCTCTGCAGTTTTCAAAGGGCAGGAAAAGCTCCTTTATACCCTTTTCCGCCGCCTCTATAGCCATGGCCAGTGCACCCGTTACGGGACGGATTGCACCGTCGAGGGCCACCTCTCCGATAAATGCCTTATCAGTAAGGTCGGAGGGTATAAGTCCCGAAACCGCAAGCATAGCCGTAAGTATCGGTAGGTCGAAATATGACCCCGACTTTCTGACGTTTGCGGGAGAAAGATTAACAACACAGGACATACTCTTAAGCTTTATGCCGCTGTTGCTGAGGGCGGATTTTATTCTGAGACGGCTTTCCTGAACCGACTGGTCGCCGAGACCCACTATATCTATCGAGGGAACTCCCGGAGCCGCACTTATCTCCGCACATACGGAATAGGCATTTAATCCGAAAAGTCCGATGCTGTTTATTCTCGCAAACATTTCCTCATCCTCTGAAAATCAAGAATATGTAAAGGGCGGCTCCTGTCACAATAAGACAGAATATAAGCCCGATAACGGTTGTAATTACTGCGTTCCTGTCATAAACGCATTTCTTTTTCGCATAATAGCGTACCTGTACCTCCTTATCCTCACGGTAAAGCTTCTTTCTCATTACCGCTTCACAGGGGTACGCGTTAGGACAGCTTTCGCCGTCAACATTGTATACTGCCCGTTCAAAGGCGGCACCCTCAGGCTTTTCGATTTTCTCAAACCGTGCAGTACGCTTTTCCGAGCGGATAAGACGTACCGCCGAAAAAACGAACAGCCCCAGCATGAAAAGCACTCCCATACCGATAACCACGGCTATGAGAATACTGATAAAGCCGCCGCTTACCCCGAGACAGAATAAAAGCAGGAGTACTATCGCCGCGCCGATTAAAAGCTCCAAGCTTAAGACCTCCTTCGCCCGAGAACTCTGGCTCTTATATAACGGAAGGCGGTTTCCTCGCCGTAATCCTTAAGGATAATGAGAAGGCGGCGCAAAAGTCTTTCCGTTTCGGGATTCATCATATAGTAATGACGGGAACGGAGATAATAGTTATAAGGGTCTGCGTCGGTATAGGCCTCGCCGTTATATACGCGGCAGGCGGCAATCCTGTCGCAGAACATCTCCACAACATATTTTTCAGGCATTTTCATCCCTGTCATCTTCCTGTCGCCGTCAGGCTTATTATCTATCCAGTATTCAAAATGGTGGCGGGTTCTTCCCTTATGGTGAAGCCATGCGCTGCTGTAGCCCTTTTCCTGTCTCTCCGCACTGTTGGGGCTTCTGTCCCCCTGAAAATACTTAACGCCTACAAGAAACTCCGAGGGAGTATATTTTGAAAGGTCGTGTAAAAGCCCCTGCTTAAAAAGTCCCGCCTTGAAGCAGTATTTCATAACAAGAGCCTTATGGCGGTTTATTACGGAAAGATGCTTCTTCGCATTATTTATATATTCCGCCGCTTTTTCTTTATTATAACAGCTCATTTAACTTACCATCCTCTGAATCTGTATATATAGCAGATTTATTATACCTCACATGTAACAAATAATCAACCTTTTTTGACAAATATTTTCGCTGTAACCTCGTTTTTCACAGATATTTGTGCAAAATGACATACAAAAGTTATAATTTATGACTCTGTAACCGAGCTGTATCGCCATAAAAATCTGACAGACTTCGATAGACACACGCAGACGAGAAAAAAGCCGCTGTAGGCGTATGCAGATACGGTAAGCGGCTTTTGACGAAGTAAGTAAAAATGCTTTCGCAGAGCCGTTTATACGGCTCTGCGAAATTTCTGAATATTTATTTCATATTTTGAGTGTCGGTCTAAAACGATCCGCATTTTTACGGTGCGTGGGTTTATCGACAGTCTGTGACGGCACGAAAACGTAACCGTCTGCAGTATCTATTCAGTTGTATCAGTATCTTCTGAAGGCCTGTACAATCAGCATTATAATGAGCCACAGAAGGTTGTAGCCCAGTATGATTGCGGGAGAGAAGACCATGTACTTAACGGAAAAGGCGAGAAGTACAAGTACAAGAGTACCGATAAACATTCCTGCCACCATGAACATCTGAGACAGGTTGATATCCTTAAGAAGCTTTTTCGAAGCGAGAATACCCTTGGCGAGGGAAACGAAGCTTCCGTTGCAGGCCATGGCACTGCTGCCCCTCGAGGTATATTTCGTACATTCGTTAAAGATATCGTGGAGATTTCCGTTTATTACCTTTATCATTTCGGGGTCGGCGTCGAAGGTGTCCGCTATCTTTCCTACGGTTATAATAGAGTCCGTAGTCTTTACCACGATAGAAACGCCCTTATCTATAAGCCCTCTTACACAGCTTCTTATCCTGGGATTGGGGGTAAGGCGTATGAAGAAAATTATGGTAAGCTCTCCGCCTACGGCAAGATAAACGCTGTCTGAGCCGTTGCGGCAGTATTTTGCAATAGCGCTCATTTCGGGTACCTTTATGCTGTGATGCTTCATGTGCTCACGGTTTCCCATGATAAGACGCTTGTTGCCGTACCAGCCCATAACGCCCATGTTGTCCTCATAGACACAGCTGTCAACCTCGGCTAAAAGCTCCTTGTTTCCGCCTATCATTTCATAGAAAAGACCTGAAAGGATAGAGCCGCTCTTTATAGCGAGAGACGCCGCAAGGATAATCGCCTGGTCAAGAGAGATGTTGTTGAAGGAATTCTGAAGCTTACAGGGCTTTAAGTTGGTACATTCTATATTAGCCTTCGGGAAAAGGGTGTTTACGTCCACAAGAACCGAGTTGGTTTCGCCGAATTCCTCCGCCGAGGTATATCCGAGAAGGGTACAGCCGCTTTTTGAAAGGGCCTTTGTGGCTCTTCTGAAGGGGTTATTTACCAGGAACATTATGGAGAAGGGGGACATTACGCTTATAAGTCCGATAGTTACGGTGGTTGCCCAGTAAATATTGTTTTCCATTCCCTCTGTTCCGTTTGGAATGAAGTAAACGAGAAGTCCTGCAAGAATACCCACTATAAGGGAAACGGGAGCGATAATCTTAGAAAGTCTGTCCGCCTTATCCTCACAGTAGCTCTTTTTAAGAAAGTCGGTAAGAAGCTCCGCCTTTCTCATGGTGGCAAGATAGGGAAGCTCGGTAACAACACCCTTTGTAAAGGCGGTAGCCTCGCTCTGTCCGTCTACGATATCCGCATAATATTTGTTCATGTCGGAAGATATAAAGCGGAAGTTCTTTCTTGCTCTCGCTATCATGCTCAGCTTTCCGAGGGTGTTGAAGGCAAGTCCCGCAAGCGCCACGGAAAGATATATAAACGCACGGCTTCTCTGGAGATAGTCAGTGTTTGTAAGGTGCAGGAGTGCTCCCAGAAGGGAAAGCACACAGGTTACCGAGCATATCGTATCGCAGTCGCTCCTGCCCTTAAAGAGCTTTACGAGACCGTTGGTTATTACCGAGGAACAAAGTCCCATTCCGATAATGCCCAGTATCATATTCATATAGATAAAGCCGTCCATATCGTGACGCTTATCCAGGAAGTTTATTTCCGCTCCGAAAAGCTCAAAGGTAAGAGTTCCGCCCATTTCCCCGATAACGGTAATTATTCCCAGGAAAAGGGTAATAACCGTAAGAAGTATGAATCTGAGGCGTAAGCTCTTATGGGTTTCGGTAAGGTCTGTCCATATTGCCGCGTCATCGTCCTCGGCGGCAAATTCCTCCTCGTTCTCCTCCTCATCATAGCTGAAATCGTCGTCGCTTATATCTTCAAGAACGAAGTTGGAGATTTTACGCTTACGCTTACTGCTGAGCTCCTTGATCTTCTGCTCTGCGATAATCGGATCGCTTATAGGAATCTGACCCGTTCTCGGCATTGTTGCTCCGATAGCGTGAAGCTGTATGCTTTTCGTTACAGGAGCGATAACAGGCTCAAAGGCTCCTGTTTCCGAAGGAATCGTATTTCTGTCCCTTATATCGGAAAGCCGCTTCTGCTCGATAGTTTTATTTATCGCCTTTAACAGCTTTTCCTCTTCGGGGGTTTTCGCCTTGGAAATTTCCTTTGTAACCGTACCCGGGAAGGAAGGTATGTCGTTTTTAGGCTGATATCTCTTTATCTCGTCGCCTACCACGAAGGTTCTGTCCATATCGAAGCTCTTTTCAGGCTCCTTACGGCCTATATCGGGCATTACTACGGTAGCACCGTCAACTATTTCCTCGAAGCTTCTGTTGTTGCTGAAGGCGGAGGCTCTCGAAAGCTCCTTAAGGTCGCCGCCTGCAACGCCTATGGTATCGCCCGTAAGCTGGGCAGCAGGAACAGTCTCAATAAGCTGGGTAATTCCCGTAGAACGCTCTTCCTCACGGCTGTCGCCGAACTCATAGGGGTTCATGGCGCTTATGAAATCGTCGGGATCTTCAAGAACGGATTCCTTTTCGAGAAGCTTCTGGGAATCGTTGTCCATTTTCTGCTGTCTTAAAGCCTTTTCAAGCTCGATTTCCTCGGTAGTACGTTCGGCAGGAAGCTCAGCTGTGGTATCGTCCACCTTCGGAAGCTCAAGAGGCACATCCTCGAAAATGATGTTTTTGGTAGCATATCTGCGCTCGGATTCTTCCTCTTCCTTGCGCTTCTTCTCGGCTTCAAGACGGGCTTTCTCTCGCTCCTCTTCGTCGAGGGCGGCTATTCTTGCGGCTTCTTCCGCCTTCTTTCTCTCTGCCTCTTCGCGAAGACGCTTTCTTTCCGCCTCCTGTTCGGCTACTCTTTTCGCCGCCAGCTCCGCAAGACGCTTCCTTTCGGCTTCCTCGGCCTTTCTTCGTCTTTCGGCTTCTTCTATACGCTTTCTCTTTTCCTCGGCAAGCCTTCTCTGTTCCTCAGCCTTGCGCTTACGCTCCTGCTCGAGGGCAAGTCTCGCCTGTTTTTCTTCCTCTTCGCGCTGAATACGAAGCTCTTCGGCTTTCTTTTTCTCTTCCGCCAGCCTTCGTTCTTCGATTCTCTTCCGTCTTTCAAGATCATCCTTGCTTGGTGACTTGAAAGGGTTTTCGGTGGGAGTCCTGCCCCTTCCGTCGCCTAAGATATCGGCAAGCAGGTCGTCGGCCGAGGTGGAGTTTCTGCTCCGCCTGGTGCCCTCCTCTGCCAATATATCGTCAAGAGAATATTTCGACATTCGGATTTCTCCTTTCGTTCATACTCTTGTGCAGTATTCTATCTTCTGTGACGTACGACCTCGTACATCAGAATTCCCGCACTTACGGAAGCGTTCAAAGAATTGACCTTTCCGTACATATCTATAGATAAAATCATATCGCAGTTTTCACGGACAACACGTCCCAGTCCGAAGCCCTCAGAGCCGATTACAAGTGCAACCGCACCGCTTAGATCCGCTTTATGGAAGGGCTCTCCGTCAGCCTCTGCGCCGTAGACCCATATATTTTTCTTCTTAAGCTCCCTTATGGTATCCGAAAGGTTGGAAACCCTCGCTACCTTGAGCCAGTTTGCGGCTCCTGCCGAGGTCTTGAATACCGTGGCGGTAAGCCCTGCGCTCCTTCTCTTCGGAATAATTACCCCGTGAGCGCCGCAGGCCTCCGCAGTACGGATAATCGCACCCAGGTTATGAGGGTCCTGAATTTCGTCGGCTATTATTATGAAGGGAGGCTCGTTCTTTTCCTCCGCTACTTTGAGTATATCCTCTACCGTAGCATATTCCGCCGCCGCTATTACGGCCGCTACGCCGCCGTGCTTCCCATCGGGTACGAGAGAAGCGAGCTTTTCGTCGCTTACGTCCTTGACCACCGCTCCGCTGTCCTTCGCCATAGAGACTATCTTGCCCAGGCCCTTGGCGGTTTTCTGTATATAAACGGTATCTATCGCCTTTCCCGAAAGGAGCGCTTCGGAAACTGCGTTACGTCCGTAAATTATCTGTTCGTCCATAAAGAACCTCTTTCTTGTGCATACTTATTCTACATTATACCATATATTGTGGTGAAATTACAATAGGTTTAGAAAAATTATTTATGGAAAGAGGTGGAAAACTACTGCTTCTTCGGATTCAGAACAACTGCAACAAAAAATAACAGGCTCCGACTCTGAATAGCCGGGGCCTGTTTGCTTCTTTTTGTCACTCTTTGTTTTTCTAAAGGGTAAGGGGTAACGCTCGCCTGCGGCGTCTTTTTAAACCGGGCGACGGTCATAGAAACGCAGAACGCTTCCGTTACTCAGGAAGCCTTCTCCCCCTCCGAGGTTTCCCCGGGTACGGGAGACTGCTCCGACAAAGGGCTGTGAAAGCAGCATTGGTTATATAACGCTAAGCGGTATATACTTGTATTACTCACCGATAGTTATTGTATCGGGGAAAATATTCTTGCTTTCTTCCTTGTTGAGGAAGGTTGTACTTACATAACCCTGAATGATTGCACCGTCGTCAACGGTAATTGTGGAGGCACTTATATCGCCGAATACAACGGCGTCGCTCTTAAGCTCGGTCTTTCCGCCTGTGCTGAGGTTGCCCTTGATTTTGCCGTTTATGCTTGCGTATGTAGAGGTAAGGTCGCCGAGAAGAAGAGTATCCCTCTCCATGTAGACATTGCCCTTAAGACGGATATTGCCCTGAACCTGGGAAATTCTGAGCTTTGCGTTATTGCAGGATATATCTCCAACGATCTTACCGTTAAGGTCGATATCCTTTGTGGTTTCCACGTTGCCCTTTATGTTTCCGTCTACGGACATGTTTGCAAAGGAACGTACATTACCGTCAATAACTGTATTTCTCGAAATAATGGTTGTTTCGTTATCGTCCACAGGTGCGCCGAAGCCCGAGGTTGAGAAGGAAGGCTGAGGATTGTATGCAGGCTGTTCGGGACGGAAGCCGTTCTGCTGAGGCTGACTGTAGCTCTGCTGTGGCTGACCGTAGCTCTGCTGAGGCTGATTGTAGCCCTGCTGAGGCTGATTGAAGCCCTGCTGAGGCTGACTGTAGCTCTGCTGAGGCTGGCTGTAGTTCTGCTGAGGCTGATTGTAGCTCTGCTGAGGCTGACCGTAACTCTGCTGAGGCTGAACGGGCTCCTGCTGGGGCTGTGAGAAGCTCTGGGGAGCGGGAGCACTCTCCTTATCAAGGTCGCCGTAATCTATTTTATCGGGGTCTACGAAGTCTGCCGCTTCAAAAGCTGACTGTCGACGGCTGTATTCGTCTGCCGCCGCCGCCGCTCTCTTTTCAATTTCATCGAAATCGGTATCTGCGTCAAAGCCTTCTGTTCCGTTGATTGCGTCAAATTCGGAAGTATCGCTTGCCGCAACGGCGTTTTTCATTCCGTCAATGGAACGGTCGCTCTTGCGCTCTTCCTTTCCGCCGCCTGTAAGCTCTCTTACTGCCTGTGAAAAATTCTCTTTAATTCCCATGGCTTGATTTTTCCTTTCCTTTCGGGTATCAGAACTGGATAGGTCTTACATTTTCGGAAAGCTTATCCAGTTTAAAGTTTCTTGAATCCGCAATAAGCGCGCGGATGATATCCTCGAGAACGAGAATAGTGTTATATCCTCCGCCGTAATCGTGCATCAGTATTATCGCACGGGGAACCTCTGCGGTCTGGCCGAGAACGTTGTTATACATTTCCGTCCAGTCGGCTCCCATAGCGTCGCGGCTGTCCACATTCCAGTCGAAGTAGATAAATCCGCGTCTTGTCATTTCTTCTATGATAGCGTCTCTTGTAGCTTCGTTATAGTCGTTTACGCTTCCGCCGGGGAAACGGAAAAGTCTGCATTTTACGCCCGTTGCCTCATAAACCCTGGTATAAGCCAGGTTAAAGTCCTCGAGATAGCTTTTAACGTCCTTATAGATCTTCTCGTAATCGTGGCAGGCGGTATGAATACCGATAGTGTGGCCCGATTCCACGATTCTTTTCAGCCTGTTGTTGCAGGTTTCTGTGCCATCGGGAACTACAAAGAACGTAGCCTTTATATCGTATAAATCAAGATAATACAGTATATTTTCGGTATATTTCGAAGGACCGTCGTCAAAGGTCAGATAAACATAATCCTTATCGTCCACATATTTTATCTCCGATGCGCCGTAGGCATAAAGCTCGGGATAAAGCTCCTCGTAGGACATGTCATCGTCCACTTCAGGAGGAGCAGTAGTCACAGCGGTAGTCTGTTTTGTTGTAGTGGCCGCTGTCGTGGTAGTAGCCGCCGTTGTAGCTGCGGTAGTGGTAGAAGCCGATGTAACAGCTTCCTCCGACACAGAAGGAGCGGTGGTTGTGGACGGCTTTTCCGACTCAGCTTCGCTCTCTTCAGGCTCGTCATCTACGGAAAAGCTTATCTGGGTATCGACTGCCGCAGGGATATTTTCCGCTTCAGCTTCGTTTTCTTCAGTTTCAAGGGGAATTTCTTCCTCCTGCTCTTCTTCGGGTTCTTCTCCCTTAAGCGCCGATATTTCAGCTCTTAAAGCGGAAATCTCCTTGTCCTTTTCCATGCCCTGTATTCCGAAAACGATACAGAGAATGGTAGGTACTATTATAAGAAGAAGCAGTACTGTAATAATCAGGTGTTTGAAAAATTTTACGCTTCCTATATACAAAAGAGGTAACCTCCGGATAAATTCGTCAGTATATAAACTGATACATATATACTTAAATAATACTATAACGGGGCGTAAATGTCAAGATTTTTTTGAAAAAGCGGGGTTTTACATAAAAATAAACACAGGCTCAGCCGTTACGTCAAAGCCTGTGTTACCTGTTCATATCCTTTTTATCCGTCCTTCCGAGGAGATAATCGACGGAAACATTGTAAAAATCCGCAAGGGCAACAAGAACTGTCGTCGGGATATCGTGTCCGCCCGTTTCATAGTAGCTGTAGGTTCTCTGGCTGCAGTGAAGCATTGAAGCTACATCTGTCTGTGTAAGGTCGCTGTCCTCTCTCAGGTTTCTTATTCTTTCGTACAAGCCGCCGCCCCCTTTTCTGCAATATACATTATATAGTAGCTTAGAACGATTTATTCTGTTGACTTTTAGAATAAATCATGCTAATATTGTATCGGTGCAGTAACAATGTACTTAGAAAAACAATATAAAGAAGGTAAGTATTATGAAGCTTGAAGCGGAAAATGATTTTTCTGACAATACGGAAGAAAAAACAACAGAATACCATGAAATAAAGAAAAAAATAAACGAGGCTGAAACAATAGCTGAAATAAAGCGTGCCGAGCTTACAGCCGCCGAACTTCAATTCAAGGAGGAGGAGGAAAGAATCAAAAGCCGTGCCGCACGGATGGTAAGGCTCTCGGCTGATATAGCACTTCTGCGCGTATGCTCCGTCGTACTCTTTGTTCTTACCGTCGCAAGCCTGTTATTGACCCTTGTTATCGGTGCTCTTCTCGCCGCAGTTATCGCAGTTGCATTCCTCTGTCTCGGCTTTCTTTCCTATCCGACAAAGAAGATAAAGCTGAAAAAAGAGCTTGAAGGCGATACTGTAAACGACAAGGACAGACTTTCCCCTTTTCCCGACATCATAGCTCGTCTTAACCGTCAGGTTCAGCAGGCAGAGGCTGAAATAAAACGCCTCGAGACCGAGGCTGAAGCCCTGACCGCTGAGCTCCGTAAGTCATAACAAGCCTTCGGCGACAATTCTCCTGCATAATATTTTAACTCCTTGATTAAAAATTATCAAAACTCTCGGAAAAACTATTGCAAAAAAATCTGTTTTGATATATAATATATTTGTGTGTGTAAGGCGGTAATTGTACTGCCGCCTTAGGACAATATACCCGCGGCGGACAAGCCTGCCGCAAAATTCTGAAAGGAGTTAGTACAATTATGACGTATTCTCACGAAGTAGAAACAATGTGCCCCGTGAAGCAGGGCGTTGCTCACGGTGCTGCCCCCATTCCGGAAGAAGCGAAGTGGGTAAAGGCTAAGGAAATCGCTGACATCAACGGTTTCACACACGGTATCGGCTGGTGTGCTCCCCAGCAGGGTACTTGTAAGCTCTCCCTCAACGTAAAGGGCGGTATTATTCAGGAGGCTCTCGTTGAAACAATCGGTTGCTCCGGTATGACTCATTCCGCTGCTATGGCTGCTGAAATCCTCCCCGGAAGAACAATTCTCGAAGCTTTAAACACAGACCTCGTTTGTGACGCTATCAACACAGCTATGAGGGAGCTCTTCTTACAGATCGTATACGGCAGAAGCCAGTCCGCTTTCTCCGAAGACGGTCTCGTAATCGGTGCAGGTCTCGAAGACCTCGGTAAGGGGCTGCGTTCCCAGGTTGGTACAATGTACGGTACTCTCGCTAAGGGTCCCCGTTACCTCGAAATGACCGACGGTTATGTTACAGGTATCGCTCTTAACGAAGATGATGAAATCATCGGCTACCAGTTCGTAAACTTCGGTAAGATGATGGACGCTATCAAGGCAGGCGATGACGCTAACACTGCATTCGAAAAGGCTAAGGGTCAGTACGGCCGTGTAGCTGACGCAGTTAAGATCATCGACCCCAGAAAGCAGTAAGAGGAGGTACAACACAATGGCTTTATTTGAATCCTACGACAGACGCGAACCCCAGATTCTCGCTGTTATCAAGAATTACGGCATGAACTCCATTGAGGAATGTGCCGAAGTCTGCAAGGCTAAGGGCCTCGACATCTACAAGCTCGTTGAAGGCATTCAGCCTATCTGTTTCGAAAACGCTAAGTGGGCTTACACAGTAGGCTGCGCTATCGCTATAAAGAAGGGCTGCACAAGAGCCGCTGACGCTGCTGCCGCTATCGGCGAAGGCTTACAGGCTTTCTGTATCCCCGGCTCCGTTGCTGACCAGCGTAAGGTTGGTATCGGCCACGGTAACCTCGGCAAGATGCTTCTCGAAGAAGAAACAAAGTGCTTCGCTTTCTTAGCAGGTCACGAATCCTTCGCTGCTGCTGAAGGCGCTATCGGTATTGCTGAAAAGGCAAACAAGGTTCGTAAGGAACCCCTCCGTGTTATCCTTAACGGTTTAGGTAAGGACGCAGCACAGATTATCGCTCGTATCAACGGCTTCACATACGTTGAAACCGAAATGGACTACTACACAGGCGAAGTAAAGGAAATCTTCCGTAAGTCCTACTCCGACGGTCTCCGCGCTAAGGTTAACTGCTACGGCGCTAACGACGTTACAGAAGGCGTAGCTATCATGTGGAAGGAAGGCGTTGACGTTTCCATCACAGGTAACTCCACCAACCCCACACGTTTCCAGCATCCTGTTGCAGGTACCTATAAGAAGGAATGTACAGAAAAGGGCAAGGCTTACTTCTCTGTTGCTTCCGGCGGCGGTACAGGCCGTACACTTCACCCCGACAACATGGCAGCAGGCCCCGCTTCCTACGGTATGACAGATACAATGGGCCGTATGCACTCCGACGCACAGTTTGCAGGTTCTTCCTCCGTACCCGCTCACGTTGAAATGATGGGCTTAATCGGTATGGGTAACAACCCCATGGTTGGCGCTACTGTAGCTTGCGCAGTTGCGGTTGAAGAGGCTATGAAGTAAGCAGCGAAGCGCTGCACCAGATTCCGCCTGACGGCGGCAAGCTGAATAAAATAATTAAGGCGGTCGCTGTAAAGTGACCGCCTTTTTGTATATGCAACCTATTCTGAAACATAAAGCTGGACTTTTTTCTGAAAATATTCTACAATATATGTAACCTTTTCATATTTTACCACTCTTATTATACGAAAGGTGATGATGAATATCCATGGATTCAAGAATTATCGGGTTGTTTTTCAGCCGTTCGGAAGAAGCGCTTACCGAACTTTCCGCAGCATACGGGAAGCTGTGCAGAAAAATCGCCTATGGAATACTTAAAAACAATGAAGATGCAGAAGAATGTCTCAACACCTCGTATATGTGCCTGTGGAACAGCATTCCGCCGCAGAAACCTGCTTCACTCCGTGCATATCTGTGCTCGATTGTCAGGAACAACGCCTTTGCTGTTTACGCAAAGAACAAAAGCCGTTGCTGCGAAGGCTCTTTTGAAGAACTGAGCGGTATCATTACAGATAGCCGTACAGTAGAAGAGCTTGCCGACGGTGCAGAACTTGCAGCGTATATAAATGATTTCCTTGCGCGGTCGGAAGAAAAGAATAGGAAAATCTTTATGGCCCGCTACTATTACAATATGTCAGTTGAAGAAATCGCCACAAAGCTATCTATGAGCAATTCGGCAGTAAAGACAAGACTTTTCCGCCTGAAACAGAATCTTCGCACATTTCTTTCGGAAAGAGGGGTAAATGTATGAAAAACCAGAACAGCCACGAAATGTGGAAGAATGCGCTTACACAGACAGATGAAAAATACATAGCCGAAGCGGCTGAGCTTGCTCCCGAGTCGGAAAATATCAGAACAAGCCCTGCAGGAAAAAAGCACGGTACAGGAAATTTAGGCTTCGTATTTGCGACAACGGCGGCAGTTATCGTAAGCTTTATCGGCGTGGGCTTTTTATTTAAAGGAACAGGTATCGAACCGCCTTCTCCGTCGGCAGGCAGTGGCAGTATAATAGAGGGCGACACCGATGAAGGTGTAAACAATAGCACAACTATGACCACAACAGTAACAATGGACGAGAACAGCAAGATAACTACCATTGTAAGCACAAATAACGCAACAGAAACAACGACAGTTGAGAAACAATCTCTCACAATGGAAGACCTTAAGGCACTTGTAAACGCAAAGGGCAAAGAGCTTACATGGAGCGATTTTGAGCCATTCGAGGGTAGGGATGTAGGCAGCGGGCTCTATATAATGTATTACGAAATTGACGAAAATTACGCTGTAACAGTAGGCGGTGTTCCCACAGAAAAACCCTGGTATATCCGCCTTATTTCCAACACATATGACAGCTTCTTCTCAATCACTGACAACGGTGCAGAGGGTTTTGAGGAATTTATCGAAGGATTTTCGCCCTTTGACCTTTTAGGCAACTATTACGGGGGACAGGACGGACTTTTCCATGTAAGCGGCGAAAACTGGACTGTCTGCGAAGACTATGACCTGTTCAGAGAATACTTCTTCGGCGTATGGGACGATGATTTTATTATTGACGACTCTGAAAAGGACTGGGTAGCGGCAAGCCGTTCCATATATTTTGATAATTACTATAAAGTAAACGATAATGTTTTAGCTGTTGTTTATCATGGTTTTGCAGGCGGTGAGCTTCGCTGGCTGGATATGAGAAACCCGAATGTCTTTTACGAAGCATACGGCGGTATAGGCGATTTTCCTGAAGGCTTCCCCAAAAATGAAGACGGAACACCTGCTGTTTTCACCAAGAAAAAGACAAGCGGTGTGACAAACGAGCCTGAAAACAATTACTTAAGTATTTATCGTCTTAAGGAGCTTTCAAAGGAATACGGAATACCTCTTGAAACTCTTACAGATATTGAATTTCAGGATGAAAATGGTGCTGTGTACCACGACAGTAAATATAATTTCTATCCCATGTACCTTGTATTTGAATCTGACAACAGACTTGTAATAAGTACCGAAGCAAGAGCACCCTACGGCGACGATGGAAGACGTATTTCTCTTGTTTTTGAAAAATTCACAGGTAAATGGGAAAGAACAGTGGATTTCAACTGGGAACAATATACAATTTTAAAAGGCAACTTTTACAGTGAAAAGGAAATGCCCTCTGAAATAGTAATCCCGGAGGGTATCACCGAAATCGGCGAGGGCGTATTTATGGACTGCACTCAGATTGAAAAGGTGACCCTCCCCTCCACTCTTAAGGTTATCGGTGCAGAAGCGTTCAAGGACTGCACAAATCTTAAGGAAATAAATATCCCCTACGGTGTTACAACTATCAGCGAGTACGCCTTTGAAAACTGCACCTCTGTTTACATGGTTCTCCCCGATACTGTAACCACTATCGAAGACAGTGCTTTCGCAGGCTGCACCCAGTTTGACGGAACATTCAAACCATCCACCTTCGACCCTGAGACAATGAAGCCTGTAACCGATGAAAGCACAGTTAATATCCCGTGAGCAAAAAGAAAGACAGTGAAATATAAGCTTACCCCTTATGCAGTAATGCATAAGGGGTATTTTTGTTATATTTCTTATTTTATATAAGGAAGAAGCAGGCTGAATGCACTTTCGACCCTTTGGCGTTGCTCAAGGCTTAACTTGTCAAGCTGTTCGGAGAGAGGAGTTGCTTCACCCGGGCAATCGCCGAATAGTATATAATCAGTGGACGGCTTCAAAGCTTCTGATAAATTTATAAGCGTTTCGAGTGACATTGCTTTCATTCCTCGCTCTATCTCATAGATATAGTGGGGCGAAACAAATACCATTTCCGCTAATTTTTCTTGCGATATGCCTTTATTCTGCCGCCTATTTCTTCCAAATTCATAGCCTTACCATCCTATGTCAATTTAAACTCTAAACGCAGTATATAGCTGATAGCTATAAAATAATACTATCTTTTGGATATATTACATATAGCAATTAGATAGGTTTTGTGTTATAATTACAACAATAAATGCCGAAAGGCGGAAAGAGGAAGAAATGGCTAATTTGAACACGGGCTACATCATTATTTATTATATATTTTCAAAGCATTGCCGCCGAGCCTATAAGATCGGCGGTAAAAAGTGTTTAATTATTTGAAGGAGCTATCACAATGAAAAATATTTTTATTAGTTACAGTTCAAAAGAGTACACTGTAGCCCGAAAATTTTTTGACGCATTTTCTGCACGCGGAATGAGCTGTTGGATGGCGCCTGAATCAATTCCCGGTGGCTCGAATTATGCAATAGAAATCCCTAAGGCGATTCAAGATTGTCAGGTGTTTGTACTTATTCTTTCTGAAAATTCTCAAAATTCAATTTGGGTGCGTAAGGAAATAGACCTTGCCGTTAATCTTCATAAGCTTATTTTTCCTATCAGAATAGGGAATTACGGGCTTATTTCGCCCTTTGATTTTTATCTCACGGACATTCAGCTTATGCAGGCAAGCGAGGACCCGAAGCAGCTCGCGATTAAATTGGAACAGCTTCTCGCCCCATCGGCTTCAAATATAGATAATACGCAGAATACACCACCTGTATTTATGACGGGCTCTGCACCCACCGTAGCACAAAGCAAAAAACAAAATACATTTATTGATTTGGTTAAGAATAATAAGAAATTTATTATCTTGGCAGCAGTTGTAGTGACCATCGGAGTTGGTGCTGCAATTGCAGTTACAGCAGGCACTGGATCTCCTACCGTTCAGAATGATATCATCTCAGAACCGGGAAGCGAAAACACCTCTGGCATTATGGCTGAAATAAAAGCTGACGATATTAAAAAAGTCACAGACCTCGAATTTACATTAATTTACGGCACAGACAGTATCTCATACACAGGCAAATTCAGCGGAGAAACTGCAGATGGTCTTGTTCCTCACGGAATTGGGACCTTCGTTGGCACAAACGAAGACGGGGCAACTATAAGTTACGAAGGTGGCTTTGCCTACGGTATGCTTGAAGGCCAAGGCTCTTATATCAAAACTTATCCCAAAGACGACGAACGTGAAGAAACAACCCTTACTGCTACTTTTAAAAACAACTTAATTGAGGGAAAAGCTGACGGTAAAACCGTATACAGAAATGGCGATGTCAAAGAAGAAGAAGGAGAATACATTAACGGAAAAGCAAATGGCAAAGGGAAAAGCACATACAATTACGCTAACGGCGACATTAAAGTAACCGAGGGTGAGCTCGTTGACGGGAAACTGCACGGACAGGGCAAACAAACATTAGTTTCTGTATCTGAAGGCTATACAAGAATATACGAAGGCGGATTTTCCAATGGTAACTGGCACGGACAAGGCGTTCAGACAATTAAATTTACAAACGGTTACTCATCGGTCTATGAAGGCAATTTTTCCAACGGCTATAGAAATGGCAAAGGTATCGAAACATGCACCGATACAAACGGTGATATTGTGATATATGAAGGCGATTGGGTTAATGGTAATCGCAGTGGTCAAGGTACATGGAAAAAAACTTACGCTTCGGGGGATTTAAAAGAGGCTACATATGAAGGGGACTGGATTGATGGAAAAGCCAATGGTCATGGAACAGTTACATACATTTATGCAAACGGTGATGTAGAAGTATCGTCAGGAGAATTCGTCGATGACAATTTAAATGGTCATGGCGCATGGAAAAAGAATTACGCTTCAGGTGATATAAAAGAAATGTCATATGAAGGCGACTGGGTAGATGATTGCTTCAATGGTCAGGGCACCGAAACACACGTTTATGCAAATGGTGATATAAAAGTGTGGTCGGGAGAATTTGTTGATGATCTATTAAACGGCCAAGGCCAATTAACTATTACATATGCCAACGGTGAAACCGAAATTTTCGAAGGGATATGGAAGGACGGCAACTTTGTTGAATAAAGGAGTATTCAATGAATTTAACTGCCTTAACGAATGTATATCTCAAGGCGGCTCGACAGTTTATGCAAAACCTCTAAAAAAATACACAAAAGTGTTTACAAAATGGAACTATGAAGGTTGTATGAAAGGCAATAAGGGAGATTTTCTTTGCTATTCCGAAAATGATATAAATGACATCTATGTTATTAAAAGGGAAGTTTTTGAACAAACCTATGAAAAAATAAGGGAGTAAAACCATGAAAAAAATTACAGCACTGTTTCTTGCATTTATAATTGCGGTAACAACCTTTATCGTTCCATCAAGCGCAGCAACCAAGACCGCTAAGGTCTGGAACGGAAAAGCCGATACCTCATGGTATACAGGCAAGAAAACAAGCTATGATATTGACACTCCGGAAGAACTTGCTGGTCTTTCGAAGCTTGTAAACAGCGGCAAAACAATGGATGGTATTACTATAAATCTTACTGCTGACCTTGCAATGAATGATACTACAAACTGGACTAAATGGGATAGAAACAACGCACCTAAAAACACCTTTACTCCCATTGGAAAATCAGGCAATGTAGTCGGAGGGTATTATCCGTTCTGCGGCATATTCAACGGCAACGGACACACAATCAGCGGTCTTTACATAAACAGTCCATACGCAGCAGGCCTTTTTGGTTTTGTTTACTGTGGCGGTGTTACAAGTGTTATTCTTAAAGAAAGTGTTATTATTGGTTATGACAATGGCAAAGGAAAAGGTGTTTATGCAGGTAGCATAGCTGGCATACTTGATGGCGGTGTTATTTCACAATGCGAACACAACTGTATTATTCATTGCTATGGTAAAATGAATATGGCCAGTGGCAGTCGCGAAGCCTTCGGAGGTGGAATTGTCGGTTCAATGCATCCTGAGAACATGACTACTATTATAGCAGGAATTACTATCGAAGCAATTTTAGGAGCGGGCGGCTTAATCGCTAATCCTGTTCTTTTCAATGACGGTAGTGGAAGTCCGATTAAAGAAAGCGGAATTTTTAACTGCATCAGTTCAGGCACTGTGAATGTACACAGCGGTACTACAGGATATGTCGGTGGTATTGCAGGTCAGGGCGACATTGGTATTATAAAGAATTGTGTTGCATGGGGAAACCTTAAACAAGAATATGGAAAAAGTAGTTTGGGCAGCAACATAGGCATATTTAAATTCGGACGTATCCTCGGTAAAACAGTGAATTGCAGAATGGTAAACTGCTACTATACTTCAGCCAATAACAAAACAAAAGGCATAGGTTCCAACTGGAGTTCTTTTAACAAAATAAAGGATAATGCCGTAGGCAAAACCACAGAAGACATTATGAACAAATCCTTTGCTAAAACCATGGGTGAAGCCTTTGTCTATGTAAAGAACGACAGACCCTACCTTGCCTGCGACCTTAACAGCCCAGCCGCAAAAACAACATCCTCAACTGCTACAAAAACAACCAAACCCACTGCAACCATCGAGAATGGCAAGGCTACTATAAAGTGGAGTGCGGTTGACGGAGCAGAAAACTACATAGTTTATAAAAAGCAGTCCAACGGAAAATATAAGAAACTGCTTGCTACGAAGAAAACACAAATCACAATAAAAAATGTCAAGGATGGAGATCAGTACGACCTTCTTATTAAGGCAGTATACGAAGATGGGACAAAAAACACTATCAAAAACGGTAAATTATCGTTCGCTGCATAAAGCCGTCTCATAATACCAGAACTCGATTGGATGTGGATATATGGAAAATTACGGCGAAATTATTATCTATCAGTCAGATGACGGTTTGACAAATATCGAGGTTAAGATTCAGGACGAAACTGTGTGGCTAACTCAGCAACAGCTCGTCGAATTGTATCAATCAAGCAAATCCAATGTCAGTGAGCATATTAAACATATTTTTGAAGAAGGCGAGCTTGATGAAGAGTCAGTTGTTCGGAAATTCCGAACAACTGCTTCCGACGGAAAAAATTATAACATGACCTACTATAATCTCGATATGATTATTTCATTGGGTTATAGAATAAAATCTGTAATTGCAACAAATTTCAGACGCTGGGCAACAGAACGCTTGAGGGAATATCTCATAAAGGGCTTCACAATGGACGATGAACGACTGAAAGGCAACGGCGGTGGAAACTACTGGAAAGAGCTCCTTGACCGCATCAGGGATATCCGTTCCTCTGAAAAGGTGCTGTATCGTCAGGTGCTTGATTTGTACGCTACAAGCGTTGACTACAATCCGCACAGCGAGGAATCTGTAAAATTCTTTAAAATTGTTCAGAATAAGCTTCACTATGCCGCTCATGGACATACTACGGCAGAGGTAATATTTAAACGTGCGGATGCCGAAAAGCCGTTTATGGGACTTACTTCTTTCTCTGGAGAACTGCCAGCATTGAAGGACATTGGAGTTGCTAAGAATTATCTAAAAGAAGATGAACTTAAAATCCTTAACAATCTTGTTTCCGGTTACTTTGATTTGGCGGAAATCAGCGCAATCGAACACAGACCCATGTATATGGAGGATTACGTAAAACAGCTGGATATGGTTCTGACTTCAGGTAACCGCAAGCTGCTTACTGATGCTGGTTCTGTAGGCCATAAGCAGGCGCTTGATAAAGCTAAGGCCGAATACAGAAAATATCAGGAAATCACTATAGCCCCTGTGGAACAGGCATATCTTGACAGCATCAAGGAAACTGCAAAGACAGTCAAGAAGAACAATAAATAATATACATAACGGCAACATTATCGCCTCACTCTGAGGGCCTAAATTTATCCTTAATTGGTGTTGCCTCTTTTGCGAATTGCTCTCTTGACAAATCTTCCTCAGTCTGCTATAATCCCTTTTAAAAAGCTGTTTTCTGTGGGGCAACATCAGTGGAATTTTGATTTTGCGCAGTTGCTGTTGAAGAGGCTATGAAGTAAGCAGCGAAGCGCTGCACCGGATTCCGCCTGACGGCGGTGGATTTATAAAACAACTGAGGCGGTCGCTGCAAAAGTGACCGCCTTTTGTTATTCAATTTCAGCCACAAGACTTCCACCAAAAACAATCTCCTGTCTCCCTCTTGTTAATCACAGCATTTTATGGTATAATTTGCTGAATACTGAAATTACAGGAGAACAGATTATGAAAAGAATAATTTCAATCGCCGTTTCACTTGCAATATTTTTCACAACCTTTACAGGCTGCAGTAAGGAAGAGGTATACCGCCTGATAAAGGTCAAAAGCTTTGAGGGAGCGGTAACCGTTGAACGAGAAGAAAAAATGGAGGCTTTCGAAGGCTTACAGCTTATCTCCGAGGACTCGGTAGAGGTGGGCGAAGCTTCCCTTTTAGAGCTTCTTGCAGACAGCGACAAGCATATCATAGCGGAAGAAAATACCGCCTTCAGGCTCCATTCCACAGGTACGGAAACCAGCGGTAATATCACTATCGACCTTCTCTACGGAAAGTCTCTTTTTACTATCGATAACAAGCTGCCTAACGGCTCAACCTTTGAGGTAAGCACCCCCAACGTGGCTCTGAGCGTTAGAGGCACCTCCTACAGCGTGGAATATTCCCCCGACACTGAAGAAAGCCTTGTTACGGTTTTTGAAGGGCAGGTCGACGCAAAATGGGAAGGCGGCGGAAGACTTATCGGAAAGGGCGGAGAAATTGCCGTTTCAGGTTCGGGCGATAATATCACAGTAAACATCATATCCGAGGGCGAGCTTCTGCCTGCTCCCATAGATGACGGTCAGCCTCGCCCCGCAGGCGGCCTTCCCGCTCCCGGTGGTGCGTTTGATCCCGGAGTAGGCGTTGAGGGCCTCGAATATATCGACGAAACAGCTTTTGAGATAAGATATTCAGGCTCCAAGGAATATTCTGGTGTAAAGGCTAAAGCTCTGCTGTCCTGGACAACTGCAATGAAGCCTGCCGACGATGACCGCCCCGATGAATTCCTGGATAAGGGCGTGCACATACGCTACTGGGCATTAACCAAGGCGGAGGCAGACAGAGAAATCGAGGAAGTGACCGAGAGCGGACGTGTAAACAGCTTAAACTATCTCACAAATGGAGACGGTGATAAGATAGTCAGCCTTGACTTCAAGCCCGATAATACAGGCGGCATAAGGACATTATATCAGTATTTCAAGGAAGTTTCCGAGGATCTCCACCTTTCTGTAACGGTATGTGTCGATGAACAGAGACAAAGCCTGGAAGGAACTGACCTCAGCACATTTTTAACGCTTACAGAAAATAAGTATTTTATATTTTCAACAGAAGAAACATCCTCCACAGTAAGAAGCGGTTCGGTTAACGACGAAGACTGGTCGGAATTATTAAAGGGCGGCGCAGATTATGATGAACTGGTGTATCTGCTTGAAATTGCCAGCCGCTGTGAGTACTGGAACAAAAAAGATTGTCTGGAGGACGCTTTATACCTGATGTGCTGTGAGACATATAAAAAACTGCCCTACACGGTTATAGATACGCTTGAGGACGGAAGTGCAGTATATGACGTTGCTGAATTAAACAGCTTGTTTTCTTTTTTAACGGATGATACCATAGACAAAGAGAATCTTAACCCCGGTATAAACCGACTTGAAGGCGACCGTCTTATTTGTACGGCAGACCTGCTCAGCACCGAGAAAACCACCTCGACAGGAATTTACTCCTCCGTTTACGGTGAAGCAGGCGAAATTATTATAGATTACCAGTTTAATGTTGTTGATAACGAAAGCCTTGATGTGGAACGCTTTACCAAAAAAGCCCACTTAGTCCCCGATGAAACGGGAAAATATGTGCTGAGTCATCTTGAATAAGCGAATAAAAAGCGGCTAACAGATTTCAAGATTATTAACAATATAACAGACAACAAAAAAGACAGATATCCCGTCGGCTGTATTGAATGCAGTTGACGGGATTTTTGCCGATAATCCCCTGAAACTGTTGCATTCTGTGACATAATATGGTAGAATGTGTTGTATATGGGCATTTTGGCATAATCAGAAATATACCATCGCCATAACACAGAAATCGTAATCTAAAAACAGCATTCAACCCTGACTACACCGTAAAATTCTGCCGCCGTACCCTGTGAGAACGGCGGATGTCAAGCCTTTAACCGAAAAGGAGCTGTCAGAATGAAAAGCATATTTATAAGCTATAGCTCAAAAGAATATGATTCCGCAATTAAATACCGAAACGCTTTTATTGCCAGAGGGATAGACTGCTGGATGGCGCCCGAATCTATTTCTGTAGGTTCGAACTATGCCATAGAAATACCAAAGGCAATCCGCGGATGTAAGAGCGTTATCTTCATAATGTCCGAAAACTCCCAGAATTCTGTGTGGGTACAGAAGGAAATCGGTCTTGCCATAAGCTGTAATAAGCCTGTTATACCCGTAGCTATAGACAACTACCCCGTTATTTCCCCTTTTGACTTTTTCCTTACCGATGTCCAGATAGTTCCTGCCGCCGATAATCCCGATGACTTTGTAACAATGGTCTGCGGAATGGTAGACATAACCTCATCGGAATCAGAGACTGAAAAAACTACAGAAACCAGACCGGAAAACGCTTCGGAAAATACCGCTCCCCACTGGTTCTGTCCCTCCTGCGGAAATAAAAATCCCGATAGTATTTCCGGCTGTTCCGAATGCGGCTTTGCGAGACCCGTTTACTGGGATTGTCCCGTCTGCGGCATGAAAAATCTCGGAAATCTTTCTTTCTGTTATAAATGCAGTACTCCCAACCCCGAAAAAGCGTCCTGGCTCTGTTCCGAATGCGGCACAAAAAATCCGGACAGCAGCTCCACCTGCCTGAACTGCGGAGCACCCAATGAATTGGCGGAAATTTCCGAAAGCCAGCGCTGGATCTGTTCCGAATGTAACACAGAAAACCATGGAGATAATTCTCTCTGCTTCAACTGCGGCGCACCGAGGGAAACAGAGGAATACGACTCCGTCAGCACTGTAGCTTTCAGCAACCCTGTTATAGCAGAAGCTGTCCATGAAGCTACAGAATATGATAATATTGACGCTGTAACCGCCGAAAAAACAGAAGAAGCTCCCGAATCCATAGAATACGACCCTGCTGTAGAGTGGCTGTGTACAAAATGCAGAACTCTTACACCTATATTTATGAATTACTGCTCCAAGTGCCACAGACCCAGGACGGATGTCAAAACAGAAGCGGTTGAAACAACCACAGAGCCTTCTAACTGGACATGCCGCAACTGTGGTTCCCTTAATCATAAATCAGTTAAAGTGTGCTATAAATGCAGTGCCTACAAATATGCAGGAAAACTGCATGAGTATATTTCTGTATCATCGTCTTCGCAAGCTGACGAAGGAGAAAACTGGTTCTGTGTAAAATGTAATACTGAAAATCCGCCTCATGCCGCCTTCTGTCAGGAATGCGGCGAAAAAAATCGGGTTTCAGCTAAAGCTCCGTCAAACTGGAACTGTCCGAAATGCGGAACCTTTAATTCAAAATACAGTACAAGCTGCATGGAATGCGGTAATAAAAATATATGAATAAGAGGTAGATATAGTGATTTTTATAACCTGCTTTGCTATTGCTGTAGTAATACTTGCTGCTACAATATTCCTTCTCTTCAGAAAAACCGAGAATAAGCTTGTCACTACCGGTGCAGGAGTATTTCTCGCCATGTTTGTGCTGTTTTTCCCGGCAGACAGCGGCGGAGACCTTACAAACACCTTCAACACGGTAATAATAGCTATTGTCCGTTCAATAAGGGTATTCGGACTCAACGAGGATTTCCTCATATCTGAATTCAGCTTCGGCGAGCTCCCCTACTGGTTCCGGATTACATATATATGTCTTCTTGACTTCCTTTATTTTATTGCGCCGATTCTGACCTTCGGTCTTATCCTTTCGATATTCGGCAATCTTTCTTCCGCTATCCGTCTTGTCTTTTCAGGTATGAGAAATGTATATATCTTCTCGGATAACAACATGCGTTCCCGTATGATAGCCGAAGATATAAAGAAGCAGAAGCCCAACGCGGTAATCGTATTTTTCAACTCGGAAAGTGCGGCGCTCAGCAACAGAGCGAAGGCTATCACCTTCAGCAGTGAAATATCCGAGCTTAAGCCGATTATACTTATGCTTTCCAGACATGCTACATTTTTCCTCTGCAATGACGATGAAAATCTGAATGTAAAGAATACCGTGACTATTCTCGGAATAGTAAAAAACTGCCGTAATCTTTCCCGTAAGCTGAAAAACAATACCGATAACAGAAAAGGCATTGATTTATACTTCTTCTCTTCTCTTAAAAAGAGCGTGCCGATTCTGAACGGCGTTGATAACAGCGGCGTAAGAGTAAGAAGAATAAACGAAATCCAGAATCTTGTGTATAATTTCATTTATGAAAATCCCGTACTTAAATACGCCGATAAGAATAATGAAATAAATATCGCAGTAATCGGAATGGGAAAATACGGCGAGGAATTTTTAAGAGCCGCGGTCTGGTCTGGTCAGCACCACGATTACAAGCTTAATATCAATGCTTTTGACGAAAGAGCAATAAAGGAATCCTTCGCCCTTAAATATCCTGAGCTTGTGGATACTGAAAAGCTTTCCGACAGCGATGAAATCAGCTATAAAATCAATTTCTTTGATAAAAACGATATTTTTGAAACAGAAATTGAAAAAATAGCTGAAATGAAGCCTGTGAGCCTTGTTCTCGTAGCTCTCGGCGACGATGACAAGAACTTCGAGGCTTCGGTTTATCTCAGGGAATGCTTCCGGCGCATGGGAACAAATCCCGAAATCCATACAATTATGTCAGAAATAGACCTTAAGGGTATAGATATCACAAACCATAAGAAGCAGTCCTACAATATCGACTTTATCCCTCTTTACGACACCATGAACTGTGACAATATAATGAACACAGGGCTCGAAAAAATGGGTAAGGAAATGTTCAGAATGTGGAACGGCGGAAATGTCAACGAGGATTACTCCGATTTCTATAACTACGATTTCAACTATCGTTCTTCCATTGCCGCTACAATGTTCTGGAAGATACGCAGAAATCTGGGCATGGATGTTAAGGTAAGCGACGAAAACAAGCGCCTTGAACACTGGCGCTGGAACGCATACATGCGTACGGAAGGCTTCAGATACGCCGAAAAGCGAAACGATATAGCCAAGCTTCACCATAATCTTGTTCCTTATGACGAGCTTGACGAGGTAACAAAAACAAACGACGAATATCCTATCCGTTCGGCGGAATAATGTTAAAAAATATTTTATCCCCCTTATGCAGTAATGCACGAGGGGGATTCTGGTGTTCTTTGTATACAAACATAATTGTGTGCAAAAGTTTGCCTGTTACTTTGTCGGGCGTTTAAGTATGCCCGTGTCAAGAAACCTTTACTGGTTATTATTCAAAATAATCAAGATCCACCCGAATTACAGGACAAACACCGAGAGTTGTGTCCGCAGGACATGTTTCCAGCCATCCGCAATAGTATGCATACACATATCCTTGAGGAGATTTTTCATCGCTAACGGGAGTGTTTAACCAACAAACAGGTTGGTGACCTCTAATAAACGAAGATCGTGAAAACCTATTGTGAATTTTCATATATTCTGTCACCTTAATATCAACCGAATCTCCGGCGAAAGGATTATAACCGGAATCCGCGTTTAAATACTGAATTGCTCCCTTTTCGGATAAAATAGACACATTTCCTACAATGCTTTTCTTCTGTTCATAATCAAAAGCGGTGTTATAAAACTCATCGTTCAGCCATGCCCTTAATGTACAGTTTTCCCACGGAACCGCTTCTTGAGTTTCATTGTATGGCTTGGCTTCAAGAACATATTCGCTTAATAAAAGAGCACGTCCGAAATCAATGAAAAGTATTCTCCACGATATAGGTTCATTCCCGTTATCTAAATTATTATCCTGTTCATACGAACCGAAATATATAGTGTTGCCTACCTTTATTTCTATTCTTTTAAACTCCGCCTTTGAAAATATTCCGCCGCTTATTATCAGAGAGTTTCCGCTTCTTTCTGCTTTGAAGGTTGTGTCAGAATATATTCCCTTCCCACCTATTGTAATGATAAAAGTATCATTTCCGTTATATCTGTACTCTCCCGTAAACAGCGTTCCGCTTTGTTCCAATAAACAGCTCCCGTTTCTATTGAAATCAATTTTATATGTACAGTGTCCTGTAGATGTCTGACCATAGCCATAACTTCCGCTCAACGTAGTTTTTGAAATGTTGTTAATGACTACAGCAATCACAATAAATAAAATTAACGGCACAAACACCAATATAAGTGTACGGACAAGTGTGCGAACATATTTCATTTCTTCTGTCATGACATTCCCGCTCTGCTGAGACACCTCGCCTGATTCATTTTCTGTTATACTGTTTCCTTCAAATATTTTAACTTTTTCGCCACAACTATAGCAAACTTCTGCATCATCGCTTATCTTTACACCACATTTTTCACAAAACATATGCCGAACCTCATTTACATTAAACTTTATTATATTATACTCAACATTTTAACTATTGTCAATATTTTAATCATACATTTATGTAATTCGAGTATCTGGAGTAACAAAATAATTTATAGTTAATATATTAAGCATTACCAAAAGGTTAGGTATGCTAAAATTAAGATGGTGATGAAAAATGATTAGCTATAGACCTTTCTATGAAACTCTGAACGCAAAAGGTATTACTGAATATAATCTCATATACAAGCAAGGCATGTCAGCCAACACTATCCACCGAATGAAGCACGGCGAAGCAATCAGCACAAAAACGTTAGATACCTTATGCTTTATATTGGACTGTGAGGTATCTGACATATTGGAATATATAAAGGATGAATAAAACACTAACTCGCCCTCTCTTCTGAGATGGCGAGTTCCTCATTTTCCCACCCCTTTGTTAAAAAATAATCCTTTTAAGTAAAAGCTATTGAAACGGAGGCTTTTTTGTGGTATAATAATTCTGTTTTATTATTAAGCCTATAGGCGGTAGAGTGCGGAAAAGAATTTTTGGTTAATTTTTCCTGCAAAATTTTTGGGAAATTCTGAAACTTTTTCGGTGAAAACTACTGCTACTTAAGTGTAGGCAGCAAAGCGAGGTGACCTTTTTGGGTATAGATGCGCTTGAGTCCTATTTCAACAGCGTGTATAGCGAGACCTTTGCCTCTGTTTCCCGTTATGTCGTAAGTAAATGCGGCAGTATACAGGAATCCGAGGATATCATCCAGAATATTTATGCCCGTTTTTACCAGCGTATTGCCAAAAAGGGTTACGATGATATCGAAAATGCAGAAGCTTTCGTTATAAATATCGCTAAGTTTGAATGTAAGAACTATTTCGGCTTTATCAAGAAAAACAGCAACGCCACATCCTTCGCGGATTATTCCGAGGAACAGATGGTGGAGATCGAAGCGAGAATGTCCAAGGAACAGCGTAGCCTTGAGGACGTCCTCTGTAACGAGCTTATCGCCAAGCAGATTTTCGATGATATAGCTAAAGACGACCCTGTAACGGGAAAAATCTTCTATCTCCATTTCGTGTGTGATATGAAGCTTGACGAGGTAGCCAAGGCTCTCGACCTTAACCTTTCTACCGTAAAGAACAAGCTTTATCGTACCATAGAAAGACAGAGAAAGAAGTTTAACCTCTGAGAGGGGTAAAAACTCTCATTTTTGCACATACTTTAATAAAATATAAAAAAGAAAGGAGGAATAGGCCTTTGAATACCAACGATTTCTATAAAGAGCTGTTTGAAAAATATGCCCTTGACCAGGATAAAATCCGTCTCAATGCGCTTAAACAGGCACGTCAGCCTGCATGGCAGAGAGCGGTAAAAACCTACTGGAAGCCTGTTACGGGTATAGCTGCCGCTGTTGCGGTAACCGTTGGTGTGGGAGCCTTTGCTCTCGGTAATTCCTCCAGTATTGATATAACCGTCTCTCCCGATACTGCATTGTCAGCGTCCCAGAGACTCCGTGAGGCAGAAGCAAATTACTATAATTTCGACTCTGCCGGCGAGGATACCGTAAGTATCTATCTGACATTTATGGAGCCCATAAGCTACAGCGATATGATAGTAGCGCTCTCCGCCGTTCCGAATTCCGAGGATATCACAGTCGGCAGACTTTATCTTCAGGACGGAACTATTATAGAAACCGAGGATATAGCTTCCTTTGCTTCCGAAAAGAGCTCCGCTCTGGTTGCGGCGAAGATTTACTCTTATTCCCACCATTACCGTGATATTCAGGATTTATCCGCGATATATCTTGCAGAACTCGGCTCTATGGAAATAAACGACAACACCTTTACTCCCGTTTCCGTAGACGACTCGGATCCTTTAACCATGGATTCCTTCGTTACCTCTGTAACTGAGCAGGTTGTTCCTGTTGTGACAACTCCCTTCTCCTTTAAGGAAGAATCTACGCTTCCGCCTGTTGTTTCCGAAACAACAACCGCCGAAAGCAGCAGTGAGACTGACGAAACCGAGCCCTCTCAGGAATCCGACGATGTTACAACGCTTCCTCCCGAGGAATGGACGGGTGAAACCTCCGATACTCCCGAAGAAGGCGAAGCTCCCGAGGATACCGACGCTACAGCAGATGTGACCGAGGTTCCTTCTGTGGGTACCGATATCCCCGTTTCCGAAATCACCAATCCCGATGGTATCGGACTTATGACCGAGATTTATCAGCTTAACGTACCGAACTCCCTTAAGACCTCTGTTTTCGGTAATTACGCAGTAGTTCTCACAAAGTCCGAGGTCTATATTTACATTCTCGGCGGCGTCTCCGATAAGCCTGCCGCTAACGTAGTAACAACAGGAAATCCGAAAATTTCCTATTCCGACGATAAGTCTGTGGTAATTACAGGCTGTAACGCCGAAGGCCTCAGAAATACCATGATAGTTCTTGACCTTTCGGCAGGCAGTATATACACCTACGACGTAAGCGCTAATCTGGGCGTTTCCGAAATCGGTGCAGTATATTACAGCAGCACATCCGGCAAGTACTTTGTAAAGGCTGTTTCAGGCTCTAAGACCTTCGTCTACGAGGTTGTGGTAACTCCCGAATCAGGCGTAGCCTTCAGACCTCTTGTGGAATTTGAGGCGGCTGTATACATGGCGGGTTATTACGCTGAAGAAAACAAGCTTTACTTATGTATTTCAGAGGATAATATAACCTCTACGCTCTATGAATTCTCATGTTCTGACGGAACATCCGTAAAGGTTTCCGATTTTGAGGGAATCTGCCGTATCAAGAGAAGCCCCAACTTTGAAAGCTTCTTACTCGTCACCAACAGCGAGGAAAACAGCGGCTTCGTATATGATACCGCTTCCGACGCACTTATCCCCGTAACAGTGGATAAGGATTGTGCTGTAGGCGTGAAGAACGGTACCGTTTACCTCAGAACTGCCGAGGGTATGTTCTCGGTTACCGCTGAATTCGGCGTAGCTCCCTCCCTTGAATCGGGCGTAGTTTTCGATAAGGTGAGCGAGTCGGGCTACTATGTTCTTGAGACAACTCCTGAAAAGGTAGTTATCGCTCAGAATAATACCTCCGCATGGCAGGAATAATTCTATAAACGACAGGCAGTACCTGAAAAATCGGGTACTGCCGTTTCAATTTAAAAAATTTTTTATTTTTTTAAAAAATCCTGTCACTTTTTATGTCTCTCCTTCGTTATATATTACAGAAGGCAATAATTTACATCCCTGAAAGGAGTATCAAGATGAAATTCAGAAGGCTTACCTCCGCCGTATTGGCGGCGTCAATATTCGCTACAGGTACAAGCATCGTGGCTTTTGCCGAGCAGGACGCGAATATGACAAAAGAGCTTACTTATGTGAAGCAGCGTGTTCAGATTCCCGAGGAATATTCCGAATTCTCCCATTCCACAAGTAAGCGCTACAACAACACAAGCTACAGCTTCGACTGGAACACCAAGGACGGTACAAAGGGCATAGGCATAACCATCTCGGGCAAGGTTATCACCAACTACACCTCCCACGATTATAATAAGCCCTACGACTGGACTCCCCATTTCTCAAAGGTTTCCGAAAAGGAGCTTTTAGCTAAGGCGAAGGGCTACATAAAGCAGCTTAACCCTACCATTATGGACAGAACCGTAATCGACGAGGACAGCTTCCGTGTTGACCTTACGGGAAATTCCGCTACCCTCTCCTTCCACAGAGTTGCCAACGGTATCCCCGTTTCAGGTCAGACAGGCCATGTAACATTAGACAAGGATACAGGCGAGCTTATGGACTACCGCTATAACTGGATCTTAGGGGCAGGCTTCAAGGAGCCCGACGGTATCATAAGCGAGGAAACTGCCGAGGACGCTTATGCAAGAGAATTCCCCATCAAGCTTTCCTACGGCATAAGACATGACTGGGAAAAGGACGAATATACCCCCTATCTCGTATACCGCCAGCAGCTTTCAGGCGAAATCGACGCTTTCACAGGTAAATTAAGCACCTTCGAGGAAAGCTATGATTATTATGAAGAGGACTGTGTCGAGGAAGAAGAAGCTGTCGAAGAAGACGCTAACCCCGGTACAGGCGGTGGTGGTGACATAGTCTTCACCGATAACGAGCTTAAACAGCTTGAGCTTGAAGGAAAGCTTATTACCGCCGAGGAAGCCTTAGCGAAGCTTAAGGCTATGGATGTGTTCTATATTCCCGAGGGCGTGGATATAAGAAGCGAAAGCTGTGTATTCAATAAGCGTATCGGCGCTTATGTAAGAAGCGTTACCGTCCGCGGTACTGCCGAGGGCTATATAGATACCGACGGGGATATAGTAATGCCCCTTAACGATACCTACGAAAAACCTGAAGGCTCTAAGACCCAGAAGCAGAATATCTATATGAGCTTCTCCATGAATGCGGAAACAGGCGAGCTTATCAGGTTTGACTGCGGCGATATAGATAATAAGACCTCTCTTGATGTAGACAAAGCCAACAAGACTGCCGTCAAGACCCTTAAGGCTCTTTTAGGTGCACATGCCTCCAAGTTCAAGGTAAACGACAATATTTCGGGTACTGTCTCCAAGGTTTACGATAAATTCGTTAACGGTAAGGCAGTAGGCAACCCCAGAAACAGAAGCGTCCGCTATAACCTTAATCGTATTGCCTACGGTATAGAATGTGCAGACGAAAATGTAAGCCTTACTATCGGAAACAGCGGTTATATCACAGATTACTACCTCAATTTCTATAACATGGTATACCCCAAGCCTACAAATATAGTTACCGCAAAGAAGGCGTATGATAACTTCTTCGACCAGGTAGGTCTCGACCTTAAGTATCGCTGTGCATACAGAACAAAGGATAAGAAGATAGTTACCGCTCTCGTTTATAACTCTCCCAGAAACCTCATCATGGACGCTTTCACAGGCGTAGTTACCGATTACTCGGGCGTTCCCGTAGTAGTTGAGGAAACTATCTCGGGCTATACCGACTTAGAAAACAGCAAGTATAAGAAATATGCCGAAAAGCTTTATTCCTACAATATTTCTATCGCTGACGAAAACGGAAAGCTCCGTGAAAACGACGCTATAACAATCCTCGAATTCAAGAACCTTTTATCTATGGCGAGAGAGCATGTCTCTGTCTCCGATATAAAGGATACAAGCAAGAAGCTTACTCGTCAGATGGCGGCGAAGCTCTTCGTAACAGGAGTTTACGGAAATGAAGTAGCCGAATTAAAGGGAATCTTCAAGGCTCCCTATAAGGATGTGGCGGAAGACAGCGAATATGTAGGCTATATAGCTATAGCTAAGGCTTCGGGAATAATGAAGGGTACAACCTCCACCAAGTTCAAGCCTAAAACCTACTTAAAGCGCGGCGACGCTTTAAAGCTTATTTACGATTACCTCTCATAAAATATCTCTATCTCTCAGAAGCGGCGGCAGTTTTCCAAGTACTGCCGCCGTTTCGCTTGTGTATTGTAAAAGCTTTTTAGGGAAAACCTTTCTGAAGAAAGGTTATTCCCCACACCCCTTTCCAAAGACTTTTAATATAAATTCAAGCCCATAGGAACTCCTATGGGCTTGGATTTTTAAACTGAAAGTTTTAGGGAGGGAGTTTGAGGGACGACCCTTTTTCAAAAGGGTCTCTCTCAACAGCTTTTTACATTACCTCAACAAAATGAGCGATATAGCTCTGGAAATCTCCCCACATATTAGGAATATGGAAGCCGTTATTCATAAGGAATGCACCGCTGAACACCCTTCCGCTTTCCTCGTGGCGGTAATTCTTCGACTTGTCGAGGCCCTTGAGCTTTAAGCGATGCTCGAAAACGCTGGGCTCCTTTAAAATCTGGACATATTCGAGAAGGGTCTCGCTCTTGTCCTTCGCCACAAACTGCCAAGCGTCGAAGCGGTCGCTTTCGAAGGGATTTCCTATACGGTAATAATCGCCCGTTCTGACGAGGGGATTATACTTGTTGAATTCCTCAATCTGATCCTTTATTTCAGCCTTATCGCTGTCGCTTATCTTAGTAACGTCAAGCTCATAGCCGAAGGTACCTACCATAGCCACATGACCACGGGTCTTAAAGGGAGTAATTCTTCCTACACAGTGGTTGGGGCTGTCGGAAACATGAGCACCGAAGCAGGAGCAGGGATAACACATAGAGGTACCGTGCTGAATCTTAAGGCGTTCGATAGCGTCGGTGTCGTCGCTTGTCCATATCTGAGGCGAATAATAGAGCATACCTGCGTCAAAGCGGGAGCCGCCGCCCGCACAGTTTTCAAGGAGAAGGTCGGGGAAATCCGTTAATAAACGCTCCTGCATATCATAAACGCCGAGAACGTATCTGTGCCATATTTCTCTCTGTCTTTCCGCAGGAAGAATCTCATTACCCACCTCGGTAAGCTGACGGTTCATATCCCATTTTACATATTCGATATTCGCGGAAGAAAGGATTTCCTTTATTCTTCCGTAGATATAGTCTCTTACATCCTCTCGTGAGAAGTCGAGAACAAGCTGTGAGCGTGCAGTAGTCCTGTAGCGTCCGTTTATATGGAGACACCAGTCGGGGTGAGCCTTATAAAGCTCGCTGTCGGGGCTTATCATTTCGGGCTCGAACCAGATACCGAACTTAAGACCGATTTTATTTACCTCGTCAACAAGATACTTAAGACCGCCCTTAATCTTTTCCTCATTAACGAACCAGTCGCCGAGAGAAGTCTTATCGTCGTTTCTGTGGCCGAACCAGCCATCGTCCATAACAAGCATTTCAATGCCTGCCTTCTTGGCTTCACGGGCAATATCGAGAAGCTTTTCGGTATCGAAATTGAAATATGTAGCCTCCCAGTTATTTATAAGAATGGGACGGCGGATATCCTTCCATTTTCCTCTTATGAGGTTGTTTCTCATAACGTCATGAAGGTTACGGGACATTTTTCCGAGACCCTCGGCGGAATAGGACATAATCACCTCGGGAGCCTGGAACTCCTCGCCCAGGTCTAAATGCCAGGAGAAATCGTAGGGGTTAATACCCATTACAACACGGGTCTTTTCATACTGGTTAACCTCCGCCATAGCAAGGAAGGAGCCCGAATAACAAAGTGAAAAGCCGTAGCATTCGCCGTAATCCTCGGTAGCGGTATGGTCGCATATAGCGATAAAGTTGTTGTGAGCGTGGCTTGTTGAGCCTCGGTTGGAATCTATGGACTGCTTACCGAAGCGGAGAGGAAAACGCTGGACATGGCGTTCTCTCGCCCATGTTCCATAGAGGGTAATCATGTCGTAATCCATTCTGTCAAGCTCTACACAGGTGGATAAAAGCCTTCTGAGCTCAATAGCGTCCTTACCCTTATTTATAACCTTAGCGGAACGGGTAATTATATCAACATTTTCAAATACGCTGTACTGCAGTATTATTTCAAGACCGCTGTGAGGATCCTCACAGATAAGGTCAAGAGAGGTAACCTCGCTTTCGTTGTTGGCGAAGGTAGCGGGAAGCCCCTTAAGCTTTTCCTTTCCCTTATAGATTCTGTAGTCCTTGAAATAAACCTCACAGGCACTCATTCCGTCCTTATCCATAACCTGAAAACAGGGCTCACGGAAATCCGCCACGCCGCTGGTTGAAAACTCAATAGCCGCACAATCGAAGGAATGGGGTCCCATAGCGTCATGTACTGCAGGAATAAAGGGCTCGCCGTTCGGTATTCTTAAGTTATAGGTTAAATCTGTTTCCGGAATTGTTGCGCCGTAGTATAAATGGAGGAGGTTTTTACTCTCGGTTATATGGAATGCGTAGGTGGAGTTGGGGGTGTCAAGCTTAAAAACTCTCGCTTTTTCGTCATAGATTATAGGCATAGTTTTGTTTCCTTTCTTTTAAAGGCTCCAGTCTACGGGAGCTATTCCGTTTTCGGTAAGAAAATTATTGCATTTTGAAAAATGCTTACAGCCGAAAAATCCGTTATGAGCCGATAAGGGGCTCGGATGTGCGGCAGTAAGTATAAGGTGACGGCTGTTTGTTATAAGGGGGACCTTTGCCTTGGCGTTATTCCCCCAGAGCATGAATACCATCGGGCTTTCACGCTCATTAAGAAGCTCTATCACCCTGTCGGTAAATATTTCCCAGCCCTTCCCTCTGTGGCTGTTGGCCTGACTTCTGCGGACTGTGAGGGAGGTGTTGAGAAGTAAAACTCCCTGCTCCGCCCATTTCGTAAGCTCTCCGTGAGGGGGAGCGGTAAAGCCGATGTCAGAGCTTAGCTCCTTATAGATATTCTTAAGAGAGGGCGGCGGCTCTACGCCCATTTTTACCGAAAAGGCGAGACCGTGAGCCTGATTGGGCTCGTGATAGGGGTCCTGCCCTAAAATAAGCACCTTCGCTTTTTCACAGGGAGTATATTTCAGGGCGTTGAATATATCGTACATATCGGGATATATCGTATGGGCAGTATATTCCGCCTTAAGAAATTTTCTCAGCTCAAGGTAATAGGGCTTTAAAAATTCCCCGTCAAGAAGCCTGTCCCAGTCATTTCCGAGATTAACCATAGTTATTCTCTCCTTTATTTGTAGTAACGGAATCTTTGATTGAAATACCGATAGGTTTCGGGAGCGTGAGTCATCATTTCCACAGGTGAAAGGATGTAAAAGCTTCCGAGGGTAGCGAAATACTCCGAAAGATGAGCCTCTTCCACAGGAGCGTCTATTTTAAAAAGCGATTTTTCCGCCTCGTAGGCTGTGCGGAAGCTGTCGCTTTCAGAAAGAAGCCCGTGGTAGTTGTCGTAGGCATGGAAAAATTCATGAATTATTACTTCCTCAGCGAAATCCTTCGTTGAAATATAAACGGTAGCACCCTGAGTAAGACCGAGAGCCTTGTTTTTCACTCCGTCATATACAGGAAGCGGAAGATCCTCTGCCGTAAAATAAAGGATTTCACAGCATTCCGTCAGTTCTTCGGGCATGGCTTCGAGAACATAGATAAAGCTCAGACAATTCTCCTTGTTTATATCGCCGCTTTTATATACCTCGATTCCGCGGTATTCGCCGCAGAATTCCCTGTTCATCATAAAGCGGAGCTCATAGCTTGAAACAAGCTTGCCAAGGAATATTCCTATTGCGGCTACCGCTATGAGGATAATGGCTCCCCTTAAAATACGGAAGGCTTTACGGCTTGTCATATTCTACCTAAAAGAGTGAAGAAAAGGGTGGCGAAAACCGTAGTTGAGCAGGAAAGTATTCCTATCACGATAAGACAGGCAATAAGAGCGCCCTTTCCGAAGAAGGTAGGTTCCTTCTTTGGCTTCACCTTCTTTTCCTTATAGGGAACAGGGGGAGGCGGAGGCGCAATATTCACAGGCGATACAGGTAAGGGCATGGCTTCTCTTACAGGTGCCTGTGGCTGGGGAATTACGGGGGCTTCCTGTGTGGGAGGCTGAATTTCAGGGGTTACAGGAATCTCGGCCGCTTCGGAGACAGAAGCTTCAACCGCTTCGGGAGCGCTAACTCTTGCTCCACAGTAGGAGCAGAATGCGGAATTCTGCTCAAGCTCGTTCTTACAGTTATTGCAAAACATAATTATATTCCTTTCTTGTTCAGGATTTATTTCTGAAATATTCAAAAAGGTATTGCTGTGCGATACCCTTGTATTCGCCCATACATTCGGGCAGTCCGTCGGCGTAATGCTCCGCCACGATTCTTTTTATCCATACGTCTGAGGGAAAGGCCTCGGTTTTATGGTAAGCGAAAAGAAGTACACAGTCGGCAACCTTGTCGCCTACTCCTGTTATGGTTTTAAGAAGAGCTTTTCCGCTTTCATAATCCATAGCGAAGATGCTCTGAAGGTCAACCTGACCGCCTGCTGCCTTTCTTGCGGCGTCGAGGATATAGCGGTTACGAAAGCCTGCCCTTAAGGGGGCTAAGTCCTCTTCCTTAAGCTCCGCCAGTCTTTCGGCAGTCGGAAAGGTGAAATAACCATCTTTTTCCTCGCCGAAGCTTTCACAGAGTCTTTCTATTATACCGATTATTCGTGGGATATTGTTGTTCTGGGAAATAATGAAGCTTATAAGGGTCTCGAAGGGCTCCTGACGCAGTATTCTTACTCCCCTGTTCTCCTCGGAGGCTTTTTTCAGGATTTCATCCGCCGAAAACTGCTTTATTACAGCATTATAGTCGGTGGAAAAATCGAAATAATTAAGCCAGTATTCCTTATCCTCCTCGGAAACGTCAAGAAGCGTAACGCCGCAGGGCTCCTGTCTTACACGAAGAAGCCTTCCGCCCGAGACGCCCCTGTAAACTCCCTCATCCTCCGCCTTCCAGCGGAAGCATTGACCGCTTTCAAGGGTCTGTTTAAGACTGAGACAGTCGTTTTCTATGTAAAAATCCAAAATAAATTCACCTGCAGTAAAAAAAGACTTGACTATTTCCTTTAATTATAATACAATTTAATTATAATTGCAATACAAACCTGTGAAAATCTGATGAAACAGAAGCGAAAGGAACAGAGAAAACATGAGAGAAAGTATACTTACTATACCCGTAAACGAGGTTTTCGAGCCTAAGGAGGGCTGTCCTATCTGCCGTATGAGAAATACCGTGGAGGAGCATATCTGCGAGTATATCATGGGTGCCGCCATGATGGAGCCCGACGTAAGAATGGAAACCAATGAGCTCGGCTTCTGTCTCACTCATTTTGAAATGCTTATGCAGCAGAATAACCGTCTCTCCCTTGGTTTAATGCTTAACAGCTATCTTGAAAACGCAAGAAAGAACATCTTCGAAAAGAAGAGCCTTTTCTTCTCCAAGACCGCAAAGCAGAGAAAGGCGGCGGAAATTGAAGAAACCTGCTTCGTCTGCAGTAAGGTTCAGTGGGGTATCGACCATATGCTTGAAACCGTATTTACCATGTACCTTAAGGACCCTAAGTTCAGGAATCTTTTCAAGGCTCAGGAATATATCTGCGTACCCCATTACAATATGCTCAGCATAAAGGCGGCAGAAAAGCTCCAGAAGGGCGATCTCGCCGACTTCAACAACGCTCTCGATACCCTCCTCGGGGATTATATAAAGCAGCTCAACAGCGACGTGAATGATTTCTGTAACAGCTTCGATTACCGTAATGCAGGAAAATTACATACCCCTGAAATGGAGCATGTAAGAAGCTCGGTAGAGCGTTCGGTAAGCTTCTTAACAGGCAGAAAGCCGAGGGTTAAGTAAAAACTGAAATAACGAATGCTTTTTACAGCAAAAATCCGCAGTCTTTCAGGACTGCGGATTTCAGTTTGTCGAAAAGTAAAGAGTTAAAAGCGGCAGTATTGCCTGCGGTAATGATTTTAAAATAATCATTATCTGCTTTTGCCTTGTCAGAGGTGATTTTTTAATTCATCCGCCGTAGGCGGATACCTCAATTATTCACTATTCGTTATTCACTATTCACTCACTGTCGATGTTTATCGACAGTCTGATTTCTTATATCTTTTTCTTTACAGGCACCCATATCTCGCCGTATAACTTATCGAGATAAACCTCAAGGCTGTAATTGCCGCTGAGCTCGTACTCCTTACAGTTGGGAAGCCATTCGCTCCATATAGCTGTATTTACCTTCTGAAGTGCCTCGGGGCATTCTCCTCTGTAGGGGAATACAGCCCATGTTCCCTCGGGAATAACCTTTGTTGTACAGCCCTCGGGGATATCGCCCCAGGGGAAATACATATCGGCAATATAATAGTCGAAGCTCTTTCCGTCGCTGTCTATACAGGCTCCGAACATTCCCTTTATCTGTTCACCGCCGCCGTTTCTGTAGTGTTCTGCCCAGAATTCGGGTATCTCCGTGTAGGAGGTGTCGGAGTTGAATCTCCTGCACCTTCCCATAATAGTAAACGCCGCTTTTTCAACAATTCTGTACTCCATCATAGTACCGCCCTCCAATGTCAGTTTTATTCTTACGGAGGCAAAGCTTTTTATAGCCGCTCCCTTCTCCTTTGCCGCAGAGGGTGTGATTCCGTGAAATCTCGTGAAGGCTCTTGTGAAGCTGTCGGGGGAGTCGTAGCCGTATTTTAAGGCTACGTCGATAACCTTAGCCTCCGAGGCTGAAAGCTCTTCGGCCGCAAGAGCAAGCCGCCTGCTTCTTATATATTCGCCTACCGTGAAGCCGCAGAGCACGCTGAATATCTTCTGAAAATAGAAGGGGGAGACGTACGCCTTTTCGGCAATCTCCGCTATATCAAGCTCCTCGGTGAGGTTTTTCTCGATATATTCTACCGCATTCTGTATTCCTTGTGTCCAGCTGCTCATTACTGCACTTCCTTTCTCCTCTGCTGTAATCACATTCTAACATAAAGAGAATGAGACTGCCCGACTTTTTGTGCTGTCATATGTAAGGGCTTTTTTCTTTTATAAGGCTCGCCTTTCCATGTTTCATACAGCAGTTTTGCGAAAACCGCCGCACAAGCATTGTTTGAAATCGCTCTTTGTCGAAGTGCGGCGGAACTGCCCGAGGCGGCTCGCCTCATTCGACGGATTTGAGGGATTCTATCATGTCGATGTTCTTTAAACGCTTGTGCATTACAAGAGTAACGAATACCGAGAACACCATGGTTATAACTGCCGCAAGAACATAACTCATGGGGTAGATATTACGTCCGAACATTGCCATATCAACCTCGGCTGTGGTTATGATGAACTGAGCCAGGAATATTCCTAAGATAAGCCCTGCCGCAGTACCGATAAGGGAGAGAATGATGTTTTCACGGAAGATATAGCTGTCAACCTCTCCGTCATAGAAGCCGAGAACCTTAAGAGTAGCTATCTCTCTTATTCGCTCGGTAATATTTATATTCGTAAGGTTATACATTACCACGAAGGCAAGAAGTCCTGCCGCCGCTATAATTACCCATATAACCAGATTAAGGGAAGCAAGCATGTTGGAGTAGCTTTCTATAACCGAGGTGTTGAAGGAAACGGTAAGAAGTCCCTCTGTAGCAAGAATTTTTTCCGCAAGAGCGTTTTCCTCTTCCTTTTCCAGATTGTGGGTGAAATAAAGCGCGTTATATTCAGGCTTTTCTTCGAATATTTCCTCGTAGGTGGCCGCAGTCATATAAACGTAATGATTGGGATAGTTCTCGAATATTCCCGATATTGTGATATTGTATTTTTCAGTATCGGATTTTCTTATTTCTACGGTGTCGCCCACCTTCACATTTCCGAGAAGCACGGAAAGCTTTTCATTTATGAATATTTCGCCATCCTTGAAGCTGTACTCCTCGCCTGTTATACGGTTTCTTACGGTAAGGAATTGGGTGAACTTCTCCGAATCATCGGGAACCGCAACATAAGCGTCAACGTTTCTTACCTCGGTGGAAACCGTCATAAGCTTCTGGAAAACCCTGAGGCTTTCGCCATATTCGGAGATTATCTCCTCTGCCTTTTCGTCTGCGTCGGGATAGCCCTCGCTGTCATAGGCGGCTATGCCCTGATAATGCTGAAGCTGACCGTACTGAAGGCGGATAATGTCGTTTATGCTGTCATAAAGTGCAAAGCCTGTGAGAAGAAGGGCAGTACAGCCCGCAATTCCCACGGTAGACATGAACATCTTTCTCTTATAGCGGAAAATATTTCGTGCAGTAACCTTACTGCTGAAGCCGAAGTGCTTCCAGATAAAGGGCATTTTTTCAAGGAAAATCCTCTTTCCGATTTTCGGCGCCTTGGGTCTCATAAGCTGTGCCGCCTGTTCGGAAAGGGCGCTGTAGCAGGAGAATACTACCGTAACAATAACCGCGGCGGTGAAAATTCCTGCGGAGAAAAGTGCTGTTCCTATATCAATATCAAGCACCATTCCGGGAAGGTCGTACATTATTCCATAGGCGGTAATTATTACCGAGGGGAAAAGATGCATTCCGATAAGAACTCCTGCAAGAGAGCCCGTAAGGGTAGCAGTAACCGCATACAGCATATATTTGAAGATTATATCCCCGTTCGAGTAGCCGAGAGCCTTGTAGGTGCCTATCTGAACTCTCTGCTCCTCTACCATTCGTGACATTGTGGTAAGACACACAAGCACCGCCACAAGAATAAAGAATACGGGGAAAACCTCGGCGATATTGTTTATTCTCTGGGCATTCTGACCGTATTCGCCATAGCCGGGGTTATCCTCTCGTGTAAAGACATACCATTTAGGCTTTTCAAGGTCGGCTATCTCTTCTTCTGCATCAGCAAGCTTTTCCTTTGCGTCAGCTATCTCCCGTTCAGCCTCTTCCTTGCCCTCGTTAAGCTCCTTTTCGCCGTCCTGAAGCTCGATAAGACCCTCTTCATAGTCCTTCTTGCCCTTTTCAAGCTCTTCTTTTCCTTCGCTCAGCTTCTTTTCGCCATCAGCAATTTCAGCTTCTGCGTCGGCGATTTCCTGTTCAGCGTCAGCGATTTCCTTTTCGGCGTCGGAAAATTCCTTTTCCGCCTTAAGCTTCTGTTCCTGAAGCTCCTTTTCGCCGTCGATAAGCTTCTGCCTGCCTTCTTCGAGCTTTTTTCTTCCGTCCTCGATTTCGGCGCCTGCTTCGTCAAGCTTAGCCTTGTTTTCGTCAAGAGTTTTCTTTGCTTCGGAAAGCTCCTTTTCGCCTGCTTCGAGCTCAGCTCTTCCCTTTTCTATTTCAATCGCCGCGGCGGAAAGCTGCTCCTCGGTAGCGGTGATAACGGCAAGGTTTGTTTCATATTCAAGAAGCCCTGCATTGTACTGGGCGAGAGCGGCGGTGTACTGGGGTGTTTCGCCGTAGTACAGCTTCATCATATCAAGCTGCTGCTTTGTATCGTCAAGGGTCTTTTTCGCCTCGGAAAGTGCCGCCTTTCCCTCGTTAAGCTGAGCAAGTCCGTCATTATATTCCTGTTCACCCTTTAAAAATTCAGCCTTGCCCTCTTCGAAGGCGGTGACTGCCGAGAGGTATTCCTCATAGCCCTCGTTATAAAGCTTAAGCCCGTCGTTATATTCCTGTTCGCCGTCGACAAGAGTCTTTTCGTTTTCCTCAATTTCTGCCCAGCCGTCGGCAATTTCCTTTTCAGCCTTAGCTATTTCCTCTTTATACTCGGCTTTTGCGTCGGAAAGCTCTTTTCTTCCGTCAATAAGCTTTTTCTTTCCGTCCTCAAGCTCTTTTTTACCGTCGATAAGCTTCTGTTCGTTATCGGCGATTTCCTTTTCTGCGTCGGCAATTTCCTTTTCTGCGTCTGAAAGCTTGATTTTTGCGTCGGCTATTTCCTTTTCGCCGTCAGCGATTTTCTCGTTGGCTTCCTTTTCTGCGTCGGCAAGCTCCTGTTTAGCCTCGGAAAGCTCCTCGTTAGCTTCAAGGATTATGTCGTTATAGCGACCCTCCTTACGGGTTTCGGCTATATCCTCGATAACCTCGGTGAGCTCCTCCGCCTTGTTCTTGTATTCATCCTCGTAACAGTTCAGCCTGTCCAGCTCGGGAAATCTTACATAAACCTCGGTATTGTATTCAACACAGAAGTTATCTTCGGGAACAAGATATACTGCATTAAGAGAGCCGTTACCGATAGAGGTGCTTCCTCTTGAAGTTTTGTCTACATACATAGGGGACTTATAGCTTCCTACAATAGTATATTCGTTCACGGAAAGCATATCGTCGGGGGCTTCGCCGCTGTCGTCAGTAAAGGTAACAACAGAGCCTATCTGCGGGCCGCCCTTCATATCGGAGGCGCTTATTATGCACTCGTTTTCCTTTTCGGGCATTCTTCCCTCGCTTAAAGTAATTACATTCACCTTTTCGGCGTAATCACCCAAAGAATAAATTCTCGATGCGGTAGCGGGATTCCCCTCACAGTTCACGATAACATCGGTATAGTATGAAGGATAAACCTCTGCCCCCTCTATTTTTTCAAGGGCTTCTATATCCTTTTCGTCAAAGCCGTAGGTGGACACAAGTCTGAAATCCATCAGCTTCTGTTCGTCGTAATATTTATCGGCAGTAAGCCTCATATCGGGAGCGGCGGCCTTTACGCCTGCGAAAAAACCGACTCCTATAGCCACGATACCGAATATTGAAAGAAAACGGCTGAGCGTTCCTTTTATCTCTCTGAATGCGCTTTTTCTGAGTGCTGTTTTCAATGTGTACCTCTTTCTTTTCTGTCTTACCTCTTTTTACATAAAAAAAGATATAAAGAACCCTCGCTCGGGATAAATCCCGTACGAAAAGCCTTTATATCTCCCGTTTTATTCCTCGGAGGTCTCGTCTGTTTCTTTAAGTCCGAGCTCCTCGGTATATTTCATTCTGAGCTTGGGTTCAAAACCGCCTACTATATTTGTTACGGTCTTTTTGTTGGGGTTGAATAAAAGTGCAACCCTGCCGTATTTCTCTGTATTGGCGATAAGATACCATAAACCTTCCCCTGTATTGTCGTGGGCCATAACGGTAACGTCGGCGTGAAGCTCCGAGCCGTTATATTCTCCTATTTCTTCGGTAGTACGAAGGCTTACGGTAATAAGTCTCTTACGCTTTTTTCTTCCGATAATCTTATCGATATCCAGGTCGTCGTTGGTTACAATGTATTCATACTCATGCATTGTGTTCTCCATAAGTATCTTGAAGAGGAAGAAGGAGCCCATAGCCGCCGCAACACACACCATAAGAACGGTGGGTATCACAAAGCAGATAAGTGCAAGAAGTCCGAGGAGTACGATCTCTCCGATTATAATCAAGGCCCTGTTCAGCTTATCCTTACCGTCGGAATACTTTTCAACAAGCTGTTCGGAAAATCTGTCCATAATATGTCATCCTTTCAAAAAACGCTGTCAGCGTTTTACCTTTCTGTAACTCTCATGATTTGTATTATATCACAATTCAACAAATAAAACAAGGGGTGTTAGTGCAATAATTCCAATGATTTTTCCTGAAAATCAAAATTTCTTGACTTTAAAATTGGTTTGTAATATAATTAGTGTGTATATTTAAGATATATCATAACATAGGAGGTAGCGCTATGGGTAATATTACTCTTATAACCGGCGGTGCGGGAAGCGGTAAGACGAGATGGGCAATATCCTATTTCAAGACCTGCGACAACGTGCTTTTTCTTAATACAGCCAAGGAACTTCATGATGATACCCGTCACAGAATGGAATATTCCAACAACGAGAATCATGTCGAATGGGTAGTGGCTAACGACGTAAAGAATCCTGTTGAACATATAAAGGACCATAAGTTCTTTATCTTCGATAATCTCGGCTCCTACACCTCTAACGTAATCAGAGAGGTAGCGGCAGACGTAGAAAACATAACTCCCGAGGAGCGTGACAAAATCCGCTCTATCGTGGTAGAAAACGTAATCCAGTGTATGAATAAGGTTGCGGAGCTTAACGGAGCTATGGTAATCGTAACTATAGAGCCCGGCTTCTGCCCCTGTCCCAAGGATAAGGAACAGCTTTATTTCCGTGAAATCATGGGCGCAGTAAACCAGCGTATCGCGAACACGGCTCAGGAGGTTTATCTTTCTGCAAGCGGTATTCAGTTCAGAATCAAGTAAATAGTAGAAAGGAACGGTTTTTATTATGACAATCGACCAGCTTATAAATTTCGCAAGAAGCAAGAACGCGTCGGATATCCATCTTACAGCAGGCGCACCCACCTCTATCCGTATCAACGGCGAGCTCAAGAAGTTCGACGGTATGGATGAGGAGGTTGTAAACAGAACTATTCTCTCCATGCTTACCGCTGAACAGGAAAAGCGTATCGGCGAGGGCGAGGATATCGACTTCTCCTTCACCGCAAGCTCAGGCGGACGCCAGAGAGTAAATGTTTACCGCCAGAACGGCGGAAAGCTTGCTGCGGCTATACGTCTTTTAAATGAACATATCCCTTCCTTCAGAGATATCAGCCTTCCTCAGGCGGCTATCGACCTTACCAAGGAGCTTAAGGGTCTTATCCTTGTAACAGGACCTACAGGCTCAGGTAAGTCTACTACACTTGCCGCTATGGTAGACCAGATCAACGTTACCCGTGCCTGCCATATTCTTACAATCGAAGACCCTATCGAATATATGTACCAGCCTAAGCTCGCTACTATCCATCAGCGTGAAATCGGTACCGACGTACCCGACTTCAACTATGCCTTAAGAAGCGGCCTCCGTGAAAACCCCGACGTTATTCTCGTTGGTGAAATGCGTGACTATGATACTATCCAGCTTGCGCTTACCGCCGCTGAAACAGGACATCTCGTTCTCGGTACATTACATACAACAGGCGCGGCTCATACCGTAAACCGTATCATCGATGTATTCCCCTCTGAAGTACAGAACCAGGTAAGAACACAGCTTGCGGCTAACCTCCGCGGCGTTATCTCCCAGATGCTTCTTCCTATGGCTAACGCTGAAAGAGGCAGAACTGCCGCTTTCGAAATCCTCATAAACAACGACGCTTGTGCAAATAATATCCGTACAGAAAAGACTCACCAGCTTGAGTCCGTTATGGCGGCAGGCGGCTCTCAGGGCATGAGAACCATGAACGAAAGCCTTAAGAGACTTTCCCGTGACGGTCTTATCACCAAGGAAACCGCAATGCTCTACAGCTCTGACAAGGACGAACTCAGAAAGATCATCTGATAGGAGATTTTGCCTTGATAAAAAATTCAGCCCGTCCTTCTGCGGATTTTTCCGTGAAAGGACGGGTAATACTGATTATAACCCTAATAGCGCTCCTTTTTTCGGCAGTATTTTTCACTGTTCCCGTTTCCGCCGAGGAAGCTCAGCCGCTTTTTTCAACCCGTAACCTGCTCCGCACCTCAAATGATAATGAGAATTACTCAATAATCATGACCGAGGGAGACAGTATAAGCGTAAAGGGAAAATACAGCGGCGCTCATTCAATAAAGCTCAGGGTGCTCTGTAACGCTGAGCCCTCGGGCTATTCCTTCAGGAATTCGGGCGACGGAAGCTTTGAGGCGGAAATAACCGTTAAGCCTCCGAAAAATTCAGGCTACCTTCTTCTTATAACCCTGAACGGCGAAATTGAAAAACGCTGTAATATCCAGTACAATAACGGCTGGTGCATCGTGGATAACCGAATTGAGAATAATAACCTTGAGACCCTCGGAAATATCTTTGAAGCGGAGGACGAGGCCTGCTGTCTTTATCTTGACGCAGACGGCGACCCCGAAAAGATTGAATTTGTAAGAGAACAGCTTAAGCTTATCGCTAAGGATGTTACCTCGGGAATTGAGGACGACCTTGAAAAGGCGAGAGCGTTGGAAAAATATGTATCGGAAAGCTTCTGCTATGACCATGACGCAAAGGCTACCTCGGTAACTCTTGACAGTATCGCTCTCGATACGGTTTTAAGAGACCGCCGCTCAGTCTGTATGGGTATATCCAATCTCTACGCCGCACTTCTCGAGGCCTCGGGAATAAAGGCGGTAAATATAAAAGGGGCTTCCGTTTATCAGGAAACTCCCTATACCCTCCCCACAGAGGGACAGAACCACGAATGGACTGCCTTTTTCTACGAAAAGGAAAACCGCTGGGTATGGGTTGACCCCGTATGGGACGGCCTCGGCGATTATATTAAGGGCGAATATATCTACGGAAAATATCACGGAACCTATTTCGATATAACTGATTTTGCCTTTTCCATAAACCACAGGGCGGATAAGGCGGAAAGAAGAGCCTATTTCGACGCCGAAATCCCCGAAAGCTTCTATACAGCCGAAGCGGAAACAGAAGCCCCGAAAACGGAGACTCCTGCCGAAGAAACGAAAGCAACAGCGGCGGAAACTACTGCACCCGTAGTAAAGGAACAGCTTGAAAGCCAGGTTTCCGAGCTTATGGAGAGTGCCTACGGCGGCGAGGACAACACTCCTCTTATAATCGCCGCAATAATACTTGTTGTGGGAATTGCTGCGCTAATCGCAGTTATTATAAAATTATTCAAAAATGGAAGGAAAACTAAAATGGTAGTAATTGAACTTGAAAACGGAAAAGAAATTAAAATTGAGCTTTATCCCGATATCGCTCCCATAACTGTTGAAAACTTTGAAAAGCTTGTTAACAAGGGCTTCTATAACGGACTTACATTCCACAGAGTTATCAGCGGCTTTATGATTCAGGGCGGCTGTCCTATCGGTAACGGTACAGGTAATTCCGGCGAACACATCAAGGGCGAATTCCTCGCTAACGGTGTTGTTAACAACTTAAAGCACACAAGAGGCGTTATCTCTATGGCTCGTGCGGCTGACCCCAACTCCGCAAGCTGTCAGTTCTTCATCATGCATGAGGACGCTCCCCACCTTGACGGCAGCTATGCCGCTTTCGGTAAGGTTATCGAGGGTATGGAAGCCGTTGACGAGATTGCAGGCTGTGAAACCGACTACGCAGATAAGCCTGTAACCCCCGTAGTAATGAAATCCGTTAAGATTACAGACTGATAAAAGCGAAAAATCCTCCTGTCGTAAGGCAGGAGGAACTTTAATCGCTATTTTTGCAGGAAAACCTCTTACGGCTTCCTGTATTTGATAATATCCGAGGGAGAACAGTCAAGAGCATAACAAATTCGTGCGAGAACATCAAGATCCATCTTCTCCACATCGTTGTTGTACCACTTATTTATAACCTCAAAACGGGTATTTGTCACCTTTGCGATGTAATTACGGTTAAGACCCTTTTCATCCATGAGCGTCTTAAGCTCTACGTCAATTTTCCCGTATTCCTTTATAGTGAGTATTGTTTTTGCTTCGTACATATTATCACTTCCTTAATTTTAATTCTATTATAATTGTGACGTGTTTGCAATATACATATTAGATGGCACAAAACACAAATCATATTTAATTTACAACAAACACTCAATAATGCTTGACACAAAATAAAATTAGTGTTACTATAAACATAGAAACGAAACGGAGGTATCATCATGGCAGAATACAGAGAGCTTTACAGCTATCTATTCAATGGAATTACTGACATAATAGAAGAAATGAGAAACGATATTACCCTTAATAAGCGATATCTCGAAAAGCTGAAGCATTTACAGGCGGAAGCCGAAGAAATGTATATCAATCAGGATGATATCGAATCCGGTTATACAGGTCTCCATTGACAGAACAGCAGATAAACCTAATCCCCACGGCCTTAAATGAAGTAGTAATAAAGAAGTATAACCCGTGAAGGTTTTTCTTCACGGGTTATTTTAATATCTCACAGATAAATTGGAATTTGACACTCCATCAAACTGAAATTTTCTGTTCTCATTACTATCTTAGAACATATCAAGAATCCTCGCCATCTATGTATCTACGCTCACCCCACCATCCAGGAACCAGCTCGCCTAATGTAATGGTTTTTCTTGTTTTATAGTCCGTCATTATTT
>JAZSBN010000030.1:0-2336 GCA_045602405.1 Ruminiclostridium sp.
CACAGTGCTTCGTTCGACTTGCATGTGTTAGGCACGCCGCCAGCGTTCGTCCTGAGCCAGGATCAAACTCTCAATAAATTGTATCTCTACAGCTCTAGGCTGTTGAAATCATTCATTGAAAACTATCTCTAGCTTCAAATCTCAAATAGAATCTTTTATAGTTGTTATTCTTACAACTTTGTAAAAGCCCTTTTCTTTGCTGGTGCTTATTTGCATAAGCTACAAAACATAATGTTCTGTGTTCTTACAATGTTTAATTTTCAAGGTACACCGGGCTCTCTTTCGAGGCCCCGCCGGCGCCCTCAGCGGCGTCAGCTTTGTTAGAATAACATAAGCCTATCTGTTTGTCAACACTTTTTTTCAAGTTTTTTTGATTTTTTTAAAAGTTTTTTTGCAACCCAAAATATTGTGGTTTTTTGTCGAGAAAATGCACTAAATATCGCTTCTTCCCTATTATTTAGGCTTGAAAAAGTTCAGTTGTTCTTTTCTGTTTTTGAAAAAATCCGAAAAAGTTTTAAAAAAACTTTTTCGGATTTTTTCAGCCTCGTCAGCACATTATCGCATATATTATATGTATAGTTTCAGCTCTGCATAGCGACTATGGTCTTCTCAAAGAGTTCTCCAAGTTCCAGCCCCAACATCTCCGCCCCCTGAGTTATTACCTCTCTGGAGCAGCCGGCGGCAAACTTCTTATCCTTGAACTTCTTCTTAATACTCTTAGCCTCCATACCCTCCATGCCGGTGGGACGCATGAGAGCCGCTGCACCGATAAGGCCAGTGAGCTCGTCCACTGCGAAGAGAACCTTTTCCATATAGCTTTCGGGAGCCACATCAATGCATATACCGTAGCCGTGGCTAATGACCGCGTGGATCAGTTCTTCGTCCATATCCATTTCAGTCAGCATCTCCCTAGACTTTACGCAATGCTGCTCGGGGTAGAGTTCAAAGTCCAGGTCATGGAGTATGCCAACACTGTGCCAGAAGTCAAGACGCTCCGGGTCGTGCTCCGCTGCAAAAAAGCGCAGTACACGACCAACAGTTTCGGCATGCTCAATATGAAAAGCCTCCTTATTATATTCCTTTATTATTTCAAGGGCCTTTTCGGGGCTTGGAATGTATCCCATGATTTTACCTCCCTGATGTTTTTCCCGATTATACTCTCAGCCTTCCAAAAAATCAATTGTAAATATCAAACCGCACAGCCTTGCACTGTGCGGTTTAATACCTCGCTCAACTTATCTGGTTTTCATGCGGCCGCGGGTGTTGCTGCCGGTGTCGGAGTTGGCGTTGCCGGCGTCAGAATTAGTGTTGCCGGACGCAGCGTTATTGTCGCTGCCCTGAATAGCATCGCCCACGCCGTCGATGATATCATTGGCACCCTGCTCGATGTCACTGCCGATTTCGGGAATAATTCCTTCATTGGAGTTGTTGCCGTTTTGATCTGCGTCACCGATGATGCCGTTATCATCCTCAACCACGCCGTTATTGTCCTCGGGTCTTACATCATTCCCATTGGTTCCGGGGGTGGGTTCAACAGTTTCATCTGCATTCATTCTGCCGCAGCCCACAAGGCAGCTCAGCAGCAGCGCAAGAACAAGAATAATTATCATGCTTCGTTTCATATTATTTTCCTCCGCAATACTTTGAGTTACGGATATATTATTGTCTATTTCCAGATAATTATTTATCTTTTATCAAGAAATTTATGGAACAGCATTTTATGTGGACAAGCCTATTTATATAATGTATAATTAATTTTACTCAATTCCTTACGAGGACAAGCCATGAACGAGACCACAGTAACAAGAAAGAAATCGTCCTTACGCACCTGGTTCCTGCTTTGCCCGGTGCGACATATACTTATTATAATATTCGGCCTGCTCATAGGCGCTTATTTTCTTCTCAGAAGCAACGAAAGGCTTCTCAGCGCCCTCTCCGCAGGCCTTATCCGCCCCTGCCATAAGGCTCTCAGCTCCTTCTGCGCCATATTCCCCTTCTCAGTGGCTGAAGCTCTTATCATTTTGGCTGTGTTGGGTGCATTGGTTTACATAATTTTTCAAGTGGTGCGTATATTCCTTCGCCACGGTGCCATTAAGCGACTTTATCGCATAATCATGACCCTTGTCATGGCCTTCTGCGTAATTTACGGAGGCTTCTGTGCTCTATGGGGCATTTACTTCTATACCGCTGACTTCGAGGAGCAAAGCGGCATTTACGCCCAGCCTATAAGCAGCGAAGCGCTGGAGACCGTCACACGCTTTTTCACAGCCCGGCTGAACGAATACTCCGCCCTTATATCCAGGGACGAAAACGGCATCTTCAACGAGGATATGGAG
>JAZSBN010000031.1:0-9582 GCA_045602405.1 Ruminiclostridium sp.
CCTGGGAAGGTTATAACTACGAGGACGCCGTTCTTCTTAATGAAAAAATGGTTCGCGATGATGTTTATACATCAGTTCATATCGAAGAGCACGAGGTAGAGGCTCGCGATACAAAGCTTGGACCTGAAGAAATCACAAGAGATATTCCTAATGTTGGTGAGGATGCTCTTGCAAACCTTGATGAAGACGGTATTATCCGCGTTGGTGCAGAGGTTCACTCAGGCGATATCCTTGTTGGTAAGGTTACACCAAAGGGTGAAACAGAGTGCACACCTGAAGAAAGACTTCTTCGTGCAATCTTCGGTGAGAAGGCAAGAGAGGTTCGTGACTCTTCACTCAGAGTGCCACACGGTGAATACGGTGTTGTTGTTCAGGTTGAAGTATTTACAAGACAAAACAGCGACGAGCTTAACCCCGGCGTTAATAAGGTTGTTCGTTGCTATATCGCTCAGAAGAGAAAGATCTCCGTAGGCGATAAGATGGCGGGTCGTCACGGTAACAAGGGTGTCGTTTCCAGAATTCTTCACCAGGAAGACATGCCCTTCCTTCCTGACGGTACTCCTCTCGATATCGTTCTTAACCCTCTCGGCGTACCTTCCCGTATGAACATCGGTCAGGTTCTCGAGGTTCACCTCGGATATGCCGCAAAGGCTCTCGGCTGGAAGGTTATGACTCCTGTATTCGACGGCGCTCATGAAGAAGATATCAGAGCTATGTTTGCGGAAGCGGATAAGATCAGAGAAAATTATCCCGGTAAGGACGGCCCTGAGATTGACTTCTCCAAGATTCCTATGACTCAGGATGCAAAGACACAGCTTATCGACGGCAGAACAGGCGAAAAGTTCGATAGCCTCGTTACTGTTGGTTATATGTACTATCTTAAGCTCCATCACCTCGTTGACGATAAGATTCACGCTCGTTCCACAGGTCCCTACGCCCTCGTAACTCAGCAGCCTCTCGGCGGTAAGGCTCAGTTCGGCGGTCAGCGTTTCGGTGAAATGGAAGTTTGGGCTCTTGAAGCTTACGGTGCTGCATACACACTTCAGGAAATTCTTACAGTAAAGTCTGACGACGTTGTAGGACGTGTTAAGACTTATGAAGCTATCGTTAAGGGCGAAAGCGTTCCGAAGCCCGGCGTTCCCGAATCCTTCCGAGTTCTTATCAAGGAGCTTCAGTCTCTCGGTCTTGACATCAAGATCCTTGACGCCGACAACGAAGAAATCGACCTCCAGCAGACCTTTGACGAGGATGACGGAATGGGCGTTTTAAGCGCTGACGACTTCAAGTATGTTACAGACGAAAGCGAACTCGGCGACTCCTTCATTGTAGGCGACGTAGAGGATGAATTCTACGACGGCGCAAGCGAAGAAGGCTACGACGACGAGGACGATTTAGACGACGATTTCGGCGATGATTTTGCCGATGACGGCGATGACGAATAATTTCCGGTTTTAATGCAGGAAATTGGAGCGGCAGTCCTTCTGCAAGGGAAGGACCACCGCAAGGCAATCTGAATTTTATAGAATTGAGGTTTGTGAAATTGGCTAACGTTTTTGAATCATTAAAAATCGGACTGGCATCGCCCGAACAGATACGCGAATGGAGCTACGGCGAGGTTACTCGTCCCGAAACCATAAACTACCGTACACAGAAGCCCGAACGCGACGGTTTATACTGCGAGCGTATTTTCGGACCCCAGAAGGACTGGGAGTGTGCCTGCGGTAAGTATAAGCGTATCAGATTCAAGGGTAAGGTCTGCGAACGCTGCGGCGTTGAAGTAACAAGAAATAAGGTAAGACGTGAGCGTATGGGTCATATTGAGCTCGCTGCTCCCGTATCCCACATCTGGTACTTTAAGGGTACTCCCTCCAGAATCGGTCAGGTACTTGACATTTCTCCCAAGAGACTTGAAGAAGTTCTCTATTTTACAAAATATATCGTAACAGATCCCGGCGATACCGTTCTTACAAAGGGTCAGCTTCTTTCCGAAAAGGAATACGCAGACATGCGCGAGCGTTATGAGGATGACTTCAAGGCGGGAATGGGCGCGGAAGCAATCAAGGTTCTTTTACAGGAAATTGATATCGAAAAGCTTTCCGAGGAATTAAAGGCAGAATTACAGGAAACACAGCAGGGACAGAAGAGAGTCAAGCTCTTAAAGCGTCTCGATGTTGTTGAGGCATTCCGTCAGAGCGGAAACCGCCCTGAATGGATGATCCTTGACGTGGTTCCGATTATTCCTCCTGATATCCGTCCCCTTATTCTTCTCGACGGCGGACGCTTTGCTACAAGCGACCTTAACGACCTTTACAGAAGAGTAATCAACAGAAATAACCGTTTAAAGAAGATGCTTGAGCTCAAGGCTCCTGACATCATTATAAGAAATGAGAAGAGAATGCTTCAGGAGGCTGTTGACGCCCTTATCGACAACGGCAGACACGGCAGACCTGTAACAGGACCTTCCAACAGACCTTTAAAGTCCCTCTCCGATATGTTAAAGGGTAAGCAGGGTCGTTTCCGTCAGAACCTCCTCGGTAAGCGTGTTGACTACTCAGGACGTTCCGTTATCGTAGTAGGCCCCGACCTTAAGATGGATCAGTGCGGCTTACCTAAGGAAATGGCTATTGAGCTCTTCAAGCCCTTTGTAATGAAGGAGCTTGTTGCAAGAGGTCTCTCCAACAACATCAAGAGCGCAAGAAAGATGGTTGACAGAGCTAAGGATGAAGTCTGGGACGTTTTAGAGGACGTTATCAAGGATCATCCCGTACTCCTTAACCGTGCGCCTACACTTCACAGACTCGGTATTCAGGCATTCTCTCCTGTACTTGTAGAAGGTAGAGCGTTAAAGCTTCATCCCCTTGTTTGTACCGCCTTCAACGCCGACTTCGACGGTGACCAGATGGCTGTACATCTCCCTCTTTCCAATGAGGCACAGGACGAAGCGAGAAATCTCATGCTTGCTGCCAAGAACTTATTAAAGCCTTCAGACGGACGCCCCGTAACTGTTCCTACACAGGACATGGTTCTCGGTGCATATTATCTGACGCTTTCCAAGGAAGGTGAGCTTGGCGAGGGTAAGGTTTTCCGCGATTTCAATGAAGCGCTTATGGCTTATCAGGATGGCGTTATATCTATCCACGCTCTTATCAAGGTAAGAGTTACAAAGGAAATCGGCGAGGAAACCATCCAGAAGATTATTTCTACTACTGTAGGTAAGATTATATTCAATGAGCAGGTTCCTCAGGACCTCGGCTTCGTTGACAGATCCAATCCCGATAATGCTCTCGATCTTGAAATTGACTTCAAGGTTGGCAAGAAGCAGCTCGGTCAGATCATTGAAAGATGTATCAAGATTCACGGTACTGCAATTACTGCACAGGTACTCGATAAGGTAAAGGCTCTCGGCTTTAAGTATTCTACAAAGGCGGCTATTACCGTTGCAGTATGTGACGCTTCGATTCCTCCTCTTAAGAAGAAGATTCTTGAAGAAGCGGACGAACAGGTTCTCGATATCAATAAGAACTTCTCCCGTGGCTTTATTTCCAATCAGGAAAGAAAGAATGCTGTTCTTGAAATCTGGAACAAGGCTACGAACGACGTTTCTGACGCTCTTACAAAGAACCTTGACCAGTACAATCCTATCTTCATGATGGCGGATTCCGGTGCCCGTGGTAGTATCAACCAGATCCGTCAGCTTGCAGGTATGCGTGGACTTATCGCAAATACTTCCGGTGAAACAATCGAAATTCCGATTCGTGCCAACTACCGTGAAGGTCTTAATATCATGGAATACTTCATTTCCTCCCGTGGTGCGCGTAAGGGTCTTGCCGATACAGCGCTTCGTACAGCCGACTCGGGTTATCTTACCCGTCGTCTTGTTGACGTTTCTCAGGAAGTTATCATCCGTATGGAGGACTGTGGAACAACAGACGGTATCGAGGTTTATGAAATCCGCGAGGGTAAGGAAAAGATTGAGTCCTTACAGGAAAGACTTGTGGGAAGATATCTTGCAGAAGATTTCATCCATGAGGGTAAGGTGCTTGTTTCCAAGGATAAGCTCCTTAATGACGCTGACGCAAAGAAGATTATCGAAACAGGCGCTGAGACAGTAAAGATCCGCTCTGTACTTACATGTGCTGCGAAGCATGGCGTTTGTGCTAAGTGTTACGGTTCATCTCTTGCTAACGGTAATCCTATTTCTCTCGGTGAGGCAGTTGGTATCATTGCTGCTCAGTCTATCGGTGAACCCGGTACACAGCTTACAATGAGAACCTTCCATACAGGTGGTATCGCTTCTGCAGAAGATATTACACAGGGTCTTCCCCGAGTTGAAGAACTTTTCGAGTCAAGACGTCCTAAGTCCAGCGCTATCATTACCAAGATTTCCGGTAAGGTACGCTTTGAAGAAATTAAGAAGACCCGTCATGCAGTAATTACTGCTGAGGACGGAACAGAGGAACAGTACGCTATTCCCTTCGGCTACAGATTAAAGGTAGACGAGGGTGATACAGTTGTAGCAGGCGATCCTCTTACAGAAGGCTCTATCAATCCTCATGACGTGCTTCTTGTCAAGGGTGAACAGGCTGTTCAGAACTATATCATCAGCGAAGTTCAGAAGGTTTACCGCTTACAGGGTGTTGATATCAACGATAAGCATATCGAGGTTATCGTACGCCAGATGATGAGAAAGGTTAAGATTGAGGATCCCGGCGATTCTTATCTCCTTCCCGGCGCAACTATCGATAAGAACGAATTCGTCAAGATTATTGAACAGCTTGACGAAAGAAAGGCAGCAGGTGAGGATGTTCAGTATCCTACCTACTCCTCCGTACTTCTCGGTATCACGAAGGCTTCTCTCGCTACAGACAGCTTTATGTCTGCCGCTTCCTTCCAGGAAACTACCAGAGTTCTCACCGATGCCGCTATTCACGGTAAGGTTGACCCCCTCAGAGGTCTTAAGGAGAACGTTATTATCGGTAAGCTTATTCCTGCAGGTACAGGTATGAACGGCGAGAATGAAGAGGCTTCAATCGAAATTGAAGTTGAAGAAGCGGTTACTGAATAAGTAATACTGCACAAAAACGCGGTTTAAAATTCGTTAAAAACGGTGAAAGTTACGATATTTTCTAACAAATTTAGAAAGTGTTGACTTTCACCGTTTTTTTGTGTATAATATTAAAGTATTGCGGACAACTATGCCCGCAGTCTAATATTTTATTGGAGGTGAAATAATGCCAACCTTTAACCAGCTCGTAAGAAAGGGCAGAGAGGTTTCCGAAAAGAAGTCTAAGGCTCCTGCACTCTTAAAGGGTCTTAACACTCTCAAGAAAACCACAACAGACGTATCCGCTCCCCAGAAGCGTGGAGTATGTACAGCTGTTAGAACTGCAACTCCTAAGAAGCCTAACTCCGCTATGCGTAAGGTAGCCAGAGTAAGACTTTCCAACGGATTTGAAGTTACTGCTTATATCCCCGGCATCGGACACAAGCTTCAGGAACATAGCGTTGTTCTTATCAGAGGCGGACGTGTTAAGGATTTACCTGGTGTACGTTACCATATCGTACGTGGTACTCTTGACGCACAGGGCGTTGACGGAAGAATGCAGGGTAGATCCAAGTACGGCGCAAAGCGTCCGAAGGCTGGTGCAAAAAAAGCGTAACTTATAATCTAAGTTGACTCAATCGCCGCATTTGCGGAGGTATCTATATATAGTGCCTCTGATGGACGGCGGGAGGTTTGCGGCAAGGCCGCGACGCTTTCGAGTACCGATGATTTCGTTTGCTGCAATACGTTTGCAGCGCAAATTTATGAAGGAGGGAAGTAAAGTGCCAAGAAGAGGTAACGTACCGAAGCGTGATGTATTACCGGATCCGCTTTACAATTCGGAGCTTGTAACAAGACTTATCAACAACATCATGCTTGACGGCAAGAAGGGCGTAGCACAGAAGATCGTATACGGTGCATTTGAAATCGTAGGCGAAAAGACTGGCAAGGAGCCCCTCGAAGCATTTGAAGAGGCTATGGAAAACATCATGCCTCAGTTAGAAGTTAAGGCTCGCCGTGTAGGTGGTGCAACATATCAGGTTCCTATGGAGGTTCGTCCCGAAAGACGCAGAACCTTAGGTCTCAGATGGATCACTGCATACAGCAGAGCAAGAAATGAAAAGACCATGAAGGAAAGACTCGCTAACGAGATTTTAGACGCGTTAAACGGTCAGGGTGGTTCTTGCAAGAAACGTGACGATACACACAGAATGGCTGAAGCTAACAGAGCTTTCGCACATTACAAGTGGTAATAGTTAAGGAGGAAATATGGCAAGAGATGTTACTCTCGAAATGACCCGTAATATCGGTATTATGGCTCATATTGACGCTGGTAAGACAACAACTACCGAGCGTATCCTTTTCTATACCGGTGTTAATCACAAGATTGGTGAAACCCACGAGGGTTCCGCTACAATGGACTGGATGGAACAGGAAGCAGAAAGAGGTATCACAATTACTTCTGCTGCTACTACTGCATTCTGGAAGGCTCACAGAATCAACATCATCGACACTCCCGGACACGTTGACTTCACAGTAGAAGTTGAACGTTCCTTAAGAGTTCTCGACGGCTCTGTTACAGTATTCTGTGCTAAGGGCGGCGTTGAGCCTCAGTCTGAAACCGTATGGCGTCAGGCTGATAAGTACAGAGTCCCCAGAATGGCTTACGTTAATAAGATGGACATCATGGGTGCCGACTTCTATAACGTAGTTAGTATGATGAGAGAGCGTTTAAAGACAAACGCTGTTCCGATTCAGCTTCCTATCGGTTCTGAAGATACCTTCAGAGGAATTATCGACCTCGTAGAAATGAACGCTGACGTTTATTACGACGATCTCGGTAAGGACATGAGAGTTGAAGAAATCCCCGAGGACATGAAGGAAATCGCTGCTAAGTACAGAGAAGAGCTTCTCGAAGCTATCTCTGAGCAGGACGAAGATATCATGAACAAGTTCCTCGAAGGCGAAGAAATTACTGTTGATGAAATCAAGAAGTGCATCAGAAAGGCAACCATCGCTAACGATATGGTTCCCGTTGTCTGCGGTACATCCTACAGAAACAAGGGCGTTCAGAAGCTCCTTGACGCTGTAGTTGATTTCATGCCTTCTCCTCTCGATATTCCTGCAATCAAGGGTGTTAACCCTGATACAGGCGAAGAAGAAGAGAGAAAAGCAGGCGATAACGAGCCCTTCTCCGCTCTCGCATTCAAGATCGCTACCGACCCCTTCGTTGGTAAGATCTGTTATTTCAGAGTTTACTCCGGTACTGTTGAGGCTGGTGCAAGCGTTCTTAACGCTACTAAGGATAAGAAGGAACGTATGGGTCGTATCCTTCAGATGCACGCTAACCACAGACAGGACCTTGAAGTTTGCTACTGCGGCGATATCGCTGCTGCAGTTGGTGTAAAGAACACAACTACAGGTGATACACTTTGTGATGAAAACCATCCTGTTATCCTCGAATCCATGGAATTCCCGGATCCTGTTATCAGCTTAGCTATCGAGCCTAAGACTAAGGCAGGTCAGGAAAAGATGGCTCTCGCACTCGCAAAGCTCGCAGAAGAAGACCCCACATTCAAGACTTATACAGACGAAGAAACAGGTCAGACAATCATTTCCGGTATGGGTGAGCTTCACCTCGAAATCATTGTTGACAGACTTCTCCGTGAATTCAAGGTAGAAGCTAATGTTGGTGCTCCTCAGGTAGCATATAAGGAAACAATCACAGCTCCCACAGAGCAGGATACAAAGTACGCTCGTCAGTCCGGTGGTAAGGGTCAGTACGGTCACGTTAAAATCCGTGTTGAACCTAACGAATCCGGTAAGGGCTATGAATTCGTTAACGCTGTTGTCGGCGGTGCTATTCCTAAGGAATATATCCCCGCAGTTGACGCAGGTATCCAGGGCGCTATGCAGGCAGGCGTACTCGCAGGTTACCCCGTAGTTGACCTTAAGGTTACACTTTACGACGGTTCTTACCACGAAGTAGACTCCTCTGAAATGGCGTTCAAGATCGCAGGCTCCATGGCTATCAAGGAAGCTTGTAAGAAGGCTAATGCTGTAATTCTCGAACCTATCATGAAGGTTGTAGTTATCGTTCCTGAAGAATACATGGGCGATGTAATCGGCGACTTAAGCTCTCGTCGTGGTACAATCCAGGGTATGGAAGACAGAAACGGCGTTAAGCAGGTTAACGCTCTCGTACCGCTTTCTGAAATGTTCGGTTACTCCAACGACCTCCGTTCCAAGACACAGGGTCGTGGTCAGTATACAATGGAACCCAACAGCTATGTTCAGGTTCCCAAGAATATTGCAGACGGTATCATCAGCAAGAGAACCAAGGAATAATTTATAAAAAATTTCAAAAACTACTTGTAATTTTCACAGATTTTTGTTACAATATATCTGTGGTATTTAACACTAAATTTTAGGAGGAATTAACAATGGCAAAGGAACATTTTAACCGTACCAAGCCCCATGTAAACATTGGTACAATCGGTCACGTTGACCATGGTAAGACAACAACAACAGCTGCTATCACTAAGTACCTTGCAATGAAGGGTCAGGCTAAGTTCGAAGCATACGATATGATCGATAAGGCTCCCGAAGAAAGAGAACGTGGTATCACAATCAACACAGCTCACGTTGAGTACGAAACTGACAACCGTCACTACGCTCACGTTGACTGCCCCGGACATGCTGACTATATCAAGAACATGATCACCGGTGCTGCTCAGATGGACGGCGCTATCCTCGTAGTTGCTGGTACAGACGGCCCTATGGCTCAGACAAGAGAACACATCCTTCTCGCTCATCAGGTAGGCGTTCCTGCTATGGTAGTATTCATCAACAAGTGTGATGACGTTGATGACGCTGAACTTCTCGACCTCGTAGAAATGGACATCAGAGACGTTCTCTCCAACAACGACTTCCCCGGCGACGATATCCCTGTAGTTCGTGGCTCCGCTAAGGTTGCTCTTGACTGCACTAGCCAGGATCCTAACGCTCCTGAATACGCTTGCATCAAGGAACTCATGGACGCTGTTGACAGCTACATTCCTACTCCTGACCGTAAGGCAGACCAGCCCTTCCTTATGCCTGTAGAAGATACTATGACAATCACCGGTCGTGGTACTGTTGCAACAGGTAGAGTTGAAAGAGGCGTTCTTAAGACAAACGATACAGTTGAAATCACAGGTCTTACAGACGAACCTAAGCAGACAGTTGTTACAGGTATCGAAATGTTCCGTAAGATTCTTGATTACGCTGAAGCAGGCGATAACATCGGTGCTCTTCTCCGTGGTATCCAGAGAAGCGAAATCGAACGTGGTCAGGTTCTTTGTAAGCCCGGCTCCATCAAGCCCCTCACAAAGTTCTCCGGTCAGGTTTACGTATTAAAGAAGGAAGAAGGCGGTCGTCACACACCTTTCTTCTCCAACTACCGTCCTCAGTTCTTCTTCAGAACAACAGACGTTACAGGTGTTATCACACTTCCCGCTGATAAGGAAATGTGCATCCCTGGCGATAACGTAACAATG
>JAZSBN010000032.1:0-70715 GCA_045602405.1 Ruminiclostridium sp.
CGGCTCGCTTTCACGTTCCTTCGTCGAAGCAGTATTGTGCTTCCCTGCCGTTCGGCACGCTCCGCTAAATTACAGTGCTGTTAAAAGGCAGGAACTGCTCGTGGCGGCTCGCTTTCACGTTCCTTCGTCGAAGCAGTATTGTGTTTCCCTGCCGTTCGGCACACTCCGATAAATCACAGTGCTGTTAAAAGGCAGGAACTGCCCGAGGCGGCTCGCCTCAGCGTGCCTTGGTTGCGTTTTCTGTGATGATTCTGTTGATTACATCATCAAGAGGAGAAGCACCTAAATCTCCTTCCTTTCTTGAACGGAGAGCAACCGTATTTTCTTCAACTTCCTTGTCGCCTACGATGAAGAAGTAGGGAACCTTTTCAAGCTGTGCCTGTCTTATCTTCCAGCCTATCTTTTCGCTTCTGTTATCAACGGAAGTACGGATACCGAAGCTTTCAAGCTTGGCGGAGATAGCTTCGCCGTATTCCTTCGCTCTGTCGGTAATGGGAAGGATACGAACCTGTTCGGGAGACATCCAGAGAGGAAGTGCGCCTGCATACTTTTCGAGAAGGTAAGCGAGGGTTCTCTCGTAACAGCCGAGACTTGTACGGTGGATAATATAGGGATTCTTCTTTGTTCCGTCAACGTCAACGTATTCCATACCGAACTTTTCAGCAAGAAGCATATCTATCTGAATTGTAACGATAGTATCTTCCTTACCGAATACGTTCTTGTACTGGATATCGAGCTTAGGACCGTAGAAGGCTGCTTCGTCAATACCGATAGTATATTCTACGCCGAGATTGTCGAGAATCTTCTTCATGGTAGCCTGTGCTGTTTCCCACTGTTCCTTTGTACCCTCGTACTTGTTCTTGGGGTTTTCGGGATCCCACTGGGAGAAGCGGAAGGTACAGTCCTCAAGCATACCTACTGTATCGAGACAGTACTTTGCAAGCTCGAGACAGCCCTTGAATTCTTCTTCAAGCTGTTCGGGACGGAGAATAAGATGACCTTCGGAAATTGTGAACTGTCTTACTCTGATAAGACCGTGCATTTCACCGCTGTCCTCGTTTCTGAAGAGAGTGGAGGTTTCGCCCAGTCTCATAGGAAGGTCACGGTAGGAACGCTGTCTGTTCAGGAATACCTGATACTGGAAGGGGCAGGTCATGGGACGGAGAGCGAAACATTCCTTCGTTTCATCGTCAGGATCGCCTAAAATGAACATACCGTCACGGTAATGGTCCCAGTGTCCCGAAATCTTGTAAAGGTCACGTTTAGCCATAAAGGGAGTCTTTGTAAGGATATAGCCTCTCTTGTATTCTTCATCTTCAACCCATCTCTGGAGAGTCTGGATAGTCTTTGCGCCCTTGGGGAGAAGGATCGGGAGACCCTGTCCGATATAGTCGACGGTTGTGAAGTATTCAAGCTCACGGCCGATCTTATTGTGGTCACGGCTCTTTGCTTCTTCAACCTGCTTTAAATATTCTTCAAGTTCGGAAGCCTTGGGGAATGCGGTACCGTATACACGGCAGAGCTGCTTGCCCTTTGCGTCGCCTCTCCAGTATGCGCCTGTGCAGTTGGTAAGCTTGAAGGCCTTTACCTGTGCTGTGGACATAAGGTGAGGACCTGCACAAAGGTCGGTAAAGTCGCCCTGCTTATAGAAGGAGATAGGCTCATTCTTGCCTGCATGCTCTTCGCAGAGTTCAACCTTATAATTTTCGCCGATACCCTTTAAATATTCGATTGCTTCAGCAGGCGGAAGCTCGTACTGTTCAAGCTTTATATCTTCCTTGGTAATCTTTTTCATTTCCGCTTCAATCTTAGCGATATCCTCGGGACCGAAGGGCTTTTCTACGTCGAAGTCATAGTAGAAGCCGTTATCTATAGCGGGTCCGATAGCAAGCTTTGCTTCGGGGAAAAGTCTTTTAACAGCCTGTGCTAAAATGTGGGAAGCGGTATGGCGGAAAGCCTTTCTTCCGTCCTCGTCATCAAAGGTTAATATGTCAAGGGTAGAGTCCTTATCGATGGTAGTTCGTAAATCACACACCTTACCGTCAATTCTTGCGGCACAAGCGGCTCTTGCTAAGCCTCCGCTTATTTCCCGTGCGATTTCATAGGCAGACATACCATTTTCAAATTCCTTGATTACGTCGCCCTTCAATGTGATTTTCATTCTGAATCCATCCTTTCGTTTCTGCCGTTATAACGGCGATAAAATTTGATAAGAATTACCCTTAATTCTTCCGCAAAATAATATTGCAACCTTTATTGTATCACTTTTAACGGCGTTTGTCAAATATTTAGAGTAATATTTATATAGTAATAATCCCCGACAGCTTCTTCATAAATACGCTGTCGGGGATAATATTATTTCATTATTATTTTTTCTATCTCATTTTCCCAGCCGTAGCTTTCTGTCATAGCCTCGGGGAGAGAGGTCATGTCTATTCTCAGACTGCTGAAAACAATACAGCTCTGACGGCGGTAACAGGGGATATCCACCGCCCATTCGGAAAAGAGAGAGTCATAAAACTCCTTGTATTCCTGAACTGTGGAAATTTCAGAAGCCTTTTCGGCAACAGCACTATCGTTTATACCATAGTAGGAATCCACCGAATAAACGGCAGAAAGGCTTTCGTCCCATGCTCCTGCCCAGATTTCGTGAGTTCCCTCGGATACAGCGCTCCATATTATCGAAGCGTCCGCTACGTCCTTAACGTCAAGGCTTATGCCGATTTCAGAAAGAAGAGCCGAGGCGTTGTTAAGAGCTTCTGCGGCAGGATGACTTCCCGTACCGTTTCCGAGAACATAGGCGGTAAAAGCGGTTTTTCCGCCCTCGGGAGCTTCGGTAAGCATACCGTCGGTAAAAATATAACCTGCATTTTCGAGGTAACCGATACAAGCGGCCTTTAACGAGGCAAGCTGTTCTTCCTCGGTCATTCCTACGGTTATGATTGCTTCTCCGTTCTTATCAAGGGAATAGGGTCTTATATAGTCCCTGCCGCCCTCGGGGATAATAATATCGTCAGCAACAGGATAATCCGTGGTTATACCGCTTTTTCCGAAGTAGTTTCCTGCGGATAAATCCTTATAGTAAGCGATAACCGAAGCAAGAGCCTTTCTCAGGCTTACGCTTTTCTCTGAGGCAGGCTCGCCGTTCATGTTTACCGTAGCGGCGTTAATTCCGATATAGCCGTAGCCTGCTTCCTCTGTAAAATAAGGGCTGAGCTTTTCTATAGATTTGTTTGCGGCTTCAATATTCTCCACGGTTTCGGCGGAGCTTTCGGGGAAGGCGATATCCGCCGTTCCGTCCTCTACGAGAGAGACTGCCTTCTGTGCAGTACCCGAGAAGATATGTATTTCTTTCGTTAAGGGAGCGCCCTTGAAATATTTCTTGTTTCCTTCAAGGATAAGGCTTCCGCCCTCGGTCTTTTTGTAGGAATATGCTCCTGCGCCGAAGGGAAGTCCCGCATTAGCGGAAAGAACGGGAGAAACGTCTCCCTTTTCGAAGCCGAAGCGGTTTTTGTTGTAGCTGTATTTACTTTCGTCTCCATAGTAATGAAGGGGAGCTATAATTACCTTTTCAAGAACTGAAAGGATAGTATCGTTTGTTCCCTTTACGTCGATATAAACTGTCCAATCATCTCCTCTGGTAATACCTGAAACCGAAGGAACCTCAGAGCTTCCGCCCTTTTCCTCGGTTATGTATTTTACTGCGCAGGCACGGGCGTCATTGTAATAATAATTGTCGTCCCCTGAAACCATGCTTCCGAGAAGCTTATAATTACTTCCGTACATTTCCGCAAGGTCGGAAAGGACTGTCTTTTCATCTGCGGCAGTAGAATCATATTCGCTGTTTATGGAGTAGAAATACGCCATAAGGTCCTTAGGATTCTCATATTTATCGGTATATACACCGTAGGAGGGATCGCCGTAGAGAGACTTTACATTTTCAAATTCGGAGCTTATTACGGGAACAATTATTTCATCGTGAATAAGAGCCTGTACGCCCTCGTTTTCTAAAGCCGCTTCGATTTCCTCGTCTGTGATGCTGTCGGCGATACTGCTGTTCATGCGGTAGTTTTCCGCTCCGAGAATATCCGCCGTATCCAGAGGGATACTGCCGTTATAGGAGGGGTCGAGGAGCACATAAAGAGTGAAAATAAGGTCGTCGGCGTCGAGAGCCTTTCCGTCGGGAGAAATCATATTATCCCTGAGGCTGATTCCGTATCGGGTAGTATCCGCTTCCTCGTCATATACTGCGGTTATATCCGCCGCACCTCTGTAGCCGTAATATTTACCATTATGCATTATCATTCTGCCTGCTCTTCCGTTAAGGAGGGGCTTTCCGTCTCTGTCAGAGGAAATTACAGGTATGCCTGTAAGGCTGTTTATAAGATTATCGTAATCGCTTTCGGCAGTAAAGGGGGAGTAGAGGTGATTGCTTTCGTTTACCGCTATTTTAAGGGGAGCGGGCTCCTTTGTAATAACAGGCTCTTCCTCGTCGGCTATAGCTATCGCCGAGGTAGAAACGGAGGTTTCGGAAGAAGCGGTTGTCGTTTCTTCGGTAACGGATGTATCTGTTGTTTCCGAGGGAACGCTTCCGCCGCAGCCTGCAAGAAAAGCCATGCAGAGGGATATGACTGCCGCCTTCATTAAATTTTTATTTTTCATCATTACCAATCCTTTTTATCTGTCTGTTCATTATACTTTGCATCTTTTTTATCTGTTGTTTCTTTTTTCCGTGCTATTATATACTAAAAATCCTTAAATGTCAAATATTACGGGTCGAAAAAGGCTCTGAGGGAAGAAATTTCCTGCAAAATGTGATATTTAAGAGGATAAAATCTTGATTTTTGGTGAAAAAGTGATATAATTATCCTGTAAAGGGAAGTGGTAAAATGGAAATCATAAGAGCCTGTTCCCGTCATTCCGACGGAATAAACAGCCTTTTAAGGCAGGTTTTAGAGGTTCATCATAAGGGCCGCCCCGATATCTTCAAGGGCGGAGTAAAGAAATATACCGACGCCGAGCTTTCGGAAATACTGGCGGATGACGAAAGACCTGTTTTTGTGGCAGAAGAGGGAGGAAAAGTGCTCGGTTACGCCTTCTGTATCTTTCAGCAGCATAAGGATAACAACATTCTTACCGATATAAAGACCCTCTATATTGACGATCTCTGTGTTGACGAAAATACGAGAGGCGCAGGCGTAGGAAAAAGCCTTTATGAATATGTCCTTGACTTCGCAAGAGAAAAGGGCTGTTACAACGTTACCCTTAATGTGTGGAGCTGTAACGAAGGTGCGATGAAATTCTACCGGAAAATGGGACTTCTCCCCCAGAAGATAGGAATGGAAAAGATATTATAAGGTTATGTATGCCGAAGGGCTTATATAAATAAAAACTTGAAAGGAACAAATTAAAATGGATATCAAGGCAAAAATTGATGAAATTGTTAACAAGGTAAAGAGCGATCCCAATTTCGGTGAGGAGTTCAAGAAGAACCCTATAGCCGCAGTAGAAAAGGTTATCGGAGTTGACCTTCCCGACGATGTTATCAATAACATTGTTGACGGCGTTAAGTCCAAGATTTCCTTCGACGATATCGCAGGCAAGCTCGGCGGTCTTTTCGGCGGAAACAAGTAAGCTATAATGAATATTGAATAGTGAATAATGAATAATTGAGGTGTCCGTCTGTGACGGACGGATTTTAAAAGCCGATTATCATTATTTGCCTTCATCATTTATCGCAAAATCAGTCAAGACCACCGGCATAGCCGGTGGCTTGCACAAGCCCTATAAGGGCTTATTACAGACGGCGGTTGCAACCGCACCGAATAGTCTGCCAACCGCATAGTTTTTCAGGCAAGCCCCTTTCAGGGGCTTTTCTTATTTGCCTTTATTCTCCCGCTCACCCGTAAACGGGTCTATATACTCTTTGAGTGTTATCTGATCTTCGGTGTAATCTTCAAGCAGTTGATTTCTTACATACTCTGCTATCCGCTTTTCGTTTTTACCCACTGTATCCACATAATAACCTCTGCACCAGAAATGCCTGTTTCCATATTTATACTTCAGATTGGCATGGCGGTCGAATATTATCAGCGAGCTTTTTCCCTTCAGATACCCCATTATTTCTGCTACGCTATACTTTGGCGGTATCTCCACAAACATGTGTATATGGTCGGGACATGCTTCTGCTTCTATGATAGTTACGCCTTTCCTATCGCACAATTCTCTCAGAATTTTTCCTATATCTGCTCTAAGCTGTCCATATATCACTTGTCTGCGATATTTCGGTGCGAAAACTATGTGATACTTGCAATTCCACTTCGTATGTGCTAAACTGTTATTGTTCATTTGAACAACCTCCTTTGATATTTCGAGTTTGGTTGGCAGACCTCTCTCATTATATCATTGGAGGTTTTTATTTTCTACTCATAGGCATAGCCTTTTTGAACCACCTGCATAGCAGGTGGTTTTCGTTGCACAATTAAAAAGAAGCACCGCATTTACTGCGGTGCTTCTTTCAGTTTGTCGGGAAAGTAAAAGTGAAAGGCTGAGAGTGGTTATATCGCCTGCGGTGATGATTTCAAAATAATCATTATCTGCTGTGACTTGTCAAGGGCGATTTTTTAATTCATCCGCCGTAGGCGGATACCTCAATTATTCACTATTCATTATTCACTATTCACTGACTGTCGATGTTTATCGAAAGACAGGAAGAAGCCTTATGCTTAACAGCAACTGTCCTTCCTGCGGAAATAATCCTTCGGCTTCTTGCATACGGGACAAGCCATAGGAGCGGACTTTCCGTGATGAAGATGGCCGCAGTTCTCGCATATCCAGAGAACCTCGCCCTCTTCGGTAAAGGCTTTTCCTTCCTTAATCTGCTGGAGAAGGGTGCGGTAGCGGTTTTCGTGTTCCTTTTCGATATTGGCTACCATTTCAAAAAGAAGGGCGATATTTTCGAAGCCCTCCTCTCTTGCGGTAGCGGCGAAGCCTGCATACATATCCGTCCATTCGTAATGCTCGCCGCCTGCCGCATTTTCGAGAGCCTTTTCGGTAGAGGCAGGGATTCCCTCGCTTATTAGAGAAAGCCATAGCTCGGCGTGAGCTTTTTCGTTATCGGCGGTGGCGTCGAAAACGTCGCCTACATGGCGGTAGCCCTCCTTACGGGCGATTTCGCCGTAGATTGTGTACTTTGTCCGTGCCTGGGATTCTCCCGAAATAGCGGTTTTAAGGTTTTCAAGGGTTTTAGAGCCGTCTAACTGCATTATATTTTACCATTCCTTTCATTAGGTTAATAAAAGCATTTCCAATTTTCGGCGGAATATACATTTTTATTGACTATTCGTGGGATTTATGGTAATATACTATATAATAATTAAAGCATGAAAGGATGTTCTGATATGAAGATTTATTCTGTTCTCGATAAAGAATTCGCACCCTATGGAAAGGTGCTTGACGGGTACGACACAACCTGTCTCCTTAAGGCTCTCGACGAAGAAACCCCTCTTCCCGAGGGAGTAGCTTATGAGCCCTCGGTTCCCGCTCTTGAGGCTACCTGTCTTTTCGGACAGCTCCAGAATAACGCCTACGGCGGTATGCCCGTTCAGCTTGGCTACTGCAACGGTCACAACACAAAGCTTAACTGTCTCGAATATCACCGTGACAGTGAGCTTAACATAGGTCTTTACGATTTTATTCTTCTTGTAGCCCGTGAGGACGATATCATCGGCGGAAAGCTTGATACCTCGAAGGTAATGGCATTCCGTGCAAAGGCAGGTCAGGTGGTTGAGGTCTATGGAACGACTCTTCATTATGCTCCCTGTAACGCCGAAAAGGACGGAAAGTTCAAGGTTGTTATCGTACTTCCCAAGGGCACAAACGGCCCCAAGCCTGATATAAAGACTATATCCGAAGAGGATAAGACTCTCCGTGCCTGCAACAAGTGGCTTCTTGCCCATCCCGATTCCGCAGAGGCAAAGGACGGCGCGTACATAGGACTTACAGGCGAAAACATCGACATAAGCGATTCCATTTAAGTAAAAATTCATCACAGGAAGGGAGGCGGACGAAATGTACATATATGAAAGCGGACTTATCGGCCGTGCCGTAAGGGAAAAAATCGAAAATACAAAGGCTTCGGTAAGAGGTCAGGCTGATTCCGTGGGAAGTTCAAGCAGCTTCGGAGATATTCTGAAGTCCATGATGAACATTTCTGATGAGGTTAAAAAACCTGTGGGCTATACAGGAACTGCCCCTGAAAAGAATACCTCCATCAGCGGCGATTCCCTCTTATATGCAGTCCGCAATGCAGGTGAAGATACAACTGCATCGGCGGTACTTTCCGCTCTCGGTTTTTCTTCGGCAGAATCTTCTTCCTCTCTTAAAACTGCCGCCGATAACCTGAAAGCCAATGCCGAGAAGCTTCTTGTGGTTGAAAATGCCGATGAGGCAACGGTAAAATCCGCTTTATCCGCTTATACGGGAAGCCTTAACGAGGTAACCTCTCTTCTTTCCACAGCCTCGGGTACCTCCGCATATATGTATTCCACAGGGCTTAAGGCCGCTGTGGATATGATTGAAGAGGCGCTCTCAAGGGCAGGTATAACTGTAGGAAGCGACAGGCGTTTAAGCTTTAATCCCGGGGATTTCGTTTCCCTTGACGCCGCCTCGCTGAATCAGGGAGTAGCTTCTCTCGCTTCTACGATTTCCACCTATTCCGAAGCTATAATGGGAGAAAGCGGAGACAGTCTTTTAAGCTTCCTGACAGGAGAAGAGGAGGACGAAACTGCTAATTATTACTCTTCTCTTTTAACTAATTATCTTTAATGAGACTTTTTAAGTTATTAGCAAAGCGATTTTAAGTAATTTTTGTTTGTTTTTTACAAAAAAGCGCAGAAAAATTCAGAGTTATAATAATTGACATCAATCGTTACTATTTGTTATAATTTATTTGAAGAATGCGGCTCTCTGTGCCGCAGAAACCACTGAAATAAATCAAAGGAGGATTTTTGACATGAAGACATCCAAGAAAATTCTTGCTTCTGTTTTAGCTGCGGCTTCCCTTCTTTCCGTTACAGCCTGCGGAGGCGGCGGAAGAACAGCCGACACCGGCACAACTGCTGCAACAACTACAGCACCTTCCACAACATGGGAAACCTTCGAGGAAAATGAAGGCGTACAGGACGCTGTTGCTAACGTAGAAGTAGGAGAGCACGAAGTAACAAAGAAGCTCAAGTGGCTCGCATGGTATCCTATCAAGGAGACCGCTCCCGACGTAGAATTATTCAAAGCTAACTACGGTATTCCCGAGGAAGGCGACGCTTCCTACGGCGACTATGCTGACTGTGTATTCCATTTCACAAACGTAACATATCACGAGCGTTACGACAAGCTCGGAAACATGGTAGCTGCTGGCGATTCCCCCGACTTATTCCCCTTCGAAATCGGATACTTCCCTCTTTCCGCTTATAAGGGCATGTTCCAGAGCATCGACGGTATCGTTGACACATACGCAGAACAGTGGGCAGACACAAGAGAAGATATGGATAAGTTCATGTGGGGCGGTAAGAACTACTGTGCTATTCCTAAGGTAAGCCTCGACGAAGTATACTTCTACAGAAGAAGTGTTATCCAGGAAAACGGCCTCGAAGATCCTTATGAATTATATAAGGCAGGCGAATGGACATGGGATAAGTTCATCGAAATGGCAGATACCTTCCAGCAGTCCGGCGAAAACAAGTTCGTTGTTGACGGTTGGAGCGTAAGTGAAAAGATTCTTGCAACCTCCGGTACTCCTCTCGTAAGTATTGAGGACGGTAAGCTTGTAAGCAACCTCAACACTCCTGCAGTAGAAAGAGCTATGGCTCTCTCCGAGCTCCTCTGTACAGAAAACTATCGTTATCCCCGTCACGAGCTTAACGGTTGGGGCATCAACGAACAGGCTTGGGCTAACGGCGATACACTCTTCTTCGCTCAGGGTACATACTTCTGGGAAGAAAAGGGCTATAAGTTCGCTAAGAAGTTCGAATGGGACGAAGGCGACGTATTCTTTGTACCTGTTCCCCGTGACCCCAGCTCCGATACCTACTACCAGTCTATGAAGCAGGACGCTTTCATGCTTTGTGCAGGTTCCCAGAACGTAGAAGGCTTTGCTGCATGGGTAGAATGTGTTCTTGCCGCAACAAAGGACGCTGACGTTGCTTTAGCTGCAAGAGAACAGAAGAAGACAGACTATAACTGGACAGACGAAATGCTCGACTTCGTAGAAGAGCTCGAAAGAGACATGGTTGCAGTATGGGATTTCAAGAACGGTATCTCTACAGCAGCCGCTGACAGCTCCTCTATGGAAAACAGCCCTGTTGAATCCTTACTTAAGATTCCCTATGTAACAGGTGAAAAGTCCTATACACAGCTCAGAACCGAAAAGCAGGGCGAAATTGATACTGCTATCGCAGAGCTCAACGCTTCTGTTTCTTAATCAATATGGTTAAATAAAATACAGCCTGAGAGGCATACGCTTCTCGGGCTGTTTTTATGTTAAAGCGAATTTATTGCGGAAAACAAAAAAGCTCGTCTTCCGATGAGCTTTTTTCTGGTTGTGTGTGAGTAAAAAAGATTTTTACAATAATTCATAGGATACATTATTTATTGAATAACGAAAAAAGAATAATGAATATTTAATAATACAAATGCACCCTGCAATTACATTATTAAATATTCATTATTCACTCTTCACTATTAAATTAGCCCCTGCGATTTGCAGGGGCATATTTGGTTGTGGTGCAGGGATTCGAACCCCGGAAGTGCCTGAGTCAGAGTCAGGTGCCTTACCGCTTGGCTACACCACAATATTTAACTGAATTAAATCAGCTTGATAATAATAACATAAACTTTCTTATTTGTCAAGGGGTTTTCGATAATTTTTTAAAAAATATCGAAAAAAGCTGTTTTTTCTGTATTTATATTGTAAAAAGGGAAATTTTGTGGTAATATATAAAATAGCGAATTATGTGGTAAATCGGTTAAAAACGAAAGGATTTTAATATGAATAAGTACGAAACCTATGAAAGCCCCTTCTGTACACGTTACGCAAGCGAGGAAATGCAGTTCGTATTCTCCGCACAGAAGAAGTTTTCTACCTTCCGAAAGCTCTGGGTCGCTCTTGCGAGAGCCGAAATGAAGCTGGGTCTTGATATTACCGAGGAACAGGTAGCTGAGCTTGAGGCTCATATCGACGATATTGACTTTACTGCGGCGGCTGCCCACGAAAAGGAAACACGCCACGACGTTATGGCTCACGTTCTTACCTACGGAGAAGCCTGCCCCAAGGCTAAGGGTATTATCCATTTAGGAGCCACCTCCTGCTATGTAGGCGACAACACCGACGTTATTGTTATGCGTGACGCTCTTGCTATCGTTAAGAGAAAGCTTGTGAACGTTATTGCAAATCTTTCCGCTTTTGCGGACAAGTATAAGAATATGCCCTGTCTCGCTTATACCCATTTACAGCCTGCACAGCTTACCACAGTAGGAAAGAGAGCTACCCTCTGGGCTCAGGATTTACTTATGGACTTAGAGGAAATCGAGTACAGAATAAAGAGCCTTAAGCTTCTCGGTCAGAAGGGTACTACAGGTACCCAGGCAAGCTTCGTTGAGCTTTTCGGCGGCGACAGCGCAAAGATAAACAAGCTTGAACAGCTTATCGCCGAGGAAATGGGCTTTGAAAAGTGCTTCGCCGTAAGCGGTCAGACCTATTCCAGAAAGCTTGACTATCAGGTTGTTTCCGCTCTCGCGGGAATTGCGGAAAGCTGCTCCAAGTTCAGTAACGATATCCGCATTCTTGCAGGCTTCAAGGAAATCGAAGAGCCCTTCGAAAAGAAGCAGATAGGCTCCTCTGCTATGCCCTATAAGCGCAATCCCATGCGTTCCGAGAGAATTACCGCATTATCAAGATATGTCATGATAGATTCTCTTAACCCTGCCTTTACTGCAGGAACCCAGTGGTTCGAGAGAACTCTTGACGACAGTGCAAACAAGCGTATTGCAGTAGCCGAGGCGTTCCTGGCTACCGACGCAATTCTCAACATCATGCTTAACGTTACAGGCGGCCTCGTGGTTTATGAAAAGGTTATCCGCAAGAGAGTAATGAGCGAGCTTCCTTTTATGGCTACCGAAAATATCATGATGAAGGCAGTAAAGAAGGGCGGCGACCGCCAGGAGCTCCACGAAAAGATCAGACAGCACAGTATCGCCGCAGGTAAAATCGTCAAGGAAGAGGGCGGCGAAAACGACCTTGTGGACAGAATCGCTTCCGACCCCATGTTTATGATAACCAAGGAAGAAATCCTCGAGACCCTTGAGCCTGAATGCTTTACAGGCCGTGCTCCCGAACAGGTTGACGAGTTTATCGCTTCCTGCGTAAAGCCTGTTCTTGAGGCGAACAAGGAAATTCTCGGCGAGAAGGCTGAGCTTTCGGTATAAAAATCCGTTAAAGCGTTAAAAAAGCTTGACTAATCAGGATTTTTCCTTTATAATAATATGTTGTAATTTCGGGCATTACTGCCCTTAAAAAACTGAAAGGTTGTGAACTTTAAATTGAAACAGGTTAAGAAGCCGGTTTTCTTTATCGTGTTTGCTCTTATCGCAGTATTTACCTACTTCTCGATAGCGGGCTTCAGCACATATTACGGCGACATTGAAACAGTACACATCCGCGGCGTTGAGGATATCCGTTGGGGTATCGATATCCGCGGCGGTGTTGACGTAACGTTTACTCCCCCCGAGGAATATGACGCTACAAACGACCAGATTGACTCTGCACGTTCTATCATCGAAACCCGTCTCGTAGATAAGAACATCACAGACTATGAGATCTACGTTGACTATAACAGCGACAGAATTATCTGCCGTTTCCCCTGGCAGTCAAACGACGACAGCTTCGATCCCGAACAGGCTGTAAAGGAGCTTGGCGAAACAGCCATGCTTACCTTCAGAATGGATTCCAGCATGGACATTCCCGAGGGCGGAACCTATGAGGATCTTCGTGAGGTTTTAAGCGGCGTTGACGTAGCTAAGGCTGAGGCAGGATTTGACGAGCAGCAGAAAATTCCTGTTGTTTCCTTAGAGCTTAACGAAAGCGGTAAGGAAAAGTTCAAGAACGCTACTCAGGAGGCTTATGACAATCAGGGCCGTATCTCTATCTGGATGGACGACGTAGAAATTTCCGCTCCTTCCGTAAGTGCGGTTATCTATGACGGTAAGGCTACTATTTCCGGCGGCTTTGAGGAATTCCAGGACGCTAAGGCTCTCGCCGACAAGATAAACGGCGGTGCGCTTCCCTTTAAGCTTTTAACCGACAGCTTCAGCACTATTTCTCCTACCCTTGGTATGGGTGCCCGTGACGCTATGGCTATGGCAGGACTTATTGCCTTCGGACTTATTTCCGTTCTTATGATAGCTATGTACCGTCTCCCCGGTGTTATGGCTGTTATTTCCCTTGCAGGTCAGGTTGCAGGTACATTTGCCGCAATCACAGGCTTCTTCTCCTTTAACGACAGCTTTACCCTCACTATCCCCGGTATCGCAGGTATTATCCTTGCAGTAGGTATGGGCGTAGACGCCAACGTTATCACAAATGAGCGTATCAAGGAAGAGCTCCGTTCAGGCAAGACTCTCGACGGCTCTCTCAATACAGGCTTCAAGCGTGCTTTCTCCGCAATTTTCGACGGAAACATCACAATGCTTATTATCGCCGTTATCCTTATGGGCGCCTTCGGTACTCCCGACAGCATCTGCTCCATAATCCTTACGCCTATCTTCACATGGTTCGGCGTTTCTACAGCAGGCTCCATTTACTCCTTCGGCTATACACTTGCAGTTGGTGTAGTTCTCAACTTCCTGTTCGGTATTCTTACTACAAGACTTATGACTATGTCTATTTCCCGTTTCAAGCCGTTCAGAAAGCTTTCATTATACGGAGGTGTTAAAAATGGCAAATAAAAAAGAATTTGACTTCCTCAAGAATAAAAAGGTTTTCTTTATTATTCCTGTTGCTATTGCAGTAATCACCATTATAACGGCTTTAATTATCGGCGTACCCGTTGATATCGAATTCAAGGGCGGTACAATGCTTACCTACAGCTATGAAGGCGATATAGATACAGCGGCTGTAAAATCCGAGGTAGAAAAGCTCAACCTCGGTACAGTAGGCGTTTCCACAGGCTCCGCCTTCGGCACAGACCTTGAAACCGTTCAGGTATCCTTCGCCTCCGACGAGGGACTTACTGCCGACGTACAGGTCAGAGTTACCGAGTCCTTACAGGCCGCCTTCGCAGACAACGACCTTACTCTCGTAAACAGCCAGGATGTAAACCCTTCCTCGGGCTTCTCCTTCTTCCTTAAGTGCTTCGTAGCGGTTGCCTTCTCCTTTGTTCTTCTTATAATCTATATCGGCTTCCGTTTCAAGAACATCGGCGGCTGGTCTGCAGGTGCGTTTGCTCTCGTGGCTCTCGCCAACGATGTATTTATGGTATTTGCCGCCTTCGTATTCTTCCGTCTCCCTATCGACGCTAACTTTATGGCGGTTGTTCTTACCATTCTCGGTTATTCTATCAATAACACCATCGTTTTATACGACCGTGTCCGTGAAAACCGTAAGCTTTACGGAAAGAAGCTTACCATCAACGAGCTTGTAAACACAAGTATCAACCAGTCTCTTACCCGTTCGATAAAGACTACCGTAACTACCGCTATCGCTGTACTTGCTATGTGCGTTGTTGCTCTTATCTGCGGCGTAGAGTCTATCGTAAGCTTCGTATTCCCCATGTTTATCGGCCTTCTTGCAGGCTGTTATTCCTCAATTTTTGTGGCAGGTCCCCTCTGGACGGTATGGAAAAACCGTAAGGGTGCGACCGAAGAAAAGTAATATAATTATGCCCCTTTCCTTTGAGTCAGGGGCATATTGATTTAATCGGAAAGGAGATTTTTATGAAGGCAGGAGTTTCATCAGCTTGTCTCTATCCGCTTCATACCGAGGATTCGGTAAGAGCGGTAGCCGAGCTTGGCGTAAAGAACATGGAAATATTCATTAACGATATTTCCGAAACCGAGGGTGAAATTTTCGAGGATATATGCCGTATAAAGGAAATTTATGATATAAATGTCCTGTCGGTTCATCCTTTTTCCTCCCCCATGGAAACCCTTTTCCTCTTTTCCGATTACGACCGAAGACGCAGTACCTTTTTCGATATGTACCGCCGTTATTTCGACTGTATGACAAGACTGGGAGCGAAAATATTCGTGCTCCACGGAGCGATTTTAAGCGCAGGCTGTTCCGATGAGCATTATATCGAGCAGTATCTCAAGCTTTGTCATATTGCCGAGGAATACGGCGTAACGGTATGTCAGGAGAATATAAGCTACTGCAAGAGCAAGGACATAGCCTTCCTTAAGAAAATGAAGAAGGAATGCGGCGGAAGGGCGAAATTCGTTCTTGATATAAAACAGGCGGTAAGAAGCAGGCTTTCTCCCTTCGATATCATAGACGCCCTTGGCGACAGTATCATCCACGTTCATGTAAGCGACCACAGAGAGGGAGCGGACTGTCTTCCTATAGGCGGCGGAGATTTCGATTTTCCTGCTCTTATAAGCCGTTTAAAGTCAGTAGGCTTCGACGGCGGCCTTATGGTGGAGCTTTACAGGAGAAATTTCGGAGAAAATAGGGAGCTTTTCGAAAGCATGAAAAAAATCGAGGCCCTTATCTGAATCAGCAGTAAAAAATTCTTGCAAAATTTCCTGAAAAGTGGTATAATGTTCCTTATAAAAGAGCGAAAGGATTTATTTTTATGAGATGTCCCGAATGTGGTTTTGACGAAAGTAAGGTTATCGACTCGAGACCTACCGACGGAAAAATAAGAAGAAGAAGAGAATGTCTTTCCTGTAAATGCCGTTTTACGACCTACGAGATAGTGGAGAATATTCCCCTCATGGTAGTAAAAAGAGATCATTCCATCGAGCCCTTCGATTCCCAGAAGCTGGTGGAGCGACTTCGCCGTGCGGCGGTAAAGCGTCCCCTTTCCTTAAGCGATATCGAAGGAATGGTTGATGAGATAGAAAACGAGCTTAAGAATAAGCTTATTAAGGAAGTTCCTTCTGCAGAAATAGGCGAGATGGTTCTCGAAAAGCTTAAGAATAAGGATCATGTGGCTTATATCCGTTTCGCTTCGGTATATAAGGATTTTACCGATACCGAAAGCTTTATAAAGATTATTACCGAGCTTGAATAAGTTCCTTAAACACCGTGCTGAAGAATGCACGGTGTTTTTTCGTCATGAATATCGGTTTTCTCTGTCTTTTTGTGTTATTGGCTTAAAATTCCTCTTTCTTTTCGCCCGATTATGATATTTCAACGAAATTCCCTTCCTTATGATTGACAATGCCCTTTCAGGGGAGTATAATGTAATCTGTATATTTGTGTTTATATTTCCTGAAAAGCTGAGCCGAAGGAGGGGAGAGGCGTTGAAAAAATTAGGCTATTATCTTTATTTTATCGGCGGTTCTTTAGGCATTGTGCTTTTATTCCTTCTTAATTTCTGCTACCTGTTTGTTGCGGCAGGCCTTACGGCTCTCGGGATTATAGCTTTTCCCTCGGTACTCCTCGGTATTGTCGGTTTTCTTACGGTAATAACCGACCTTGGTACCCTTCCGCTTCTTCTTATAAGCGGAGGAGCGCTTCTTTTAGGCGGAGGTCTCTGCTTAGGGACGGTTACTGTATGTCCAGCTTCTTTGAGCCTTCTCCACCGCTTCAGAATAAGCCTCGGCTACAGAAAAGAGCGTGTTTATAATGAATAGGCTTAAAAAAATCGGTTTTATTCTTTCTCTGGCAGGAGCAATACTTCTCATAGCAGGCATAGTTCTACAGCTTATTATGTCCCGGAAGGGCTACACAGGGAATGTAAAAACCGAGGAAAACGAATTCTCGGGAGTAAGAGAGCTTGTAGCCATAAGTACATCCCTCCCGATAAAGGCATACTACGGGGACACGGAAACGGTAAGGGTAATTTCAACAGGCGGAGTTCCTCTTGTTTTTTCTCTTGAAAACGGACTCCTGAGAGTGACTCAGGACGATTCCTTCACCCTCAGCCTTTTTTCCCTTGAACAGCTTAAATCGGGAATTGAAATAATACTGCCCCACAGGCTGTACGAAAGTATAATCCTTTCAAGCAGCAGTGGCAGCATTACCGCAGACAGCCTCAACGCCGTAACCTATGAGGTTACCACGAAGAGCGGAGATATTTCTCTTGGAAATGTCGACGAAAGGGCGGATATACGTTCGGAAAGCGGAGAGATTGATTTTATACTCTCATCCCTTAACAATGACATGACGGTTTACGGCGGAAACGGCGATATTTCGGTGGTTATAGCGGAGGATATTTCTCTTTATCTTGAATTCCTCACTTCCTCGGGCCATTTCACCTCGGATATTTTCGATAAGGATTATAATTACAGCTTCGGCGACGCCGCCGCAATCTATAACGGCGGAAGAAATCTCCTGAGAATAAATACTGTCGGCGGAGACCTTAATATAAATAAAAAGTAAAAGGAAAACAACTATGTTATCAGTAATAATTCCTGCATATAATGAGCAGGAGAATATAGAAAATACAGCTTCAGTAATCTACGGAATCCTTTCGGAAAAGAAGATAGACTGTGAAATAATTTTCGTTGACGACGGCTCAAGGGATAATACCTGGAGCATTATCAAGGAGCTCACAAAAAAGAACGACAGCATAAGAGGGCTTAAGTTCTCCCGTAATTTCGGTAAGGAGGGCGCTATTTTTGCAGGACTTAAAGCCTGCGACGGTGACTGTGCCGTGGTAATCGACTGCGATTTACAGCATCCTCCAAAGCTTATTCCCGAAATGTACAACCTATGGGAACAGGGCTACGAGGTGGTTGAAGCGGTAAAATCCAGCAGAGGCAAGGAAGGTCTTCTCTATAAAATGTTCGCCAAGGGCTTCTATAGAATCATGAAGAATTCTTCAAATGTAAACCTTGACCGTGCCAGCGATTATAAGCTTATGGACAGAAAGGTCATCGACGCTCTTAACGATATGCCCGAAAGACTTACCTTTTTCCGTGCGCTTTCAAGCTGGGTAGGCTTCAAAACAACACAGCTTGAATTTGAGGTGGCTCCCCGCAACGCAGGAACAACAAAATGGAACTTCGGAAAGCTTTTCAAGTTCGCCCTCAATAATATTACAAGCTTTACAAATTTCCCTATGCAGATTATTACTGCCCTCGGGGTTATATTCTTTATTTTCGCAGTAATCATGGGCGTTCAGACTCTTATCAGATTTTTCAGCGGAAGCTCTCTCGAGGGCTTCACTACCGCATATATGCTTATCCTTCTTTCCGCTTCCTTTATAATGATAGGACTTGGAATAATAGGCTACTATATGTCGAAAATCTATGAGGAAATAAAGTTCAGACCCCGTTATATTGTTTCCATAGACACAAAGAAGGAGAAAAAAGATGGAAGAGACAGCTAAGGTTAATAAATTTTCCGAATACATGGGTTATCTCGGAAAAGGCTTGAAACGCTTTTTCCGTCATGACTGGCAGATATGGATGTCCTTTCTTATCCCCTGTCTCACCCTTCTGATTTCCTACTTTATTTTCGGAGTATACCCCTTCGGAGAACAGTCTGTTCTCTCCCTTGACCTTAACGGTCAGTATGTTTACTATTACGACTATATGTACGACGTTTTCGCAGGAAAGGAAAGCGTCTTCTATTCCTGGAGCCGTAATCTTTCGGGGGAATTCATGGGAATAATCGGCTATTATCTGGCGAGTCCCTTCAACTTCCTTGTATGGATATGGCCCCGTGAAATGATAACCGAAGGACTTCTTACCATGATGGTAACGAAGGTGGGCGCTATCGGTCTCTGTATGGCGGTATATTTAAGCCGCGGAAAGGGCTATAATCGTCTTACTACGATTATTTTCTCCTGCTCCTATGCGCTTTGTGCCTATACCCTTGTCCAGACTATGAATCCTATGTGGCTGGACGGTGTAATGATTCTTCCGATAGTAGTCTACGGAATAGAAAAGCTTATGGACGAGGGTAAGTTCATAATGCTTGTTATTTCCCTTGTATATGCCTTTGTAACCTGCTTCTATATAGGCTTTATGATAGGAATCTTCTCGGCGATATACTTCCTTTATTACGCTGTGGCTTCCCATAAGAAGGAGCTTGCCCGTAAGTTTATCGGACGAGGCTTCCTTTTTACGGCAGTAGCCATAATTTCGGTAATGATATCGGCGTTCATGCTTCTTCCCGTTTATCACTCCCTTTCCTACGGAAAATTCACCTTCTCCGACCCCGATTACAGTCAGGTTGTAACCAATTTCGACATGATCGAGCTTCTCGATAAGCTTTTCCCCGGAACCTACGATACGGTAAGAATGAGCGGACTTCCCTTCGTATACTGTGGAACCCTTACGCTTATAATGCTTCCCTGTTACTTCTTCTCGAAGAAGATAAGAGGAAGGGACAGAATAGCGGGAGCGGTAATTATATCCGTACTCTGTGTTTCCATGTATATTTGTCAGGTTGATATGCTCTGGCACGGCGGTCAGCTTCCCAACTGGCTCCCCTACCGCTACAGCTTTATGCTTTCATTCCTTATGGTTGCTTTTGCGGCGAAGGCCTTCAACAGCATTGAGGATATTTCGAAAAAGCGTATTGCCGGAATAGCTCTCGGGCTTTTCGGAATACTGCTCCTTATAGAAAAGGCGGATAATTACCTCGAAGATATAGAGCGTGACACTATGGACAGCCTTACAGTAATACTTCCTGCCATGTTCGTGCTTTTACTTGTGGGTGCGGCAGTAGTCCAGCTTAAAAACCGCCTCAACAGAAAATGGGCATGTATAGTGCTGGGAGTAATACTTCTGGTAGAAGGCTTCTATAATACTATAAGCCAGATTATAAGACAGGATATCGATATAGTTTATTCTACACGACCCTCTTATATTGATGTTATTGTTCCTACCCGTGATGTGGTTGAGGATATAAAGGCTGAGGACAAGGGCTTCTATCGTATAGAAAAGACCTATTTCAGAACGGTGAACGACCCCTCTGCCTGCAACATGTACGGACTTTCACACAGCTCCTCTACCCTTAACGATAAGCCTATCGAGCTTCTTTCGAGACTGGGCTTTACTTCAAGAAGCCACTATACCCGTTATTCGGGAGCAACCGAAATCACAAAGAGCCTTTTCGGCGTCAAGTATGAGTTATCCTGCCCCGAAAACAGCACGGGCGAAATAGAGTCCCGTGATGATATTACCGTAACCAAGAACAAATACGCCTTACCCATGGCTTATCTCGTGGACAGGGAGACGGAGGATTTAGAGCTTTCGGCTACCGAGCCGCTCCAGAATCAGAACGAGCTTTTATCCACCATGACAGGCTCAGAGGAAATAAACGATTATTTCACAAGAATAATCGATGATGTTGAGCTGGTAAAAACCAACGTATCACAGGGTAAAACCACCGACGGCCATCACAGCTTCAAGGTAATCGAGAAGGGTGAAAACGCTGAGCTTGTATATACTCTTCAGATGCCCGAGGCTTCGGCGCTTTATATGTATCTTCCTTCAAAGTATGAGCGTACCGTAAACGTATGGCTCAACAGAAAGGACTTCCTCGGCACCTATTTCGAGGGCGACGATAACAGTATCATGAAGATAGGCGATTTTGCGGAGGGCGAATCGGTAACGATAGGGCTTACCCTCACAAGAGACGACCTTTATTTCCGTGAGGCGCAGTTCGTTTACTGTGACCCCGAGATGATAAGCCGTGATATAGGAGCTCTTCTTGAAGAAAACAAGGACACAGTAGCGGAAAGAGTTACTCCCACCCACATGAGAGTTTCTGTAAACGCTTCCGATGACAAGCTTTTATTCACCTCGCTTCCTGTTGAAAAGGGCTGGGAAATTACCGTAGACGGCGTAAAGACCGACTATGTGGAAATTCTTGACGCACTTATAGCTGTTCCTGTTACCTCGGGAAGTCACGTTATCGAGTTTAAATTTACAACAGCAGGCTATCCCGAAGCCCTTATCATAAGCGGTACGGGAATACTCCTGTTCGCGGCTATGATTTTCATATATGTAAGATTCTTCTATTCAAAAAGAAACGGAAAAATTATAGTTGACGGAAAGAAAATATCCGTAGAGGAGAAAGAGTAATGGTTTTAACTATTGATGTAGGCAACACCAATACCGTAATGGGCGTTTTCGGCGACAAGGAAAAGCTCCTTTTCGACACGAGAATAGAGACAAATTCATCCCGTATGGCTGACGAATATGTATTTATACTGATGAACGCTCTTGCGCTCCATAAGGTTGAAGTTAAGGCGGTAACGGGGGCTATCGTGTCCTCGGTTGTGCCTCCTGCCTCCGAGCAGATAAAGAACGCAGTAAAAAAGCTTTTCGGAATAGAAGCTATGCTTGTAGGCCCCGGCGTAAAAACGGGGCTCAATATAAGAATTGACGATCCTGCTACCTTAGGTGCTGACCTTTGCTGTGCGGGAGTTGCGGTCAAGGAATATTATCCTCTCCCCTGTATAATTATAGATTTAGGTACGGCTACAAAGGTGCTTGCCGTTAACGATAAGGGCGACTTTCTCGGCGGCGCTATTGCAGTAGGCGTAAAAATGGCACTTGACGCTCTTTCCGCCAACACCGCCGCACTTCCTCTTATAAGTACGGGGAAGGTAGAAAAGGCTATCGGAACGAATACCGTAGACTGTATGCGTTCGGGAGCCATTCTCGGTATGGCATGCATGCTTGACGGCTTTATAGAAAGATTTGAAGCAGAGATAGGCCCTGCCGCTTCTATAGTAGCCACAGGCGGTCTTTCAGGGCTTATCGCTCCCTGCTGTAAGCATGAAATCACTCTTGATCCTGAGCTTCTTCTTAAGGGGCTTATGGTTATCTATAACCGTAACAGAAAATAAATTTCGGGGTTAAGCGAAAACGCTTAAAATATATAACCCATCGATTCACCCGTAAGCATTACGGCGTTTTAGAAAAGCCTTATGATAACGGCGGCTATCCGAAGGAGGCTGACCGTGAAATAAGAGGCTTTCAGGAAAACGTACTTCAAAAACGGGGAGTCAGAAAGGAAACCAGAAATGGAAAAAACAAAAGTAGCAAACACAATCAGAATGATCGTAGTCTTAGGCTTACTGACGGCAATCGTGGTAGTACTCCAGTTCGTATCGATATGGCTTCGCTTCTCGGCCTTCAGTATTACCCTCACCCTCGTACCGATAGTTGTCGGTGCGGCACTCTACGGCTGGAAGGCGGGAGCGTGGCTCGGTTTCGCTTTCGGTCTTGCAGTTCTTTTAACAGGCGACGCTAATGCGTTTCTTGCGATAAATCCTGTAGGTACTGTTGTAACGGTACTTTTAAAGGGCGCACTTTCAGGTCTTTGTACAGGACTTGTATACCGCCTTGTCTCTGCTAAGAGCCGTGTAGCGGCTGTAGTAGCCTCGGCGATAACTGCCCCCGTGGTAAATACAGGTATATTCTTCCTCGGAAGTCTTGTATTCTTCTATGACACCTTAACGGAATGGGCAGGCGGCGGAGACGTAATCGGCTATATCTTCGTAGCCTTAATCGGCTTCAATTTCTTTATTGAGCTGGGTATAAACCTTGTACTTAACCCCGCAATCGTACTCATAATAAAGCAGGGTAAGAAATCCATAGCAAACAGCAATAACTAATTAAGACGCAATAAACGGCAGGAGCACTATACCCCCTTTTGAGGGTATAGTGCCAAAGCCGCTTTAAAGGAAAATTTTATGGAATACTTTTTAAACACGGCGAGACAGCTCTCGGAATATCGGGCTGTCGCCTCCAATACAAGCGGACTGCCCGTTATGGTAACGGGTCTTTCCCACATTCATAAGGCTCATATTTTAGCGGCACTTGCCATGGAGGAGGCTACGGCTTTTCCTCTTATAGTGATTTCCGATACCGAAGGGGAGGGCGTACGCCTTTCCACCGATATAAACACAATGACAGGAGAGGAAACGGCCTTCTGTTATCCTGCGAAGGATCTTACTCTCGGAGAGGTTGACTCGGTCTCCAAGGAATATGAGCATAAGCGTATCGGCATACTTTCCCGTATGCTTTCGGGTGACGCAAAAATAGTCTGTGCAACAGCGGAAGCCGCTTCACAGCTTACTATTCCTAAAAATATACTTTTAAAGCGGACGATAACCCTTAAAAGCGGCGACAGCATTTCTCTCAATGACATTACCGCCGAGCTTACCGATCTCGGCTATACACGCTGTGACCAGATAGAGGGCGTATCCCAGTTTTCTCTCAGAGGAGCAATACTGGATATATATCCTGTGAATTTTCCGCTTCCTGTAAGAATTGAGCTCTGGGGCGACGATATCGACAGTATTTCCACCTTCGATATCGAATCCCAGCGAAGAATAGATACCGTAAAGAGCATTTCCATAGCTCCCGCTCTTGAGATAGTTTTTAAGAATAATCTTCAGGCGTCGGAGAGGCTTACTTCATTTTTATCCAAGGTAAGAGGTAAAAAGTCCGACGAGGTAAAGACCCGTATAAGAGCGGATATCGAAAAGGCGGAAAGCGGAATTTCCCTTTCCGATACAGACAGGTATATGCCTCTATGCTATGAGGAGGAGGCTACGCTTTTCAGCTACGGTGAAAAGATAATTGTCTGTGAGCACAGTGCCTGTGCCGAAAGCTTCAAGGCGGCCTCCGCCCAGCACGGCGAGGATCTGAAAATGCTTTTCGAGGACGGTATACTCTGTAAGGGTCTTGACCGCTACATGCTTACAAGAGCGGAATATTCATCCTTAATCGAGGAACGGACATGGGCCTATCTCGATAATTTCATGAGAGGCGGCGATATACGTCTTTCCAAGCTCATGAGCGTTTCGGCAGGACAGGTAGCCCCCTGGAGCGGCGAATACAAGTACCTTTTCGAGGAGCTTAAGAATTATCTGAACAACAACTACAGCGTAATAGTTATGGCAGGAACCGAAAAGGCCGCAAAGGTTCTGGCTGACGACCTGCGTAACGACGGGCTTCCTGCCGACTTTTCCGCTGAGCCGAAAAAGCTTTACGCAAAGAGAATATATGTAACTGTGGGCGTTCTTTCTTCGGGCTATAATTACCCTGAGGAAAAGCTCGCCATGATTTCCCACACAAGCGTTTCCGTTCAGGTAAGAGAAAAGCCGAAGCGGAAAAAGGCTGAAATAATAAACTCTCTTAACGATATCGCCATAGGCGACCTCGTAGTTCATAACACCTACGGAATCGGCGTTTTTGAGGGCGTTCAGAAGCTTACTCAGGATAAAATAAGTAAGGACTATATAAAAATCCGCTATGCGGGAACGGATAATCTCTATGTTCCCGTTACACAGCTTGATTTAATTTCAAGATATATCGGCTCGGGAGATGTTACTACCGTAAAGCTTTCGAAGATGAATTCCGACCAGTGGCAGAAGACAAAGACCCGTGCGAAGGCTGCCGCAAAGGAAATGGCGGCGGAATTTATCGAGCTTTATTCAAAGAGAATGAAAACCAAGGGCTACGCCTTCGACCCCGACGGCCCCGAACAGAACGAATTTGAAAATCACTTCAGCTACGTTGAAACCGACGACCAGCTTCGCTGTATCCACGACATAAAGCAGGATATGGAAAGCGATAAGCCTATGGAAAGACTGCTCTGCGGCGATGTAGGCTTCGGAAAAACCGAGGTGGCTCTTCGAGCTGCCTTCAAGTGCGTTATGAGCGGTATGCAGTGTGCTCTCCTTTGCCCCACCACCGTTCTTGCATGGCAGCATTATCAGACGGTACTGAAAAGAATGGAGGGCTTCGGCATAAACGTTGAGCTTCTTTCACGCTTTCGTACCCAGAAGGAGATAAAGGCTACCATAGAAAAGCTTAAAAAGGGAAGCGTTGATATAGTTGTAGGTACCCACAGGCTTGTACAGGACGATATAGACTTCGCTCATTTAGGTCTTGTAATTATCGACGAGGAACAGCGTTTCGGCGTCGCTCACAAGGATAAATTCAAGCAGATGTTCGCAGGGGTAGATATCCTAACCCTTTCCGCTACGCCTATTCCCCGTACCCTCAATATGGCTATGTCGGGAATAAGGGACATGAGCGTTATTGAAACGCCGCCTCAGGACAGACAGCCTGTAACCACCTACGTTATAGAGCATAACGACGGCGTTATCGCTCAGGCGGTAAATAAGGAGCTCCGTCGTAACGGTCAGGTCTATTATATCCATAACCGTATCGAATCCATAATGCAGTGTGCCGCTAACCTTCACGCTCTCGTTCCCGAGGCGAGAATAGGAATAGCTCACGGTAAAATGGAGGAGGATGAGCTTTTGGAGGTATGGCGTAAGCTTCTGGAGCATGAAATAGATGTGCTTGTATGTACTACCCTTATCGAAACGGGCGTTGACGTACCGAACTGTAACACCCTTATAATAGAGAATGCGGATTATATGGGGCTGGCACAGCTTCATCAGCTCCGAGGCCGTGTCGGCCGTACAAACCGCAGAGCCTTCGCCTACTTCACCTTTAAGAGAGGTAAGACTCTTACTGAAATTGCCACAAAGCGTCTCGACGCAATAAGAGAGTTTACAAAATTCGGCTCGGGCTTCAGGATTGCCATGCGTGACCTCGAAATAAGAGGAGCAGGCTCAATTCTCGGAGCAAGTCAGTCGGGACATATGTCGGCAGTAGGCTATGATATGTATCTTAAGCTTCTTGACGAGGCGGTAAAGGAGCAGAGAGGCGAAGCCTCAAGGCCTGAGCCTGAATGTCTTGTGGATGTTAAGGTTGACGCCTTTATTCCCGAAAACTATATCTCCAATCAGGCACAGCGTATAAGCTGTTATAAGCGTATTGCCCTTATTCATAACGAGGACGACGCTTTTGACGTTACCGATGAGCTTATAGACCGCTACGGCGACCTGCCGAAGCCCGTCGAGGGTCTCATCGAGGTAGCACAGATAAGAAATCTCGCTAAAAAGCTGGGCATAAGCGAGATTATTCAGGGTAAGGAGGGTATCTCCTTCTATACCGAAACTCCCGATATGAACAGTATCGGAAAGCTTAACTCAGTAATGAACGGGCGTATTTCCCTTAATCTTATGGGAAAAACCTGTTTCAGAATAATGCCCGAAAAGAATGAGACTCCCCTCTCTCTTATGAAGGAGATTTTAACGGGTCTCTCGGAAGCCAAGGAATCACAGTAATGAGAAAGGATTAAGAAAATGGGACTTTTAGACAAAATCGTAAACAAGACAAACGAAATCACCGATAAGGTAGAGCAGAAATACAACGAAGCGGTTACTCCCGAATATAAGGAGAAGGTAAACCGCGGCGTTGATAAATTCGATAAGGGTATGACCAAGGCGGTAGACAAGGTGCAGGAAAAGTACCATGAAACTATGACCGAGGAACGCAAGGAAAAGCTTAACGAGGGTCTGGATAAGCTTGAGGGCGGTATAAATAAGGCAGTAGACAAAATAGGCGGCTTTTTCTCCGGAAATAAGGAGAATAAGTAAAAATGTCGGTTTTTGATATTTTCAAGAAGCTTGACGCCGAAAAAGCGCCTCAGGCACAGGGTCCTGTTGAATTTATAATATGCGGCCTCGGAAATCCCGGGACCAAGTATGAAAATACCCGTCATAACGCAGGCTTTATGGCTCTCGATACTCTTGCTGAGGATATAAAGGCCGACGTAAAGCGGCTTAAGTTCAAGTCCCTTACCGCCGACGTTATGATAAACGGGGTGCATTGTCTTCTTATGAAGCCCACAACCTTCATGAACAACAGCGGCGAGGCGGTAACAGAAGCGCTCAATTTCTATAAGCTCAGTACTGATAAGCTTATCGTTATGTACGATGATATTTCCATGGACGTAGGAAGAACAAGAATCCGTAAAAAGGGAAGCGACGGCGGACACAACGGTATCAAGAGCATAATCTATCTTACGGGAAGCGATGTGTTTCCCCGAATAAAAATCGGCGTAGGCGCAAAGCCTCATCCCGACTATAATCTTGCCGACTGGGTACTCGGTATGTTCCCTAAGGAACAGGGCGAAGCCCTCGAGACTGCCTTTAAAAATTCCGCAGAGGCAGTCAAGCTTATTGTGGCAGGAAAAATCGACGAGGCCATGAATAAATATAACAGATAGTTCTTGACGGGTAATTTCAATAATGATATAATGAAACTGTATTTTCATTATAGGCTTCGCCTCGAAAGGATTAAATTATAAAGATGGAAAAAGAAAAGAAAAAGAAGAAGAAAAAGGAAGAAATAAAGCCCTTAAAGCCGATTTTTTCCATAGCCAACATTATATATACAGGTATCATTTTCGGTGCGGTAGCTATCACTATGGTATTACTTCCGAGACCCGAGTTTTCAAATATTGAACAGCGTAAGCTTGCCACTATGCCCGAGTTCACCTACGAGGATTTTATGAACGGCAATTATACCGCAGGGATAACGGAATTCTACAATGATACCGTACCCTACAGGGACGAGCTCAAGAACGTAGCGGCAGGGATAAAGGGAGCCTTCGGTGTAACCTATGAGGATTCCGAGCTTCACGGTCAGCTTTCCGTTATAACCTCCGATGAAGAAGAGGAAGAGCCTGAAATTGTCATCACAACCAAGGCGACAACCGAAAAGCCGAAAGAAACGGATGTTTCCGAGGTGACAACCGCTCCCGTGACTACGACTACTGCCGAAACCACAACCGCTCCTCCCGTTACGGAGAAGAATGTCAACGAGATAGCCGAGGGCGTTATTACCAACGGTCAGGTTGTAACAAAGCTTTCCGACGGTCATTACTGGGCGATATCCTGTTTCGGCGGCGGTAAGGGTAAGACCTACGCTACCGCTCTTAACTCCTTCCGCGAACAGCTTGACGACAGCGTTAAGATTTATTCCATGGTTGTGCCTACTGCAGGAGAATATTATCTCCCCGATAAGTACGACGACTATAACGCAAGCCACAAGAAGAGCATCGACAGTATCAACGAACAGCTCAGCGAGGGTATTATTCCCGTTGACGCAACGGCTGAGCTCTGGAATCATATCGACGAGCCGATTTATACCCGTACCGATCACCATTGGCAGCCTCTCGGCGCATACTATGCCGCAAAGACCTTCGCAGAAGCGGCAGATGTACCTTTCGCTGATATCTCTACCATGAAGCAGGTGGATATAGAGGGTTATGTGGGCACAATGTACAGCTTTACGGAAAGTGCGAACATTTTAAATGACCCTGAGACCTTTACCTATTATAAGCCTACAAATAGTTATACAACATATTATTATGACAGAGCGTATAATTTTGACTATGAGTTCCCCTTCTTTGTGGAAATGCCTGTAAGCGGCTCATATTCCACATTTATGGCGGGAGACGATAAGATCGTCAGAATAGAAACCGATGTAGATAACGGAAGAAAGCTTCTCGTTTTCAAGGACAGCTACGGAAACGCAGAGATCCCCTTCTATTTCGGCTCCTTCGAAGAAATTTACGTTTGTGATATGAGATATTTCGAGCCTAACGCTATCGAATTCATTAAGGAACACGAGATAACCGATCTGTTATTTACTATGTGTACCTTCTCGGCAGTGGGCAGTAACGCAAACGGTCTCGTAAATGTTCTTAACAACTGATTTTATGTACAATACAGATAAACAGAGGCGAAATAAATGAATAAATCATATACAAAAAGTAATAAGGTTGTAGCTTTATTACTTTCTGTATTACTTTTAACCTCCTGCTCCACCAATATAGAGGACAAGAGAACCTTCGGCGGTACACGCTTCAGCAATACCGAAGAGAGTATTGAAACGGAGAAGCCTGAAACCAGTAAAACAAAAAAGCTCCCATTCAATACCACAGCCGCTCCCGAAGAGAGCTCAGAAGCTTCCGAGGAAGCTACCGAGGAAGAAATCCCCTTATTTACGCAGGCGGAAATTGAAGAGGAAATTATACTGACAGCAGGTACTTCACAGGCGGAAACCACCGTTGAAATTACGACAGTATCCGAAACAGCGGAAATAACGAAAGCAACGACCGCAGAAGCTCCTGCCGAAACTACAGCGGCAACTCTTGGAACAGTAGAGGGCTCCTATAACGTAATCGGCGACAGTGGTATACTCGTTTCCTATATGGACGGTCATTACAGGGGGCTTATGCCCTGCTTTGGAACATACGGCTACTGTGACGGCTGGATTTCCGCCGCAAATGAGTTCAAGGAAAAGCTTCCCCTTGTGAACGTATACAACATGGTTATACCGACTTCAAGCGAATTCTATATCCCTAAGGGCTATGAATCGGGCTTCACCACAAGCCAGTACAACAAGATATCCTATATTGCCGAGGGGCTTAAGAATGTGACGGATATTGACGCATATTCCGCCCTTAAGGCTCATACCAATGAGAATATTTTCTCGCGCACTGACCACCATTGGTTCCCTCTCGGCGGATATTATGCGGCGGAGGAATTTGCTTCTGTAGCAGGAATTGATTTCCCGAAGCTTTCGGAATATAAGAAGGTAAGCTGTAAGGGCTATGTAGGCTCCCTCTATAATTACTCGGGAGACAGCCACCTTTATAACGACCCGGAAGAATTCGTTATGTATATTCCGCCCAATAACAGTGAGCTTAAGACCACCTACTACAACACTTCCTTCGGCGGTGCTTATGACGGAAGCTTATTCGTTGCTTCTGACGCTTCGGCGTATTACTGCTCCTTCTTAGGATCGGATGACAGGATAGCCCAAATAGAAACCGACGTGAAGAACGGACGTACTCTTGTGATTTTCAAGGAAAGCTACGGAAATGCTCTTGTTCCCTTCCTTACCTCGGGTTACGAGAAAATCTACGTCTGCGACATAAGATATTTTACCCCTAATGCAGTAGATTTCTGTAAGGAAGTTGGTGCCACCGACCTGCTTTTTGCGGTATGTACCTATACTCCCGCAGGCACCAACGGAAAATACCTGGGTAATATCATTAACCAGTAAAAAAGGACTTTATATAATGTCAGATATTTTTACCTATCCCTTTGACAGCGGATATATCATAAAGAAACAGAGAAGTATAAGAAAACAGCTTCTTTCCGACGGTACTGAAAGAATAAAGAAGAGAATTGCTGTTTTAGGCGGCTCTACCGCCGACGCAGTAAAGGATATCCTCGGACTTTTTCTTCTTAATTACGGAATAGAGGCGGAGTTCTATCTGTCTGAATACGGTCAGTATTATAACGAGGCGCTTTTTCCTTCTGAGGAGCTTAAGGAGTTCAAGCCCGATTTCGTATATATCCATACCACAAACAGAAATATAACCATGTATCCCGACGTAAACGACAGCGACGAGCTTGTTTCGGAAAAACAGCAGGCGCAGTTCGCTCATTTCCGTCAGGTATGGGAAAGTATATCGGAAAAGTTCGGCGCAGTAATTATCCAGAATAATTTTGAGCAGCCCGATTTCCGCCTTCTCGGAAACAGCGATTTCACAAACCGCCGCGGACGCGTAAATTTCATAAACAGGCTTAATCTTGACTTTGCGGAATATGCCGAAAAGAACAAGAACATATACATTAACGATATCAACTATTTATCTGCCTGCTACGGGCTTGATAAATGGAGCGACAGCAGGCAGTGGTATATGTACAAATACGCTCTCGCCATGGAAGCAGTACCTTATCTTGCGGCGAATATTGCCGCTATAATAAAGGCGGTTCTTGGTAAGAACAAGAAGGTTCTCGCCCTTGACCTTGACAACACCCTCTGGGGCGGAGTAGTAGGCGACGACGGGGTTGACGGAATTAAAATAGGAAAGGACCTTCCCGGCGGACAGGTTTATTCCGAGTTCCAGGAATATGTTAAGCTTCATAAGGGTATCGGCGTGCTTCTTACCGTCTGCTCCAAGAATGATATGGAGAATGCGGCGGCAGGGCTTAAGCATCCCGACGGAACCTTAAAGCCCGAGGATTTCACCATGATAAAGGCGAACTGGGAGAATAAGGACAGGAACATTATCGAAACAGCGGCGGAATTAAGCCTTTTACCCGAAAGCTTTGTTTTTGCTGACGATAATCCTGCCGAAAGAGCGATAGTTTCCGCCCAGATAAAGGGCGCGGCAGTCCCCGAAATGACCGAGGCGGAGAATTATATCAGAATCCTCGACAGAAACCGCTATTTCGAAATTCTCTCTCTTTCCGACGATGACAGGAAGCGTGGAGAAATGTATAAGGCGAATGCTGAAAGAGCCGTTCTTCAGGCGAGCTTCTCCGATTACGGGGAATATCTGGACAGCCTTGATATGACTGCTGAAATAGGAGATTTCATTCCTCTCTATCTCAGCCGTATTACCCAGCTTACCAATAAAAGCAACCAGTTCAATGTTACCACAAAGAGATATACCGAAGCGGAAATGGAGGCTGTATTCAAAAGCGACAGTCATATCCGCCTTTACGGAAAGCTTACGGATAAATTCGGCGATAACGGCGTAGTTTCCGTAGTAATCGGTGAAATAAGAAATAAAACCGAACTTCATATCGATTTATGGCTTATGAGCTGCCGCGTCTTAAAGCGTGAGATGGAATACGCTATGCTTGATAAGCTTGTGGCGGCGGCTAAGGAAAAGGGAATAGAAACAATATACGGATATTATTATCCTACCGCGAAAAATAATATGGTAAAAGAGCTTTTCGGCTCCTTCGGCTTTGAAAAAATATCTGATAATGAAGGAAATACCGTATGGAAGCTTGAAACCGACAGCTATGAAAATAAAACAAGCCATATAAAGCTACAATGAAAGGAAGATTATCATGAACGAGATTTACGAAAGACTTAACGCAATTTTCAGAGACTTTTTCGATGATGAGGAAATCGAGCTTACTCCCGAAACTACTGCCGATGATATCGACGACTGGGACAGCCTCAATCATATTACCCTTATGTCCGCAGTAGAGGAGGAATTCGGAATCCGATTCACTATGGGACAGGTTTCGGGTATGAAGAACGTAGGAGAAATGGCTGAGATAATTGCCCGTAACTCCTGAAGAAACATAAACAGAGATAAGTTAAAGGACGTAAAATGAAAGCTTTATTGAAATGCAGGGTCAACGGCTGGGTATTCATAGCCTTTACGCTTCTGTATTTTGCGGTAATAGCCGTAACGGGATTTTTTACTTCCCTGAGTATTATAGGCTATACCTACAGCAGTCTTACCGATGTAACCGAAAGAGACGACGGCTACGCTGACGCGGTATACACCTATACCGTGGAGGGAGAGCCCTATACCTATACCCGTGAGATAGCTGCGGTAACCTCGGCGCTTGCTCCCGTAGCGGAAACGGTATTCTACTTCAGGGAGTTCCCCGGTACGCAGACAGAGGCCCTTAATATAGTAATATATCCTATATTTATAGTTATTTTAGGCTCAGCCTTTTCAGGCGTTATAAAATTCGCACAGACGAAGCTTGACGATAAGTCGCCTCGTCTCGGAGAATTCAGAGTGCCTGCCGTTATAACCCTTCTGAGCCTTATTCCTGCGGTTTTTCTTACAGTCCGTACGTGTAATTTATATACCAGCGCACAAAGCGATCTCGCACTGGTTAAGAAAAGCGTTGTATCGGGCGGAGCACTTCTTATCAATATAGGGCTTATCCTTCTTATGTGGGGAATATGCTCAAAGGTAAGAGAATACAGGCTTAAGGCGAAGGAGAAAGATACTGCCTCCGAATAAGGCGGCTCAAAGTAGAAATACTTTGTTAAAATAGGCTATTGACAAAATCAGAGACTTGTAATAAAATATCATAATCATAGAATAATATACAGAATAAGAGCATTTTTAAAATGCTTATAAAGTTCAGAACAGGAAAGGTTTCTTACTATGAGCGAAAGAATCGACGTAACACGGATATTCGGCGCAGACGCCTTCAATGAATCCACCATGAGACAGAGGCTTCCCAAGGAAGTCTTCAAGAAGCTGAAGGCTACCATGAACGCAGGCCGTGAGCTTGACAGCTCTATTGCCGAAAGCGTAGCGGCGGCTATGAAGGACTGGGCAATAGAAAAGGGTGCAACCCATTATACCCACTGGTTCCAGCCTATGACAGGTATTACCGCCGAAAAGCATGACAGCTTTATCTCCCCCACAGGCGATGGTACGGTAATTATGGAATTTTCAGGAAAGGAACTCATCAAGGGCGAATCCGACGCTTCCTCCTTCCCCTCAGGCGGTATAAGAGCCACCTTTGAAGCGAGAGGCTATACTGCATGGGATCCTACATCCTATGCCTTCGTTAAGGATGACACTTTATATATTCCTACAGCCTTCTGTTCCTATACGGGAGAAGCTCTCGACAAGAAAACTCCTCTTCTCCGCTCTATGGACGCAGTATCCGAGCAGGCTCTCCGTATTCTCCGCCTTTTCGGAAATACTACTTCCAACAGAGTTGTAGCTACCGTAGGCGCAGAGCAGGAATACTTCCTTGTAGATAAAAGCGTATATGAAAAGCGTAAGGACCTTATGTTCACAGGACGTACCCTTTTCGGCGCACCTGCACCGAGAGGTCAGGAAATGGATAACCATTATTTCGGTACAATCAAGCAGAGAGTTTCTGACTATATGAAGGATCTCGACCTTGCTCTCTGGCGTCTCGGCGTTCCTTCCACCACCAAGCATAATGAAGCGGCTCCCGCACAGCATGAAATGGCTCCTATTTATGCATCCGCAAACGTAGCCGCCGACCAGAATCAGCTTGCTATGGAAATGATGCAGAAGATTGCAAGAAAGCATGACATGGTGTGTCTTCTTCACGAAAAGCCCTTCAAGGGCGTAAACGGCTCAGGCAAGCACGATAACTGGGCGCTTTCCACCGACGACGGACAGAATCTTCTTAATCCCGGCGATTCTCCCCTTGAAAACGCACAGTTCCTTACCTTCCTTGCGGCTATTATCAAGGCAGTAGACGATTATCCCGAGCTTCTCCGCCTTTCTGTAGCCTCCGCGGGAAATGACCATCGTTTAGGTGCGCATGAAGCACCTCCCGCTATAATTTCCGTGTTCCTGGGCGAGGAGCTTGACGAGGTAGTAAAGGCTCTCGTAAACGGCGGTACAGTTTCCTCCCAGCATGACGATTTCGACATGGGTATTCTTACCCTTCCTAAGTTCAAGAAGGATACAACCGACAGAAATCGTACCTCTCCCTTCGCTTTTACAGGAAACAAGTTCGAATTCAGAGGCGTAGGCTCAAGCCATAACGTTTCTACCCCGAATATTATTATAAATACTATTGTTGCCGAATCCTTGAAGCAGTTCGCTGACGAGCTGGAGACTGCACCCAATTTCAAGAAGTCCCTCCATAAGCTTTTAGTAAGAACCTTTAAGGAGCATCAGCGTGTAATCTTCAACGGAAACGGTTACGACGAGGCATGGATAAAGGAAGCCGAGGAAAGAGGTCTCCCGAATCTAATTTCTACCGTTGACGCACTCCCTCATTTCGAGGACGAAAAGAGCATAAAGCTCTTTACCGCTCATAAGGTATTCACAGAAAGAGAAATTCACGCAAGAACAGAAATACTTCTTGAAAACTACTATAAGACCATAAACATCGAGGCTCTTACCGTGGTGGATATGGTAAGAAGAGAGTATATTCCTGCCGTAATGAAGTACGAAAAGGTGCTTTGTGACGTTATCATTTCCAAGAAGGGTGCAGGAATCGGTGCGGCTCTTGAAATTGCGGCGGCGGCAAGAATTTCCGAGCTTGAAACAATGATGATGGAAAATAACGAGGAGCTTATCGGGCTTCTTTCCGAGGCGAAGAATATAAAGGGTGCCAAGGAAATTGCAGTATTCTATCACGACAGAATTTTCGCAAAGATGAAGGAAATAAGACGCTCTGTTGATGAGCTTGAAACCCTTGTTGCGGAAAATTACTGGCCCGTACCTACCTACGGCGACATTCTTTTCAGCGTAAAATAAAACCTTCCCCGACAGTACAACCTGTACCGTCGGGGATTTTTCGTAATACTACAGGTAAGTTTTCAGCTTTTTTACGGTTTGCTATTGCTTTTTTACGGAAAATGTTGCATAATTAGTATATGGTCACCTATAAAAACCTTATTTGGGAGAAAATGAGCTATGCACAGCCTATGCTGCGGCAATGCTCCTTGAAAGGCACACAGCCTTACTTCGTCGCATTTTCTTGCATAGACTGCACCTATCTCATTTTCTCTGACCAAAAAGGTTTTTACAGATGACCATGTGAAATTATTACCGAAAGGATAGAATATCATGAATTTTATACAGGTTGACGTTTATACAGAATCAAAGGCGGTGGATGTACTTGTTATGAGGCTTTCGGAGCTTGGTATAACAGGCTTTATCATCCACGACAGTGCGGATTTCGACGAATTCCTCGAAAACAAGGACGCTAACTGGGACTATGTTGACGACGAGCTTATGGGGCTTAAAACCGTACCTACCCATATAACCCTCTATCTTCAGGACAACCCTCAGGGTGCCGAGACTCTTGCGGAATTAAAGGGAGCTCTCGAGGGCTTCAAAGCGGAACAGCCCGACTTCTACGGCAGTCTTGAAATAAAGATAGATAACGTTAAGGAGGAGGACTGGGCAAACAACTGGAAGCAGTACTACAAGCCCTTTACCGTGGGCAGTAAGCTTATAATAAAGCCCTCCTGGGAAGAGGTAACGGACACAGAGGGCAGAAAAATCCTTGAAATTGACCCTGCCTCAACCTTCGGCACAGGCCAGCACCATACCACAAAGCTTGTTATGGAAAGACTTGAGGAAATAACAAGGGCAGGCGATAAGGTCCTTGACTTAGGCTGTGGAAGCGGTATCCTTTCTATAGCGGCGCTTCTTTTCGGGGCAGAAAGCGCAGTAATGGTGGATATCTTTGAAAATGCGGTAGCTACCGCAGGAGAAAACGTTGAAAAGAACGGCTTCGGTAAGGATAAATACAAGGCATACTGCGGAAATGTAATAGACGACGGCGCTTTAAGAGAAAAAATCGGCGGCGGATATGATATAATAGTAGCCAATATCGTGGCTGACGTCATTATAGCCATGAGCAGTCTGTTCAGAGGCTTCCTGGCCGAAAAGGGTACTCTTATAGTCTCGGGAATTATAACCGAAAGGCTTGACGAGGTGCTTTCCGCATTGAAGGAAAACGGCTTTGAGGTAGCTTCTCTTACCGAGGAAGAGGGCTGGAACGCAATAGTGCTTAAATAAACGGAGATTTATTATGATTACGATAAGCGTTTGTATGATAGTTAAAAATGAGGAGGCTATGCTCAGGGACTGCCTTAAAAGTATAGCTCCCATAGCAGACGAAATTATTATTGCCGATACGGGCTCAACCGACAGGACAAAGGAAATAGCGGCGGAATTTACCGATAAAATCTATGATTTTCCCTGGATAGACGATTTTTCGGCGGCGAGAAATTTCGTATTTTCAAAGGCGTCCATGGACTATATCTATACCGCCGACGCAGACGAGCTTCTCGACGATAACAATATCGAGCTTTTCAAGAAGGTAAAGGCGGCACTTCTCCCCGAAATCGAAATTGTCCAGATGTACTATCTCAACCTTATGGAAACCAATACCGCCTATAATTCAAAAAGAGAGCTTCGTCCCAAGCTTTTCAAGAGGATACGGAATTTTGAATGGATAAATCCTATTCACGAAACTATACGTCTTGACCCCGTAATATACAACAGCGATATCGAGATTATGCATCTTGCTAAGGGAAGCCACGCAAAGCGTGATTTTTTCACCTTCCAGAAGGCTCTCCGAAAGGGTATGCGTCTCGATAAGACCCTTCACGGAATGTATGCGAAGGAGCTTTTTATTGCAGGAGACAGAGAGGATATGGATGAAGCTGTACCCTTTTTTGAGGGCAGTCTCAGCGACCCCTTACGCTCCGCCGATGAAAGGGCGGAGGCTCGTGCAGTCCTTGCCCGTTGCTACAGGGAATGCGGAAATATAAGCGGATTTTTCAGTCTTTGTCTTCGTGATGTGATAGCGAAGCCCTGCAGCGAGATATGTACCGAGATAGGAAAGTATTTTTATTCTGCAGGAAATTATGAGGAGGCACTCTGCTGGCTGTACGACGGAATTTTCGAGACTGAGCCGATTATTACGGTTTTCTGTCAGGGAAAGGAAAATCTTCTGCTTCTTTCCGACTGCTGTGAAAGGACGGGGGACATAAATTCTGCCGAAAAGTACAAAAAACTTGCGGAAGAATGGGTTTTACCCGACACATTGTAGAAATCCCGATAATTTTCCGAAAAAGGTCTTTATTTTTTTTAGTGTTTATGATATAATTTAAAAGATATATTACATTATAACGGAGATAATTATTTTGGCAGCAATCATTTCTATAGTTAATCAGAAGGGCGGAGTAGCCAAGACTACTACCGCTATAAACGTAAGCGCCGCTCTCGGAAGCATGGGCAAGAAGGTGCTTTTAGTAGACCTTGACCCTCAGGGTAACGCTACTACAGGCTACGGCTATATGGGCGCCGCAAAGAAAAGCCTTGAGCATACTACATACGATGTAATCATGGGCGAGGTTCGCCCCGCACAGGCGGTTATAAAGACCGAGTATAAGAACGTGTGGCTTATGCCCTCGACACAGAGTCTTGCCGAGGCGGAAATACGCCTTCTCCAGTTTGAGAACAAGACCCTCCAGCTTAAAAAGGCTCTTCTCCAGATAAAGGACGACTATGATATAATTATAATTGACTGTCTCCCCTCTCTCGGAGTTCTCGCTCTTAACGGATTAAGTGCCTGCGACCGTATTATTATACCTATGCAGTGTGAGCCCTACAGCTTAGAGGGTGTGGCTGAGCTTTTAGCTACCGTCAAGCGTGTGAAGAAATCCAGCAACAGGAATTTACAGCTTATGGGTATTGTCTTTACAATGCTGGACAAGCGTCTTACTGTAAACCGCGAGGTCATGAGGAGTATAAAGTCCAAGTTCCCCGAGGACACTATTTTCAAGACTGAGATCCCGAGAAATGTAAAGATTTCCGAGGCTCCCAGCCACGGAGAGCCCATTATGTATTACGACCCGACTTCCAAGGGGGCTGAGGCATATAACCTTTTAGCCAAGGAAATAGCGAAGAAGTGTAAGGCCCTGGAAGAAATGCTTTAATCCTTACAGGAGGTATAAATGGCGAAGAAATCAGCCTTAGGCGAAAATTTTGATTCTATATTTGACGATGACGGCCTTTTCGGCGCCGAGGAGTCAATAGCTCCCCAGAAGCTTAAAATTACCGAAATAGAGCCCAATAAAAAACAGCCCCGAAAGACCTTCAACGAGGAGGCACTTAACGCTCTTGCCGAATCAATTATAGAGCACGGTATTGTTGAGCCGCTGGTTGTACGCTTTTACGGTGATACCTACCAGATCGTTGCAGGTGAGCGCAGATGGCGTGCCGCTAAAATAGCAGGCTTAAAGGAAGTTCCCGTAAGAATAATGGAGCTTTCCGATGAACAGACCATGCAGATAGCCTTAATCGAAAACCTTCAGAGAGAGGATCTTAACCCTATCGAAGAGGCTCTCGGTTATCAGCAGCTTATTGACACCTTCGACATGAAGCAGGAGGAGGTAGCGAAAAAGGTCGGAAAGGCCCGTTCCTCTGTTACAAATGCTCTTCGCTTACTGACTCTGCCTGACGATATAAAGGCCTATGTCCGCGACGGAGAAATTTCCGTAGGACACTGTAAGGTAATTATCGGCGTAGCTGACGAAGAAAAGCAGAGACTGCTTGCAAAGCGTGTAATTGAAGAGGGTATAAGCGTAAGAGCTCTCGAAAAGCTTGCTAAGCAGATAAATGAGCCTAAGGAAGGAAAGGAAAAGCCCAGAAAGGACACCTTCCTTGTTGAAGCGGAAATAAGCCTTACCGATTATATCGGTAAGCCCGTTCGTATCGAGAAGGGACGGGATAAATTCACAATGAGCATAGACTGTAAAACGGAAGAGGAATTAAAGGAGCTCATCGCCTTTATCTCCCGTGAACAGGGCTGAATATAAAAGAACGGAAAGGATAACAGGAAAAATGCTTGACATCAAATTTTTAAGAGAAAACCCCGATATCGTAAAAGAAAATATCAAGAAGAAGTTTCAGGATTCAAAGCTTCCTCTTGTAGACGAGGTTATTGCTCTCGATGCAGAATACAGAAAGACCCTTCAGGAGGCAGAAAACCTTCGTTCTGAAAAGAACCGTATCTCCAAGGAGATAGGTATGCTTATGGGTCAGGGCAAGAAGGATGAAGCCGAGGAAGCCAAGAAGAAGGTCGGCGAATTCTCCGCAAGACTTAACGAGCTTCAGGCTTTAGAGCCCGAATATGCCGAAAAAATTCAGAAGATAATGATGACTATCCCCAACATTATCGACGACAGCGTTCCGATCGGTAAGGACGACAGCGAAAACGTAGAGGTAACCAAGTACGGCGAGCCCTTTACTCCTGCATTTGAAGTTCCCTATCATACCGATATCATGGAAAAGCTCAACGGAATCGACCTTGACGCCGCAAGAAGAGTAGCAGGAAACGGCTTCTACTATCTTATGGGCGATATTGCGAGACTTCATTCCGCAGTTATTTCCTATGCACGTGACTTTATGATTGACCGCGGCTTTACCTACTGCGTACCCCCTTACATGATCAGAAGCAACGTTGTAACAGGCGTTATGAGCTTCGCTGAAATGGACGCTATGATGTATAAGATTGAGGGCGAAGACCTTTATCTTATCGGTACAAGCGAACATTCCATGATAGGTAAGTATATCGATACTATAGTGCAGGAGGATACTCTCCCCCATACCCTTACAAGCTACAGCCCCTGTTTCCGTAAGGAAAAGGGCGCCCACGGTCTCGAGGAAAGAGGCGTTTATCGTATCCACCAGTTCGAAAAGCAGGAAATGATCGTTATCTGTAAGCCTGAGGAAAGCATGTACTGGTTTGAAAAGCTCTGGCAGAATACCGTTGACCTTTTCCGCTCCATGGATATTCCCGTAAGAACACTTGAATGCTGCTCCGGCGACTTAGCTGACCTTAAGGTGAAGAGCTTTGACGTAGAAGCATGGTCTCCCAGACAGCAGAAGTACTTCGAGGTAGGCTCCTGCTCCAACTTAGGAGACGCACAGGCCCGCCGTCTTAAGATCCGTGTTCACGGAAAGGACGGAAAGAAGTATCTTGCTCATACTCTCAACAACACTGTTGTTGCTCCTCCGAGAATGCTTATCGCTTTCCTTGAAAACAACCTCAATGAAGACGGAAGCATCAGAATTCCCGAGGTTTTACGCCCCTACATGGGCGGAAAGAGCCTTATCGAGGTTCCCAACAAGTAAGAGAAATACCGCTTTCTTTGCAATACTGCAAGGAAGGCGGTTTTTGTTTATTGACATAATATGTAAGTTGTGCTATAATTTAGTGTAACAGCGTATTAGCTGAAAAAATCAAGATAAGGGGTATTAAAAATGAAGAAATTCGGGAAATTTTTATCAGTTTTACTTGCGGCAGTTATGGCTGTAAGCTCATTATGTGTTGTCGCTTCAGCGGCAAGTGCAACCGACAGCGAGCTCGCTAAGCTTGAAAAGGGTACAAAGGTAAAGAGTGGAGCAACCTTTACAAGAAAATCCAGCTCTTCCAAGGCGAAGACCTATCAGATTCCTGTAAACAAAAGCGGCTATTTAACAATTGAGTTCGAGTCCACAGCCCCCACAATTTTTTTAAGAGTATCTGACGAAGAGGGTAAGAGAATTTCAGGTACACCCACAATTTACGGCGGAAGTGCAAGTCTTGCAGTCAAGAGTACCGAAATTACAATCAGAAGAGACGCAAGAAAGGATTTAACCAAGGGTACGGTTTCCTATAAGGTAGGTAAGGGTACACATTATATCGAGGTTTACGGCAACAGCAATAAATCCAAGGAAAGCGGCGAAACAGTAATGAAGTTTACATATCCCGCTACCTCCTCCAACACTTCTAAGTCATCCTCTGACGCAACATTAGACACAGCAGTCGGCAAAATGACAGCCCTCACAGTAACACTTAAGAAGGGCTCTACTCTCCAGCTTGGTGCGACAGTATCAGGTAAGGGTACAGTAGCTTGGTCTACATCCAAGCGTTCCGTAGCTACCGTTTCCGATAAGGGTAAGGTAACAGCAAAGGCTAAGGGCTCGGCGGTAATCACAGCTAAGCTCGGCTCTACATCCTATTCTATAACAGTTAAGGTTTCCTAATTAAAGCTTTATAAAACAAGAAAAGGCAGTCTCTGATGAGATTGCCTTTTTTGTTGTTATTCGAGAGTAATTTCGTCCTCTTCGTTTTCTTCAGAAGATTCAGCTTCCTCGGTCGCTTCTTCCGAAACGCTTTCGGAAGTGTTTTCCGATTCATTGCCTGTGAAATATCCCTTAGGGGAACAGGTCTCTGCGTCAGCGGTAATTATTGTATCCTCAGTAATTATGAAGAGAGTGTTGTTTCTGAAAGCCAATGCACGGTAATCGGAATTTATATCGAAGAGCATTATATTTCCAAGCTCGGTAAGGCTTCCGTCGATATTTCCGTAGATAAGTATTCTCTCAATCTCGGATATTCCGTCGAAGTATACTGTTCCGACGGCAAGCTTACTGCCGCTTTCGTCACAGGCTACAGCGAGAGGAGTCTCCTCTCCGTCCCCCGAGAGATATTTAAGATACTGACTGTCGGTCTTTGCGTCCACGCCGATTAAGGCATAAGCTTCTTCTTCGAGACCGTTATCATAGCTATAAAGTGAAAGGCGAAGACCTGTACGGCTTCCGCTTTCGTCAGCTTCCGCCTTAAGTCCCGTAAGAAGTCCTCCGCAGTCCTTCAGCTTTTCGGTGTAAACAGCTTCTGGAGTAATATTCTCTATAGGAGTAAAGCCGTTAAAGCCGTAAAGCCTTGTTCCCTCGTCTCCTTCCGCCACAATATAGGTGTTTTCGCCGTTATAGGCGATACCTACGGGGAGAGCGTTTTCTACTGCCACTAAGGTTTCGTTCTTATTTTCGTCAATCTTGTTTATAGTTATTGAGTTCTTATAGGGGTTATAGCCTGTAAGCGTATTTCCCTTAAGGGAATCCGCAGAAAATGCCTCGCCCTCATATACGGTTTCGGAAACAAGCTCGGAACGTGTTCCGATAAGGCTGTAGCTTCTTACTATTGTTTTGTTGCAGTCAGCTATAATAAGGCTGTAGCCCTTCTCGTCGAAGCTTGCGAAGCTGTCATAGCCGCCTATTACAGAGGAAACCTCCGCTTCTCCGCCGCTTACTATGCCGACAGTCGTAATACCGCCGTAGGATATTCCGGATACTGCTTCAAAATTTTCATAGGCTACGGTTTTCTTTTCGCCCATAATAGTATAGAAGGGAAGGTCATTTTCCGTTACTTCCGTTCTCTTCTTCGCTTCTTCCTTGGTAATAAGGAGAAGTCTTTCGCTGTCAGCATTTATTGCAGAAAGCTTTCCGCTCTGGCTGTAGGTTCCTCCGAGAGCCAGTGTATCGTCGTAGATTTCTGTATAAATGCCCTCTGAATCCTCATAAACGAGGTAAATATTCTTATCGTCAGTCAGGAAGCCCAGAAAGCTTTTTCCTTCAGCATAGCCTGTTTCTCCGACAATCTTCGGAGCAGTCTCGTCAAGAAGAACCGCCTTGAAGGTATCCTTTCCGGGGATAAGTAAAAGGTCGTTCTTTTCGGCAGGAGAAGTGGAAAGAGCTTCTGTATATGGAGTATTGTCACCACGGTAATATTCGGTATTGAATACAGAGTATCTTTCGCTTGCGTTGCTGAGCAGTACCGAAATATCTTCAAGAGAGGTTATTTCCTCGGGAACGGATATTACAGGAACAGCCTGCTCTGTTTCAGGCATTTTTTCTACAGGGAGAAGAGAGCCTGTTGTAATATATCTTATAAGGAAGCTTACGCCGATAAGGAGCACCGCGCATACTGCACAGAAGATAAGCTTTCCACGGTTTACGCCTTCATAGTATTCATCGTCATCGATGAAAAAGTCGTTTCCTTTATATTTTTCACGGAAGTCGTCGGACATACGACGTTTTTTAGCGGGAGTTTCGTCCTCAGCCTTTTCTGTCTCCTTATTTTCGGGAGCAGTTTCTTCCTTTATAGCGGAAAAGGGGTCTACCCCGTCGGTAAAGGTCATGTTATCAAGCTCGTCGAATTCCTCAAGCTCGTCTATTTCCTCGTCAAGTCCGTATATTCCATCTGCTTCGTCAAGGTCGATATCGCTGGTGAAGCTCATATCCCTGTTGTCAGGAGCTGTTTTAGAGGGGGCAGGCATGGAAATTCTGAAACCGCCGTCAGCCTCTTCCCTTTTCTCAGGCTTAACTTCCGCCTCGGGAGCTTTTTCAACGGTCTCTTCAGTCTTTTCAGCGGGCTTTTCTTCAATCTTTTCCGTTTCTTTTTCAGGTTCGCTGTTTAAAATGGGATTGATTACGGATTCAGCGATGTCTGTTTCTGCCGTTTCAGATTTCTTTTCTTCCGTTACGGAAGGAGCTTCTTCCTTTTCAGCCTTCTTCTCTTCCTTTTTCAGGGTCTTAACGGAATATTCCGCTTCTACGGGAGCAAAGGTAAGAGTTCCGCCTGTTTCATAGGGCTTCTGGGCCGCTGTGGGAACAGTGGATATTTCTTCCGCCTGTTCCTTATTTTCGAGAGCGAGAGCAAGGTCGCTCTTTTTCTTTTCCTCGTGCTTTTTTCTTCTGGGGCGTTCGCGATGACCGCTGAAAAGTCCCGTTTCATCATAAAGGCTGGGCTGAGCCTTTACTGCCTTAGGCTCGGCTTTTTCTTTAAGCTTGTCACGGCGTTCCTTTATAGAAGTGAGCATTTTTGCATAATCAGCCTCGGTAAGAGGAGAATTATGAAGAAGCTCAATAAGTCTTGAACGGGTAAGAGAGGGATTCTGTTCAATCTCATGGTAAGCGCTGTTGCTTATACGGGTATTTCCTATAAGGGCGAGGAATTCGCTGCCCTTTATTTTTTCGGAAGCGATTATATCAATAAAGGTTTCTGCGTTAAGAACAGGCTTTTCAGGCTCTTCTTCCTTTTCTTCCGTTTCCTCTTCCTCGGGAGCGAAAATCGGTGCTTCAGAGGGAGCAGGCTCCTCGTATGTATCGGTATTTTCCGATTCAGGCTTTTCTTCTGTGGCTGGCTCCTCGGATTTTGTTTCTTCTTCGGTGTATTCTCCGCCCGAGGGAACAAATCTCATAAGCTTCGGGCTTTTCTCCTCCTTAGGCTTAAGGGCTTCGGGAGCGGTTACAGAGGAAATAAAGGATTTAACGGGAATAATCTCGTTTCCGATTTTTTCATTGGCACTGTTCAGCTTTTTAGTTACGTTTTCTTCGGTAAGGCTTGTTATTATGGAAATTTCCTTTACCGAATAGTTACATACCGAAAAAATTGAATATACAAGCCTGTCGATATCGGAGAGAGAGGTTATCGCCGAAGGCATTTCTGCGTCCACGGGAGCAGTCTGTCCCAGTGCACGGTATTCCTTGAGCTTAGCTACCATATTACGGGTAAGCTCCCTTAAAAGCCACGCCTTAAGGTGAGGCAGGTCGTTTATACGGGAGATACTTCCGAAGCCGTCGCTGAATGCAGATTTTACCGCATTTAAAGCGTCCTCATTATTCATGAGGGTAAGACAGGCTATTCTATAGATATCATCGGCAACAGTACCGCACAGTACGTCATAGTCGGTACGGCTGCCTTTCTTTGCATTTTCAAGCAGTTCTGTATATGACAAGGTCTTATCCCCTTTCAATAAACAAGATATACTTATAATCCTATCTATTATATCATATTCTGTCGATAAATAAAAGAGGTTTTAAGAAAAAAATATAATAAAAAACGCTCCTTCATAAAAACAGAAGGAGTGTCAGTTTCTTATCAATCATAATAGAGGTTTATTTTTATTATCCGAGCCTCAGCATTTCATCTATCGGCTTTCTCGAAGCGGCAATTTCTTCCGCTGTCATCTTAATTTCAAAGGCTTCGCCGTTATCCATGCCCTTAAGGGTGTTGTATACGTCCACAAGGGTAGTCATCTTCATATCGCCGCAGATAAGATTCTTTGAAAGGAGATAGAATTTCTTATCGGGACATTCGTACTGTAAGAATTCAGCAATACTGATTTCTGTACCGATAATGAATTCCTTCGCTTCGCTCTTCTTGGCGAAATCAATAATCCCTGCCGTAGAGCCGATATAGTCGGCATATTTGGTAACCTCGGGCTTACATTCGGGGTGAACGAGAAGAAGCGCATCGGGATGCTTTTTCTTCGCTTCGAGAGCTTCCGCCTCCTTTATTGCGGAATGAACGGGACAGCCGCCCTCTATAAGCATTATATCCTTATTTTTTACCTTTTCCTTAACGAAGGCTCCTAAATTACAGTCGGGAATGAATAAAAGCTTGTCCGCTTCCATTTTCTCGACGATTGTTACCGCCGAGGAGGAGGTTACACATACGTCGCTTAATGCCTTTAAAGCGGCAGTTGTATTTATATAAGCCACAACCTTACGGTCAGGCTCCTTTTCCTTTACAGCCATGATTTCTTCGGGAGTGAACTGCTCCGCCATGGGACAGCCTGCCCCTTCACGGGCGAGGAATACTCTTTTTTCGGGGCTCAGCATTTTTGCTGTCTCCGCCATGAAATGAACGCCGCAGAAAACCAGATTTTTATTGGGAACACCTGCCGCCTTTTCGCTTAAAGCGAAGGAATCCCCCACAATATCCGCAACCTCGGTTATTTCCTTGGCTACATAGCTGTGAGCGAGAACAGCCGCGTCCTTTTCCTTTTTAAGCTTTAATATTTTCTGCTGTAATTCATAAACAGTCATAATTCTGTCCCTTTCTTTTATAGGCTTTTCTTAATTATACTTCCTGAAGGTCGGTTTGTCAATAATCGGCGGCAGTAATCCTCCCTTAAAAATCATGTTCCCCGAAGGATAACCTCCGGGGAACAACATCCGTATTTTTTATATATAAAAACAGGGAATTGCTATTCATGCCCCATAGGACATCTTCAGCCGACGGAGCTATTCATGAACGCCCGGGCGTTACTCCGCCCTTCCCCGTTTTTTCTATTATATGCAGGCGGCAGAAGTCCTGCCCCGACGGATTCAAATTTAATTTAAGCTATTGCAATTTACACCCATTTATTATATAATTAAGAAAATAATTCAGAAAAACGAAAGGAAAGAGAAAATGCCTTCTATAAGCGAATTCAATGAGAGAGTAAGCCGCCTTACCGAAAAATACGAGGCGCTCATTACAAGAAAAAACCGTCCCGTAAACGACGATAACGGAGTATATACGAGATACGAGAATCCCGTTATAACCGCCGACCATGCCCCTCTTATCTGGAGATACGATTTCAGCTACGAGACAAATCCCTTTTTCATGGAGCGTCTTGGGGTGAACGCCGCCTTCAATTCGGGAGCTATCGAGCTTAACGGAAAATTCTACCTTGTGGTAAGAGTTGAAGGAAACGACAGAAAATCCTTTTTTGCAGTAGCCGAAAGCGATAACGGCATAGATAATTTCCGCTTCTGGGATTATCCCGTTCTTTTACCCGATACCTGTCCCGAGGAAACGAACGTATATGATATGAGACTTACCAAGCATGAGGACGGCTGGATTTACGGCGTATTCTGCTCCGAAAGCAAGGATACCGCCTCGGGAGATCTTTCCGCCGCAATAGCTCAGGCAGGTATTGTCCGCACAAAGGATCTTAAGACATGGGAAAGACTTCCAAATCTTAAATCCAAGTCCCCTCAGCAGAGAAATGTAGTACTTCATCCTGAATTTGTAGATGGAAAATACGCCTTTTATACCCGTCCCCAGGACGATTTTATCGAAACAGGAAGCGGCGGCGGAGTATGCTTCGGACTTTGTGAGGATATAGAAAATCCCGTTATCTGTACCGAAGAAAAGGTAGTAAGCCCCCGAATCTATCATACCATAACCGAAGCCAAGAACGGCGCAGGCGCAGTTCCGATAAAGACCCCGAAGGGTTGGATACATATAGCTCACGGCGTAAGAAATACTGCGGCAGGACTTCGCTACGTTATCTATGTTTTTGCTACCGACCTTAACGACCCCTCTAAGCTTATAGCTTCTCCCTCGGGAGTATTTATAGTGCCTCAGGGCGAGGAAAGAGTAGGCGACGTTTCAAACGTTGTATTTACTAACGGTGCTATTGCCCGTGAAAACGGAGAGGTGTATATCTATTACGCTTCAAGCGATACAAGACTTCATGTAGCTACCACTACCATAGAAAAGCTCATGGATTATACCTTCAACACACCCTCTGACCCCTTACGCTCCGTGGACTGTGTAAAGCGGAGATATGAGCTTATCGAAAAGAATCTTAAGTGTATAGAAAAATAAAAATATCGAGGCAGGAGTCAGCCAAATTGACTCCCTTTAGTGTGTGTGCCACGCAGAAGCTTTTAACCCCGCCGTTTTGCAACTGCGGGGTTAGTTGTTTCTTATAAAAGGCGGGAATTGCCCAAAGGGGTTCCCTTTCTGCCTCGTTTTCGTTATTTTTTTGTGATATGCTTTGTAACAGCACATACTACGGGGAAAAGTACGCCTGCCACAACCCACACGATCCATGTAATGCCCCAGTCGTTGGTAAGAAAACTCCAGGCAAGGAATACTGCCGTAGCGATAAGCCAGTAGGCGGTACAAACAGCGTCGGTCAGGGTATCCTTTTTCTTTTCGGGCTCATAGTCGCCCTCCTGAAGAAGCTTATCGAAGCCCGACTGGATACAGCACACCTTTACAATGAAGAAGGAGCCAGCCGCCGCAAAGGCGAGGAGCGCGCAAACCATCGTAACGGAAACAACCGCGTCATCACCGAAAAGCGGGATAAAGAAAAGAGCCATAACGCCGATAAGACAGAGAATTACGCCTGTAATTATTCCTGCGGTAAATTTAGGAGCATATTTTTCCTTTCTGTCCTTTACCATTCCCGAAACGCCATAGGCAGTTTCTACTGCTTCCTTTTCGAGATATTCATATTTAGAAAGCTTCGCTCCGCCGCTTATGAAGAGGCCTACAGCTATTCCTACAAATATAAGAAGCGCCATCATTCCCATGGCTATTGCAGGAGCCTCCATATTCGGGTCAGCGGAAGCCATTCCAAGAAATAAAATAAGACATATCGGGCTTAAAACCGAAAGGCATACGCCGATTGCGGTTGTTAAGGCCGTTTTTTTGTTTACGGCAAGAAAGGCGTTAGCCTCCTCCATTGAGATTTTATGAAGAGACTTTTCGCTGTCACCTGTCTCTACGTATTCGGTAGCCTCGATTTCGTCCTTTAAGAGATAATCTGTACTTACTCCGAAAAGCTCGCTCATTTTAAGTATTTTCTGGAGATCGGGAGTAGACTGGGCACCCTCCCATTTGGAGACAGACTGTCTGCTTACATCAAGCTTTTCAGCAAGCTCCTCCTGTGACCAGCCGTTCTTTTTTCTTTCTTCGATTATTTTGTCTGCAAGTATCATATTAAAACCATTCCTTTTGTTTGATTTCCGACTCCCTGTCGGATTGATTAAATGATACCATAGAATGTGGTTGCACGCCATAAAACCGCCTTGTCAATTTGTCAACCGACGGTTGCAAAGCCCGTAAATAAAGGCTTTTCAGGGTTTACACCTCTATAAAGCAAAAGCTTCCGCCAAGCCGAAGGGTCTTACGGAAGCTTTGCTGATTTATCTGTAATAGGTTTCCGCCAGGTCACGGAGCAGGGCGGCATTCTTATTGCTGAAATGCTTTTTAAGAGAACGCCATTTCCAGTTTCCGCCCAGCGTAGAGGGGATATTCATACGGGCAGTATCATCAAGACCTATAACATCCTGCATAGGGACAACAGCCAGTCCGCAGGAACTCTTATAAAGCTCTCTTATCATGGTGATATTGAGTTTTTCAAAGGGACGGGGCTTAAGATATCTGCGGCACATGGCACGGCTTTTTTCGTCCGCACCCTTGTACCAGCCCAAAACTGTAGAATTATCGTGGGTACCTGTATAGCACACGCTGTTGACGGGGTATCTGTGGGGGAGATGGTCGTTGTCGTCGGAATTGGGATTGAAGCCGAACTGCAGAACTCTCATTCCCGGGAAGCCCGATTCCTTAAGAAGAACCTTAACGCTGTCGAAAATATCGCCTAAATCCTCGGCAATAATAGGCGGTTCGCCTATCTGCTTCTTTATAGCGTTGAAAAGCTCCATTCCGGGGCCGTTCTTCCATTCTCCGTTTACCGCAGTCTTTTCGCCGTAGGGAATTGACCAGTAGGTATCAAAGGCTCTGAAATGGTCGATTCTTACGATATCGTAAAGGCTTGCCGCCTTTTCTACACGACTTATCCACCAGGAATAGCCTTCCTTCTTCATAGCCTCCCAGTTATAGAGAGGATTGCCCCAGAGCTGACCTGTAGCGGAGAAATAATCAGGGGGAACGCCTGCCACAGTTTTCGGCATGACGTTTTCATCCATATCGTAAAGATAGGAATTAGCCCATACATCGGCACTGTCCAGTGCCACATAAATCGGGATATCGCCTATAATTTTTATTCCGTTCTTGTTTGCGTAGTCCTTGAGACGCTCCCACTGGGAATAGAAGGTGAACTGGATAAATTTCCAGAAGGTAACCTCATCCTCAAGGCGTCCGCCTGCTTCAGCCAACGCTTCAGGCTTACGGAGTCTTAAATCCTCATTCCATTCCAGCCAGGAAACCTTGTTGTTCTCTTCCTTTATTGCCATAAAGAGGGCGTAGTCTTCAAGCCAGTCAGCCTCATTCTTAACAAAGGACAGGTAGCTTACATTTTCCTCGAATTTAGAAAAGGCTTCTCTTAAAAGAGCCATTTTTGTACGGGTTACCTTTTCAAAATCCACATAGGTAGGGTCGGCGCCGTAATCCGCCTCCTCGCATTTCTCCTTTGAGAGCAGTCCTGCCGCTACGAGAGCGTCAAGGTCGATAAGGAGAGGGTTCCCCGCAAAGGTGGAAAAGGACTGGTAGGGGGAATCGCCGTAGCCTGTAGGGCCTATGGGTAAAACCTGCCAGTATTTCTGCCCTGCCTGTTTAAGCCAGTCTACAAAAGCCTCTGCCTCCTTACCGAAGGTTCCTATTCCGTAGGGAGAGGGCAGGCTTGTTATGTGCATTAAAATGCCGCAGCTTCTCATTTTAAATTTCCTTTCGGAGTTTATTTATCAATAGTCTTATCGGTTCTGAAGGGTGCTACAGGGAGACCGTTTTCGCCGTAAAGGGTTACGTCGCCGTAGTTTGTCCAGAGATAGCGGACATTTTCGGGCTCCTTCACCTCGTCGCTGAAGATGAAAATCTTATCGCCTCTTATCTCGAAGTCGGCAGGCTTATAAACCTTATCGCTTCCTGCAATTTCAAAACCGCATTTTTCACCTCTGAGCTCGAATCCGCCCGAGGTCACGAAGCTTACCTCTATGCCGTTGTCCTTTCTGATATGGGACTTATATAATGGGGCAAGATAGGATAAGTTCTTGTCATTATAGGCTGTGTAAAGAGCCTGTAAATATACTCTGTGGCCTACAGGTTCCTTGTCCTTGGGGTGAATTTCGTTGAATTCGCCGCAGTCGATGATAACTGCAAGACCTGTATTCTTTATGGTATGGAATGCCTTTTCCTGAGCCTCTCTTATAATGCACCAGTGCTTCCAGTCAGGGTCAGCTTCATATCTGTGCATGGGGAGCTGTACGATAATGAAGGGGAGCTCGTCGTCGCCCCAGTCGTCTCTCCAGAGGGTAATAAGTCCTCTTAAAAGCTTATAATATGCGAAGGGTCGGTTATCATCGCTTTCACCCTGATAATATGTAAAGCCTGCGAGAGTGTAGGGACATACACGGCTTACCATGCTTTCATATAAAGCGGTAGCATGATAGGGGTTAAGAGGCATAAGAGGGCCGGGATACTGACATTCACCGCATGCCTTTACGCAGTCATCCCAGCTTCCATTGGGATTTTCCTCATAGAATTTATTCTTGTTGGCTTCCCATTCGTTGTTGTATTTTTCATAGTCACGGTATATTTTTATGAGCTCCTCGTCAGTTTTGCCTTCGATAGCCTTGTTGTATTCGTCAAGGTCGTAACGCATATCCTCGTCCTTGGAGATGCTTTCCTCGCTCATCCAGTGGCTTGCCTTTGTGCCGCCCCAGTTACAGCCGATTACGCCTACTGTACAGCCCAGCTTGTCAGCCAGCTCCTTAGCGAAGAAATAACCCACAGCAGACCACGCCTTGGTACCCTCGCCGCCGAACTTACCCCAGCCTGTATTTTCCATTTTTTCTTCGTAATTCGGCTCACCCTTTACGATTTTGGGAGTATAATAGAAGCGTACATTAGGAGTAACGTCATTCTTAAGGCGTTCTGCGCCTGTCTTACAGCTATGAAGCTCAAGCTCCATGTTGGACTGACCGCCTGCAAGCCATACCTCGCCCATGATTATATCGTTGAAGGTAACAGTATCTGTGCCGTCGGAAACCGTCATAGTGAGATTTTCGCCCGACGCCTTGGGAGGAAGCACAGCCAGCCATTTTCCGTTCTTTACCATAGCCTGTGCAGTACTGCCTTCAAAGGAAACGGTAACGGTTTTTCCGTCTGTTCCAGTACCGAATACATTTATGTTCTTACCGCGCTGAAGCACCATTGAATTGCTGAATATAGGCGCTACTTTAAATAATGACATATACCATTCCTCTTTTCCATAAAATAACTATTATAAATATACCATTTAAGCCCTGTATTGTCAAGAATTTTTGTACATTCGGAATATGCTTTAAATGTTGACAAACTGATGTCAGCATGTTATAATTTTCAGAAAAAAGGAGGATGTCACAATGACTGACAAAAAACTTAAGCTTATGGTTGTTACGGGGCTTATGGCGGCTCTTGTGTGCGTGGCGACGATTGCCATACAGGTTCCTATGCCTCTTACTAACGGATATGTAAATCTCGGAGACTGCATGATTCTTGCGTCGGCGTGGCTTTTAGGCCCTTGGAGCGGATTTGCGGCGGGTGCGATAGGCTCGGTTCTTGCCGACGTTCTTACAGGATACGCACATTATGCTCCTGCTACCTTTATTATCAAGGGCGCTATGGCAGTAGTTTTTGTCCTCGTTATGAAGGCTGTTTCGGGAAAAGGCAAGCATGAGCTTCTCGGAAATATTCTCGGCGGAATTGCGGCGGAGTTACTCATGGCAATAGGCTATTTCTTCTATGCGTGGCTTCTTCTCGGAAAGAATATCGGCGGTGCGGCAACAAGTGTCCCCGGAAATCTTGTTCAGGGTGCCTTCGGAATAATCTGCGGCGTCCTTATAATACGAATTTTAGCTAAAATGAAAATAAAGAATAAGCTTAATCTTACTGAAAGGAAGATATAGTAACAAAAAAAGCCCTGTTAAACAGGGCTTTTAATTTTGTTATTATAAATTGATCTGCTTAGCCTTGAGGAAATCCTGAACGGTATTTATAGCGGCTACAATATAACTGTTTACTACAAAAGCGTCGAAGAATATACCGAGCATAAGAAGGTCGGAGGCGCCTGAATGTGTGTTTGCGGCGGTACCGTCACAGAACATACAGGGTGTTCCTGCAGGATAATGATAACCTGCTCTGCATGCGTCATTTGCACAGATGCATGCGGCTACAGCGATAAGCTCAAGGATAGCGTACACGATGAATATGTAACCGATGAGGTGAGTGAACTGCTTGAGTCTTGCTTCGTCAACAGCTTCGATGCTTGTTCCTGCACGGTGCTTATAAACGAGGAAAACAAAACCGATAATAAGCACGAAAAAGCTGAGAATAATAATTACCATAGGGATAAAGGGAATGCCTACTGCGTCAAGTAATAATCCTAAAATCATTTTCTTAATCTCCTTTCTTACTTAAGGGGCATATAGCGGAAGTGTTTTCCTGCGAAAAGTGCGATAAAGGAGAACACAGGATTTAAAAGGAGATAGAATGTCCAGGCGGAGCCGTTGAATAAGAGATCGGGCGCGCCCATAGCAAACATTGCTCCAAGAAGAACTACGAAAAGACCAAGATCAATAAAAGCGAAGAGTCTTGTTCTCTTTAAGTAGAGGAGAGCTACAGTAACTGCACTTAAAATTGTGTAGGCAGCCTGAACGAACATGCATATCTGGTAGCCGCCGAAGTTAGCGTCTACAGCCATTGCGCCGTAGCCTGTAGCGTTGCTGACCAGGTTATCCATATTGGTAAGTCCCAGCAGTACGCAGAGAACAGCACCTAAAATTGCGAATATTCCGATAATATAGAAAACGAATCTTACGCCGAGATAAAGCTTCAGTCCGAGACCGAATTCATCTTCGATATATTCTTCGTTGTTCATAACTTCCATAGCTTCATTAACATTTTCTGCCATAAAAAAGACCTTGCCTTTCTGTCGTTTTGCTTAAAAAACAACACATATTAAACCTTTTAAAGTATAACATAAAACCCGTTTACTGTCAATAGTAATGGTTTACATAACGTGGGTTTTCACGTTAATTTGTTTACTTTATTTATAAGCGGACAGCTTTTTTTATGCATATTGTCACAGTGGCAGGAAATCCTGTTACTATAGCGGCAATTATATTTTTACTTAATAAGCTTAATGAAGCAAAGCGGAAAAATTATTGAATTTTATAAATATACTTTTATTTTATTCCTGAATGTGTTATACTGTATAAATGATACAGTTAAGTGAAAGCTGAGGTTTATATGAAAAATTACAAGGGCTTTTTCGACAGCACCAACGGAAGCTCAAAAATAGCTTATTATCTTTGTGTTCCCGAGGGTAAGCCGAAATGTATCGTCCAGTTTGCTCATGGTATGTGCGAAAGCGGCGGATTATATCTCCCTTTTATGAAATATCTTGCGGAAAGAGGCTGTGTTGCCTGTTCCATGGATTTTATCGGACATGCTCATTCTGCCGCAGATTATGCGGAGCTGGGCTATTTCGCAGATAAAAACGGCCACCGTTTTCTTGTCAGGGACATGAAACGTTTTTCCGACATGATAAAAAGCCGTTTCCCCGATATACCTCTTATTATAGTGGGTCACAGTATGGGAAGCTTTATTTCCCGGGAATATCTTACCTGGTACGGAGAGAGCGTACAAGGGGCGATTCTTATGGGGACTGCCGACGGGTTAGAGGGTCAGAAGCTACTGTCCTTTCTTACTTCCCTTCTCTGTCTCTACAAAAACGGAAGATATCACCTTAAACCTGTGATGTACATGGGTTGTCTCTGGTTCTGCGGAAAGATGGGAATGCTTTCATGGGGCTGGAACTGGATTTCAAGAGAGCCCCGTATACGGAAATATATGGATTTAAGGGCCTTCGGCTATACGGCGAAGGGCTATCGGGATATTATTGCCATGCTTATGGATATATCCTGCCCCGAATGGGCAGGCGGAGTGCCGAAAAAGCTTCCGATTCTTCTTATGAGCGGACTTTCCGACCCTGTGGGAAACTGCGGAAAGGGCGTGGCGAGCCTTTACAGAAAGCTTAAGAATGCAGGCTGTGAAAATGTGAAAGCCCGTCTCTACCATGGGGCAAGGCACATGCTCCTGCACGAATGCAATAAATATCAGGTATATGAGGATATATACAGGTGGATAATAAAAATAACGGAGGGAAAGGACAAAAATGAAAAAGCAGTATCTTGAAATAGGAAAAATAACCAAGCTTCAGGGGCTTAAGGGCGAAGTGAGGGTGCAGTACTACTGTGACGACGCCGAAATGCTGGAGGAATTCCCCGAGCTTTATCTGGATAAGGCGAAAACTCCCGTAACCGTTGAGAAATCAAGGTATCTCAAGAGCGATGTTGCGGTTATAAAGCTTAAGGGCGTGAATACTCCCGAGGAAGCACAGAAATATATAGGAAAAATGCTGTACTTTAACCGTGACGACGCAGAGCTTCCCGAGGATACATGGTTTATTCAGGATATTATCGGGCTTAGCGTAGTAGACGCCGACAGCGGTAAGGTCTACGGCAAGGTTGACGATATTTACCAGAACGGAAGCGCCGACGTTTATTCCGTAAGAACTCCCGAAGGAAAACAGCTTATGTTCCCTGCGATACCCGAGGTGCTTCTTGAAACGGATATTGACGGCGGAAAGCTTACAATACGCCCCTTAGCGGGACTTTTTGAGGACGAAGAGGAAATAAGAGATGAGGATTGATATAGCTACCCTTTTCCCTGGTATGTGTGAGGCGGTGCTGGGCGAAAGCATCGTGGGAAGAGGTCGTAAGGCAGGCTACATAGAGATAAACTGCCATAACATAAGGGATTATACTCTTGATAAACACCGCCGTGTGGACGATAAGGCCTATGGCGGCGGAACGGGAATGCTCATGCAGGCTCAGCCCGTCTATGACTGTGTTATGGCGATAAAGGGGCAGTTGGCCGAAGGTGCGAAGCCCCGTCTTATCTATATGTCGCCCCAGGGCAGGACTCTTACTCAGGAAATAGTGAAGGAGCTGGCGGCGGAGGAGAATCTCATAATTCTCTGCGGCCATTATGAGGGAATCGACCAGCGTGTTCTTGACGAGCTTCAGTTCGAGGAGATTTCTACGGGGGATTATGTGGTTACGGGAGGCGAGCTTCCTGCGCTGATACTCTGTGACAGTGTTGCGAGGCTTCAGGAGGGCGTACTCCCCAACGAGGACGCTTATTCCATAGAAAGTCATTATAACGGACTTCTCGAGCATCCTCAGTATACCCGACCCGAGGAATGGAGAGGAAGAAGAGTGCCTGATGTTCTTATTTCGGGACATCACGCCAATATCAAGAAATGGCAGGAGGAAATGGCGCTTAAGGTTACCGAAGAGAAGCGTCCCGACCTGCTGGAGAAGAAATAGGTGTTTTGAGCTGAAAATGCTCAAAACAGGCTCTATAAAAGCATCCGTGTTGAAAACTGTTGTTGATGTTGAATATTATGTTGAAAACTATTTAGACAAATTAAACAATCATGAAGGCTAAATTTTAGTTTCATTCAACGTAATTAGAGAATAATACCGAAATTTTCTAAAAAAAGAAAAAAATCTGTTGACGAAAAGAAAAAATGTGGATATACTAAATTATAGATTACGGCGGTAATATAAAAAACGTCGTATAAGGGACAGTAAAAAACGTAAAAAATGGAGGGATCTTCCTATGTTCGTAAGAGAAGTAGAGGTTAAAAATCAGGTTGGTCTTCACGCAAGACCCGCAACTTTCTTTATTCAGAAGGCAAACGAATACAAGTCTTCCATCTGGGTTGAAAAGGAAGAGCGCAGAGTAAACGCAAAGAGCCTTTTAGGTATTCTTTCTCTCGGTATCGTTGGCGGTACACCTATCCGCATCATTGCAGACGGTTCCGACGAACAGCTTGCTGTTGACGGCTTAACAAAGCTTATCGAAAGCGGCTTCGAAGAATAATTGGCGGTTTATAGAAGAAAAGGCTGTGCAGGGCTATGCTTCATGCACAGCTTTAGCTTTTTATGGTGGTTTTATGAGAAAATTCAGGAAGCTTAAATATTTGTTGTTTATTATATATATTATAATAGTATATTCTGTATGCGGCTGCAGCGCCCCTGTAAACTACGAGGGTAAGGCTATGGTAGAGAAGGCGGCGGCGCTTCATACCGAAAAGGAAAGCGCAATAGTCGTGGTTACCGATAACCTTACGGGTAAGGCGGTACAGCGTATAGAGTATCGTTTCGTGGGCGATGTCATGCAGTATATGTATACAGGTGAAATGGACGGAAAGACCTACTACGAATTCAATAACGGTACGGAGCTTAACTATATAACTATTCCCGATGAAAGCGAATGGAGCTTTACCTCTAAGGGGAAAGAGGATTTTTATAACTACAGTCGTGCAAGCCGTCATTATTTTGCCGATGGTGCACAGCTTTTCAATGACTACGAGGCGGCAGTATCCGAAAGTCTCGTAAAGCAGTTCTACGACGTGGATATAGTAAAGCTCACCTACGATCTGGGTAAGCTTTCCTCCTACAGCTCTCTCGCTTCCTACGGAAGCTTCACGGAATTTGTTGTGGAGTTCAACATCGACCGTGAAACAGGCGAATGCAAGCGTATGAGGACGAAGTTCGCTACCGAAAGCGGCGAAGAGTCCGATTATATAGTAATTTTCCTGCCGAGAGACGCATCGGCGGAAATAAAAAGAGTAGAAATTGCTCAGTAATTCATAAAAATTTACACAGGAAAAGAAATTTTTTAAGAAAATGGAATTTCCTGTGTATTTTTTTGAAAAATGTCCATATAATAGTGTTGTGAAAATAAACAAAAATGCTCCCAGAAAATAATGTAATTTCTACACAAGAAATTTCAAAAAAGTGTTGTAATTAGCGTTAAAATAATGTATAATACTACTTGCACACTGCGAATACGCGATGAAACCGAAGGTTGCGACCCAGTTACTCTGGTCGGGAATTTCGGCGGAGCATGTCCGGCAGGACCGGGCGAAAGATAAGGCAGGAGGCGCCCCGACCCGTTTGGGAAGGGTTTGTCAGAGGCAGACACCCCCGTGTTGATTTATCGGGCTGCGGTGGTGCGGAGTTTTACGGAACACACGATATAGTGTGTTAGTAAAAATGCCTTATTATTCGGGGAAACCCGACTTTCAATCCGAGCGCATAATGGAAGTTGTGCAAATATTATGAAAGGGGATACGAAAGTGGCAGTTAAGGAAGTTGTAAGAGTTAAGATCAAGGGCTACGAACATACAATCGTTGACGCAGCAGCTGCAAAGATTGTTGAAACAGCCAAGAGAACAGGCTCCAGAGTTGCAGGTCCTATTCCGCTTCCCACAAACAAGGAAGTTATCACGATCTTAAGAGCTGTTCATAAGTACAAGGACAGCCGTGAGCAGTTCGAGCTCAGAACTCACAAGCGTCTTATCGACGTAATCCGCCCCACAAACAAGACTATCGAAGCTTTACAGAGTCTTGAATTACCCGCGGGCGTAGAAATTTCAATGGAATTCTGATTCCCCACAGAGCTGTTAAACAGCCGAAGTAGAAGTTTCGAGTTATGTTGACCTCGGTCAACCACTAACCAAGGCAGACACGCTGCACTTGGTCATGTTGAGAAATCTCAACCAATAACCAAAGGAGGAATAAACCATGACAAAGGGTTTAATCGCAAAGAAAATCGGCATGACGCAGATTTTCGACGAAGCAGGAAACGTAGTTCCTGTTACTGTAGTTGAAGCCGGCCCCTGCGTAGTTGTTCAGAAGAAGACAACTGAGAACGACGGTTATGAAGCAGTACAGCTTGGTTTCGGCGACATCTCCCCCAAGGGCGTAAACAAGCCCATGCAGGGACATTTCAAGAAGAACGACGTAGCGTTCAAGAGAACACTCAAGGAATTCAGACTTGATGACACATCCGCAGTTAACGTTGGCGACATTTTAAAGGCTGACACATTCGCAGCAGGCGATGTAATCGACGTTCAGGGTACCAGCAAGGGTAAGGGATTCCAGGGTGCTATCAAGCGTCACAACCAGCACAGAGTAAAGATGACACACGGTACTGGTCCTGTACACAGACATGCAGGTTCCATGGGTGCTATCTCTGACCCTTCCAGAATCTTCAAGGGTAAGGGCATGCCCGGTCACATGGGTGTTGAAACAGTTACAGTTCAGAACCTCGTAGTTGTTAAGGTTGACGCAGAAAATAATCTTATCGCAATCAAGGGTGCTGTTCCCGGTCCTAAGGGCGGAGTGCTTTGCATTACTGATGCGGTTAAGGCATAAGGAGGAGGATTATAATGGCAAACGTAAAAGTATATGATATGAACGGTCAGCCTGTTTCCGACCTCGAGCTTAATGATGCAGTATTCGGCATTGAGCCCAACACTGTAGTTATGCACGCAGCAGTAGTTAATTACCTCGCAAATCAGCGTCAGGGTACTCAGTCTACTCTCACAAGAACAGAGGTAAGCGGCGGCGGCAAGAAGCCCTGGAGACAGAAGGGTACAGGTCACGCAAGACAGGGTTCAACAAGAGCTCCTCAGTGGACACACGGCGGTATTGCATTAGGACCTAAGCCCAGAAGCTACAGCTACTCATTAAATAAAAAGGTTAAGAGACTCGCTCTCCTTTCCGCACTCTCCACAAAGGTTGCTGACAACGACATGATCGTTCTCGACGCAATCAACATGGACGAGTTCAAGACAAAGACAATCGTTAAGATGCTCAACGCTCTCAACGTAAACGAAAAGGCTTTAATCGTTCTCGATTCCGTAGACAAGAAGGTTATCAAGAGCGCAGCCAACATTCCCGGTGTTAAGACAACTCAGACTAACACACTTAACGTATACGATATCTTAAACTACAACAAGTTCATCATCGTTAAGGGTGCAGTTGCGAAGATTGAGGAGGTGTATGCATAATGGAAAAGTTTGCACAGGACATTATCGTACGCCCTATTATTACAGAAAAGTCCATGGAAGGTCTTGCTGAACGCAAGTACACCTTTGAAGTGGCAAAGAACGCTAACAAGATTGAGGTTAAGAAGGCTTGTGAAACACTTTTCGGTGTTAAGGTTGCTAAGGTTAACACAATCAGCGTTAAGGGCAAGAAGAAGAGAATGGGCCGTAGCGAAGGCTATACTTCCGATTGGAAGAAGGCAATCGTTACACTTACCGAAGATTCCAAGACAATCGAATTCTTCGATGGCATGATGTAAGGAGTGAGATAAATGGCTATAAAGACATATAAACCTGTCACCCCCGGTCTCAGAGGCATGACAGTTATTGATTACAGCGGCTTATCTAAGGTTGCTCCTGAAAAGAGCCTTCTTGAAAGCCTTAAGAAGAAGTCCGGCCGTAACAGCTACGGAAGAATTACTGTAAGACATAAGGGCGGCGGAAACAGAAGAAAGTACAGAGTAATCGACTTTAAGAGAAATAAGCTCGGTATGAACGCTGAGGTTATGACTATGGAATACGACCCCAACCGTTCCGCATTCAACCCGCTCGTTAAGTACGAGGACGGCGAAAAGAAGTATATCATCGCTCCTGAAAAGCTCGCTGTAGGCGACGTTATCAGAAACGGTGCAGACGCAGATATCAAGCCCGGTAACGCTTTACCGCTCACAGCTATCCCTGTAGGTACAGTTATCCACAACGTTGAGCTTCACCCGGGTAAGGGCGCACAGCTCGTTCGTTCCGCAGGTAACATGGCACAGCTCATGGCTAAGGAAAACGGTTATGCACTTATCCGTCTCCCCAGCGGCGAATTAAGAAACGTTCCCGAAATCTGTATGGCTACAATCGGTGTTGTTTCCAACTCCGACCACGCTAACGTAAACTACGGTAAGGCAGGTCGTATCAGACATATGGGTATCAGACCTACCGTTCGTGGTTCCGTAATGAACCCTAACGACCATCCTCACGGTGGTGGTGAAGGTAAGTCTCCTGTTGGTCGTCCCGGCCCTGTAACACCTTGGGGCAAGCCCGCTCTCGGTTACAAGACTCGTAAGACAAACAACAGAACCAACAAGTTCATCGTTAAGAGAAGAAACGAAAAGTAATCATTACAAGTTGTTGTTAATAAGGGTTCGTACCATAAGGGTAAAGCGAAGCCCATTAACTTGCAACCTAACTTGAAAGGAATTTATATTATGAGCAGAAGCATAAAGAAAGGCCCTTATGTCCAGGAAGTCCTTCTTAAGCGTATCGTTGCTATGAACGAAGCTAACGAAAAGAAGGTTCTCAAGACATGGAGCCGTTCCAGCACAATATTCCCTGATTTCGTAGGCCACACAATCGCAGTTCACGACGGAAGAAAGCATGTTCCGGTATATGTAACTGAAGATATGGTAGGCCATAAGCTTGGCGAATTCGCTCCTACAAGAACCTTCAAGGGTCATGTAGGCAGCAAGACTACCAAGAAGTAAGGAGGAGAAACGAATGGAAGCAAGAGCAGAATTAAGACAGGTTCGTATTTCTCCCCGCAAGGTAGGAATCGTTCTCGATCTTATCAGAAATAAGCCCTGCGAACTCGCAATGGCTACTTTAAAGAATACACCCAAGGCTGCTTGTGAGCCTCTCGCAAAGCTCCTCAAGTCAGCTATGGCAAACGCTGAAAACAACCACGGTATGGATATCAGCAGATGCTACGTTGCTGAGTGCCACGTTGGCGCAGGCGTAACTCTCAAGAGAATCAGACCTGCAGCTAAGGGCAGCGCTCACAGAATCTTAAAGAGAACTTCCAACATTACGTTGGTAGTTAAAGAAGCAGAGTAAGGAGGTAAACAATGGGACAGAAAGTAAATCCTCATGGTCTTAGAGTAGGCGTTATCAAGGATTGGGATTCCCGCTGGTTTGCCGGAAAATCCACTTTTGGTGATACACTCGTAGAAGACTACAAGATCCGTGAATATTTAAAGAAGAAGCTTTACAAGGCAGGCGTTCCTACAATCGAAATCGAACGTGACGCAGCTAAGGTAAAGGTTAACATCCAGTGTGCTAAGCCCGGTATGGTTATCGGTCAGAAGGGCGCTGAAATCGAAAAGTTAAAGGCTGAGCTCGAAAAGTTAACAGGCGGCAAGACCGTTCTCGTAAACATCATCGAAGTAAAGTCTCCCGACCTCAACGCACAGCTTGTTGCAGAAAACATTGCACAGCAGCTTGAAGGCCGTGTATCCTTCAGAAGAGCTATGAAGTCCTGCATCGGCAGAACAATGAAGCTCGGCGCTAAGGGTATCAAGACAACCGTTTCCGGTCGTCTCGGCGGTGCAGAAATCGCTCGTTCCGAAAGCTATCATGAAGGTACAATCCCGCTCCAGACTCTCCGTGCTGACATTGACTACGGTGTAGCAAGAGCAAACACAACCTACGGCGTTATCGGCGTTAAGGTTTGGATCTATAAGGGCGAAGTATTAAAGGGCGAAATCCCCACAAACAAGCCTGAAAGACCCGCAAGAAGAAGAAACGACAGAAACAACGGCGAAAGAAGAAACTTTAAGCCCAGAACTGAAAGAAAAGAAGGGGGTAATGAATAATGTTACTTCCGAAGAGAGTAAAATACAGAAGACAGCAGAGAGGCCGTATGAAGGGTAAGGCTCTCCGTGGTAACACAGTCAGCAACGGCGATTTCGGCTTACAGGCACTCGAGCCCGCTTGGATCACTTCCAACCAGATTGAGGCAGCCCGTATCGCTATGACACGTTACATCAAGCGTGGCGGTCAGGTATGGATCAAGATTTTCCCTGACAAGCCCGTAACAGAAAAGCCCGCAGAAACACGAATGGGTTCCGGTAAGGGTTCACCTGAATACTGGGTAGCAGTAGTTAAGCCCGGCAGAGTTCTTTTCGAAATCGCAGGCGTTCCCGAGGAAACAGCAAGAGAAGCTATGCGTCTCGCTATGCATAAGCTCCCCATCAAGTGTAAATTTATCGTTAAAGAACAGGAGGTTGCTGAGTAATGAAAATTACAAAGGAAATCAGAGATTTATCTGAAATCGAATTACAGAACAGAGCTGCTGAATTAAAGCAGGAGCTTTTCAACCTCCGTTTCCAGCTTGCGGTTAACCAGCTCGAAAACCCCACCAGAATCGGTGCGGTTAAGAAGGAAATCGCAATCATCAAAACAATTCAGCGTGAGCGTGAGCTTGCTGCTAATAAGTAAGAGGGAGGAAACAGAGTCATGGAAAGAAATCTTAGAAAAACCAGAGTTGGCAAGGTTGTAAGCAATAAGATGGAAAAGACAATCGTTGTTGCAATCGCAGACAATGTTCGCCACCCCTTATACAAGAAAATCATCAAGCGTACTATTAAGTTAAAGGCTCACGATGAAGAAAACACATGCAATATCGGCGATACAGTCGAAATCATGGAAACTAGACCCCTTTCTAAGGATAAGAGATGGCGTTTAGTAAACGTAATCGAAAGAGCTAAGTAATAACGGAAGGAGTTAAAAGACCATGATACAGATGCAGACACGCCTTAAGGTTGCTGATAACACTGGTGCTAAGGAGCTTATGTGTATCAGAGTCCTCGGCGGTACTCGTAGAAAATATGCTAACATCGGCGACGTAATTATAGCTTCCGTTAAGAAAGCAAGCCCCGGTGGTACAGTTAAGAAGGGCGACGTAGTTAAGTGTGTTGTAGTTCGTTCCGCTTCCGGTTTAAGACGTAACGACGGAACATACATCCGCTTCGACGAAAACGCTGCAGTAATAATTAAGGAAGATAAGACTCCCAGAGGAACTCGTATCTTCGGACCAGTAGCAAGAGAGCTTCGTGATAAGGACTATATGAAGATCTTATCTCTCGCTCCTGAAGTATTATAAGGAGGAAGCTAAGATGAATAACTTACACGTTAAAACAGGCGATGAAGTAAAAATCATTTCCGGTAAGGATAAGGGTAAAACAGGTAAGGTTTTACAGGTTTCCCCTTCCGAAGGAAAGGTAATCGTTGAAGGCTGCAACATGGTAACCAAGCACGTTAAGGCAAGAGCACAGGGTCAGTTAAGCGGTATCGTTAAGGCTGAAGGCGCTCTCTACGCTTGCAAGGTTATGCCCGTTTGCCCCAAGTGCAAGAAGGCAACAAGAGTTGGCAGCGAAATTAAGAACGACAAGAAAGTAAGAGTATGCAAGCATTGCGGTGCAGAACTCTAATCGGCTTGACAGAGGGGTCGGATAAAGTAACTTCCGGCTGCTGTCGGTAAGGAGTAAATAAAATGGCAAGAATGAAAACCTATTATAAGGAAACCGTAGCTCCCGCACTCTTTAAGAAATTCGGTTATAAGAGCGTTATGCAGGTTCCCAAGCTTGACAAGATTGTTGTCAACGTAGGCTGCGGTGAAGCTAAGGACGATCAGAAGAAGATCGACGCTATTATGGCAGATATCAGCCAGATCACAGGTCAGAAGCCTATCGTTTGCCGCGCTAAGAAGGCAATCGCTAACTTCAAGCTCAGAGAAGGCAATATCATCGGTGTAAAGGTTACTTTAAGAGGAGATACAATGTATGAATTCTTAGACAGATTCTTCAACGTTGCTCTCCCCCGTGTTCGTGACTTCAGAGGTATCAACCCCAATTCCTTCGACGGAAGAGGTAACTATAGCGTAGGTATCAAGGAACAGCTCATATTCCCCGAAATCGAATATGAAAAGATCGACGCTATCCGTGGTATGGATATCAACTTTGTAACAACAGCAAAGACAGACGAAGAAGCAAAAGAGCTGCTCACTCTTATGGGCGCTCCCTTCGCTAAATAAGAAAGGTTAAGGAAATAAAATATGGCAAAGAAATCAATGGTTGCTAAACAGCAGCGTCCTGCAAAGTTTTCCACCCGTTCTTACAACAGATGCAAAATATGCGGCAGACCTCACGCTTACTTACGTAAGTTTGGTATTTGCAGAATTTGTTTCAGAGAGTTAGCTTACAAGGGACAGATTCCCGGTGTTAAGAAGGCAAGCTGGTAATTTTACATCAATATAATAAGGAGGAAGCAGACAATGCAGATCACTGATACTATCGCAGATATGCTTACAAGAATTCGTAACGCTAATACAGCGAAGCACCCGTCTATTGATGTACCTTGTTCTAACGTTAAGAAGCAGATCGCTCAGATTCTCGTTGACGAGGGTTATATCAAGAACTTCAGAGTTATCGAAGATAACAAGCAGGGTATCATCAGAATTACTTTAAAGTATACTGAGAATAAGTCACAGGTTATTACAGGCTTACGCAGAGTTAGTAAGCCCGGTTTAAGAATTTACTCAAACTGCAAGGATATGCCTAAGGTTATGAAGGGCCTCGGTATTGCAATAGTTTCCACATCCAAGGGAATTATGACCGATAAGAAGGCTCGTGAATTAAACGTAGGCGGCGAAATCCTCGCATTTGTATGGTAATAAGGAGGAACAGAAAATGTCAAGAATTGGTAAAACTCCGATTACTGTTCCTGCTGGCGTAGAAGTAAAGGTTGACGGTTCAACAGTTACAGTAAAAGGTCCTAAGGGCACACTCACCAAGGAGTTCAAGCCCGCTATGAAGATTAACGTTGACGGTGCGGTTATTACAGTAGAACGTCCTAACGACGAGGCTGAAAACCGTTCTCTCCACGGTCTTACAAGAACCCTTCTCAACAACATGATCGTTGGTGTTACAGAAGGTTACGAAAAGAAGCTTGAAATCAACGGTGTTGGTTACAGATGTCAGAAGACAGGCAAGGAGCTCGTATTAAACGTAGGCTACTCCCATAAGACAGCTGTTTCCGATACAGAAGATATCACAATCGAAGCTCCTCAGCCCAACCTTATCGTTATCAAGGGTATCGATAAGCAGAAGGTTGGTCAGTTTGCAGCCGAAGTAAGAGGCATTCGTCCTCCCGAACCTTACAAGGGTAAAGGCATCAAGTACGTTGATGAAGTAATCCGTCGTAAGGAAGGTAAGGCCGGCAAGGGTAAGAAGTAAAACATAAGGAGTGATAAAAATGATTAAAACAATCGATAGAAACAAGAGCAGAATCAAGCGTCACTACAGAGTTCGTAACAAGATTTCCGGTACTGCTGCTCGTCCTCGCCTTAATGTTTTCCGTTCCGCTAAGAACATCTATGCACAGCTCATCGATGACGAAGCAGGCAAGACACTTTGCTCCGCTTCCACAAACGAAAAGGGCAGCACAGAATACGGCGGAAACTGCGAAGCTGCTAAGAAGGTTGGCCTCGCACTTGCTGAAAAGGCAAAGGCTCAGGGTATCGTAGACGTAGTATTCGACCGTTCAGGTTACGTTTATCACGGCAGAGTTGCTGCATTAGCAGACGGTGCTCGTGAAGGCGGACTCAATTTCTAAAATAATATAGGAGGAAAAAGCTTTGGCACTTTTAGATGCATCAAAATATGAACTCGCCGAAAAGGTTGTAGCTATCAACCGTGTATCCAAGACTGTTAAGGGCGGACGCGTTATGAAGTTCTCCGCTTTAGTAGTAGTAGGCGACGGCAACGGTGTTGTAGGCTTCGGTTTAGGTAAATCGAACGAAGTTCCGGACGCAATCCGTAAGGGTATTGAGGACGCTAAGAAGAACCTCGTTAAGGTTTCATTAAAGGGCACAACAATCCCCCATGAAACAGTTGGTAAGTTCGGCGCAGGCGCTGTACTTATGAGACCCGCTCCCGAGGGTACAGGCGTTATCGCCGGCGGTCCTGTTCGTTCCGTTGTTGAAATGGCAGGTATCAAGAATATCCGTACAAAGTCTCTTCGTTCCAACAACCCCTGCAACGTAGTTAGAGCTACAGTAGCAGGTCTCGCTTCCTTAAGAAGCGCAGAAGAGGTTGCTGCTATAAGAGGTAAGACAGTTAAGGAAATCTTAGGCTGATTAAGAGAAAGGAAAGTTTAACTTATGGCACTCAAAATCAAGTTAGTTAAGTCTCTCATCGGCCGCAAGGATAGCCATATCGCTACCGCTAAGTCCTTAGGCTTAAAGAAGATCGGTGATGTTAAGGAACAGCCCGATAACGCGGCAACAAGAGGCAAGATCAACGAAATCAACTATTTAATCGAAGTTACCGAGGAATAATCGGTGCTTTATATGCACTAAAATCATAGGAGGTGTAACCATGAAGCTACACGAATTATCTCCTGCTATCGGCGCTACAAGAGAAGTTAAGCGTATCGGCCGTGGACACGGTTCCGGTCATGGTAAGACAGCAGGTAAAGGTCACAAGGGTCAGTGGGCTCGTTCCGGCGGCGGTGTAAGACCCGGCTTTGAAGGCGGTCAGACAGCTCTCGCAAGACGTATGCCTAAGCGTGGCTTTAACAACATTTTCGCTACTGAATATGCTACCGTTAACGTTTCCGATTTAGAAGCTCGCTTCGAGAGCGGTGCTGAAATCGACGCAGCTGCACTCGTAGAATGCGGTTTAATCAAGAAGACTTTAGACGGTATCAAGGTTCTCGGTAACGGTGAAATCACAAAGAGCTTTACTGTAAAGGCTGCTAAGTTTACAGCTACTGCTTCTGAAAAGATTGAAAAGGCAGGCGGAAAGGCTGAGGTGGTATAATGTTTGAAGTCTTTCGTAATGCGTGGAAGGTCGCTGAACTCCGCAAGAAGATTTTATATACATTATTCATCATCGTTATTTTCCGTCTCGGTTCCTGCGTATTTGTACCGTTCCTCGATAACGCACAGATCGCAGCAATCCTTAATCAGGGCGATGGCGGTTCACTTTTAAACTATCTCGATACAATGACAGGTGGCTCTCTTAGTCAGGGTACCCTGTTTGCGATGTCGATTACACCCTACATCAACTCTTCAATTATCATTCAGCTTCTCGCTGTAGCAATTCCTGCTCTCGAAAAACTGAGTAAAGAAGGCGACGAGGGACGAAAGAAGCTTAATAAAATAACTAAATTCGTTGCTCTCGGCCTTGGAGTCGTTCAGGCTATTGCATTCTATGTCTACTTCAGAAACTCCGGAGTAGTAGCTTATACTGAAGGCTTTGAAGGTGTTTTAGCGGCTGTAACAATCGTATCCTGTTTCGTAGCGGGCGCTTCGCTTATCGTATGGCTCGGCGACCAGATCAACGAAAAGGGTATCGGTAATGGTATCTCTATGATACTTTTCGCAGGTATCGTGGCAAGAGGACCTTCGGCAGTATTATCCCTTATCCAGTCTATGACTGCTGATATGAAGAACGCAATTTTCGTTCCGATTATCTTAATTATATTTATCCTTATGATCGGTCTTGTCGTACTTATGACCAATGCAGAAAGACGTATTCCCGTTCAGTATGCAAAGAGAGTAGTCGGCAGAAAGATGTACGGCGGCCAGTCCACCCACATCCCGGTTAAGGTTGCTATGGCGGGCGTTATGCCTATCATCTTTGCGATGTCCATCATGTCTCTTCCCCAGACCATCTGTTCCTTCTTTGGAATTTATGGTGATAAGGATACATTCTGGGATGGCTTCGTAAGACTCTTCAGCCAGAGTAGCATTCTTTACGCAGTTCTCTACTTCTTACTTATTATCGGATTCAACTATTTCTATATTGCAATCCAGTATAATCCCGTAGAGATTGCCAATAACTTAAAGAAGAACAACGGTGCTATCCCGGGTATCCGTCCCGGTAAGCCCACATCTGATTTCATTCAGAACTCGCTTTCTAAGATTTCTCTTATCGGTGCAATCTTCTTAGCGTTCATCGCTATCTTCCCGATTATCTTCCAGCAGCTCTCCGGCATTAACGTATCCCTCGGCGGTACAACAATGCTTATCGTAGTCGGTGTTGCACTCGAAACAGTACGTTCTCTCGAAAGCCAGATGATGATGCGTCATCACAAAGGATTTTTGGAATAAGCATGATTTTGGAAAAGGGGCGGCATAATGAATGCCGGTTCCCCCGAACCAAATTCACTGACGAATTAAGGAGTTATTATGAATTTAATATTTTTAGGTGCTCCCGGTGCAGGAAAAGGTACACAGGCTGAAATAGTCTGCGAAAAGCTCGGTATACCCGCAATTTCGACAGGTAATATGCTCAGAGAAGCAGTAAAGAATCAGACCCCTGCAGGACTTGCTGCTAAGGAATGTATGGATAAGGGCGACCTCGTATCTGATGAAATCGTAATCGGTATTTTAAAGGACAGAATCGCACAGGACGACGCTAAGAACGGCTTCATCCTCGACGGCTTCCCGAGAACCGTGGCACAGGCTGAGGCTCTCGAAGCTATGGGCGTAAATATCGACAAGGTTATCGAAATCTACGTTCCCGATGAAAAGATCTGTGCAAGACTTTCCGGCAGACGTGTCTGCGAAGGCTGCGGAAATTCCTATCATGTGGATTTCAAGCCTACAAAGCAGGAGGGCGTTTGCGACGCATGCGGCGCTAAGGTAGTTCAGAGAGTTGACGATAAGCCCGAAACAGTTTTATCCAGACTCGCTACTTACCAGGAAAAGACAGCTCCGCTCAAGGATTTTTACAGCGCAAAGGGCAAGCTTAAGACTGTAATGGGTCAGGAAGAAATTGCTGACACAGCTAGGCTTACACTCGAAGCGATTGAAGGTTAATCATAATGATTAAAATTAAATCATCAGCTGAAATTCAGAAGATGTTGAAGGCTAACGAGATTGCCGCACAGGCTCTTTCGTTCGCAGGACGTTCAATAAAGCCGGGTATGACAACCTTTGAGCTTGATAAGCTGATTCACGATTTTATCGTAGGTAAAGGTGCTATTCCCTCCTCCCTCGGTTACTGTGGGTTTAAGGGAAGCGCTTGTATCTCGGTAAATGAAGAGCTTATCCACGGTGTTCCTTCCAAGAAGAAAATAATCAAGGAAGGCGACATTGTATCGGTTGATATTACTGCGCTTTTTGACGGCTGGCAGGGCGATAACGCAAGAACCTTTAAGGTTGGAACGGTGTCTCCCGAAGCCGAGAGGTTATTAAAGGTTACCGAAGAGGCTTTATATAAGGGGATCGAACAGGCTGTTCCCGGAAATCGCATAGGCGATATTTCCAATGCGGTTCAGACCCACGTTGAAGCTCACGGTTATCATATAGTCAGACAGTATATCGGTCACGGTATAGGAACAGAAATGCACGAGGATCCCGAGGTTCCGAATTTCGGACGCCCCGGAAGAGGTCCGAGACTTGTTCCGGGAATGACTATCTGTATAGAACCTATGGTTAATTCAAGTACTGCCGAGGTAAGAGTCCTCGACGATAAGTGGACGGTTGTTGAAGCCAACGGTAATTTAAGCGCTCATTTTGAGCACTGTATCGCTATAACCAACGACAAGCCCCTTATTATGACTCTTGAAAACCATTAACGGGGGTAAATATGGACTTTACTAAAGGTATGGTCGTTATAAGTAAGGCGGGACGCGATAAGGGCTATCTTCTTGCAGTAGTCGGTGTCGAAGCCGACTGTATCATCGTAGCCGACGGTAAGGAAAGACCTCTCGAAAGACCAAAACGGAAAAATCCGAAGCATCTCGCGAAAACAGCGGTGACTGTTTCACTTGAAAATATCACCAACAGAGGACTCAGAAGAGTTCTCCGCGAAGAATTGAAGAGACAAACAGGAGTGTGAGTAAGCTTGTCTAAAGAAGATGTAATTGAAGTTGAAGGTACTATACTTGAAGCGCTTCCTAATGCGACCTTTCAGGTAGAGTTATCTAACGGACACAAAATACTTGCTCATGTAAGCGGTAAGCTTAGAATGAATTTCATAAGAATACTGCCCGGCGATAAGGTTACAGTAGAAATGTCGCCCTACGACCTCACTAAAGGCCGTATTACATGGAGAGCCAAGTAATTTAACCTAAAAAGGAGGGTTATAACAATGAAAGTAAGACCTTCAGTAAAACCTATGTGCGATAAGTGCAAGGTTATTAAGCGTAAGGGTAAGGTAATGGTTATCTGTCAGGACCCTAAGCATAAGCAGAGACAGGGCTAATAACCCTAAATTAAACAGGAGGAACAATTATGGCAAGAATTGCTGGTGTGGATTTACCGAAAGAAAAGCGTGTTGAAA
>JAZSBN010000033.1:0-4935 GCA_045602405.1 Ruminiclostridium sp.
AGATAAAATGGCTATGCAGAGACTTAAGGAAGCAGCAGAGAAAGCTAAAATTGAGCTTTCAGGTGTTACAACAAGTAACATTAACCTTCCCTTCATTACTGCAGATGCATCAGGTCCCAAGCATCTTGATATTACTCTTACAAGAGCGAAATTTAACGAGCTTACAGCTTCTCTTGTAGAGCGTTCAATCATTCCTACAAAGAAGGCTCTCCAGGATGCAGGTCTTTCTGCAAACGAGATTGACAAGGTTTTGATGGTTGGCGGTTCAAGCCGTATTCCTGCAGTTAACGAAGCTGTAGAAAAGCTTATCGGCAAAACTCCCGACAAGGGCATCAACCCCGATGAATGTGTTGCACTCGGTGCGGCTATTCAGGCAGGTGTACTCGGCGGCGACGTTAAGGACATCGTACTTCTTGACGTAACTCCCCTTTCTCTCGGTATCGAAACAATGGGCGGCGTTTGCACAAAGCTCATCGAAAGAAATACAACCATCCCCACAAGAAAGAGCCAGATTTTCTCAACCGCTGCTGACAATCAGACAAGCGTTGACATCCATGTTCTTCAGGGTGAAAGAGAAATGGCTGCAGATAACAAGACACTCGGCAACTTCATGCTGTCAGGTATTGCTCCCGCTCCCCGTGGAGTTCCGCAGATTGAAGTTACATTCGATATTGACTCAAACGGAATAGTAAATGTAAGTGCAAAGGACCTTGGTACAGGTCAGGAACAGAAGATTACAATTACTGCTTCTTCCAACCTTTCAGACGAAGATATCGACAAGGCTGTTAAGGAAGCCGAAGCTTTCGCCGCTGAAGACGCTAAGCGTAAGGAAGAAGTAGACTTAAGAAACGAAGCTGACCAGATGGTATACCAGATTGAAAAGTCCATGAATGAATTCGGCGATAAGGTTACAGAGGCTGACAAGTCTGCTGTAAATCCCAAGCTTGAAGCACTCAAGGAAGCTCTCAAGGGTACTGATACCGAAGCCATCAAGAATGCTAAGGAAGAGCTTCAGAAGGCATTCTATGATGTTGCAGGCAGAATTTACCAGGAACAGGGTGCTGCTGCACAGCAGGCAGACGTTCAGGGTGAAGGCACAAGCGCTGCTGCAGGCGGAAACGACGATAATATCGTTGACGCTGATTTTACTGAAGCTAACTGATAAAAACTATAACAGATGTGCTATCGGAATTCCCGATAGCACAAACTGTATTTATTAAGAAAGAGTTGTGAAAAAATGGCTGATAAACGTGACTATTATGAAGTCCTCGGTATCCAGAAGGGAGCTTCCGAGGATGAGATAAAAAAAGCCTTCAGAAAAAAGGCTAAGCAGTATCATCCCGACCTTAATCCCGATGATCCTTCGGCGGCTGAAAAGTTCAAGGAGGTAAATGAGGCGAACGAGGTCCTTTCCGACCCTCAGAAGAGACAGCGCTATGACCAGTTCGGCCATGCTGGGGTAGATCCCTCCTATGGCGGCGGAGCAGGCGGCTTCGGCGGTGGTTTTGGCGGCTTTAGCGGCGACGGAATAGACCTGGGTGATATTTTCGAATCCTTCTTCGGCGGCGGAATGGGCGGAGGTACAAGAAGTGCTGACCCGAATGCGCCTAAAAGAGGAGCCGATATTACAGTTAGCCTTGATATTTCCTTTATGGAAGCCTGTATGGGTGTAAAGCATACAATGGAGCTGAACCGTTCCGAAACCTGCGACAGCTGCGGCGGAAGCGGAGCGAAGGCAGGCACAACGCCGAAAACCTGTCCCGACTGTAACGGCTCAGGTAAGATACGCTTCAATCAGCGCACCATTCTCGGTACGGTAGCTTCTACAAGACCCTGTTCAAAGTGCGGCGGCAAGGGTAAGATTATCGAATCCCCCTGTCAGGGATGCCGCGGAACAGGAAGAATGCAGAAAAAATCCTCTGTTACGGTTAATGTTCCTGCAGGTATTGACGACGGACAGGTGCTCCGTGTGGCTGGTCAGGGACACATGGGCTTAAACGGCGGTCCCAGAGGCGATCTTAATGTAAGAATTACCGTCCGCAAGGACAGTCTTTTCGAGCGTAAGGGCTTCGATGTATGGACTGAGATTCCGATTACTTATGCACAGGCTGTTCTCGGCGCAGAGATAACAGTTCCCACAATCGACGGAAATGTAACATATACAGTTCCCGAGGGAACTCAGCCCGATACTATCTTCCGTCTTAGAGGAAAGGGTATCCAGAGGCTTCAGAGAGAGGGCAGAGGCGACCAGTATGTGAAGGTTGTTCTTGAAGTTCCCCGAAATCTCAATAAGAAGCAGAAGGAAGCACTTCAGACCTTCAGCGAACAGCTTACCGAAAAGAATTATGAGAAGCAGAACGGCTTCTTCGATAAGCTGAGAAAGTTTGGTGAGGATATAAAGAAGGGCTTTGAAAACCTCTGATATCACATATATTATATATGGTATAAGCCGCTGTATGGTGAGGTTGTAGGACTTCCTGTACAGCGGTTATAATTACAGCTCTTTTGTGAATAATCAACAAATCATATCAGATTTTTTAGGGCGAAGCTACGAAATCTAACTTAATTATTTACAAGAAGGGGATTTTGTGATATTATTATAATAATCGAATAGGCTTCAAAGGGGGTATTATACCCTTATGAGAAACCGACTATAAAAATGGAGCGTATATACAAATGAGAATAAAAACTAAACTTATGATATCCGTAATAGTTCTCCTCGTTTTCGCAGTTACAGCGTTCAACGTGTTCCTGGGAATACAGCTGAATACTACGGCTGACGCTATGTTTGACAGCTATCTGTCTGACGTATCCCGTGTTCAGGCTGCAAATCTTACCGATTACCTTGATGATGTGGCAAGCCGCTTCAACTCTATAGTTAAGCTTCCTGCATTACAGAAGTTCACATCGGGTACATATAGTTCCAGTTCCAGCGAATACAAGGCAGCCGAAGGCACCTTCAAGGCACTTGTTGAATCCGGAACTGTAATCAAGGCAGTTGTTTTCGATGCTGATGATAATGTAAAGCTTCAGGTTGGCTCCGACAGCTCTATCACAACAGCAAGCGGTATCTGTATGACAAAGGCTGCCGACAATAAGCCTGTTATAAATACTGCAGGAACCGAAACCAACAAGTCTGATTACTCTGTTTCTGTAAAGTCTGCAGTAAACAAGCTCAATATCGGTCTTGTATTCAGCAATAAGGGAATCGGTCGTGTTATTGAACAGGCTAACTCTATGATATTTATCGTTGACCCCGACGGAGTTGTTCTTACCGAAGGTAATTCTGTAGCCAACAGTACAGTTCAGTATCAGGCTTTCCTTGAACAGAAGGGTAACGCAAGCTCTACACCTTTAAAGGTAGACGGCGGTGAAACTGTAGGTTACTTTACTGCCTGCGGAGACGGTTGGTATGTAGGTTCTACACAGAAGCCCTCCAATGCTTATATTGAATCCGGTAAGGCAGCAGGCCTTGTAACAGGTATTTCTGTTGCGGCACTTGTTGTATTTGTGATTGTTGGAATTATTCTTATAATTTCCGTAACAAAGCCCTTCTATAAAATCGAAGAAACACTTCTTAAAATCAGCCGCGGCGACCATGAAGCCCGTGTTGAAATCATGTCCAAGAATGAATACGGCGATATTGCGAGAGTTTTCAATGATATCGTTGATGAAATTATCGTAAGTGAAGCGCGTTACAGAACTATTATCGAAATGTCCGATAATATTATCTTTGACTGGAACCTTAACAATAATGAAGTTACATTCTCTAACAACTTCAACAAGAAGTTCAGCTACCGTGCTCCCTCCGACCACTTCTCCGACAGCTTCCTTCTTAAGTGTAAGGTTCATCCCGAGGACATCGACAGATACAGAGAAGACCTTGAAAAGCTCCCCAAGGGCGTAAACTTCAAGCATAATGAATATCGTATCAAGAATATCTACGGAGACTATATCTGGGTACTTATCCGTACCGCAACAATCTGTGACAAGGATAATAATCCCGTAAAGATTGTCGGCGTTATCGTAGATATCGACCGTGCAAAGAAGAGTGAAAATATTCTTACTGCAAGAGCTTCCTTTGACTCTCTTACAGGCGTTTATAACCGTGAAACTATTGAAAGTGCAATCAATAACGAAATCGAGCTTATTGCTGCACGAAAGACAGAATTTGCTATCCTCTTCGTGGATATCGACGACTTCAAGTTCTTCAATGACCAGTACAGCCATGCGACAGGTGACCAGGTGCTCAGATTTACTGCTACTACTATTAAAAATGCAGTCGGCGAGCATGGTATGACAGGCCGTTACGGCGGTGACGAGTTTATTGTTTGTATCAAGGATGCAGACGCTAATGACCCTGCGCTTATCGCTGAGCAGATTCTTAATACTCTTAAGGAAGGCTTTGAAAGCGACTCCGGCGACAGACTTGTTGTCAATGTAAGTATCGGTATTTCTATTATCAAGGATAACACCAAGCGTGTTGAAGAAATTATCGGTATGGCTGACGACGCTATGTATAAGATCAAGAAGAATGGTAAGTCCAACTTCGGTTTCCTTGACTCTTAATTTATTGCAGTATTGCGGTGGTGCGAAAGCACCACCGCTTTTTGCAGCCTGTTTTTATGCCTTATATTGTGCATAAGTGCTAAGAGAAGTTGATAAAAGAGGGATAAAGGACAGCGAAAGTATCGAAAAGTCGAAAAAGGGGAAAAAAGTGTTGACAAAAGGGGATAGTGGTGATATAATAAACAAGCTGACCCGAGAGAGGGGAAGCGAACAGCGGAGTTCGAAAAAAACTTTTTGAAAAAAATTCAAAAAAGGTATTGACAAACTCAAAAAGCTGTGATATAATATTAAAGCTGTCACGGAAACGGACGGCGGCTGACAGTCGGACAAAGGTTCGATGATGCAGAGTGAAGAAAGTTTCTTACG
>JAZSBN010000034.1:0-30370 GCA_045602405.1 Ruminiclostridium sp.
AGATATTTTTAAAAAAACTCTGTCGGACTTGAAAATGCAGCTGTTTTATGATATAATTTAATCTGTATTGTTAGCTGAAAATTTCAGTATTTTATATTCAGAAAGGATTTATCCGTCTTGTTAGAAAAAATTACCGAAGAAGAGCTTAAGGAACAACATTTTTTCAGTCTCAGGGTAAGAGCGGTCACCCACATGTTTGACCACCGGCCCCTTGCTTATACCCATAGCTACGGCTGTCAGCAGAATGTTTCCGACGGCGAAAAGATAAACGGCATGCTCCTTGAAATGGGATACAGTCTCACCGACGATATCGAGAAGGCTGATTTCATTCTGTATAACACCTGTGCTGTGAGAGAGAATGCGGAAAACCGTGTTTTCGGAAATGTAGGCGCAATAAAGAATCTTAAGCGGAAAAATCCCGACCTTGTGGTGGCGGTCTGCGGCTGTATGGTACAGCAGGAGCAGGTGGCACTTCAGATGAAGAGGAAGTTTCCCTTTGTTGACCTGATTTTCGGTACCCATGTGCTTCACAGGTTCCCTGAATTTCTCTATAAGGTTTTTGAAACCAACAAGAGAGTTCTTAATATACATGACTGCGACGGCGTTATAGCCGAGGGACTTCCCGTAAAAAGAGACAGCAGCTTCAAGGCTTCTGTGCCGATTATGTACGGCTGTAACAATTTCTGTACCTACTGTATAGTGCCTTTTGTAAGAGGCAGGGAGCGTTCCCGTGAGCCTGAGGATATAATCTCCGAGGTTAAGGGACTGATTTCCGAGGGCTATAAGGATATTCTCCTTTTAGGTCAGAATGTCAACTCCTACGGAAAGGATAAGGGTGTAAGCTTCTCCGAGCTTTTAAGAAGGCTGGATAGTATCGAGGGCGAGTTTAAGATAAGCTTCATGACCTCTCATCCGAAGGACTGCACAAGAGAGCTTATCGACACTATCGCCGACAGCAGGCATATTTCCTATCACCTTCATCTTCCCGTTCAGAGCGGAAGCGACAGGATACTTAAGCTTATGAACAGGCATTATGATACTGCCCATTATAAGGAGCTCGTTTCCTACGCAAAGGAAAAAATTCCGGGTATACAGCTTACCACCGATATAATCGTGGGCTTCCCTGGGGAAACCTACGAGGATTTTACCGAAACCCTCAATCTTATCAGGGAAATCAGATATGACAGTGCCTTTACCTTTATCTACAGCAAGCGTGACGGAACAAAGGCGGCGGAAATGGAGGACCCCGTATCCGATGAGGAAAAGGGAAAATGGTTCAGGGAGCTTCTCGAGGTACAGGGCAGCGTAGGCGATGACGCATATAAGAAATATGTGGGCGAGACCCTTCGTGTGCTTTGTGAAGGAAGGGGCAGGACTGACGAAAAGTATTTTACAGGTAAGTCGAGACAGAATATTATTGTGGACTTTAACGGAAGCGAAGAGCATATCGGAAAATTCGTGGACGTTAAGATAACGAAGGCGCTTAACTGGGCGCTTGTCGGAGAAATAGTTGAGCCGTAAGCGATAAGCACGGCTTTAATAAAAGGAGTACCGCTCCTAAAAAGAAAGGAAAAATTATCATGGACGCAATCAAAGCAGCAAGAGAATTAGGAAAGGCAATTCAGGCTGATCCCCGTTACAAGGAATATGTAGCGGCTAAGGAGGCTAACGATAAGGACGAGGAATTACAGAAGCTTATCGGCGAATTCAACCTTAAGAGACAGAATCTTCAGATGGAGATGCAGAAGCCTGCCGCTGAACAGGATCAGGAAAAGCTCCAGAAGTATAACAAGGAAATGCAGGAATGCTATAACGAAGTTATGAAGAATGTCAACATGGCTAACTTCACTATCGTTAAGAATGCAGTAGATCAGTTACTTAACGAAGTAAACATGATTATTGCTATGTGCTGTGAGGGTGAAGACCCCGATACCTGCGATCCCCACATGCATGGCGGTTGCAGCGGAAGCTGTGCTACCTGCGGAGGCTGTCACTAAGAAAATAACGGAAGCGGCGGCGGGCTGTACGTCTGCCGCCCTGCCGTAAATTCAAGCGGAAGGAATGATAAAAATGGCGGAAAAGAATGAGAAGCTTTCACCCATGCTCCTGCAGTATCTTAAGGTTCGCGAGGAGTATAAGGGCTATGTATTGTTTTACAGGCTGGGTGATTTTTATGAAATGTTTTATGATGACGCAGAAAATATTTCAAAGGAACTTGAGCTTACTCTTACTTCCCGTGCAGGAGTACCTATGTGCGGCGTACCCTATCATTCCGTGGAGATATATCTGAAGCGGCTTATAGATAAGGGCTATAAGGTTGCAATCTGTGAACAGCTTCAGGACCCTGCCACAACGAAGGGGCTTGTTGAGCGTGATGTAGTAAGACTTGTTACCCCGGGCACTCTCTATGAGGACAGTATGCTTGACGAGGGCAGGAATAACTATATCTCCTGCTTTTATGCGGAGGATAAGGCCTGCGGAATGGTGTTCGCAGATATCTCCACAGGGGAATTCCATGTTTGTCAGAAAATCGGAAATACCATACAGCAGGATATTATCGGCGAGCTTTCAAGATACACTCCCTCGGAGCTTCTTTTCAACGATAAATTTGTAAGCTTCAAGGAGGTAAGCGAGTTTGTAAGAGTACGTCTCGACGGCTCTACAGGAGATCTCTTTGACGAGGAAATGTTTGATATATCGGATACGGCTTCTCTTTCTAAGCAGTATCTGGGCGAAACAGAGAAAAGCGGTATAAGCGACAGCATGCCTTTAGCGGAAAAGGCGCTTTACGCTCTTTTCCGTTACATAAATGAAACCCAGAAGGCGGAAATCAAGCGTTCCGTCAATCTTATCCCTCATCTTGACAATGATTACATGGATCTCGGTATAAATACGAGAAGAAATCTTGAGCTTACCGAAACTATGAGAAATAAAGAGCGCAGAGGCTCTCTTATCTGGGTTATAGATAAGACGAAAACCTCTATGGGAAGAAGAAAGCTGAGACAGTTTATCGAACAGCCGCTTCTTAATCCTTCCGCTGTCCTTGAACGTCTCGATTCGGTAGACAGGCTTTTTTCCGACTATGTTCTTCTTGAAGATATAAGAGAAGCCCTCAGCGGAATTTATGACCTTGAACGTCTTATAACGAGAGTAGTCTATAAGGCGGCAAGTCCAAGAGACGTTATGGCTCTCGGCAATACCTGTAAGCGTATACCGAAGCTTAAGGAGGAGCTTTCCAAGGCGGATACAAGGCTTCTCGGAAGGCTTAACGGCGAAATAGATAATTTAAGCGAGATAGCCGCTCTTGTGGAAAATGCTATAGCGGAGAATCCGCCTGCATTAACAAAGGACGGGGGCTATATCCGCGACGGCTTCAACGAGGAGCTGGACAGGCTCAGAGGTATTTCAGGCGGCGGAAAATCCGTGCTGAAGGAAATTGAGGAAAGAGAACGTGAAGCCACGGGAATAAAGAACCTTAAGGTAGGCTATAACAGAGTTTTCGGATACTATATCGAGGTTTCCAAGGGTAATCTTTCTCTCGTCCCCGAAAGCTACATAAGAAAACAGACCCTTTCCACAGGGGAAAGATATATTACAGAGGAGCTTAAGGCGATAGAGGCGGAAATTCTCGGTGCCAATGATAAAATTCTTGCTTTAGAAGCGGAGATTTTCGCCGAGGTAAGAGAATTTATAGCCTCCAAGCTTGAAATTGTACAGCGTACCGCAGAGGCGGTAGCCTATACAGACGTTTTACAGAGCTATGCGGCGGCTTCAAGAGAAAACAATTTCGTCCGCCCCGATATATCTCTTGAAAGCGTAATTGAGATAAAGGACGGCAGACATCCCGTAATCGAAAAAATGAGAAGAGACGCTCCCTTTACTCCCAATGACGCTCACCTTGACGTTAAGGATAACAGACTTCTCATTATAACAGGCCCCAATATGGCAGGTAAATCAACCTTCATGAGACAGGTTGCCATAATTACTCTTATGGCTCAGATTGGCTGTTTTGTTCCTGCAAAATCGGCAAGAATAGGAATTGTGGATAAGATTTTCACAAGAGTAGGCGCCAGCGACGACCTTACGGCAGGACAATCCACCTTTATGGTAGAGATGAACGAGGTGGCAGAGATACTGAAAAACGCAACGAGCAAGAGTCTTGTAATCCTTGACGAGATAGGCAGAGGCACCTCTACCTTCGACGGCATGTCCATAGCTAAGGCGGCGGCCGAATACATAAACAACAAGATAGGCTGTAAGACCCTTTTCGCTACCCATTATCATGAGCTTATCGCTCTCGAAAAGGATAATAAGGGTATAAGAAATTACAGCGTTGCGGTTATGAAAAAGGGCGACGATATAAAGTTCCTGCATAAGATTACCGAGGGTGGTACCGATAACAGCTACGGTATCGAGGTTGCCAAGCTTGCAGGACTGCCCAATAAGGTAATAGAGGCGGCGAAAATCGCTCTCTCTGAAATAGAAAAGGGGTCTAAGATAGACCTTGAAAAACGGCTTAACGAGGAGGAACAGGAGGAAGAGTACGACTTTTCCGCTATTGCCCGTAAGAACGTTATCCAGGCTATAAAGAACCTGGACATGGATAATATTACGCCCCGTGAGGCCTACGCACAGCTTGAGGAATTCAAGCGGATGCTTGAATAATCGGAGGATAAATGGCGAAGATAAATCTTCTTGACAGAAGCGTTTTTGAGCTCATAGCCGCAGGCGAGGTTATAGAAAGACCTGCCTCTGTGGTTAAGGAGCTGGTGGAAAACGCTGTCGACGCAGGAGCAAGACATATAACCGTCGAAATCAAAAACGGCGGAAGTACATATATGAGAGTTACGGACGACGGCTCGGGAATAGCCTTTGAGGAAATTCCTACCGCCTTTCTTCGTCATGCCACAAGTAAGGTAAAATCCGCCGAGGATCTGGACAGGATCTTTACCCTCGGCTTCCGCGGCGAGGCTCTTGCCTCGATAGCGGCGGTATCCAGAGTAGAGGTGCTTTCGAAGGAGGCGGCTTCACCTATGGGAACAAGCTTCAAGATAAGCGGCGGCGAAATAACCGAGCATGAGGAAACGGGCTGTCCCGACGGAACGACCTTCATAATCCGCGATCTATTTTATAACGTTCCCGCAAGACAGAAGTTCCTTAAAAAAGACGTTACCGAGGGTAACCAGATTCAGGCTCTTGTAGATAAGCTGGCTCTCGCTCACCCTGAAATTTCCTTCAGGTTTATCCGTGATAACAAGCTTGTCCGTGATACAAGCGGAAACGGCGATTATTATGCGGCTATCTATGCGGTTTTCGGAAAGCAGTTCGCTGTAAGCCTGCTGCCTGTGGATTTCAGTCTTAACGGTATTACTGTAACAGGCTTTATTTCCTCACCGCTTTTTACCCGTTCCAACAGGTCGCTTCAGTATTTCTTCGTGAACGGAAGATATGTCCGTTCCGTTATATGCATGACTGCTCTCGAGGAGGGCTACAGAAATAATATAATGACGGGAAAATTTCCTGCCTGTGTTCTTAATATAGGGATATCTCCCGAGCTTCTTGACGTAAACGTAAGCCCCTCGAAAACCGAGGTAAGATTTGCCTATGAAAAGAATGTCTTTGACGCAGTTCATTTCGCTGTAAGAAATGCCGTACTGAACGGGGATAACGGCAGGGAGATTAAGCTCAGTAAGCCTGAGATACCCGAGGAAAAGCCCGATACAAGACCTGCTGCAAGAATTATGCTGGAAAAGGCGACTCAGGCGATAGAAAAAGCGGCTGAGAGCAGTCCTGCAGAAGCAGAGCCTACCGAACAGAAAAGACTTTTCGGGATAAATACCGAGCCTGTCTATCTTCGTTCCGAGATAAAGCCTATCGAAACGGTGAAACAGGATGCTCCCTTTGTACAGCAGAGACTTTCCGAGGAAAAGCCTGCGGAAGAAAAAAGCCTGTTTATTCCTAAGCCGAAGGTGGTTGTGGAATGTGACGAGGCGGAGGACAGAAGCTTTAAATATATAACGAAGGCGGCTACCGAAACTGCTCCTGTAAGAGAAGCAGAAATTGTTCAGAAGGCTTCGGAGCCTTTCATAACCGAGGAGGAGGAAAAAACTCCCATAAGGGTTATAGGCGAGCTGTTTAAGACCTATATTGTCTGCGAATGTGGAAACGAAATGATTCTTATAGATAAGCATGCCGCTCATGAGCGTTTAAATTTCGAGAGACAGAGAAAGGAGCTTCTGGCTTCATCACAGCTTCTTGCGGAAAGTGAATTTGTAACCCTTACGGTAGGGCAGTACAGCGCTCTTCAGGAGAATAAGGAGCTTCTTGACGGTATAGGACTTGATGTGATATTAAGCGGCGGCAGTACGGCGGAAATTACCGCTTCGCCTTCTGCTTTTACCGGAAGCATAGCTCCCTCGGAAATACTTCTTAAGGCGGCCAATCTGCTGGAAAAGGGCAGTACCTCGGTAATAGAGGAGATATACGACGATTTACAGCACAGCCGTGCCTGCAAGTCTGCCATAAAGGCTCATGACGATAACAGTATCACGGAGCTTACGCTTCTTGCCGAAGAGGTATGGAAGGATGAAAGGATAAGATTCTGTCCCCACGGTCGGCCTGTTATGATAAAGCTTACCGAAAGGGAAATTGAAAGGTATTTCAGCAGAATCGTCTGATAGGATTTGAAAGTATAGAATTATGGATAAGATTTTCATTGTTGTGGTATGCGGCCCTACCGCTTCGGGTAAGACGAAGCTTGCCGTAGATATAGCGAAGCGTTTTAACGGCGAAATTGTTTCCGCGGATTCGATGCAGATATACAAGAAGCTGAATATCGCCAGCGCGAAGCCTACCGAGGAGGAGAAGGAGAGTATACCTCATCACCTCATGGATTTTCTTGAGCCTACCGAGGGGTATTCCGTTGCGGATTATGTGGCAGAAGCGAGAAAGGTGATAGCGGATATTGCGGCAAGAGGAAAGCTTCCTGTAATCTGCGGAGGAACAGGGCTTTACATCAACTCTCTTGTGGATAATATAGAATTTGACGACACGGGAAGCGATTACGAATACCGCGAAGGGCTCAGAAAAATCGCCGAAGAAAAGGGCAACTCCGCCCTGCTGGATATGCTTCGTGAAATAGACCCCGAAAGTGCAGGCAGACTGCACGAAAACAATCTTTCGAGGGTTATAAGAGCTCTCGAGGTCTATCATATAAGCGGAAAGACTATGACAGAGCTTCAGGCGGAGAGCAGAAGAAATCCTTCGCCCTATGAGCCCTGTATGCTTATGATAGACTGGGACAGAGAGATTCTCTACGACAGGATAAATAAGCGTGTGGATATAATGCTCGATATGGGGCTTCTTGAAGAAGCGAGGGAGTTTTTCACCCACGACGATTACGTTACAGCCTCTCAGGCGATAGGCTATAAGGAGCTTAAGCCCTATTTTGATGGGGAGAAGCCTCTCGGGGAATGCGTCGAGCATCTTAAGCAGGAAACCAGAAATTATGCTAAAAGACAGCTTACCTGGTTCCGCAAAGATAGTAGAATTAGCCTAATTTCGGCTGATGAAACTACCAAATATGATGAAATTATAAAAAATGCTGAAAAAATACTAAAAAAATATAGCTTTTTTCAGAAAAGTATGTTATAATACTTTTTATAAATAATTATCATGGGCTGTTGGGCCCTGATGATATGTTTTTGTGTAAAATGAAAGGATAAGATTATGGCAAAGGACATCAACTTACAGGACGTATTTTTAAACCAGGCAAGAAAGGATCGTATTCCTGTAACTATCTATATTACAAACGGATTTCAGTTCAAGGGAATTGTAAAGGGCTTCGATAATTATACCGTAATTCTTGATACCGAAGGAAAGCAGAACCTTATCTACAAGGGCGCTATTTCTACAATCACTCCCTTAAGACCCATCTCTCTCCTTGACGCTTTCGAAAAGGAAGAGGGCGAGGACAAGGAATAAGCGTGAACCGATATGGCTGAATCAGATAAAAAAAGAGCCCTTACTACCAGGATTATTTGGCTTTTGATAGGTGTTTTCTTTATTATCATGGTAGTAAGCCAGGTCGTTATTTACTTCAGTAGCCCTATCAGAACAGAGGTTGCTACGCTTTATACAACTACTGATACCATAGGCTTCAAGGGAATTTATGTCAGAGACGAGAAGCTCGTTTCCTATCCCGTTAGAGGCGTTATAAACTATACTCATGCCGACGGGTCGAAGATAGCAAAGAACTCGGTTATTGCTGAGGTTTACGGAAACCGTAATGACATCGCATATCAGCAGGAGATTGACGAGCTTACATCGCAGAGAGCCGTACTTGTGGACGCAGAGGCGTTAGTGGGAACGGATACCTCACAGCTTGAATCCTTCTCCGCCCAGATAGCCGAAAAGCATTCTCTTCTTATGCAGTATCTTTATGACGGTGACTATCGTTCCGCCTCTAAGATAAAGAGCGATATGCTCAATTTACGCAGTAAAAGAGATATCGTCAAGGGTACGGAAGTTTCCTACGATGAAAAGATAAGACAGATAGACAGCCGTATTGCGGAGCTCAGAGGAAAAATATCCTCGGAGCCTTATGAAATCTCCATAGGTGAGACAGGCTACTTCATAAGTACGGTTGACGGATATGAAAACAAGCTTAACAGCAGTAATGTTTTTGACCTCACAAAAGAACAGATAAATAAAATCATTCTTGATGAAACGGAATATGAAAACCCCAACGGCGTTATAGGAAAGCTTATAAGCGGATACAACTGGTATATGGTGGCGGTGCTTGATACGGTACGTCTCGGTACGGTGTTCGAGGGTGCTTATGTAACTCTCCGTATCGGCTCATCACAGCAGAATGTCAAGGCACATATCATCAGCCTTGAACGTCAGCCCGACGGAAGCAGTATTGCAGTATTTGAATGTGATATGTTCCTGGCGGATTTTATCGACAGCCGAGTTGCACAGTGTAAGCTTCTTATGGACGATTATACCGGTATACGTATTCCTACCGACTCGATCCGTGTAGACGGCGAAGGTGAAAATGAACAGGTAGGCGTTTATGTTCTTGACGGTATTGTAGTTAAGTTCAAGAAAATAAGACAGATTATTTCTGAAGAGGACTATACTCTCGTGGAGGATACCACGGACACAGACGGATATATATCTTTATACGATACTGTAATAGTGGAGGGAAAGGATTTATATGACGGAAAGATTATCGGATGAGCGTTTCGCTGAGGTGAGCGAAAGCTATAAGCGTATTTCCGAAAGAGTGGCGGCTGCAAAATTAAAGGCAGGACGAACGGATGAAATACGGATAATGGGGGTTACCAAAACCGTTTCTCCCGAGCTTATAAATCATTCGGTAGGCTTAGGAGTAAAGCTCCTCGGTGAAAACCGCGTCCAGGAATTCATGGACAAGCGGGACAGCTACGACAAATCGGCGGAGGTCCATTTTATCGGCGGACTTCAGACCAATAAGGTAAAATACATTATCGATAAGGTAAGTATGATTCATTCCGTTGACAGCATAAGGCTTGCTTCCGAGATAAGTAAGCGTGCCATTGGCTGCGGAAGAATTATGGATATACTTGTTGAAATAAACATAGGCGGCGAGGAAAGTAAGAGCGGCATCTCTCCCGCAGAGCTGGAAGGCTTCATTGACGAGGCGTCAGAGCTCGGCGGTGTAAGAATACGCGGACTTATGACTATTCCGCCTGTGGATATCAACGGAAGCTCGGAACGGTATTTTGCGGAAATGCAGGAGCTTTTCTCAGGCATGAAAGCAAAGACCACGGGCGACAGCCGTTTTCTCTTCGACACCCTTTCAATGGGTATGTCGGGAGATTTTGAAACGGCAATAAAATATGGTTCAAATATAGTAAGAATTGGAAGCTTACTGTATGGATACAGGAAATACTAATTGGGAGGATACTTTTTATGGGTTTCATGGATTCATTAAAGAGAACAATCGGCGTAGGTAGCGGCGACGACGGTTATGAAAACGAAGGCGATTACGCAAACGATATGCCTTCTGCTATCAATTTTGATGACGATTACGGCAGCATCAAGCCCTCTATCAAGAGCAGCAAGACTTTAAGCATTCCTGCTACTACACATCTTCAGGTAATTGTTGTAAAGCCTGAAAAGTACAGCGATGCAGCGGCAATCGCAGACCATTTCAAGAACAAGAAAACAGTCGTTCTTAACCTCGACAACACAAACAAGGATGTAGCTAACCGTCTTATCGACTTCTTAGGCGGTGTTGCTTATGCGGCTGACGGTGATTTAAAGAGAATCGCCAACACTACATATATTATCGTTCCCGTAAACGTTGATATATCCGGCGATATGATAGACGAACTCGGCAGCAACGCAGACTTTATCTGATGAAGGATATTTCTGTACAGCAGTCTGTAGAGATAAGGATCAACGACCTTTCAGAGCTTTCCGAAAAAAGAGGACGCCCCGTTTTTACCTCATTTCTTAATGAGCAGGAGCAGTTTTTTGCGCAGAAACTGCTTGAACGCCGCGGCGGTGTTTCCTACCGTTTTTTCGGAGGCTCGGATTTCTGTGTAAGAAAAATGCTTCTCGTTTCGGCTTATGGGGATGAAGAGGAATTCCCGATTTACCCCCTTAGCTTTACCTTCCGTAAAAGCGATACCCCGGGACACAGGGATTTTCTCGGTTCCTTCATGGGGCTTGGTCTTAAGCGGGAGATGATAGGAGATATTTTTGTGGGCGAGGGCTTTGCGGCAGTGTTCTGCACAAAGACAGCGAGAGATCTTATTATTGATTGTGTTACCTGCGTCGGACGGACAGGAGTTACTGTTACCGACGGGCTTATTAAACCGCTTCCCGAGCCACAGTTTGAAGATATTGCCGTTATTGCGGCTTCTATGAGAGCTGATTGCATAGTAGGCGCAGTTACGGGACTCAGCAGAGAGAAATCATCTGATTTTATAAAAGCGGGATATCTGATGATAAATTATTCCGAATGCAGTAATATAAGCAAGACCGTTTCCGAGGGAGATATACTCACTCTTAGAGGATACGGCAAGTATGCCGTTTGCGAAGGTGCGGCACAGACAAAAAAAGGACGCCTTCGTATCCCCCTAAAAAAATACAGTTAACAGGAGGTTATACCAATGGACGCAATTCTTAATAGAAAGTTTTCTGAGGCGATTAAGGGCTATAAGAAGGAAGAAGTTGACGAATATGTTGACGACGTGGCCAGAGAATTTGATAAGTTAAGAAGAGAAAACGACGAATTAAGCGAAAAGCTTGAGGTATGTAAGGATAAGATAAGAGAATACCGTAACGACGAGGACGCATTAAAGGATGCTCTTCTCGGTGCACAGAAGCAGGGTAATTCAATTATTGCCGACGCTAAGGAAAAGGCACAGAATATTATCGGCGACGCACAGCAGCAGTCCGATGAAATGATAAAGGCGGCTGAGGACGAGGTTGCGGCACGCAAGGAAGAAGCACAGCAGATTATCGCCGACGCTCTTGCCGAAAAGGAAAGAATTGAAGCAGAAGCTAAGAAGGCTGCTGACGATATCCATACAGAAATGATGATTCAGACTGAACTCGATAAGGAGGTTCTTGCAAGAACCAAGCGTGAGGCTGAAGATTTCAGAACACGTCTTATCGTAGAATATACAAGCCACATGGAATTCATCAAGGCTATTCCCGAAGCTTGTGAAAACGAATTTGTCAAGGGCGTTGTAGCGGAACATGATTCCTCTACTCTTCGTGAGCTTATTGCTTCCCAGAAGGGAGAGGAGCTTCCTGTTGTTGAGGACATTCCCGAAGCAGCGGAAGAAACAGCAGGCGAAGACGATTCCGATATAAAGGTGGTAGATTCCTTCTCCGATATCGAGGTACAGGAGACTGAATCAATCGAGGTTGAAGAAAGCGGATTTACTGTAGATAACGCTTTTGATACAGCCGAGGATGACGGAGCACCCGACTTCCTTAACGATAATAAGCCTGTACGAAACAAGTCCAAGTTTGAGAAGCTTGAATTCGGCAATAATAACAACAATAATAATCACCATTCCGGTAAAAAGAAAAGAAAATAAACTGACAAAGGAAAGGATATTACAGAAATGGCACAGGATTTCAACGAAACACTTAATCTGCCCAAGACCAATTACCCCATGAGAGGTAATCTTCCTGCAAGAGAACCTGCATGGGTTGAACAGTGGGACAAGGACAGACTTTACTATGAGCTTCAGAAGAAGAACGAGGGCCTCCCCAAGTACATTCTTCACGACGGCCCTCCTTATGCGAACGGAAACATCCACATGGGTACCGCTCTTAATAAGGTTTTAAAGGATATTATCGTTAAGTATAAGTCCATGACAGGCTATCAGGCTCCCTTTGTTCCCGGCTGGGACTGTCACGGTCTTCCTATCGAGCTTAAGGCGTTAAAGCAGATCGGCAAGGACAGCGCAATCGATCCTGTTGAACTGAGAAAGTGCTGCCGTGAGTTCGCTATGTCCTGTCTCGACGACCAGAAGGCTCAGTTCAAGCGTCTCGGCGTATGGGGCGATTTTGAAGATCCCTATCTCACAATCAGACCTGAATTTGAGGCTAAGCAGGTTGAAGTATTCGGAAAGATGGCTGAAAAGGGTCTCATGTATAAGGGACTTAAGCCTGTTTACTGGTGCGGCGACTGTAATACTGCATTAGCGGAAGCAGAAATCGAATATGAGGATGATGAATGTCATTCTATCTATGTAAAGTTCCCGATTTCCGACGCCAAGGGTAAGCTTGACGGTATCGACGTTGACCTTTCCAAGGCTTACGCAGTAATCTGGACCACAACAACCTGGACCTTACCCGGAAACCTCGCTATCTGTTTAGGTCCTAACTATGAATATACCTTCGTTCACGTTGAGGACGAGGAAAGCAAGTCCTTCGGTGAATATTTACTTATGGCGGTAGAGCTTGTTCCTGCTGTTATGAATGCAGTAGGCATAAAGAAGTATACTACTGTTGGTACAATCTTAGGCTCCGACCTTGAGCTTATCGAAACAGACCATCCCTTCATGGGAAGAAAGTCTCCCATCATCGTAGGCGACCACGTTACTCTCGAAAGCGGTACAGGCTGTGTTCATACAGCTCCCGGCTTCGGTCTTGAGGACTATGAGGTATGTAACAAGTATAAGGGAATGTTCAATGTTATCGTTCCTGTAGACGCTAAGGGTTATCTTACCGAGGAGGCAGGAGAATTCAAGGGCCTTACAACTGCTGACGCCAACAAGGCTATCGCTCAGAAGCTTGAAGATACAAACATGCTTTTAGCTATCGAAAAGATTGTCCATCCCTATCCTCACTGCTGGAGATGTCATAAGCCCATTATCTACAGAGCTACCGAACAGTGGTTCTGTTCCGTTGAAAAGTTTGCTGACGAGGCTGTTAAGGCTATCGAGGAAGTAAACTGGATTCCCGGCTGGGGCGAGGAACGTATCAAGAACATGGTGCGCGACAGAAGTGACTGGTGTATCTCCCGTCAGAGACGCTGGGGCGTTCCGATTCCGATTTTATATTGTAAGGACTGCGGCAAGGCTATCGTTAATGCCGAAACAATAAAGGCTATTTCCGACCTTTTCCGTGCTGAAAGCTCCGACGCATGGTATTCGAAGGATCCCTCCGAATTTATTCCCGCTTCCGTTAAGTGCGAATGCGGCTGCGGCGAATTCACAAAGGAAATGGATATCTTCGACGTATGGTTTGACTCAGGCTGTACATGGGCGGCAGTTATGGACGAAAGAGATTATCTCTCTTCTCCCGCTGACCTCTATTTAGAAGGCTGTGACCAGTACAGAGGCTGGTTCCAGAGCTCGCTCCTCACATCCGTAGCTACAACAGGTCATGCTCCTTATAAGGCAGTATGTACTCACGGCTGGATTGTTGACGGTAAGGGCGAAAAGATGTCCAAGTCCAAGGGTAACTACATTGTTCCCGAGGAAGTTATCAACCAGTATGGTGCCGACGTACTCCGTCTCTGGGTAACCTCTCTCGATTATCACAGCGACGTAAGAGTATCCCAGGATATTTTAAAGCAGCTTTCCGAAACCTACAGAAAAATCAGAAATACTGCAAGATATATTCTCGGTAACCTTTGTAACGGTAAGGGCTTCAATCCCGATACCGACATGGTTTCCTTCGATAAGCTTACCGATATCGATAAGTGGGCTCTTACAAAGTTTGACGAGCTTATCGAAAAGGTAAAGACCTCTTATGAGGCTATGGACTATTATCACGCTTACCACGCATTCAACAACTTCTGCGTAGTAGATATGTCCAGCTTCTATCTCGATATTATCAAGGACAGACTTTACTGTGAAAAGGAAGACAGCGAACTCAGAAGAGCCGCACAGACTGCAATGTACATCATTTTAAGCGGTTTAACAAGACTCATCGCTCCTATCCTTACATTTACTGCCGATGAAATCTGGCAGGAGCTTCCCAAGAGCAAGAATGACGACGCAAGAAATGTTGTATTCAACATGATGCCCGAAAAGACAGGCGTAGCTATCGACACAGCTAAGTGGGACAAGATTCACGCTATCCGTGATGATGTGCTTGTTGCTCTCGAAAAGAAGCGTAACGAAAAGGTAATCGGTAAGTCTCTCGAGGCTAAGGTTATTCTTCATACAAATGACGATTTAAGCGATATTCTTCCTGAGCTTGCTATGGCATTCATCGTTTCCAAGGTTGAAATCGGTGAAGGCGAAGGCGAATTCAAGGGTGAGGTTGAAGGACTTTCCGTTACTGTCGTTAAGGCAGAAGGCGGTAAGTGCGAACGCTGCTGGACCTACTCCGATTTTGTAGGTACAGGTCATCCCGAGCTTTGCGAAAGATGCGCTAAGGTTATCGGCTGATAAATAAATGTGGCGGAGCCATACATATTTTATGTATGGCTCGCCGTTACGTTATAGGAGGAAGTCTTGAAAAATAAGACTCTTGTTCTTAATATAATCTCGGTGGCGGTTTCTCTCGTTATCGTGGGAATTGACCAGCTTACAAAATGGCTCACCGTTACCTATTTAAAGCCCTTAGGCTCGGTACCTCTCATTAAATTCGGAGATACGGAGTGGCTGAATCTGACCTACTGTGAAAATACGGGTATGTCCTTCAGTCTCTTAGAGGGACAGCGTTTTATTCTTGTAGCTATACCCGTTATTCTTATAGCATTCGTGGAATGGTATATTTTTTCGGGTAAGGTTAAATCGAAGAGAATGCTTTTCGCTCTTGCGGCTCTCGCAGGCGGCGGTCTCGGAAACCTTATCGACAGGGTATTTCTCGGCTATGTAGTAGATTTTATAGATGTAAGAATCATTAACTTTGCAATATTCAATTTCGCTGATATATGTGCTGTTTTAGGCGGAATTTTTATAATTATATTTGTTATTATCGAGGACGTAAAGGAAAGCAGGGAGAAAAAAGCCGCTTCCTCTGCGGAAAAAACCGAAGCGGAAGGCGTGAACAAAAATGAATGAGCTTTGGTATACTGCCGAAGCGTCGGGAGACAGGCTCGATAAATTCATCTCCGAAAAAAGCGGTGGAGAGATTACCCGAAGCGGAGCGGTAAAGCTTATTGAAAGCGGCTGCTGTCTCGTAAACGATAAGGCAGAGGGTAAGAATTATAAGCTTAAGACGGGGGACAGGGTATATATAAATATACCTGAGCCCGAAGAGGCGGACATACTGCCCGAGAATATACCTCTCGATATAGTTTATGAGGACGAGCATCTGCTTGTGGTGAACAAGCCTAAGGGGATGGTGGTTCATCCCGCTCCCGGGCATTATTCGGGAACTCTGGTGAATGCACTTATGTATCACTGTAAGGACAGCCTTTCGGGAATAAACGGCGAAATTCGCCCCGGAATTGTCCACAGGATAGATAAGGACACAAGCGGACTTCTTATTGTTGCGAAAAACGATACGGCTCATAACGGGCTTGCGGCTCAGATAAAGGAGCATAGCTTCACTCGCGAATATGAGGCGGTTGTAAATGGCTCAGTCAAGGAAAGCGGTACTGTTGACGCACCTATCGGAAGGCATAAAATCGACCGTAAGAAAATGTGCGTTACCCCCGAAAACAGCAGGAATGCCACAACTCATTACACAGTTTTAGCGAATTACGGCAATTACACTCACATGAAACTGAGGCTTGAAACAGGCCGCACTCATCAGATAAGGGTGCACATGGCATATATCGGTCACAGCGTTGCTGGAGACGAGGTTTACGGAAACGGTAAGCCGAAATCCCTCATGGGGCAGTGTCTTCACGCAAAGAAAATCGGCTTCATTCATCCCGTAACGGGAGAATATCTTGAATTTGACAGCGAGCTGCCCGAATATTTCCGAAAATTTTTACGGAGTATTGAAAAATAATATGGATTTAAGTAAAGTTATTATATTGACCGACCTTGACGGTACGCTTCTTGATGACAGGAAAAATATTTCCGAAAGGGATATGGCGGCTATCAGGGAGTTCAGGAGCAAGGGCGGTACCTTTGCTGTTGCCACGGGAAGAGGCTACGCTATGGCACGGCCTATTATAGAAAAGCTTGATATTCATACCCCCTGTGTTATTTTTAACGGTGCGACGGTGTACGATTTCGATAAGGACAAGTTTCTCTGGCATAGCTCTATGCCTTCCTGTGCAAGGAAATACATTAAAATCCTCGGCGAAAAATTCCCCGATATAGGTATAGAGATACTTCACGAAAAGCTCGTTTATGTTACCAATTATAATGAAACTGTCCGTGAACACATGGAAATTGAGCATATTGAGCCAGTGATGTGCAGTATTGACGAGGTTCCTGCCGAAAACTGGCTTAAGGTACTTATCGCTTATCCTCCCGAGGAAATTCACAGGATAATTGAGTTTACGAAAACAGACTGCAATAAATTTGTGAACTGGGTTCACTCCTCGCCTATGTATTATGAGATGCTTCCCGAGGGTATAAGTAAGGGCTCGGGATATAAGCGGCTTCTCGAATACGGCGGCTTTCAGGACAAATTTACCGTAGCCATGGGCGATTACGGAAATGATTACGATATGGTGAAAGACGCTGATCTGGGCGTAGCTGTGGCTAATGCATTAGACAGCGTGAAGAGTGCCGCAAAGCTTGTTGTAGGAGACAATAACAGCTCGCCTGTTTCACAGGTTATTGAATATCTGAAAGGACTTTAAAATGGGATTTTTTGATTCGATTCTTAAATCGGCAGAAAGAGCGGCAACAAGAGCAGTTGCACGAAAGGTTACCGAGGTCGTTACCGAAAAGGTGAAGGAAGGACTTGATAACGCAATTCCTACAGGTGGTAGACCTGCCGCAAATCAGTATAAGGCACCTGTAAACCAGTCAGCCTCTCCCTATGATACCATTCCCGACCTTCCCCGAAGCTTCGCTCATAAGGCAGGCTGGCTCTGTATAAAGGGAAGCTCTCCCGAAAAGGTTATTGAGGGACTTGGACTTAAAAATCCGAAGGAAGCCAACTGGGAAAGCGGTATTCTTGAAACTGACAGAAACTTTATGACAAAGGCTTTCGTTTCTCCCGAGGTAAACGGATATATTCTCGTAATCGGATACATTCCCTTCGGCGTTATGAGAAGCGTTGATATGGAAATTGCCGCACTTGATAAGGCGGCGGCAAGCTTCAGCGAAATGTCCTGCTTCGCTACTCAGAGTGTGGTTGATTTACACGTCTGGGCAAGATACATAAACGGTCAGATGGTAAGAGGCTACGGCTGGATAGGCGAAAGAGGAGAAATCTATCTCAACAGAGGCGATATTTCAGCAGAGGAAGCCGCTCTCGGATACGTTGATTTTATTACGGATACTGATTGCGACTGGGAAACGGCAAGATTCCCCGATACCGAGAATGTTCACGCTATGGCGAAGGCATGGGGTATCGCTCCCGATTTATCCAATATGAGAGGATATCAGACAGGTACAGGCTATATCTGCGATTTAAAATAAGTAAGCTTTGACGAGAAATCGTCTTTAATATGCCGCAGGACTGCGGTTAAAATACAGGAGGTCAATATGGACGCAACTTTAAAAAAGCAGCTTGAAATAACTGCGACAAAGGTCAGAATGGGCATTATTGAGGGCGTTTATAACGCTAAGGCAGGTCATCCCGGCGGCTCTCTTTCCGTGGCTGATACCTTAACCTATCTCTATATGGCGAGAATGAACGTGAACCCCGAAGACCCCACAATGGCAGACAGAGACAGACTTGTACTCTCCAAGGGTCATACTGCTCCTGCACTTTATTCCTGCCTCGCTTACAGAGGCTTCTTCCCCGTAGAAGAATTAAAGACATTAAGAAAGATTGATTCCCGCTTACAGGGTCATCCCGTTCTCGGAAAGGTTCCCGGCGTAGACATGAGCACAGGCTCTCTCGGTCAGGGTGTTTCTGCGGCTTGCGGTATGGCGCTTTCCGGCAAGATTTCTAACGATACCTATAAGGTTTACGCTATCCTCGGTGACGGCGAAATTCAGGAGGGTCAGGTATGGGAATCCGCTATGTTTGCGGCTCATTATCAGCTTGACAACCTTGTATTTGTGGTTGACAACAACAACCTTCAGATTGACGGTGCAATCGGCGACGTTATGAGTCCCTATCCTATCGATGAAAAGTTCGCCGCTTTCGGCTGGCACGTTATCAAGATCAACGGCCACGATTTCGATGAAATTGAAAAGGCCTTCAACGAAGCTGAAACTATCGCTAACCAGCCTACTGTTATTATTCAGAAGTCCGTAAAGGGTAAGGGCGTTTCCTTCATGGAAAACAACGTTGCATGGCATGGTGCTGCACCCAACGAGGAACAGTACAACACAGCAATGGGCGAATTAAAGGCTAAGCTCGAAGAATTAGAGAAGTAAGAGAAAGGATTTTTTAGATATGGAAAAGAAAGCTACTCGTGAAAGCTACGGCGAAGGTCTCGTAATGCTGGCTGAAAAGCGTCCCGACCTTGTTGTTCTCGACGCTGACCTTGCGGCGGCTACAAAAACAGGTATTTTTAAGAAGGCATATCCCGACAAGCATTTTGACTGCGGTATTGCCGAGGCAAATATGATGGGTGTAGCGGCAGGTCTCGCTTCTACAGGCAAGCTCGTTTTCGCAAGCTCCTTCGCTATGTTTGCGGCAGGCAGAGCCTTTGAAATCGTAAGAAACAGCATCTGCTACCCTAACCTTAACGTAAAAATCGGTGCTACTCATGCAGGTATCTCTGTAGGTGAGGACGGCGCTTCCCACCAGTGTAACGAGGATATCGCACTTATGACAGCTATCCCCAACATGACAGTTATCAACCCTGCTGATGATGTTGAAGCTAAGGCAGCAGTTTTAGCTATGGCAGACTATGTTGGCCCCACATACATGCGCTTCGGCAGACTTGCCGCACCTATATTCAACGACGCGGCTACCTACAAGTTCGAGGTAGGCAAGGGTGTTCAGGTCAAGGATGGCAAGGATATCACAATTATCGCTACAGGTCTCATGGTTGGCGAAGCTATCGAGGCAGGCAAGGCTCTCGCTGAGCAGGGTATCGACGCAAGAATCATCAACATCCACACAATCAAGCCTATCGACCGTGATATCATCATCAAGGCGGCTAAGGAAACAGGCAAGATTGTTACCGTTGAAGAACACAGCGTAATCGGCGGTCTCGGCTCCGCTGTTGCCAACGTGGTTACAGAGGAATGTCCCGTTCCCGTTATCAAGATCGGTGTTAAGGACTGCTTCGGTCACAGCGGCCCTGCAGTTGACTTACTCAAGGAATTCGGTCTCTGTGCAGAAAACATTGTTAATGTTACCAAGGCGGCACTTGGAAAGTAAGGATATAGAAAATAGAGAAAAGGCTCCCGTGAGGGAGCCTTTTTTAGTGGATATTAAAAGATATTTTTTACGCAAAGCCGTAGATATAATTATTCTCGTTGCCTCTTGAGCCCCAGCCCCATTCTGCTTCATAGTCGAAGGTGCCGTCCTCTTTGAAGGGAGGAGAATCCTTGCCGAATTCGAGAACCCCGTTAACATCGGGCATAAAGACCACCGCCGTACAAACGCCGTTTTTGATAAGAGCCGCCATGCCGCTATAATCGGGACAATCAAGGGTTTCCGATTTTTCGGTTATATATTCTTCAAAATCGAAAATTTCCTGGTCGACATAGGAAAGAGAATAGTCGTTTTCGCTTCTATAGGGCATACAGTATACGGTATTGTAGCTTAAACGGAAATTTATCTGTACGGTTACATCCTCAGTCAGTCCGAAGTCGGCGGCACATTCGGTCAGAAAAGCTTTAAGTTCCGCCGCTGTTTCTGTGGCGGCAGTCTGTTTCTCGTTACGGATTTTATCCTGTTCGATTTCTTCTTCATAAAATCCCTTGAGTGTCATCCAGCATATAAAGCCCGAATCGGTAGAAACAGCCTCATATTCTTTCATGTAAGCCTTCATTTCTGCCCACAGCTCTTTATCCTCGGGCGGAATTTCGTATTCCATCGCATCAATGTAGCTCTGCTTTATGTATTCCCAGGTATCGCCCGAGGGCACATAGAGCCTGTCGAAGAGAATTACCGCTAAAACTATCGCTACAATAAAAAGGATTACGGAGATTACTCCTGCAGGATTACGTTCCTTACGCTTAGGTTCCTTTACGAAGATTTCGTCTGCCATAATTACACCCCTCACCTGTATATGTAAATTATATTTACATTATAGCATGGAAGGTATAATTTGTCAATGGCTGATTTTTTTATTAAAAATTTTGTTTTTCTGCAAAAAAATGCCTTCAGATGTGTTATTATATATAGAGGCACTTAAAGGGCGGTGAGTAAGGTGAAGTATGAGGAAAAGCTTATTGAGGAGCTTTATATTAAGTTTGAGAAGCGAATGTTCGGCGTGGCGTACAGTGTTCTGCATAACTGTACCGATGCAGAGGACGCAGTTCATTATGCCTTTGAAACGATTATAGAAAGGCTTTCGGAGCTTACCTTTGAAAACGATGAGAAAACCTGTGCCTTACTTGCTGTGGTGACTAAAAATATTGCTCTTAATATGCTGAGAGGAAAAAAGAGAATTATCAGCTTTGAGGATTTAAGCTTCAATTCTCCGCCTCTTACCGAGGAGGAGTTCTCAAGGATAACGGCGGCGGAGCTTTCTGAGGCATTAGGCGTACTGCCCGAGGAGATAAAGCACGCTATAACCCTTCGCTTTATCTACGGCTTTTCGGCAGAGGAATGTGCTGGGCTTCTGCATTGCTCCTCTCACACCTTCTACCGAAGGATAAGGGCGGCACGAAAATTTCTTAAGGATTATCTGGAGGTGTGAAATGGACGATAAGGAAAAACTTCTTATAAATGATATTCTCGACTCCTGTCCTGAAATAGCCGAGCATGAATTCACGCCATATTATATCAGAAAGCGAAGGGATAATATAAAAGCTTCAAGGCGGAAAATAAAGACCCTCGTGAGAAGAACGGCGGTTATTGCGGCGGCGGCAGTCACGCTTCTTACAGCCATGGGCTTCTATCGTATAACCTTTATAAACGGCTTCAGGCTGACTAACGACCGCACTTTCTTACAGATTACAGATTACCTAAGCGAGAATGCTCCCGAAGCAATAGAAAGCTATCCCTGTTTATGCGGCAGTGAGATTTACTCCTGCACAATCATATCCGATTCACCCGAAACAAGAACTACGGAGTTTAACCTGGGTAATGAAAGCTTCCGCCTTACGCAGTATACTGCGGAGGAATATAATGAAATGATGGAGCATTTCGACACTTCACAGCTTGAATACAGCTCCTTTCATACAGATAGCAAGTCGGGGATTTTCTATCGTAACGGTGAGATGAGCTATGGTTTTTTCCAGTATGGCGGATATGTTTTTTCGGTAAGCTTTAAGGGCGAGGCCTCTGTGCTTTTTGAATTTATAGAAATGCTTGAATTGGAGGATTGTTGATATGCTTTTAAGAAGAAAAACGAAAAAAATAATACTTATAATTGTCTGCTCTTTTTTGGGGCTTATAGCCTTGGCGGCGATAGGACTTGCGATATATATAGCTGATATTCCGTTGGATAACTATTATAACCATACACATTATATATGCTTCAGCGAGGATGAGGGTGAACGCTTACAGGCGGAGGGGTATACGATAAATTCTCCCTGGTTTGAGGACACCTCTTCCTTCGGAATGATGGAGGAATGGCCGATATATAATGAAATTGTCGACCCTCTCCAGTGTTACGCTATGGATGTTTGTTACACCTTCAGAAATTACGCAAAGCTCGACTATACGGTTACACTTGAAAATGACACTCTTACGATAGCCTTTACAGGCTGGGGTTATCCTGATATGGGAAAGGGTGAGCCGCTATGTCTCGATAAGGTGTATGTATTTGATGTAAGTAATGTGAGCGTTGAGAATCTTCCTCGGCTTGTGAGTGTTACTGCCGAAGATCCCGACGCTGTATACGAATATATGCAACGTATGATGAGGGATGAACTGAAATATGACATTGACGAAGAAAAATGGTACGAGAAGGTTGAGGGCGAATGGGTAGAGACGGAAATGCCCGAGGTTTTGGAGGGAATAAAGGATAATTAACGAAAAAACATAAAAATTTAACGATAAACATTAAAAAAGTATTGACAAACGTTAATAACTATGTTATACTACAGTCATGATAAGCTTATTGAAAATTAAACATTACGAATTATTCATTCAGGAGGTTATTATGGCTAAGGTTATTGATGTTAACGAGAGAACGCTTGAGAAGGAGAAGGAAGAGTTCAGGCTTGTATGTAAGGTTTTCGAGGCGTTTTGTATTGTTATATTCAGTGTGATTTTTATTATTGCTGTTGCTGTGATTGGTATAGCCGTCTTTATCGGTGCGGAAATGAGCGATGTGCTGACCTTTGCAGTCAATAACGCAGTACTGCTTATGGGTATGGCTTCTGCACTCAATTTCGGACGTTCCATATTCAGAAAGCTGAAAAATGGTGAAACTCCCTTTCGCTATGATATAGCCGATAAGGTAAAGGGCGCCTCTATTGCTCTTTGTGTAAGCGGATTTCTCGGTATTATTATTCAGAGTGTTTCCCACCTTTTTTCTGCTGCATTTTCAGATATATGTCATTATTACTTGTTTATAGCGATCGGAAACTGTATTGTAGGAATAATTCTTGGTATTGTGTCTTATGTGCTGTCCTACGGCTGTAAGCTTCAGCAGGAATCCGACGAGACTATATAAGGCGGTGAAGTATGGCTATAGTATTAAGACTTGACCGTGTTATGGCGGATAGGAAAATGTCCCTTAACGAGCTTTCCGAAAGGGTGGGCGTGGCTAACGTTAACCTTTCAAAGCTTAAAACGGGAAAGGTAAGCGCAATACGCTTTTCTACCCTCGACGCTATATGTAAGGTGCTTCAGTGTCAGCCGGGAGATATCCTCGAATACAGCGAGGACTGAATAAATACAGAAAGGGCAGTCCTTATCGGACTGCCCTTAAAAGTATCATCTGTCAGAATTAGTTGAGTTCTGCGAAGTACTTGATTGTTCTTACCATCTGGGATGTGTAGGAGTTTTCGTTATCGTACCAGGAAACTACCTGAACTTCGTAGAGGTCGTCAGCAATCTTAGCAACCATTGTCTGTGTTGCATCGAAGAGAGAACCGTATGTCATACCGATAACGTCGGAGGAAACGATCTGATCTTCGTTGTAGCCATAGGAAGCAGAAGCAGCAGCCTTCATAGCAGCGTTGATGCCTTCCTTAGTTACGTCTGTACCCTTAACTACAGCTGTAAGGATTGTTGTGGAACCTGTAGGAACGGGAACTCTCTGTGCAGAACCGATGAGCTTGCCGTTGAGTTCAGGAATTACAAGACCGATAGCCTTAGCAGCACCTGTGGAGTTAGGAACGATGTTAGCAGCACCAGCTCTTGCTCTTCTGAGGTCGCCCTTTCTGTGAGGACCGTCGAGGATCATCTGGTCGCCTGTGTAAGCGTGGATTGTGCTCATGATACCGCTCTGGATAGGAGCATAATCGTTGAGTGCCTTAGCCATAGGAGCGAGGCAGTTTGTTGTACAAGAAGCAGCGGAAATGATTGTGTCGCTAGCCTTTAATGTATTTTCGTTAACGGAGAATACGATTGTGGGGAGGTCGTTACCAGCAGGAGCAGAGATAACTACCTTCTTAGCACCAGCGTCGATATGAGCCTGTGCCTTGTCCTTGGAGCAGTAGAAACCTGTACATTCAAGAACTACGTCAACGCCGAGTTCGCCCCAGGGGAGTTCAGCAGCGTTAGCCTTAGCGTAGATTGTAAGAGTCTTACCGTCTACTGTGATTGTACCTGCTTCATCGTTAGCTTCTACAGTATGGAGGCCTTCGCCCATCTTACCGCAGTAACCGCCCTGTGCTGTATCATACTTTAAGAGATGAGCGAGCATAGAGGGCTTTGTGAGATCGTTGATTGCTACTACATCGTAGCCTTCAGCGCCGAACATCTGTCTGAAAGCGAGACGTCCGATACGGCCGAAACCGTTAATTGCAACTTTAACTGACATTGGAATATTCCTCCTGAGATTTAATTGATACTTTGTACCGTTAATTATTATACAGGATTTGGGGCTAAATATCAAGTCCTTTGATAAAAATTTAACTTTATTTCACAAAAATATTTGTAAAATTATTACTGCCTAATTTGTGCATTTTGACAAGGGTTGATTTTTTTCTGATTTATGTTAAAATTGAAATATATGTTTTAAAAAGGGTGATTTTATGACTTTATATATAAGCGATCTGGACGGAACGCTTTTGGGAAGCGGCGGTAAGCTTAAGCCCCGTACTGCGGATATGCTGAACGATTTTATAGCCTCGGGTACAGCCTTTTCTTATTGCACGGCGAGAAGTGCGGTTTCGGCGGATCGGATCATGTCCGACGTTAAGCTTGATGTTCCTGTAATACTCATGAACGGCGTTTTTATATATGATGCCTGCCGTAAGGAGTATATCAGGAAAAACGTTCCCTCAGAAAAAGAAGCGGAGCTTTTAAAAGAGGCGGCAGTAAAGCTCGGTGAAACGCCGATGATTCATTCCTTTATCGACGGCGAAATAAGAATAAGCTATATAGAGGGCTCTAAAAATCTCAGGCACTATCTTTCCGAAAGAAAGGAGGATAAGCGTCTGCGACCCGTAGATGGCTACGAGGATATGTTTGTGGGCGAAATATTCTATGCAGTATTCCTGAATCCGAAGGATGTTGGCGCTCTCGACGAATATTTTGACGGAAGGAACGGCTTTTCGAGAGTATGCTACCACGACGTATACAAGCCCGACGAAATTTGGTATGAGGTTTTCAGCAGCAGAGCAGGCAAGGATAAGGCAGTTCTTCAGTTAAAGGAGATAACGGGAGCGGACGAAATAGTTTCCTTTGGTGATAACGGAAATGACCTTCCCATGTTTTCTGTTTCGGACAGGTGCTATGCCGTTGAAAATGCCATTGAGAAGGTTAAGGAGAGGGCCAACGCCGTTATCGGAAGTAACGACAGCTACGGTGTTACTGAGTTTATCGAAAGTGAGATTTTCGACTGTTTCGATTATGTTTCCCTACCGAAAGAGGTTGACGGCGAGCGGTTCGGACAGGCAGTTGAAAAGGCGGTCTCCCGTAAGCGTTCAACCATCGGTACACTTAATGAGAAAACGATACATAATGCATTGAAATGCTACTATGGCGGCGAAATGGACCATGAAGCGAAGATAGGCGAGTTTTATGCCGACATAGCGGGGGAAAACGGAATTATCGAAATTCAGACAGGCTCCTTTTCGAAGCTTATGAAGAAGCTTTCAAAAATGCTGAGGCTGTGCCATGTTACGGTGGTATATCCTTACGAAAAAATTGTGAATAATTACTCAATAAACGAAAATACGGGAGAGATAATTTCTTCCTCTAAACGCAGTAACAGAAACTATTCGAAGTTTTTTCTTGAACTTTACAGGATTAAGACTTTTCTTTCAAATCCTAATCTGACTGTTATAATAGCTGAGCTTGAAACAGAGCAGAAAACCTTCTATAAGGACAACCGCCGCATAAGATACAAGGGCCTCAGAAAGGAAAAGCTTCCCTTAAGGCTTATAAGGGAAATCAGACTTGAAAATAAGAATGATTATGCAGTATTTCTTTCTGAGGAATTACCTGAGAGGTTCACGAAAAAGGAGCTTCAGAAGCTTTGTAAGCCCAATGACGCTTCGCTTCTTCTGGAAATTGAGGAGTTTACGGGGAATGTTAAAAGAATCGGGAAGGAAGGGAACAGCATCCTTTTCCGAAGAAATATATAGAAAAAGCCAAGTACAGGATATCTTGTGCTTGGCTATTTTTGTTCAATTAAAATCCGAAGTCGCCTTCGATAAATATAACCTTTATTCTGTCCTTGACCCTCTGCTGTCCCGAGCGGACGTATGTACAGCAAATTCTGTCCTCTCCGTGACAGTGACAGCATTCGCCCTTAACGGCACAGGGGGTATTCATGTTAAGGCGGACTGTATTGGCGGGAGCGGCAATCTTTTCAAGCCTCGTTTCCGCCGCCTTCATATCGGTAACTATCTTGTTCGTGCCTGCTACAACGATAACCTGCTTGGGGCCGAAAATCATTGCGGAAACACGGTTACCCTGACCGTCCACGTTATAGAGCTCACCTTCCTCGGTTATTGCATTACTGCTCATAAAGTAGCTGTCGCTTATGAAAGCTTTCCTGAAGCATTCCTGGGTTTCCTCGGGAGTGCTACAGGAAGCTCGGTCGGCGAAAATTCCTGCATATTTATCATTCAGGTGGGCGATTATGCCTGTTTCGGAAAGGGTCATTGAGCCGCCCGAGGTAATGAGCCTGTCGTTTTCAATAAAGCTGTCGATAAGGCTTATAAGCTCCTCCCTGGTTTTTACATAATAGCCCTTCATGTTGTTCTTTTCGAGATTTTTTATTGTTTTTTCAACTCTAAGGTCGATTATTTTTGAAAGATTTTCGTTCATGTACTTCTGCCTCCGCTGTAATATATTATATATACCTTTATTATATTATCACGAATACGCATAAAAGTCAACAATAGAAGTGTGAAAAAAAGGACGGTTTTAGTGCAAATGGGAGAGTTTCAAAAAAATTGGAAAAATCGGAAAAAACTGCTTGACAACTGAGAAATATTGATATATAATAAAATACTGAATTATAATGGACTAATTAACGGAAATAGTGAAATATGGTCATATTTTTCAAAAAAATAAGGAGTGATCTAAGCCAATGGTGAATGTAAAGCCGGTACAGTTGGGTAAAACTACCCGAATGAGTTTTTCGAAAATCAATGAAGTCATTGATATGCCCAATCTCATTGAAATTCAGAAGAATTCTTACAAATGGTTCCTTGACGAAGGTATCAAAGAGGTATTCGAGGATATTTCGTCAATTACCGATTCAAACGGCAAGCTTGTCCTCAGCTTTGTTGACTATCGTATAGACGATACACCGAAGTATACTATCGAGGAATGTAAGGATCGTGACGTTACTTATGCGGCACCCTTAAGAGTAAAGGCTCGTCTTCGTAACGAGGAAACAGGAGAAGTGGCTGAAAGCGAAATCTTCATGGGCGATTTCCCGCTCATGACAGACAGCGGTACCTTCGTAATCAATGGTGCTGAACGTGTTATCGTATCCCAGCTCGTTCGTTCTCCCGGCGTTTACTATGGCTTTGAATATGACAAGACAGGTAAGAAGCTCTTTACCTCCCAGGTTATTCCTAACCGCGGTGCGTGGCTCGAATATGAAATGGACAGCAACGATATCTTCTATGTCCGTATAGACAAGAACAGAAAGATTCCTGCCACAACCTTCGTCCGTGCGCTCGGCAAGGGTACAGACGAGGAGCTTTATGAGCTTTTCGGCGACGACGAAAGAATCAGACAGACTATCACTCAGAAGGACACTACCAAGAATAAGGAAGAGGCTCTTCTTGAGGTTTATAAGAAGCTCCGTCCCGGCGAACCTCCTACGGTTGAATCCGCAGAAGGTCATTTAGGCAACCTTTTCTTCGACGCTAAGAGATATGACCTTTCCCGTTTCGGACGCTATAAGTTCAACAAGAAGCTCGGCGTAGCAAGCAGAATTATCGGACATAAGCTTTCTCAGCCCGTAATCAACCCCATGACAGGCGAAATTATGGCCGAAGCAGGCGAAATGGTTACTACCGATAAGGGCTTCGAAATTGAGCAGGCAGGTGTAGGCGAGGTTTTCCTTGAGGTTGAGGAAAGAATCGTTAAGGTTATGGGTAACTCCATGGTTGACATCAAGCCTTATATTCCTGCAGAAATCGACCCCCTCAAGTGCGGTATCAACGAGAAGGTATTCTTCCCCGTATTAAAGGAAATTCTTGACGAATTCGATACTGCCGAGGAAATCGAGAACGCTCTCAAGCTCCGTGCCGACGATCTCGTTCCCAAGCACATCACTATTGATGATATATATGCAAGCGTAAGCTACTTTATTAACCTCTGTGAAGGCGTAGGTATCGTGGACGATATCGACCACCTCGGTAACAGACGTATCCGTTCCGTAGGCGAGCTTCTCCAGAACCAGTTCAGAATCGGTTTTACCCGTATGGAGCGTGTAATCCGTGAAAGAATCGGCCTCCAGCAGGATACAGAAAAAATTTCTCTCAACAATCTTGTAAATATACGTCCCGTTGTTGCAGCAATCAAGGAATTCTTCGGTTCATCCCCTCTTTCCCAGTTCATGGACCAGAACAACCCCTTAGCAGAGCTTACTCATAAGAGAAGACTCTCTGCCCTCGGTCCCGGCGGTCTTTCAAGAGACAGAGCGGGCTTCGAAGTTCGTGACGTACACTATTCACACTACGGACGTATGTGTCCTATCGAGACCCCTGAAGGTCCTAACATCGGTCTTATCTCCTATCTTGCGTCTTTTGCAAGAATCAATGAATACGGCTTTATCGAAGCTCCCTACCGCCGTGTGGACAAGGCTACAGGTAAGGTGCTTGACGAGGTTGTGTACATGACTGCCGACGTAGAGGACTTATATACAGTAGCTCAGGCTAACGAGCCCCTCGACGAGAACGGCTGCTTCGCAAGAAAGCGTGTTACTGCAAGAAGAAGAGACGAAATCCTCGAAGTTAATCGTGAAAACGTAGACTTCATGGACGTATCTCCTAAGATGGTAGTTTCCGTAGCTACAGCTATGATTCCCTTCCTTGAAAACGACGACGCAAACCGTGCGCTTATGGGTGCGAACATGCAGCGTCAGGCTGTTCCGCTTATGGTTACAAACAGCCCCTTCGTAGGAACGGGTATGGAATATAAGGCAGCAGTTGACTCCGGCGTATGTGTTCTCGCCAAGGAGGATGGTGTTGTTTCAAGAGTTTCCGCTGACGAAATCGTAATCAAGGATAACGACGGTCAGGAACACAAGTATAAGCTTATCAAGTTCAAGCGTTCCAACCAGGGTACTTGTGTAAACCAGCGTCCTATCGTTGAAAAGGGCGAGGTTGTTAAGGCAGGTCAGGTTCTTGCCGACGGTCCCGCAACCTGTCAGGGTGAAATCTCTCTCGGTAAGAATGCGCTTATCGGCTTTATGACCTGGGAAGGTTATAACTACGAGGACGCGGTTCTTATCAACGAAAAGCTTGTTTATAACGATGTATACACATCTATCCATATTGAAGAATATGAGCTCGAATGCCGTGATACAAAGCTCGGACCGGAGGAAATCACAAGAGATATTCCTAACTTAAGCGAGGAAGCTCTTAAGGATCTGGACGAAAACGGTATCATCAGAATCGGTGCTGAAGTTCACAGCGGCGATATCCTTGTAGGTAAGGTAGCACCTAAGGGTGAAACCGAGCTTACTGCGGAAGAAAGACTCTTAAGAGCTATCTTCGGCGAAAAGGCAAGAGAAGTAAGAGACAGCTCTCTCCGTGTTCCTCACGGTGAAAGCGGCGTTATCGTAGACGTTAAGGTATTTACAAGACAAAACTGCGACGAGCTTGCAGCAGGCGTAAATATGGCAGTTCGCTGTTATATCGCTCAGAAGAGAAAAATCTCGGTCGGAGATAAAATGGCAGGACGTCACGGAAACAAGGGTGTTGTATCCAGAATACTTCCGGTTGAGGATATGCCCTTCCTTCCCGACGGCAGACCGCTTGATATAGTTCTTAATCCTTTGGGCGTTCCTTCCCGTATGAACATCGGACAGGTTCTTGAGGTTCACCTCGGATATGCCGCAAAGGCTCTCGGCTTTAAGGTATGTACACCGGTATTTGAC
>JAZSBN010000035.1:0-52097 GCA_045602405.1 Ruminiclostridium sp.
AAATCAGCTGGCGCACCAGGAATTTTTCTTCCAGAATGCGAGCATAGCTTTCAATGCTTGAAGTTTCAACAGAGCTTTCGGTAAGCTTGAAAATATATGTTCTTGCAGAGTCGTTTGAGTCAAAGATACTCTGTCTTACGCAGTTTTCAATAACGCTGACAATATTGATTTCCTCGCCTGAAACGAAAAGCTTGCTGATAACCCCGTAGATACCGCTGTGGGTGCGGATGTGGAAATGGTCGGGAGTAATTTTGTCGCTTACTTTTGAAATAAGCTGAGGGTCAATAATAAGTGAGCCGAGAATAATCTGCTCAGCGTCGATATTAAAGGGTAAATTAGCGTCGGAAATATCAAAATCCGCCATTTTTATCATTCCTTTCCCTTTTTTATTAAGGGGATTAAAGTTCTGTAACCTGTACCTTGAACTTTGCGCTTACACCGTTGTAAAGCTTAGCTTCAACCTCGTGAACACCAAAGGTTTTAATATCCTTGCAAACAATCTTTTTCTTGTCAACATCAAGGTTTTCGGTATCCTTGATCATTTTTGCGATATCCTTTGCAGTAACGGATCCGAAAGGCTTACCGCCTGCACCTGCCTTGATTTTTGTTGAGTAGATCTTACCCTCGATAGTTTCGGCAATTTTCTTGGCATTGGCAATATCAGTATCAATTTTGTGCTGAGCGTGAGCCTTCTGACCGTCAAGAATATTGAGGTTCTGGTTTGTAGCCTCAACAGCGAGATTTTTCTTTATAAGGCAGTTTCTTGCGAAGCCGTCCTTGACCTCTTTGATTTCGCCTTTCTTTCCTGTTCCTGCAACATCCTGAAGTAAAATTACTTTCATTTTTTCAGTATTCCTTTCTTTATGAATTAAGATTGTTATAGTATTTGTTTATAGCTTCCTTAAGAAGGTCGGTGACCTCTTCGACGGTACTGGAGGAGAACTGTGCTCCTGCCATGGTCTGGTGACCGCCGCCACCTAAATATTCTGCAATGACCTGTACGTTTATTGCTCCGAGAGAACGGGCACTTAAGGATATTTCATCCCCCGAGGTCTTCGAAATAACGAATGCCGCCTTTACATCGGAGATACCGAGGAGCTCGTCTGCCGCCTGAGAGGATACTATGCGTATATCCTGCATTACCTTCGAGGTAACGGCGATAGCACAGCTTCGGTAAACAGCCGCCGAGGAAACAAGCTCGGACTTCGACTTGTAGCATTCGATAGAGTTGGAGAAAAAGTTCTTTACGTTTATTGTATCCGCATTCAGATTTTTAAGGAAGGCGGCCGCTTCAAAGGTACGGACGCCTGTGCGGAGGGTGAAATTCTTGGTGTCGAGGGTGATACCTGCCAGAAGGGCTTCCGCCTGGAAGGAGGAAATTTTTCCTGCGTCACCGAAATACTGGAGAAGCTCGGTTACCATTTCCGAAGCACTTGAAGCGTAAGGCTCGTGATGGAAAATCATAGCCTTATCAATATGATTTATCATCTTTCTGTGGTGGTCGATTACGACTACCTTTTCCGCCATTTCAAGAAGCTCGGGAACGTCAACTATCTGGGGGTTATGGGTATCCACGATAATGAGAAGGGAATTTTCGGTGAAATTCTCTGTGGCTTCCTGTGCGGAAATACACTGGTACGCCTTTTCATTTTCGTAAATGTAATTATAAAGCTGGATAGAAAGGGTGGTGGACTTATCTATTACTGCGTAAGCGTTCTTACCCAGCTTTCTTATCGCGCTGGCGAGACCGATAGAAGCTCCCACGCTGTCAAGGTCGCTGTAACGGTGTCCCATTATGTAAACATCATCGGACTGTTCAATCGCCTCAATGAGAGAGCTTGCGATGATACGGGTCTTGACCTTTGTGCGGCGTTCAACGCCCTTGGATACTCCGCCGAAGAACTCGAAGCCTGTTTCGGTTTTTATTGCCGCCTGATCGCCGCCTCGTCCGAGAGCCATATCAAGAGCCTGTTTAGCAAAGCTTTCGCTTTCGGCAAGAGTTTTTCCTGTACGGCCAATACCGATAGAAAGAGTAACGTTCATACGGTCGCTGGCCTGGATTTCACGGGCCTTATCAAGAATTTTTACCTTTTCCTCGATAAGGGCACGGACGTGACGCTCTTCGATTACTGCCCAGAAGCGATCCTTGCTGTATTTTTTCAGTATACCGTTGGTATCGCTGATGAAGTCTTCAAGAAGCTTATCAATCTGAACAGTTACGTTAGCGGTCTCACTTTCGGAATTCTCTCTGAAAAGCTCATCGTAGCTGTCGATTACGAAGGTGATTACTACAGGCTGTGCCAGTCGCTTTTCAACCTCGAGAGTCCTGAGCTTTGTTATATCACAGAAATATATGATATAGACTTCCTTTGCGTCCTCTTCAACGGGGACATAAGGATAGAGCTTATAATATCCTGCTTTATACTTGATTTCATAACCTTCCTTCTGGAGAAGCTTATCCAGAGGGAGCTTTGTTATAGCTTCGATAGAGCTTCCGTATTCGGCTTCCTCCTCGAAGCTTTCGCTGAATTCCTTATTGAACCATACAAGACGGTTTTCGCTGTCAACTATAGCAACCGAAAGAGGCATGCTGTTCATTGAAATACGCTCCATATGGTCGATTTCCGAATCAATATGGGCGAAATACTGGAAGTTGCGCCTTGTTACTGAGATAAGCTTGGCTATAGTAAAGCCGCCTGTTATACAGAGGACGGGAGCGAAGATACAGAATGCCTGAAGGGATGAGGAATAGGTGAAAATAAGCATGACCAGAGCCGTAGACAGAAGGGCTACAATGGATAATACCAGTCCTCCGTCACGGAAATTGTTTTTCAAAACAGACCACCTCTTTTCGATAAACTTTCTGTCTTAGATTTCCATTATTATGGGGAGTATCATGGGGCTTCTTCCTGTTTTAGAGAAGATAAAGCCGCTTAAAGCGTCCTTCATATCGCCTTTTATCGTGTTCCATTCACGCATGTTGGGCTGAAGCTCACGTTCCAGTACTGCACGGACTCTTTCGCGGGATTCATCCATGAGTTCTTCCGATTCTCTTACATATACAAAGCCTCTTGAAACGATATCGGGACCTGAAACAACTTTTCCTGTAGCCTTTTCTATGGAGGCTACAACGATAATAAGTCCGTCCTGTGCAAGATGCTTTCTGTCGCGGAGAACAACGGAGCCTACATCGCCTACGCCGAGACCGTCAACAAGCACTCGTCCTGCAGTAACCTGACCTGTTATCTTCATTTCATTTCCGTCAGTTTCGATAACCGTGCCGTTTCCTGCGATAAAGATGTTTTCCTCGGGAATGTGAAGCTGTCGGGCAAGCTCGGTATGCTTGAACATATGCTTGAATTCGCCGTGAATCGGAATGAAGTATTTCGGCTTTGTCAGGGAAATCATCATTTTAAGCTCTTCCTGACAGGCATGACCCGAAACATGGACATCATACATAGCTTCGTAGATTACGTTGGCTCCTGCACGCATAAGCTCGTTTACGACTCTACCCACAAGCTTTTCGTTTCCCGGGATAGGATTAGCGGAGATAATGATTAAATCCTGAGGGGTGATAGTAACCTGACGGTGTTCGTTGTTCGCCATTCGGGAGAGGGCGGACATAGGCTCGCCCTGACTGCCTGTTGTAATTATTACAACCTCCTCGGGAGGGAGCTTTCCTACCCTGTCTATATCAATAATCATACCCTTCGGCACTTTTATATAGTTGAGCTCGATTGCCTTATGGAGAACATTTATCATGCTTCTTCCCGATACGGCAACCTTACGGCCTGTTATTGCGGCATTGTCGATAATCTGCTGAATACGGTGGATATTGCTGGAGAAGGTTGCTACTATGATGCGCTTTCCTTCCGCCTGTGCAAAGAAGTTGCGGAGTGAGCCGCCTACTCGTCTTTCCGACATGGTATAACCGGGACGTTCAGCGTTTGTGCTTTCTGAAAGAAGGGCAAGAACTCCCTGATTTCCCAGCTCGCCGAAGCGTGCAAGGTCGATAATTCCGCCCTCAATAGGAGTATAGTCAACCTTGAAGTCGCCTGTATGGATAACTACTCCCGAAGGGGTATGGATAGCAAAGGCACAAGCGTCGGGGATAGAATGGTTTACGCGGATGAATTCCACGTCCATTACTCCTGCAGGAATTACCTGTCGGGGCTGTGCTACTATAAGGTTACATTCGGATAAGATTCCGTGTTCGGTAAGCTTTCCTTCAACAAGACCGAGGGTAAGCTTCGTGCCGTATACGGGAGCCTTTACCTTTTTAAGGAGATAAGCGAGGGCTCCGATATGGTCCTCGTGACCGTGGGTAAGGAATATACCTCTGAGCTTATCCTGATTCTTTATAACATAGGTAAAATCGGGGATTACAAGGTCTACGCCCAGCATATCGTCGTCGGGGAAGGCAAGACCGCAGTCAACGATTATCATATCGTTTCCGCATTCGTAAAGATACATATTCTTTCCGATTTCGTTAAGTCCGCCTAAGGGAATTATTTTAAGGGGAGCTCCCGATTTAGCTTTTCTTCCCGGGGTAACTGCCCCGAGAATTGAGGTTTCGGACTTTACTTTTCTTGTCCTTGTGGCAGGAGCCTTCACCTTAGCCGCAGGCTTTCTCGGAGCGGCGGCTTTTTTACGGGTGCTGTTTTTTATCTCGTTCTTTTTTGGGGCTGTATTGGTATTCTTTATACTACGGCCTCTTTTAGGGGCACGTTTCTTATCTGCTGTATTTTCAGGGGCTGCTGCAGTCTTGTTTTCTTTAGCCTTTGTCATTATATATCATTCCTTTCAGTTATGGACGCAGGTCAGACTGACGGTTCTCCGACGTGCGTCTTATGTATCCCGCATATAAGAAAATACGGGATAAAGTATGGTAATATTCAATTTATATCCTTGGCATTGACTGAGGTTAATGCCGTAAAATCCGCAATTCAGACGATTCCCGATACTTAAATCGGGACAAAACAATACACATTACATTATATATCAAAGTAGATAAAATGTCAACGATTATATAGTTAATTCCTTTCTTCCTCCATAGCCTTCGCTATAAGAGCCTCGGTTTTATCGCAAAGCTCCGAGGCAGTTTCGGCGGTAAAGCTTTCTGCATAGAGAAAAAGCCCTGTGCCGTCCCTGTTTGAGCGGATAAAGACTCTTTCTCCGTCGGAGGATAATACTGCGCCTTCATTTTCCTCAGGGGAGGCCTTAAGGCGTTTTATGATTCGCTGTGGCGGACAGGTTATTCTTATAAAGCGGTTTTCCTGAGTAGAAATCGGGATGAAATCCTTTATTTCCGAAAGGGAAAGCTTTTTTTCGGACAGATATCGGAGAACGGACATGGCAAGAGCAAAGCCGTCGGTCAGAAAGGTCTGCCTTGAGGCGATACGGCGGGCACGGCTGTCACTGTTGTCCATGGAGCTTGCGTAATAGCGGAGAGATTTTTTACCGTAAAAATCCAGTATTTCGTCTATACTCCTCGGGAAGGAGAAGGGCAGTGCAACCTCTGCGCCCCTTTCCACCGCCTTTAAAGCGGCAATACATATCATTTCGTTGTAGCTGAGGTTTCCTTCCTCGGAGATTATTTCGGCTCTTGTTCCGTCTTCGCTTAAGGATATGGTGAGAGGCGTTTTCCCCTTTCCTGTCTTTTTAAGATAGGGCAGATATATTTCCGCTCCCAGCCGCCCGGAAGCGTTGATATAAAGATTATAGGGTGTAATAAAGTCGGTTATTGAATCAAGAAAGGCGGTATAGAGAGGGAGCGAACCTGTGAAACGGTTTATGCGGCTGAAGCTTTCCCAGCCTGCGGAAAGATATTCCCCTCGTTTCAGTCCGCTTTCAAGAAGCCGCTCCTGACTTCTTGTAAGGGGGAGAAGTCCTTTGTTTTTTATCAGTATATCGGTTTTATCGGAAGAATTTACGAATACAAGAAGCTTACAGTTAAGGAGCCGCCCTGTATAGGCAAGTACGGGAAGAGTGATATTTTCACAGTCGAAGCAGGTGCCGCCTGAACTGGAAATGCCGCTCAGAAGAGCATTTTTCAAGGCAACGGCCGCTGGCTCACCGTTACAGGCTACAGCTATACAGCCATCTGTAAGAGAGGGGAGAACACAGCCGATTTTTCCTGAGGCTTCGGGGGTTATTTCTGTATTGGTTTCGCCTGATATTCCGCTATCGGTTATTTTTATTCCCACTGAGCTGCCGTATTTTATATCCTCGTTTATGAAGGAGTCGGGGGGAACAACTTTATTCTGCCATATTCTTACGCCGCCGCTTACTACCGTTCCTTCTCCGAGTCTTGAATTCTCGCCTACTACCGCATTTTCATAAACCGCACAGTTGTTGCCTGTTTTTGAGTTTCCGCAGATTATACAGTCATTAAGAGTGACATCGTTTCCGATGTGTGCGCCGTTCATTATTATGCAGTTTCTGAGCTTCGTGTTCCTTCCGATATAAACATTGTCGCCGATTACGGTATCGCCTGCAACAAGAGCCTCGGGGGAAAGGGCGGAATGCTTTCCGCAGAAAACGCGGCTTTCTGCAGCAACAGCGGCGCTTATTTCAGAGCTTTCTGGCATATCAAGCTTTACTTTTCCCCGGAGCATATCACGGTTACAGCGCTTATATGCCGAAAGGTCGCCGATATCGCACCAGTAGCCCTTTTCCTCGTAGTAACCGAGAGGAAGCTTTTTGTTGAGCATTTCGGGAAAGACGTTGCCTGAAAAATCCCATTTATTTTCAGGCGGAATAAGGGAAAGCACCGAGGGGGACAGGATGTATATTCCTGTATTGGCTATATCGCTCCGACAGTTCATAAATGAGGGCTTTTCGCAGAAGCCGCTTACTCTTCCGTTATTGCCTAAAATAAGCCCGTATTCACAGGGGTCGTCAACCTGTTTCGTTATGATAGTAGCGGCGAAATTCCGTGATTTATGGAAATTAAAAGCTTTATCAAGCGCGAAGTCGCATACTGCGTCACCGCTTATAACGATGAAATCCTCCTTAAAGGCTTTACCGAAGCTCTGAGCCGCCCTTTTCACACAGCCTGCGGTACCGAGAGGGCTTTCTTCCCGTGAAAAGGAGACGGTCATTCCTTTATAGCTTCCTTTTTCTATGAGACTTTCTATAGCTGACGCTTTATAATGGACGGCGATAACGGCCTCGTCACAGCCGTTTCTTTTCAGCAGGTCAAGGATATAGAAAAGTACGGGCTTTCCGCATACAGGGACAAGAGGCTTCGGTAGATTGCAGGTAAGTGGACGGAGTCTTACGCCTTCGCCGCCTGCAAGGATTACTGCTTTCATGATAATATTCCTTTCATTCAGGCGACACCGCACAAAGAACGCGTGGGGAGTCGCCTTTATTTTTCCTTTATTATTGGACTTATTTTATTCTTTAAACAAAATTTCTCCATTGGCATAAAATATAGCAGAAAGGAGTTTTTATCATGAAACAGAGTATTATTGTTCTTTATTCATATACAACCGCCCGTAAGGCGGTAAAATATCTTTCGGGAATGAATATCAGCGCCGAAATAACCAAAATTGCAGGCTACAGAGGCGGCTGTGCCTACGGGCTCAGGGTTCAGGGCAAGCCCGAGAAGATAGCGGCAATTCTGAACAGTGCAGGAATAGGCCATAAGGGCATTATCAGCGGCGGATAATACCTTCGGGAAAGGAAAGCTATTATGATATATTTTGATAATGCGGCTACCACCTATCCTAAACCGCCCTCGGTAATATCCGCCATGTCACGGGCACTTATACGCTACGGAGCAAATCCCGGAAGGGCAGGGCATAAGCTTTCTCTTGAAACTGCGGAGGCCGTTTATTCCGCAAGAGAGGTCTGTGCGGATTTTTTCGGGGCAGAGGTTGAAAATACCATATTCATGCCTAACTGCACTTACGCCCTCAATACGGCAATAAAGGGGATTCTTACTCCAAAGTCCCACATTGTAATGAGCGATATCGAGCATAATGCTGTCCTGAGGCCTGTATATGCTCTTTCAAAGGCTATCGGCGTAACCTATTCCTTCGCAGAAACCCACGAGGACGACGAGCTTACGGTAAGAGAATTTGAAAAGCGGATAAACCGCAATACAAGGGCGGTAGTCTGTACTCTTGCAGGAAACGTTACGGGGAAGATACTTCCCGTAAGAAAAATAGGAGCCTTGTGTAAAAAGCACGGAATATGCTTTATTGTTGACGCCGCACAGGGAGCAGGGGTTATTCCCGTTTCTCTTTCCGATAATATAAATATAATCTGTGCCGCAGGGCATAAGGGCCTTTACGGCCCTATGGGAACGGGGCTTATGGTTACGGATGGAAAATATCAGCTTAAAACTCTTGTTGAGGGAGGAACGGGAAGCCTTTCAAAGGAGCTTATCCAGCCTGATTTTCTTCCTGACAGGTTTGAAAGCGGAACTATAAATACCTGCGGAGCGATTTCTCTCGGAGAGGGAGTAAGATTCGTGAACCAGAAGGGGATTGACGTTATCCATAATCATGAAATGGCTCTTTCAGACAGGTTCTTCCGTCAGGTAAGGACGATAAAGGGCGTTAAGCTTTACAGCAATTCCTTTAACAGCGGCTACGCTCCTGTAATCCCCTTCAATATAGGAGAAATCCCTGCTGAACAGACTGCCGAGAGGCTAAGCTCTATGGGCTTCGCCTTAAGAGGAGGCTTCCACTGTGCGTATCCTGCCCATAAAAAGATAGGTACGGCGGAACAGGGGGCAGTCCGCTTCGCCCCCTCGGTTTTCAGTACCGCTTCGGAGGTGAACGCTCTTGTCAGGGCAATAGGAAAAATAGCCTCGGGACTTGAATAAAGGCTCGTATTATGATAGAATATAGAAAAAGAACTTTCCGTAATCGGGATGTCCCGTTAAGGGCGTCCCGATATACGGATTCAACAGGAAGGCAGAAATGATAAAATACGATGTAATTGTTATCGGGGCAGGAGCCGCAGGAATGATGGCGGCGGTAACAGCCACACAGAACGGAGCGTCCGTGGCGGTAATAGAGCCTAATGAAAAGGTGGGGCGTAAGCTTGCGATAACGGGTAAGGGACGCTGTAACGTTACCAATAATTCCGATAACGAAACCATACTTAAAAATATTCCGAGAAATCCCCGTTTTATGTACAGCGCTCTTTCAATGTTCTCGGCAGAGGATACCATGAATTTCTTTGAATGGCGAGGGGTAGAGCTTAAAACCGAACGAGGAAACAGAGTTTTTCCCGTTTCGGACAAGGCTTATGATATAGTAGACACGCTGTTCTTCGCTATGAAGGACGAGGGCGCTCAGCTTATAAGAGACAGGGTGAAGGAAATACTTACTGAAAATAACAGGGTTATCGGAGTAAAGACCGAAAGAGATACAATTCTCGGGGATAAGGTGATTCTGGCCACAGGAGGAATGTCCTATCCCGTAACGGGCTCAACAGGAGACGGTTACAGGCTCGCCGAAAGGCTGGGTCATACTATTACAGAGCTTAAGCCCTCTCTTGTGCCTCTTGAAACAAAGGAAAACTGTGCCGAAATGATGGGGCTCAGTCTTAAGAATGTTACCCTGAAGCTTATGGATAACGAAAAGAATAAGGCGGTATTCTCGGAAATGGGAGAAATGCTTTTTACTCATTTCGGTATCTCGGGGCCTCTCGTTTTAAGTGCGAGCTCCAGAATGGAGAAGGTTTCGGAAGGAAAGTATACTGCATTCATAGATTTGAAGCCCGCTCTTGACAGGGAACAGCTTGAAAAGAGAATCATGAGGGATTTTGACGAGAGAAAGAATATGCAGCTTGGCAACGCTTTAAGAAAGCTTCTTCCCGAGAAAATAATACTGCCCCTTCTTAAGAAGGCAGGAGTTTCTCCCGATAAACAGGTCAATTCCGTCACAAAGGCAGAAAGAAACGCTATTTTAAATACCGTCAAGGGCTTTTCTCTCAGTATAACTGCCTACAGACCGATTTCAGAGGCGATTATTACCGACGGAGGAGTTTCCGTCAAGGAGATAAATCCCAAAACAATGGAGTCGAGGCTCGTTGAAGGGCTTTATTTCGCAGGAGAAATCATCGACGTAACGGGCTTTACGGGAGGATTTAATCTTCAGATTGCTTTTTCAACGGGATATGCGGCAGGACAAGCCGCCGCAGGGTAAAAAAATCTTGCATTATCCGAGTTAATATGATATAATAACAGTAATTAACAAATGTGTGTTCACAAATAATTTCAGGAGGATTTATAAATGGCAAAGCTTATGCTCGGAAATCAGGCTGTTGCCCGTGGTCTTTATGAAGCGGGCGTTCAGGTCATTTCCAGTTATCCCGGTACTCCCAGTACCGAAATTACAGAATTTGCGTCTACATACAACAAGGAAGAGATGTATTCCGAATGGGCACCTAACGAAAAGGTAGCCTGTGAAGTAGCTATCGGCGCATCCATCGCAGGAAAGAGAGCCTTCTGTGCTATGAAGCACGTTGGTCTCAACGTAGCGGCAGACCCCTTATATACCGCTTCCTATACAGGCGTAAACGGCGGTCTTGTTGTGGCAGTTGCCGACGACCAGGGTATGCATTCTTCACAGAATGAACAGGATTCCAGAAATCATGCGAAGGGTGCGAAGCTTCCTATGATAGAGCCTGCGGATTCGGGCGAATGTAAGGAATTTACAAAGATAGCCTATGAAATTTCGGAAAAGTTCGATACTCCCGTACTTTTACGCCTTTCCACAAGAGTTGCTCACTCCCAGAGCTCCGTTGAAACAGCGGAAAGAACAGAGGAAAACAAGCCTTATGAGAAAAATCCCTCTAAGTACATAATGACTCCTGCCAACGCAAGACCCAGACATATTTTTGTTGAGGAGCGTATGGCGAAGCTTACCGAATATGCGGAAAGCTGTTCTTTAAACGTAGTTGAAGAGGGAAGCGATGAAATAGGTATCATTACCAACGGCGTAGCCTATCAGTACGCCAAGGAGGCCCTCGGCGATAAGGCAAGCTTCTTAAAGCTCGGTATGGTTAACCCTCTTCCCGTTAAGCTTATTAAGGACTTTGCCGCAAAGGTAAAGAAGCTTTATGTTATCGAAGAGCTTGACGATGTTATCGAGACGCACTGCCGCAAGATTGGTCTTAATCCCATCGGCAAGGAGCTTTTCACCTTACTGGGCGAATACTCCCAGTCCATGATAAGAGAAAAGATTCTCGGCGAAAAGGCTGAATTTGAGGCTCTTGAGGATGTAATTCCCGTTCGTCCTCCCGTTATGTGTGCAGGCTGTCCTCACAGAGGCGTTTTCTATACCCTTAAGAAGCTTGGCGTTTTCGTAAGCGGCGATATCGGCTGTTATACACTCGGCTCTGCGGCTCCTCTCGGCGCTATGGATACTACCGTATGTATGGGCGCTTCCATAAGCGGCTTACACGGCTTCAACAAGGCTATGAAGGGCGAATATGAGAATAAGGCTGTAGCGGTAATAGGCGACTCCACCTTTATTCATTCGGGTATCACAGGTCTTATTGATATCGCATACAACGGCACAAATTCTACCGTTCTTATACTCGATAACAGCATTACAGGCATGACAGGTCACCAGAATAATCCTGCAAACGGAAAGAACATCTATGGCGATCCTGCTGCTGCGGTAAATCTTGAGGCTCTTTGTCATTCTGTAGGTATCGACAGAGTAACGGTAGTAGATCCTTCCGATCTTGCTGTTCTTGAAAAGACCTTAAAGGAAGAGCTTAACGCAGAGGCTCCCTCGGTAATTATCTGCCGCAAGCCCTGTGCGCTTCTCAAGACAGTAAAGCACAAGCCTCCCTTCAAAATTGTGGAGGATAAGTGCAAGAGCTGTAAGGCTTGTATGAAGATAGGCTGTCCTGCTATTTCTGTAACGGGTAAGGCTAAGATAGACAATACTCTCTGTGTAGGCTGCGGACTTTGTACACAGATGTGTAAGTTCGACGCAATCATTGAATAAGGAGGTGCAGGAAAATGACTAAATCCATTATGCTTGTCGGCGTAGGCGGACAGGGTACTTTACTCGCAAGCAGAATTTTAGGAAATGTTCTTCTTGCACAGGGTTATGACGTTAAGGTAAGCGAGGTTCACGGAATGTCCCAGAGAGGCGGCTCCGTAGTAACCTACATAAAGTATGGCGAAAAGATTTATTCCCCCGTTGTTGAAAAGGGTGAGGCTGATATTATCGTTGCTTTTGAACAGCTTGAAGCGGCAAGATGGCTTCCTTATCTCAAGAAGGGCGGAAAGATCGTTACCAATTCACAGCAGATAAATCCTATGCCTGTAATAATGGGCGTTCAGGAATATCCCCAGGACCTTATCGGTAAAATAAAGGCTAAGGGCGTTGATATTACTGCAGTAGACGCACTTTCTCTCGCCGAGGAGGCAGGAAGCAGCAGAGCTGTAAATGTTGTACTTATGGGACTTATCTCTAAGACAGCAGGCTTCCCCGAAGAAATTTGGCTTAAGGCTTTAGAGGAATGTGTTCCTGCTAAGGCGCTTGAAATAAACAAAAAGGCTTTCGCTCTCGGAAGAGCGGTTTAAGGAGGTTTTATCATGTTAAATCAGATTTCTGTATTCGCTGAAAACAAAAAGGGCAGACTTGCCGCTATTATGAAAATAATCAATGACAGCGGTATCGACATCCGTGCTCTTACTATCGCTGATACAACCGACTTCGGTATCGTGAGAATGATCGTAAGCAACTCTGACCACGCTCTTAAGGTTTTTCAGGAAAATAACTGCATAGCTTCTGTAGCAAAGGTTCTCGCCTTCACAATCAAGGACGAGGCAGGAGCAATGTACGACGTAGTAAAGCTTCTCGATGATAACGGCGTTAATATCGAATACTGCTATTCCCTCATGGGCAAGAAGGAAAATATGGCAGATATCGTTATCAAGACAACCGAGACAGAAAGAGCTGAACAGATCTTATCTTCCAATAATATCCAGCTTATTTCTACAGAGGATATTCTTTAAGAAATAGTTACGGAGGCTATATCATGCGTAAGAAAAGCATAGCGACACAATGGTTCGTCAACAGTTTCAGTGTTGTTGCTGTTCTTCTTATTCTTATTGATATAGCCTCCTTTTTTGTTTTACAGAGCTACTACTATACCTCTGCAAGGCAGTATGTTGAGGCGGAGGCAAATATTGTCTCGGGAGTTCTTGAACGCTTCTTTGATGATACGAAATCGGATTATTCCGATGAGATAAGGACTTCCGTAGAGGAATTCGAGAAGAAGAATTATGCGGAGCTTATGGCAATAAGCCCAGAGGGTAAGGTGTATCTTTCAAGCAGCGGCTTTACTCCTGCGGAAAGCTATGATATGCCTGATTATGAAATAGCGAAGGCGGCTCCAGAGAAGTCGGGCTATTACATAGGAACGCTTAAAAGCTCGGAAAGATATATAGCCTATACCATTATTCATCGTTCCTCGGGAAACGCCATAAGAATAGTATCCTCCCTCGACAGGATAGATGGGCTTGTAACGGCCTATACCCTGATTATTGCGACGGTAAGCGTGGGAATAATCCTGCTTATATATACCCTCGGAAATTATTTCGTAAGCTCTATTGTAAGGCCTGTGCTTGAGGTGGGGACTACTGCCAAAAAGCTGGCTAACGGTAATTTCTCGGTAAGAATAGATGTGGACAGGGACGATGAAATAGGTGAGCTTTGTTCGGTTTTTAATTATATGGCGGACAGGCTTCAGCAGTCGGAAAGTATAAAGAATGAGTTTATTTCCTCGGTTTCTCATGAGCTCAGGACGCCGCTTACCGCCATAAAGGGCTGGAGCGAGACGCTTCTTGAAATAGACGATAAGAATATGAGAAAAAAGGGAATGGAGATAATAAACAAGGAGACGGGAAGACTTACCGAAATGGTGGAGGAGCTTCTCGACTTCTCGAGAATTCAGAACGGAAGATTCACTCTGAATAAAGCCAATACAGACGTTATAGCTGAGCTGGGCGACGCGGTACTGATGTATGAGGAGAAGGCGAAAAATGATGAGATTTCTCTGAATTACACCGAAACAGAATCGATAGCGATAGTTTACGGCGATAAGAACAGGCTCAGACAGGTTTTTATAAATATTATCGATAACGCAATCAAGTACGGAAAAAAGGGCGGAGAGGTTCAGGTGTCCGCCGAGGTTTTAAAGGACAGGGTAGAGATTATGGTTTCGGATAATGGTTGTGGAATTTCCGAGGAGGATCTACCGAGAATCAAGGAAAAATTCTATAAGGCAAATAATACCGTCAGAGGGTCGGGTATCGGGCTGGCGGTAGCGGAGGAAATTATAGCTCTTCATAACGGTAAGCTTGAAATTACAAGCCGTCAGGGCGAGGGTACCAGGGTATCTATAACCCTTCCCCTCGTAGAAAAATAATTCCTGAAGGTAATAATAAAAATGGCGGAAAACCGCATGGTTAAGCCAATGCAACCAATAGTTGCGGAGAAAAATCTGAAATGAAAACCGGAATTGGTAGCGCAACCGCATGGTTTCTGATACAATCGGGGCATAAGGAAAAAACAGTCATTTCAGAAAAGGAAGGTTCAGTATCATGAATATTGAGATTGCTAACAGATTGGTAAATTTAAGAAAACAGAACGGTCTTTCACAGGAACAGCTTGCTGAAAAAATAGGTGTTTCAAGACAGGCTGTTTCAAAATGGGAAAGAAGCGAGGCTTCTCCCGATACAGATAATATTATTCTTCTCGCACGACTTTATAATGTATCTCTCGACGAGCTTTTAAGTACAGAGGATGAAATTCCTACAGAAGATGAGATAAACGAGGAAGAAAATACAGCAGAGCCTGAACAAAATGAGGAGCCTGAAGCTACGGGCTTCGAGGGAGAGGGTACTGCCCGTGAAGAAAACAGCTATCAGGGCGGCTATAACTTCAACGACGGAGAGGACCACGTTCATATAGGCTTCGACGGTATTCATGTTGTTTCAAAGAACGGCGATAATGTACATGTAGGTTGGAACGGTATCCATGTTAACGAGCACGGCGGCGACAAGGTTGATATCGACATGAGAGGCGTTCATGTCAATGAGCAGGGCGGAGATACCGTTTCTGTCGACGAGAACGGCGTTTTCGTAAACGGAGAGCGTAAGGACATCGGTAAAACCATAAAGAATAAGGTGAAGATTGCCGCTCCTACGGTATTTGTGGCTTTTGTATGTTTTTTATGCTTCGGTTTGTTCAATAACGGCTGGGACTGGAGCTGGCTCTGTCTCCTCGGTATTCCTGTGGTAATAGGACTTGTTGAATCCATTGTAGAGCGTGATATAAAGAAGCTTGACGCTCCTATCGTTTTCGGAACAACCATCACATTTTTCGTTTTCGGTATAAAATATGACTGCTGGGATACCTGCTGGCTTCTTTTCTTACTTATCCCTATTTTATGCAGTATCACCGAATGTATCAGAAAAGGCAGTATAAGGCCCTTCGCTTATCCTGTGCTTTTAGCGCTTTTCTTCCTTTATTTCGGCGTGGTAATGAGCCTCTGGCACCCCACATGGGTTATTTTCCTTACAATTCCCGTGTATTACTGGGTTTTAAGCTTTATTCCCAAGAAGGAAAAGAAGGATAAGGTGGATGTCTTTGACTGCTGCACAGAAAATACAGAGGAGTAAACTGTAAAACATAGCAGCTTTTATCTACATTAAATTTATTGAATATTACGGTTGACTTTCGGGCAAATATGTATTATACTTAATATGTAAACCGAGCCGCTGACGGTATAGTGAAATGACACACTGCAGCTTGGTGCGGAGTATTCCGTTTTTTGCCGACCGTCTGGGCAGTTCGTTTATGCGGACTGCCCTTTTTGATTAAATTGGTAAATTTTTCACGACCCTAAAGGCAACATCACACAATTAACGGCTTACGTCTTTGCCGTACGCTTGCTTGTGACTTTTCCGTCATACTTCACAAAAATACTCGTTAATACACAAAGTATTAACTGCGTTTTTTGTATCGTCTGCCGAAAAATTCAACTTCGCAATCGTACGACAATAATTGTGTGATGTGGCCTTATAAAACGGGAGGAAGGAAGGATAATATGGAATTTAAACAGTGGGAAGGCTTACAGGGTACAGCCTGGAAACAGGACATAAACGTAAGACGCTTTATTCTTGATAATTATACTGCCTATCATGGCGACAGCAGCTTCTTAAAGGGGCCTACTGCCCGTACATCGGAGCTTATGGAGAAGCTTAACGGACTTTTAAAGGAGGAACGTGAGAAGAAGGGTGTTCTTGATATTGATACCGAGAACGTATCCTCTCTTACAAGCTATAAGCCCGGCTATCTCGATAAGGAAAAGGAGCTTATTGTAGGTCTTCAGACAGACGCACCATTGAAAAGAGGCGTTAACCCCTTCGGCGGTATCAGAATGGCACGTTCTGCCTGTGAAGCTTACGGCTACAGCCTTTCCGATACTATAGAGCAGGAATTCAGATTCAGAACTACCCACAACGACGGCGTTTTCAGAGTCTATACAGATGAAATGAAGCAGGCTCGTCACATGGGTATCATGACAGGCTTACCTGACGCCTACGGAAGAGGAAGAATCATCGGCGACTACAGAAGAGTGGCTCTTTACGGCGTTGACCTTCTTATAGAAAAGAAGAACGAGGATAAGAAAAAAGCAGGTCAGAACCTTATGAATGCCGATAATATAAGACTTCTCGAGGAGCTTTATCAGCAGATTTCCTTCCTTAAAAAGCTTAAGGAAATGGCGGAAATGTACGGCTACGATATCAGCCAGCCTGCCGAAAATGCAAGAGAAGCGATACAGTGGACTTATTTCGCTTATCTCGCTTCCATTAAGGAGCAGAACGGTGCGGCTATGTCCATGGGCAGAGTAAGCACATTCTTCGATATTTATATTCAGCGTGATATCGACAGGGGTATTCTTGACGAAACCGGAGCACAGGAGCTTATCGACGATTTCGTTATGAAGCTTCGTATGGCAAGACATTTAAGAACTCCCGAATACAACGAGCTTTTCGGCGGAGATCCCATGTGGATTACCGAAAGCGTAGGCGGTATGAGCGTACACGGAGACACCTTGGTAACAAAGTCCTCCTTCAGAATTCTCAATACGCTTTATAACCTTGGACCTGCACCTGAGCCCAATCTTACAATTCTCTGGTCCAAGAAGCTTCCCGAGGGCTTCAAGAAATTCTGTGCAAAGGTTTCTATTGACACGGATTCTATCCAGTACGAAAACGACGACCTTATGAGAGTAATCTACGGCGACGACTACGGTATCGCCTGCTGTGTATCCGCAATGAAGATAGGTAAGCAGATGCAGTTCTTCGGAGCAAGATGCAACCTGCCCAAGCTTATGCTTCTTGCCCTTAACGGCGGCTATGATACTACCACAGGCATGAAGATAGGACCTCAGATTGAGCCTTACGGTGCGGATAAGCTTGATTTCGAGGCAGTATCGGCTCGTTTCAGGATTTATCTCGAATGGCTCAGCAAGCTTTATGTAAACACAATGAACGTCATTCATTATATGCATGATAAATATGCCTACGAAAAGACTCAGATGGCGCTTCATGATACTGACGTAGAAAGACTTATGGCCTTCGGCGTAGCGGGACTTTCCGTTATTACCGACTCCATGAGTGCAATAAAGTACGCTGAGGTAAAGCCCGTAAGAGACGAGAACGGATATATCATAGACTTCGAAACAACAGGCGATTTCCCCAAGTACGGAAACGACAACGACGATGTAGACAATATAGGCAAGCAGATTCTTTCCGACGTTATTAACGAGCTGAGAAAGACTCCTACTTATAAGAATGCAGTTCACACACTTTCGGCACTTACCATTACCTCCAACGTAGTTTATGGTAAGAAGACAGGAGCAACTCCCGACGGACGTAAGAAGGGCGAGCCCTTCGCTCCCGGTGCTAACCCCATGCATAACAGGGAAACAAACGGTGCTCTCGCTTCTCTTAACTCTCTTGCGAAGATGCCTTATGACTGCTGTCGTGACGGTATATCCAATACCTTCTCGATTGTTCCCGACGCTTTAGGTCAGGAGGATTCCGTAAGAATTGAAAATCTTACAAATATTCTTGACGGTTATTTTTCCAACATGGCTCATCACATAAATGTCAATGTTCTTAATAAGGAAAAGCTTATCGAAGCTTATGAAGACCCCGAAAAGTATCCTAACCTTACTATCAGGGTTTCGGGTTATGCGGTTAATTTCCATAAGCTTTCAAAGGAGCAGCAGCGTGAGGTTATCAGCAGAACCTTCCACGGAAGCTTATGATTAAAGGTCGTATAAATTCTGTCCAGACCCTCGGTACCGTTGACGGGCCGGGGGTAAGGTTTGTTCTTTTTATGCAGGGCTGCCCCTTACGGTGTGGATACTGCCATAATCCCGATACCTGGGATTTAAAGGGCGGAAGTGAAGTTACTCCCGAGGAAATCGCCGAAAAAGTAAAGAGATACAGGAATTATTTCGGCAGCGAGGGCGGTATTACCGTTTCGGGCGGAGAACCGCTTTTACAGGCGGATTTCGTCTATGAGCTTTTCAGCATTTTAAGGAAGGAAAAAATACATACCCTTCTTGATACCTCGGGCTGTATTTTTAATGAAGGGGTTGAGAGGCTTCTTTCTGTAACGGATATGTGTATTCTCGACTATAAGATGACGGATGAAGAAAGCTACAGGAAATATATCGGCTGTGGTATAGAACAGGTAGACAGATTCCTTTCGGAGCTCAATAAAAGAAATATTCCTACCCATATAAGACAGGTCATCGTTTCGGGGATAAACGATAATAAGGAAAATGTACTGAGGCTTTATGGGCTTTCAGAGAAGTATTCCTGCATTTTTAAGACGGAGCTTCTTAAATTCAGGAAGCTTTGCACGCCGAAATACGAAAATCTGGGGATAGAGTTTTCCTTCGGAGATATCCCCGAGACAACAGATGAACAGATAAAACAGCTTAAACTGAATATCAAGAATACTGCCGAGGGGCGTTCCGAGTAAAGGAAAGCCTTTCGGTTTTTTTCTTTTGTCCGAAAATGTCCGTAGGTATGTCCTTTTCAAGCCTTTTTTGTCCGATATGACCGTGGTAATATGTAAACTGCGGAAAGCGGTAAAGCGATCCGTATATCTCGTGAAAGGAGAAATGAAAATGGACGAAATTAAAAATATTTCGGTTGAAGAATCGGAAAGCACAGAAGCTTCCGAGGAAAAGCTCTACTCTGAAAGAGAGCTTAATGAGCTTCTTGAAAACGGAGTCAGTGAGCTTCGCAAAAAGCTTGCCGAGACTGAAAAGCTCGCACTTATGGACGCAGAGGAAAAGGTAAGATACCGCCGTGAAATGGCGGAAAAGGAGCTTGCTCAGCGTGAAGCGGCTGTAGCTAAGCGTGAGCTTATGGCGGCGGCTATTGAAAAGCTGGCAGAAGCCGACCTTCCCAAGCAGCTTGCTTCCTGTCTCTGTTATGACAGCGAGGAGGAGTGTGACAGAAGTATTATGGCGGTTTCCGAAGCCTTCAGAGAGGCGGTTGCAAAGGCTGTTAACCAGCGCTTAAAGGGAAACACTCCCAAGCTTATCACAGGCACAGACAGAGACGCATTTCTTGACGGTCTCGGAATTGAATAAAGAAAGGAAACAAAAATTATGGCAGTAAATTTAGTTACAAAGTATTCTTCTCAGGTTGACGATGTTATCAGAAAGGGACTTCTTTCTACCCCCGGCACAAATAATGATGTGGAATTCAACGGTGCACAGACTGTAACTGTGTATTCCATGGAAACAGCTCCACTCAATGACTACAACGCAAACGGAACAACAAATCGTTACGGCGTTCCGGTAGAGCTTGAGGACAGCACTCAGGAAATGAAGATGACACAGCAGAAGTCCTTCACCTTCACTATCGATAAGACCTTTGAGGCGGATTCTCCCGAGGGCGTCAGAAATGCAGGAAAGGCTCTTCAGCGTCAGATTGAGCAGGTTATTATTCCTGAAATCGACCGCTATCGCTTCGCTAAGCTTTCCGAAAAGGCTGGCACAAAGAATTATGATGTCATTACCTCCGAGAACGCTTATGAAGCCTTCGTTTCTGCAAATACAGCCATTACCGATGAGGAATTCCCCATTGAAAACAGAGTTGCTTTCTGTTCCAACAGCTTTATTGAGCTTTTAAAGAATGATACCGTTCATTTTACAAAGGCTACTGAGATCGCTCAGGACAGAGTAGTTTTCAAGGGTATGGTGGGAGACTGTGACGGCGTTGCTATTATCGCTGTTCCCAAGAGACGTCTTCCTGCAGGTACATCCTTTATCATTACTCATCCTATGTGTGCTCCTGCTCCCGTAAAGCTTCAGGAATACAAGATTCATAAGGATCCTCCCGGTATTGCAGGTAATCTCGTTGAAGGTCTTTTATACCACGATATCTTCGTTTTCGATAAGAAAAGAAATGCTATTGCAGTTCAGTACGGCTTCCTTGGTAACATCAACGCTGTTGTTTCCGTTTCGGATACAGAGGGTGAATTTATTGTTACTGCGGAAGGCGATATCAATGGCGGTAAGCTTGTATATACTACAGGCGATTCCTTAACTGCTCCCGCACTTGGCGAGGATATCAGCGAATGGGAAGAATTCGAAAACGGCGGTGCAGTTTCTGCAGAGGAGGGCGACGCTATTCTTGTAGCTCTCAAGAATGCTGACGGAAAGTGTATTTCTGTTTCCGAAGCTTTAGAAGTAACCGCAGACTAATTTCATAAGGTCCTCCAGAATATAGTTGAAGCCGTAATGGTATTTATTGCCATTACGGCATTTTTTGAAAGGAGAAAACTTGGAAACGAAGTATACACCATTACAGCTTCTCAGATTATGGCTTCCCGAAGATACTGACGCAAGCGATGAGCTTTTAGAGTCATTACTCATAAAGGCGGAAAATACAATCCTTGATTATATAGGAAGAAAAATACTGCCCGAAAGACTTCAGGAGCTTAAGGCAAGTCTCGCTCTTATTTATTTCAACCGCCTTGGTACGGAGGGTGAAACAAAGAGAAGGGAAGGAGATATAGATATGAGCTTCCCTGAAGGCATGCCGCAGGAGATAGAGGAGAGGTTAAAGAATTATCCCAGGAGAGTAGGAGTTATGAATGCAGCTTGTTCGCAGGAATCTTAAAAGAATTGATATATATTCCCCTGAGACCGAGGATAGCGGATATATCGGAAAAAAGCTTAAGCCGAAGCTTCTCGGCTATGTGAACGCAGAGGTTCAGGTTGACGAAGAAACCTCGGAGGAAAGAGCCGAGGGCTTTTCTGTTTATACCACGGCAAGACTTTACATGAGACCTGACGCAGGAGTAAAATGCGGAGACTTAGCGGCGGTTTTCAGCGATAAGCCTGACTGCCGCGTTACCGCTGTCTTTTCGGGAAAGGGATACCTTATGGCAAAGGTGAAACGAATATGAAGGGCTATGAAAGGGAAATACAGGCGGCGCTGGCCAGAACTGCTTCATTGGCTCTCGGTTATGCCCGTGAGGAATGTCCCGTAAGAACGGGAAGGCTCAGGGACAGTCTTAGCTGTCGTTGTAACGGCACGACGGCGGAAATAGGTACAAGGATTGAGTATGCGGCTGCGGTTGAGCTTGGAACCGAAAAAAGCGCACCGAATCCTTTTTTAAGCAGGGCTGCCGCAGAGACAAAAAGAAAGGCAGGCCGTATTTTTATAAATGAAATGTTCGGAGCAGGAAAATGATTGATATAAAAAAGTATATAGCAGAGCTGATAGAGGATATCGCTCCTGTGGAACTGACCTTTTCGGATACCGAAAATGACACGCCGCTTATCTGTATTTCGGAAACGGATAATTCCTCTGAAATAATATTAAGCGGAAGGGACAGGGTAAGCAGAATTGTCATACAGCTTGACCTTTACGGAGAGAACGCTTTTGAAACGGAAAGTATGGCTGTTCTTGTAAACGAAAGGCTCGCTTCAAGGGGCTTCAGGAGAAGCTTTTCACAGCTTATCCTGAATGAGCGGAGGGCAAGAAGATGCTTACGCTATACCTTCGGTATTGACGAGGTCCAGGGGCGTATTCTCTCGCTGAAATAATAACTGAAAGGAAAAAACACCATGGAAATTTTAAGCTCGGGTACGAAATTCTATCTTAACGGTCAGAATCTTTACGGACTTAAGTCTACGCCTGAACTGGGAGGAACGAGAGAAAAGAAGGAGGTTACGAATCTTCTTGATACTGCCCACAGGTACATAGCGGGGTTATACAAGTACGACGATCTCGTTTTCGATTTTTATTATAACTCCGCCGAGGACAATCCCAATATCTCCTCGGGGCAGGTAGCCGCCGCCTTCAAGTTCGCAAGAGCGATTGAGCTTTCGGGTGCTTCTGTTACACAGAGGGTCGAGTTTCCCGACGGGACTTATTTTGAATGGTCGGGACAGGTTGCAACTAAAATCAAGAGCATGGAGGCGGACGGGGTAATGGAATTCAGCATTGTATCCATACCCAATACAGCCTTCCGCTACAGCGGGGATTAAGGAGAGGTTATGGAAGAAAAGAAGCTTGAATTACCCTTTAAGGTTTTTAATACGGGGGATAAAACCTACCTGCTGAGGCTTACTGCGGCTTCGGCGGTAAGGCTTGAGGAAAGGCTCGGCTGTTCTGTTTATGAGGCAGTTGAGCGTATGTCGGAAATAAGCGTTATGAGCGAGGTGCTTTATGCTCTTATCGAAAGCGTAAGGCCTGAATTCAGAAAGGCGGAGGTTTTCGGAGTTATTGACGAATATCTTGCTGAAGGAAAGACTATCGAACGCCTCAATTCAGAGATAGGCGAGGCTCTCAGACTTTCAGGTTTTTTCGGTTCCGCCGCCGCTTTGCAGGAGAACTGATAGCTGAGCTCAGAGGCTCAGCCCTTCGGTACGGTATTGAGGAAAAAGCCTTTTGGGACATGACGGCAGGAGAAATTGACGATTGGGTAAGAGCAAGAAGAAGCGCTTATGAAAAGGGCCTTGCAGATTTGTATAAAGCAAATGAAATACTGGCATTCAACATAGGCGCTCTTGTTCTTACCGCAGTAAACGCTCCCTCTAAATTTCCGAAAAGTCCCGAGGAAGCGTTTATTTCCCGTGGGAAAAGGGACTGGAAGGCGGAGAAGGCGGATTTCAGCATTATCGCACAGCGTCATAACGAAAGATACTTGAACAAGGGAGAGGAAAATAAATGACGGTAGAAGAGGTTAATATAAAAATAACGGCAGAAGCGGCGGCGTTAAAAAAAGAGATAGATTCGGTAAATTCTGCCCTTTCACAGATGAAGCTTCTCGCACAGCAGGCGGCTCAGGCGGCGGCTTCCGCTGTAGCCGCTTCTGCCTCTGTAAATTATGATGAGACGGAATACGGCGGAACAGCGTGGGGAGAATATATGACGCCTTCTTTTCAGAAGAAAACCGCTCCCTACAGTCAGACTGCACAGATACCAAGCCTGAGCGGAAAGGAGACCCTTATCGGAGCGGTTTCTTCAGGCGGAAGTGATGCTGTCCAGCCTATTCAGATAAATACCACCGTAGAGGTTGACGGAGACAGTATCGGTCAGGCCGCCGCCGCCTTCAATTTAAGAAGAAACCGTATTACCAACGGCTTTTCAAGGGAGGGTGTATAATGAATTTTATCAGCTTAGGGGGCGTTACGCTCCCTACTCCTGTTTTCTATTCAGTAGAAACCAGAGATATAGACAGTACCGACAGCGGACGTTCGGATGAATCGGGAATAGTACACAGGAATGTTGTAAGAGGTGGGATAAAGATATGCGAGGTTAAATGGAGAGTCAACGGAACCGATGCGGCAACTATACACAAACAGCTCTCCGAGCCATTGATTACTGCACAGATTTTTGATCCTGCCGCCTGTGCAGTATATGATTGCGAAATGTACGCAGATAATCTTAAAAGTACCTTCTATCAGCATCAGAACGGTTCCCCTTACGGCAGTTATTGGGAGATAAGCTGTCGTCTTACGGAATATTAAGGAGGGCTTATGTATAAAGTCAGTCAGAATTATGTAGACGCTCTTTCCGAAAAGGTGTACGACGACAGAATTAACGGAAAAATAACCTTTAAGGACGGAACCTCAATGACGGTCAGCGATGAAAACCTCGTTAAAAATTCCCTTAAGATTACGAAGGAGCTTTGCGGAAGCGAATACAGAATAGGTTCCTTTAATCTGGCTTGTCTGAAAATGGCGGTTTTTGATGAATCGGCTCTTGAAAAGGATTATTCAAATGCAGTAATAACCCTTGATTACTGCCTCAGATTCAAAAACGGCGGTGAGCAGACTGTGCCTCTCGGGATTTTTATTGCCGATGGAAGTATTACTTCGAGAAAAAGAGACAAGGTTTATATTACCGCTTATGACAAGGGTATGTATTTTGACTGTGAGCCCTCGGCTGAAATCAAAGAGATGACAGGTACGGCTCCCGAAATTATCGAAGCGGTATGCGAGGAGTGCGGCGTTGACCTTGGCGTAATTGCGGAAGGACTGCCCAATAGCAGTGTTGTTGTAAATCTTTCCGATAAACAGATTCAGACCTGTCGTGATATTGTAATGTGGTGCTCGGCGCTTATGTGCGGTTATGCTGTTATTGACAGAGACGGGTATCTCAATGTCATTTCTCCGAAATATTCAGTTTCGGCAACGGACGGTACTGTTATAAGTACAGCACGTTCCATAGGACCTAAGGAGAGAAACAGTATCCATTCCACCGATACGAGAGCGTATATAAAGTATCTTACCGCCTATTCGGCAGGTAACGTCAAGCAGTACACCTCCGATTACAACGCATCTGATAGTCAGGCGGCGCCTGCTTCTTACGCTATGACCTCCAATCCTCTTCTTACAGGAAAAACAGAAGAGGAATGTGACGAAATAAATAAAGAGTGGCATAAGTTTATCGAAATGTTCAAGCAGAGAGGGGTTACTGCAAGAATATTCGGAGACCCTGCCATAGATGTGGGCGACAGCATCAGCTTTTACGGCGGAGACATAGACCAGAGAGGGAATGTTATCGGTATCGTTACAAGCTATGAATGGAAATACCGTAATTATCACGATATTTACTGTTCGGCGGCGGAATGCGGCGAAAAAATTTCATCCAATTCAGGAAATTCTTCTTCAAAGGTAAGAAATCAGACGGAAAAACGTATTGATGCAATTTCTTCCACAAGCAAGGAATCCTCTTCTGTTCCTTCCTCGGCGCTATCCTCCGTAACCTTCGAGAAAAACCGCCTTTACTACAACGGCGAGACCTACTACCTCCAGTTCGGCTTCAATAAGCGTATAATGTGCGTAACCAAGGGAAATAAATACGCGCTTATCAATTCCGAGGGCTATGCAGAAAGTCGAATTGAAGCGGCTACTGCTGTAATGAACGGGCTTACTGAGGACTGGGATTTAGAATTTGATTACTATACAGGAGCAGGAAGCGATCTCGATATAACGAGGATTGCACAGGGCTGTTCAGGGGTAACAAAATGCGACTGGGGAGACGGGACAACAGACAGCGAAACAACTCACAGTTACAGCATCACTGCACCTGTCAGAGTTAAGGTGAAGCTTTCGGGCTGTTCGGGAGTAACGCTTCGCTTTAACAGCCTTACATGGGCGACGGAGGAAAATACCCGTTATGCAGAAGGCTATGGCGCAGGTATTCACATTGGCGGAAATTTTGAGATTGTGAATGTGTACTGCAATCTTTACGCTGATTACATCACCTTCGGGGAGAAGGTGAAGCGTATAAACGAGAACTGGAGCGGCAGTATTTTTTCTGCACCCAGCACAGCAAGCAAGCGAGGTCACGAACACGGTATACCGCCCTTTGTGGAGGTTATCGGAAGTCCTACCTTCCAGTATTCAGGCAGCAGTTATCTCTACATTCCCGAATCCTGCACAAGCATAAAGGACGACGCTTTTTACTGCGGATGTGCTTCAGAAATCGAAATTGAGCCGAAGGGTGAAACGCTGACCCTTGGCAGAGGCTTCAGGAAGCCTGACGGCTGTACGGGAGGAAACAGTGTTACCAAGCTTAATATTCCTGCAAGAGTAAAGGCTTCCGCTTCGGGAGTGTTTGAAGGCTGCGGTGTGGGTGCGGTTAAATTTGAGAAGGGCTGTACCGAGATTACCTACGAGCTGTCCTACAATATGGATTACAGCTGCGGTCATTTCAAGGCTCTCAATAATGCTGAGCCTTGTTTCATTTTCATTCCCGACACGGTAACGACTATCGGAAATAACTTGATTACCAACGATCTGAACGGACGTCAGGTTTATATTATTTTCGACGGATTGAATACAAAATGGGATGCTGTGGCGAAGGCGGCGAACTGGGATGGTGCTTCGGGAAACCGTGAAAATGTAACGGTTATCTGTGACAGCGACCTTTATAACAGGTATGATAATGTTGCGAGGAGTTATTCAGTAAGATAAACCTGTCGAAAAATTCAGAGCTTCGGATATTGAAAAAAGAACGGCATTGTGGTATAATGTGTTAATACAGAGAGAACAGGCATTATCGGAGGTAGAAAATGGCGGAAAATTTAAAGACAATATCCGAAAACCGACAGGCTCGTCACGAATATTTCATTATCGAAAGTCTTGAAGCAGGAATTGAACTTACGGGAACTGAGGTCAAGTCAATAAGACAGGGCGGAGTAAATCTCAAGGATTCCTGGATTGCGATTGAAAACGGCGAGGCTTATGTTAAGCAGATGCATATTTCTCCCTATGAAAAGGGAAATATTTTCAATAAGGATCCTCTCAGAGAGAGAAGGCTCTTAATGCATAAAAGAGAGATATTAAGGCTTTACGGACAGGTTAAACAGGGCGGACTTACTCTCGTTCCGATTTCTATGTATTTCAAGGGCAGCAGAGTAAAGCTTCAGGTTGGACTCTGTAAGGGTAAGAAGCTCCACGATAAGAGAGACAGTATCGCCGCAAGGGACGCAAAGCGTACTATAGACAGGGCAATCAAGGAGAGAAACAGATGAGGCGGCTCAGTATATTCCTTTTCCTTTTTATGGCAGTATTTTTCTTAACGGTTTCAGCTTCAGCGGAGGATGTTAATCTTCTTTCTGATTATAAAAATACGGTCTGGGACGGAACAGGACTTATATATAACGAAACTCATGAAACCCTTAACCTTAAAGAAAAGGGCAATGCTTCTGTTACCTTTGAGGTAGGCGATAATAAAGCTATATGGGTTTATACCGATATGGGTAATTATCAGGGAAAGGGAACGGGAAATATAACTCTCGAATTTCTTGATTCCGAGGGAAATGTAATTTATACAACCTCTTCCGAAAAGGATAACAGCAACGGTAGCTTCAAGCGTTACAGCTATGGCGACGATGAGCTTTTTGCCCCAATTCCGGAAAATTCCGCTTCAGTAAGATATTCGATAAGCTTTATCGAAGGCGAGGGGAGCCCTTATTTCAGGAACTTTTCTCTGGTTATGAGCGGTACTGCCCCAAGGAGCGAGGAGGAAGCAGGCTGGATTATTTCAGGCGATCTTAATGTCGTTCAGGTTAAGGTTACCACATCGGAGCATATTTTCTTCATAGTACTTATCTTCCTTGTGGCTCTTGCGATGTTCGGTATAAGAAAAATAACGGACAGGATAAAGAAAAAGAAATAACAGACAGAAATCCCGGTATATCGGTAATTTTCCGATATATCGGGATTTTTTTATTTCATATTTATTTTTCTTATGCCTGTATCCTCGGAGAAGGTTATTGCATTATAGAGGATAAGCGCGCTGTCATATTCGTTTATGTCCACGAGACGCTCATAGCCTGCATTTATATAACGCATATCAAGAATGGTTATCTTGCTGTAATGATTGGTTAAGAATGGGATAAAGGCGTGAGCGTAGCTGTCCTTGAAAATAAGGATTGAAGGGCCGTCGATGTTTGTTGTTACCGTCATCATAGGAGAATTCGGACCTAAGAAGGAGGAATACTTATCCTTTACCTCAAGATAATTTCTGAAATAAAGCGAATCATATTTTTCAGTCTTTGCACCGTCGTTTATTTCAAGGGTAAGCTTGAAATCTCCGTCGTTGGGATGATAGTAATCGATAATATCTGCTGTTACGCCATCGTCGAGAGTTTTCGAGAAAAGCGTGCCATGGAAGTCGCTGCTTGCATGCTCAATATTGAACTGTGAGAGCTCAAAGGGCTTGAAACCCATATCGTTAGCCGCCTCATAATAGGCAAGATACGCTCCGAGTGAGGTCCAGTGGTGGTCGGTACGATAGTAGATATATTCGTCGGAATGCTGTTTAAGAGTATTCATGACGTTTATCGACTGTGCCCCTGTGAGATTTTCCTTGCAGTATTCATAAAGCTCAGCCTGACTTCCTATAGGCGCTGTAGAGGGCATGAGGTGACTGTAAATCTCCTGTGAGGTGGGGGCTAAAAGGAAATAGGTGGGTAAGTCGGGATTGTTATCCGTAAAGGTATTTATAGCGGCAAGATTTTTACCGATAAACTCCTTGTCATAGCCCTTCCATACCTGAATCATGCGGTCATCGCCAGTAAAAATCCCGTTTACCTCGGTTTTACCGATAAGGCGTTCAGTGGCATTTTTAATTTTTATCCAGCCTTCTCTGCCGAAGAAGCGGTCTGAGAACCAGTCCTCAATTCCTGTCATAAGCTTTTCATTGAGATAGGTTTTCATACTTACCTCGGGGAAAGCGGCAAGCACCTTATTTTCATTTTCAGAAAATGGTCTCGGGTCTGAAGGCAGGTTAATAAAGGTAAGAACGGGGAGGATTATTAAAACTCCTGCAAAAAGAGCAACCATCAGCTTTTTATATAAATCTTTCATTATCAGGTTCTCCTTTCATCAGAAATTAAAATACAGGAAGGGATTATAGCTTGCGTCAACGAGATAAGCGATACATACAAGGAATAATCCGATCTTGGCGAAGGGGGTAACGTAGTTGATAACAGTCGGTACCTTCGCACTAAGCTTTTCAACGATAATTTTCCATGCGTCGGTAGCGGCGAAAATTCCTACAACAAGTACTATACCATAATTGAGGAGCAGATAAAGCGCCGTATCGTCAACGAGTATACCACTTCCGCCGAACATTACCGCCATATACTGTCCTGCTGTAGCGAGATCGGGAGAAGCAAACAGTACCCAGCCCAGCATCACAAGAAGCATCGTGTATAACCAGCGTATCGGAGAGGGTGTTTTTTCAAGAAGCTTTCCGAGGAAAAGACGTTCCATGATAATTACAACGCCATAGAGTGCGCCCCAGATTATGAAGGTCCAGTCGGCACCATGCCATACGCCTGTAGCCGCCCATACCACAGCAAGATTGAATACGGTACGGCCTGTACCCTTACGGTTTCCGCCCAGTGGAATATATACATAGCTCTTGAACCATGCTCCCAGGGTCATGTGCCAGCGGCGCCAGAATTCCGATATGCTCTTTGAAAGGTAGGGGTAATTGAAGTTTTCGGGGAAGTTGAAGCCCATCATTCTACCCATGCCTATAGCCATATCGGAATAACCCGAGAAGTCGAAATAAATCTGGAGAGTATAGGCGATTATTCCCAGCCACACGGTAAGTACCGAGGAGCTTCCCAGATCACTTGCTATTACAGTGTCCCAGAGCATTCCCACGCTGTTGGCGAGGAGAACCTTTTTGCCCATACCTGTAATGAGGCGGATTATACCGGAATAGATGCAGTCAAGGTCGATAGTTCTGTCGTCAAGCTCTCTCGCGATATCGTCATAGCGTACGATAGGACCCGCAACAAGCTGAGGGAACAGGTTTACGAAGGCAGCAAAGGTAATGGGGTTTTTCTGCACCTTGATTTTTCTGAGGTACATATCTATCGTGTAGGACATGGACTGGAAGGTGAAGAAGCTTATACCGATAGGGAGAGGGAGATTCGGGTTATCGAAGGCTGTGGCGAAGATGTTGTTTACGTTATCAACAACGAAACCGCCGTACTTGAATACTCCGAGAAGTCCCAGATTCATAAGAAGGGATACAATAAGGCATATACGTCTTACCGTCGTATTCTTATCGAATTTCCAGAGGAGGATTCCTGCCGTATAGTCGATAAGGGTAGAGCCCAGCATTACAAGTATATATAAAGGCTCGCCCCAGGCGTAGAAAATAACGCCGCTTAAGAAAATAACAAGGTTTTTAAGCTTTTTCGGAACTGCATAATATATCAGCATTATTCCTATGAAAAATATGAAGATAAAGACGAGACTTGAAAAGACCATCCTTTATTTTTCTCCTTCCGTTATTTCATTCATAGCCGCTTCAAATTCGGCTTCTGTATAAAGATTGTTAAGGGCTTCGAGAAGTGCCTTTGACGTAATCCTTTCGGGCAGTCCCAGCTTAAGAGCGAGACTTTCTCTTAAGGCGGAGCTGTTATCGCCGCCCGAGAGTCCCTTTTCCATAAAGGCTGTTTTCGTAAGCCACGGTTCTTTTTTTTCTGCGTTTCCGAGAACTCCTGCGTCGGTAAAGGCCTTTATAAGAATTTTCTTATCTATACCCTCTACTCCGAGCTTACCTTCTTTAGAGGGAGCGGCCTTTCTTTTTTCCTTTCCGAATACGTCGGGAATGTATATGTTTATGATTTTTCCGTTTCCTATTATACTTTTAAGATGATTCCTTATCTGGAAGCCTGCGCCGTCGCTGTCAGTAAGTATTATTATACCCGTCTTTTCCGCATATTTCCGTATAAGGGATAATTTTTTCTTGTTTTTATATATACCATAGCCGTCGGTAGTAATAATAACGCCGTCGATTATGCTTTTTAGCTTAATCTTATCGTATTTTCCTTCCACGATTACGGGCATGTCCAATTTTATCACAGGAGCAGGCTCCTTTCAGTCTGAATCTAATAAGCGAGGCTTTTTTCTCGGGCGATAAACAGCTCCGTTACTGCCTCTTCTATTACGGTTTTCTTATCTATAGGAGTAGATTTAAGCTTTAAATCCGCTTCCGACAGTATATCTACTGTTTCACGGAGATAGCTTTTATCAAGCTTAGCTACAGCGGAAACAGCTTTACTGAGCACCCATGCCCGTTTAGCCCCGTAGCTGAAATCCTCGGCGGCCTTCTGGGGGCTGATGCCTTCTGATTTCGCAAGCTTTCCACGGTAGAAATCAAGAAAAGCTCCCGATAACGCCGACATTATTACGGTAGCATCATACTGTTCCAGAAAAAGCTCGGTAATTATCCTGTAGGCGTCGTTTCTTTTCCCCGAATTTATAGCAGTTGCCAGCTCATAGATGCTAACATCAAGCTGTTTTGCAACAAGCATATTTATGGTTTCACGGGTTATGGCTCCGCCGGTACCCACATAGCTCATAAGCTTCGAGGTTTCCTCGCTTACGGAAACCATGCTTCCATTTACACGCTCGGTAAGATAGAGAGCGTCCTCGTAGGAAATAACAATTCCGCTCTTAGCCGCTTTTTTTACGGCAAGCTCAGCTATTTTCGAGGGCTGCATTTCGTTAAGCACGCAGACTGTACCATATTTTTCAACTGTAGCGATAAGCTTTTTTGAGTTAGCCTTTTTTTCCGAAAGCTCAGTACCCGTAGTATAGAAAATAAGGATAGTAGTATCGGGTATATCGGAAATTATCTCGATATACCGCTCCAATGTGGCTTTATCCATTTCGTCCGGCTTCGGGTCGTTTATAGCTATAACCTTCATGTCTGCAAAAACAGGCAGACCGTCTACATGGTCGGTAAGAGTTTCGATATCGGGATTTCCTTCGATTTTAACAAGGTTAAAATCAAGAGGATCGTCGCCTACGGCTTTTTTGATGATCCTGTCAGTATACATTTTTGTTAGAAAGGATTCTTTTCCGTAGAGTAAATATAACCTGTCCAGTCGTCCGCCGCGAATTGCGGAAGAAAGCTTATCTTCGGTTATTTTCATTTTTATCCTCCTGATTTTAAAGCGATTTGTATTAGCGTAATGTGTAATTGCCGTTGTTGTCTATATGTATTTCAGCGTTTTCGTAGTATGAATTTATTGTGTTTTTTGTGGTTTCTATATTATAAAACTTCTTATCGGAGAAAATAGTTACATTATTTCCATAATTTCCGAAATCCTTCTTATATCCGTAATAAACAAGGAAATCAGCGGAAAGCTCCTCTGTGCCTGAGGGAGCGATCATAAAGCTGTTCCCGTTGATATCGAGATGAGCGGCGCTCCCCTTTACGGTAAGACTGTAGGAATCGTTGATATGATAGAGGGTATTCTCATTGTGGGGAGTATGAAGGTTGTCATATTCAAGGGAGCTGTAGGAAGTAAAGTAATCATCCTCGGCATTGAGTATACAGAGAAGGTCAATGGAATTCATGTTATATTCCGATAGGGTATCGGAAATATATCTGCCAAGCTTCTCATTCTTATCGGAAGCTATAATGGTAATTCCTTCGGCGGTTTTAACTGACATGATACAGTCGCTTCCGTCAGAAAGAACGGATATTACGGCAGTATTCCTCATGGCCAGCTTATTGAACAGAATGAGAGTTATAACGACGCAGACTGAAGCCGCGGCTACGGTTACTGCATTTTTCTTACGAAGGAAATTGAGAAGTATCGTTACCGCTCCGAAGGAAAGAAGTATAACAGCCGATATAAGCGGATTGTTCGAGAAGCTGATAAAGCTGTAGTCGAGACCGCCGAGAATGCGGCATATTGCTATTATTGCGTTTGAGGCTACGCCTGCCGCAAAAAGACAGGGCGAAGCCAGTATTCCGCCCGAAAAGGCGAATATAAGAACAGCCACAACCGCTACAAGGAAGAAGGGATATATAAGAATGGAAGTAACGGCGGAGAGAATTGACGTTCCGCCGAAAACTACCGATGAAACGGGAAGCGTAGCGAGATAAGCGCATATACTTACCGTCACGGCTTCCTTGAAGGAGCTGAAGCGTGATTCCTTGAATTTTACGGTTATTGCAGGAGCTATTACTCCTGCTCCTATTGTTCCGCAGGCGGAAAGAATAAGACCCGTATCACGGCAGGCGTAAGGCTCTGGAAGCATTATAACCAGCATAGCAAGACCGAGAGAATTAAGAGGAGAGCTCTTTCTTCTGAAGGCGGAGGCTCCGTGGTATATGATAAGCATTATACCCGAACGGCATACCGATGGCGTCATTTCAAAGAACACCATAAAGGTCAGGGTTATTACTGCCACAAGACAAAAGCTTATGATATTATGACCCTTAAGCCCGAGACAGCCTATTACACACAAAATAACTGTTACTATCAGGCTGAGATGCATACCCGATACGGCAGTAACATGAGAAATTCCGCTTCTTCGTATATCTGAGGAAAGTTCGTCTGACAAACGGCTTTTATCGCCGAAGAACATTGCGGAAAGGAGGGCGCCTTTATCCCCTTGAAGCTTTTCTGAAATTATTCCTTTAAGATATTCCGAGTAATCAGTTATAAGTCTGACAGGATTAAAGGAAGCCTTTTCGGTTGTTTCGATTTCGGAAATAACAACAGCCCTAAGGAAAATTCCTTTTGAATAGTTATAATCTCTTTCACTGAAATTCGTGTTATTCCTGAATTCCGAGAGTTTAGCCTCAAAGGTTATCTTATCTCCTGTTTCGATGGCAGTATCAGAAGTGAAAATGGTAAGCTTCAGAGGAATGTCCCCTGAGCTTCCCGAAACTACAAGGCTGACTGTATCATTATCGGGGGAATTCTTTTCGATAACAGTTCCTGTTATGGGAAGAACCTTTCCGTAAAGAGCCTGACAGGGCTCTATAAAGACAGAGGTGTATGCTCCGAAAATCAAGAAAGAAGCCGCTGCCGTAATTGCGGCAACGGCTATAGTTTTCTTTTCAAGCCGGATAAGGATTACAGAAACAACTAACCATAACCCGAAAAGTGCAAAGGAAAAATATGCGTTAAGAAATGAGCCTGTGAAAAAACAGGCAAAACAGGTAAACCCCACAAGGGCAAATCTGTTTTTCATATCAGCACATTTTTTCGCTGAGCTTTATTCCGCCGATAAGGTGGAAATGGAGATGGTGAACGGTCTGACCGCCGTTATCGCCGATATTGGTGATAACACGGTAGCCGCCGCCGAGGCTGTATTCTTCGGCTAACTGCTTTATAACAAGCATGATTTCTGAAACTATATCTGCTGTATCCTCGGTAAGTGCGTCAAGGCTGTCGAAATGAGCCTTGGGAATTACGAGAATGTGTACGGGAGCCTGAGGGTTTATATCCTTGAAGGCGAGAATTCTTTCGTTTTCGTATACCTTTTCGGAGGGGATTTCTCCTGCAGCAATTTTACAGAATAAACAATCGCTCATAAGCTACCTTCTTTCTTATTTTAACATTGAGCCTGCAATATTATCAAGCTCAGCGAGGGCTTCGTTAATCTTTGTGATATCAGCGATACCTGCCATAGCGCTGTCAGGCTTTCCGCCGCCCTTACCGCCTGCGATAGCGGCAATCTGCTTAACTATCTGACCTGCGTTAGCGCCCTTTTCGATAGCTTCCTTACTACAGATACAGAGGAAGTTACCCTTGCCCTCGGCATGTCCTGCGAGAACTGCGATAAAGCTGTCGTACTTGGACTTGATATCGTCGCCTGCTTTTCTGAGGCTGTCGCCTACAGTGCCTTCGAGGACTGCGGAGAATACCTTGATTCCGTTTATGTCGGAAGCACCCTCGGTAATGTCGCTCATTGCAGAAGCGGAGAGCTGTCTTTCAAGCTTGTCGATTTCCTTCTTAGCGTCGGAAAGCTCGTTCTGGATAGCTTCGCATCTCTGTAAGAGAACATTCTGGTTAGGAACCTTTAATATATCAGCAACATTATAAATTGTCTGCTTTGCGTCGTTAAGAGCGTCGAGAACGCCGAAGCCTGAAACAGCTTCAATTCTTCTTACGCCGGAAGCAACGGAGGTTTCGGAAATAATCTTGAAAAGACCTGCCTTAGCGGTATTGTCGAGATGTGTACCGCCGCAGAATTCAGTAGAGAAGCCGTCGGAAACGCTTACTACTCTTACAACGTTACCGTACTTTTCACCGAAGAGAGCCATAGCGCCCTTCTTTCTTGCTTCTTCTATAGGAAGCTCTTCTGTTGCAACGGGACAGCCCTTGAGGATTTCGGTATTTACGATCTTTTCAACCTGAGCGATTTCCTCGGGAGTAACCGCACTGAAATGAGAGAAGTCGAAACGGCACTTATAGGGGTCAACGAGAGAGCCTGCCTGATGAACATGGTCACCGAGAACCTGACGTAAAGCCGCCTGTAAAAGGTGACAGCAGGTATGGTTTCTTTCGGTAGCCATTCTGAGCTCTTCATCTACCGTAGCTGTAACTGTATCGTTTACGAGGATAGAGCCGCTTTCAACGATACCCTCGCAGATAAACTGGCCGCTTCCTATCTTCTTTGTGTCGAGAACACGGAGAACGCTGTCTCCTGCGGTAATTGTACCCTTATCGCCTACCTGACCGCCCATTTCAGCGTAGAAGGGAGTATTTTCGATAAGTACAACAACGTTGTCGCCTTCGGAGCATTCGGAAACTGTTTCGCCGTCCTTGAGGATAGCGAGAAGCTTTGTTTCGGAGGTAAGACTTGTATAGCCCACGAAGTTTGTGGTGAAGCCGCTTACTGCGTTCATGGAAGCTTCGTCCCAGCCGCCCTTGAAGGCCTGATTAGCTCTTGCAGTCTGCTTCTGGTTTACCATGAGTTCCTTGAAGCGTTCCTCATCGAGAGAAAGTCCTTTTTCTTCGAGAATTTCCTTTGTTAAATCGAGAGGGAAGCCGTAGGTATCGTGAAGCTTGAAGGCGTCGTCGCCGCTTAATATGCCGTTTTCGCCAAGCTTTTCGATAAGCTCGTTAAGAAGCTGGCTGCCCTTTTCGACAGTCTTGTTGAAGCTTTCTTCCTCGGTAGCGATAACCTTCTTGATATATTCACGCTTTTCCTCGAGCTCGGGATAAGCGGACTTGTTTTCGTCAATAACTCTGTCAACAACCTCGGTAAGGAAGGGTCTTGTTATACCTAAGAGTCTGCCGTGACGTGCGGCTCTTCTTAAAAGACGTCTTAAAACATAGCCTCTGCCTTCGTTGGAGGGACGTACGCCGTCGCCTACCATAAAGGTTGTAGCTCTCGCATGGTCGGTAATAACTCGGATAGAAACGTCGTCCTTGTATTCCGCACCATAGGTCTTTCCTGAGATTTCGATAATCTTGCTGATAACGTTCTTGATTGTATCAACCTCGAACATATTGTCAACACCCTGCATAACGCAGGCAAGTCTTTCGAGACCCATACCTGTATCTATATTCTTTGTTGCAAGCTGGCTGTAATTTCCGTTTCCGTCGTTATCAAACTGAGTGAAAACGTTGTTCCAGATTTCGATGATTCTGTCGCAGTCGCTTGCCTGTTCAAAGCTTTCAAAGGGACCGTACTTTTCGCCTCTGTCGAAATGGATTTCGGAGCAGGGACCGCAGGGGCCGCTTCCGTGCTCCCAGAAGTTGTCCTTCTTGCCGAGCTTTATGATTCTGTCGCGGGGTACGCCGATTTCATCAGCCCAGATATCTCCTGCCTCGTCGTCCTCTTCATAGATTGTAACCCAGAGCTTTTCGGGTTCGATTTCGAGAACCTTTGTGAGGTATTCCCATGCCCAAGCGATTGCCTCGTGCTTGAAGTAATCGCCGAAGGAGAAGTTACCGAGCATTTCAAAGTAGGTACCGTGACGGGCTGTCTTACCAACATTTTCGATATCGGGAGTTCTGATACATTTCTGGCAGGTTGTCACTCTCTTACGGGGAGGAGTCTCGATACCCTGGAAGAATTTCTTGAGGGGTGTCATACCTGCATTTATAAGGAGTACGGAGTTATCTCCCTGGGGCACGAGGGGTGCCGATGCCATACGAAGATGACCCTTACTCTCAAAGAATTTTAAATAGCTTTCTCTTAAATCGTTAAGACCTGTCCATTTCATTGTTTTAAGTCCCTTTCATTTATCCGATTTATGCCTTTTACGGCATTTTTTATACTATATTATTATAGCAGATAAACGAAAAATGTCAACAGTTTCAGTGTATTTTTACTGCCCCTTATACACCGAGAAGGGAAGAAATATTCTTATAGAGGATTTTTTCTCTGTCATCATCGCCGAAATCCAGTCTGTCAAAGCGCTCAAGCTCACTTTTTGCGTCCCACATGGGGTAATCCGTTCCGAAAAATACCTTGTCTGTTCCGAACGCCATTATATACTCCTTAGCCTTTTCAGGAGTAAGGAAGGGGAGGGAGCTGCTTTCGTCAACATAGACGTTAGGCAGGTCGGAGAGGCATTTAACGCCGCTTTCCCACCTCTGATAGCCGCCTAAATGGGCGCCCATCATAACCTGCTTCGGAAATCTTTTTGCGGCTGTGCTGAGCTTTTCGGGAAGAGAATACTCGTATCTTTCATCGCCTACATGAAAGAGAATCGGTATCCTTCCGTCGATAATCTCGTACATTTCCATGGCATGCTTGTCGTCGATATTGAATTTCTGGAAATCTGGATGAAGCTTTACGCCCTTTAGTCCTGCGGCAATAATTCTATTTATTTCCGCTTCGGTTTCCTTGGCGTCCATAGAGGGGTGAAGAGTACAGAACCCGACGAATCTGTCGGGGTTTTCCCTTACGCTTCCGATTATAAAGTCGTTGATTTTTACTACCTGTTCATGGGTGGTGGCTACCGAATGTACAAGGCATTTTTCTATTCCGTTACTGTCGCATTTGGTTAACAGCTCGCTTATCGTCCCATTTGATGTCATATTTAAGTCATAAAATTTTCCTACAGAGTCCGAGGCTTTTTCCGCTATTTTATCGGGATAAATGTGAACGTGTGCATCAAAGATTTTCATTTCAAAAAACTCCTTTCAGAAAAAGTGTCAGGTTCATTATATCACTTTAAACTCTTAAATGCAACGTTATTTTTAACAATTTAATCAGTTGAAATTTATACACTTTGTAATATTTGCCATAAAAACGGATTTAACTAAATTTTCGTGATGATTTTTCCTTATGAAAATATTTATAATGTTTACATTTGCATATAATTATGATATAATTAAGAAAATGATCCTCAGGCGGATTGTTGTTTTTTATTTTTATTCTGTATAATTTTGGCGGAAATATAACCGCGAAAGGAAGCGCATTATGGAAAAGAAAGAATTTGAGCTTGTGGACAGCGTGCCTGCCCTTGAGAGAAAGATCGCTCAGGTAAGGGAAGCACAGCGTATCTTTGCAGAATTTTCACAGGAAAAGGTGGACGCTATCTTCAAGGCGGCGTCAATAGCCGCAAATATGCAGAGAATTCCTCTTGCAAAAATGGCTGTGGAAGAAACAGGAATGGGTATAGTCGAGGATAAGGTTATAAAGAATAACTATGCTTCGGAATATATCTATAACGCATATAAGGATACAAAGACCTGCGGCGTTATCGAAGAGGATAAGGCCTTCGGTATAAAGAAGATAGCCGAGCCTATCGGAGTTATTGCGGCGGTAATTCCTACCACAAATCCTACATCTACTGCAATATTCAAGACCTTAATCGCTCTTAAGACGCGAAACGGGATTATCATAAGCCCTCATCCGAGAGCGAAGAACTGTACTATCGAGGCGGCTAAGGTAGTTCTCGAAGCGGCGGTAAAGGCGGGTGCTCCCGAAAATATAATCGGCTGGATAGACGTTCCGAGCCTTGAAATGACAAACACGGTAATGAAGGAATCGGATATCATTCTCGCAACAGGCGGCCCCGGAATGGTTAAGGCGGCTTATTCCAGCGGTAAGCCTGCTTTAGGCGTAGGCGCAGGCAACACTCCTGCAATAATTGACGATACTGCCGATATTCAGGTGGCGGTAAGCTCCATAATTCATTCAAAAACCTTCGATAACGGTATGATCTGTGCTTCTGAGCAGTCAGTTATCGTTCTCGATAAAATCTATAAAAAGGTAAAGACCGAATTTGTAAAAAGAGGCTGTTATATTCTTTCTGATGAAGAATGTGAAAAGGTAAGAAAGACAATTATCATAAACGGCTCTCTTAATGCAAGGATAGTAGGTCAGAAGGCGACTAAAATCGCTGAGCTTTCGGGCGTAAAGGTTCCCGAGGGTACAAAAATCCTCATCGGCGAGGTTGAAAGCGTAGAATTAAGCGAAGAGTTCGCACATGAAAAGCTTTCTCCCGTTCTCGCCATGTATAAGGCGAAAACCTTTGAGGAAGCGGTTGAAAAGGCAGAAAGACTTGTTGCCGATGGTGGCTATGGTCACACCTCCTCTCTTTATGTGGACGTTACTACAGGCGGCGATAAGATAGCGCTTTTCGGCGAAAAAATGAAGACCTGCCGTATACTTCTCAATACTCCCTCCTCCCACGGCGGTATTGGCGACCTTTATAACTTTAAGCTTATGCCCTCTCTTACGCTGGGCTGTGGCTCATGGGGCGGAAACTCCGTCAGCGAGAATGTCGGCGTAAGACATCTTCTCAATATAAAAACTGTTGCCGAAAGGAGAGAGAATATGCTTTGGTTCAGAGCACCTGAAAAGGTTTATTTCAAGAAGGGCTGTCTCCCTGTGGCTCTTGATGAGCTGGGCGCAGTTATGGGTAAGAAGAAGGCTTTTATCGTTACGGACACCTTCCTTTTTGAAAACGGATATACAAAGGCTATTACCGATAAGCTTGATGAAATGGGTATAGTTCATACCACCTTCTTCAATGTAGCGCCCGACCCGTCACTGGGAAGTGCCAAGGAAGGTGCGGCGGCTATGTCTCTCTTCAAGCCTGATGTTATTATTGCAGTAGGCGGCGGCTCAGCTATGGACGCGGCAAAGATAATGTGGGTTCTTTACGAACATCCCGAGGCTGACTTCATGGATATGGCAATGCGCTTCCTTGATATAAGAAAGAGAATCTATACCTTCCCGAAAATGGGTGAAAAGGCTTATTTTGTAGCAGTTCCCACTTCCGCAGGTACAGGCTCGGAGGTTACGCCCTTTGCGGTAATTACCGATGAGGCTACGGGAGTAAAGTATCCCCTTGCGGACTATGAGCTTCTTCCCAATATGGCTATAGTTGACGCAGATATGATGATGGACGCTCCTAAGGGACTTACCGCCGCTTCAGGCTTCGACGCTATGTCCCATGCTCTTGAAGCCTATGTTGCAATGCTGGCTACTCCCTATACCGACGGTCTCGCTTTAGAAGCGGCTAAGCTTATTTTCAGGTATCTGCCGAGAGCTTATGAAAAGGGCGGAAACGACCCCGAAGCAAGAGAAGCTATGGCTAATGCGGCTACTATGGCAGGTATGGCCTTCGCCAACGCATTCCTCGGCGTATGTCACTCCATGGCTCATAAGCTTGGCGCTTATCATCATATTGCCCACGGTGTAGCAAATTCTCTTATGCTTAATCATGTTATCCGCTTCAATAGCTCCGAGGCTCCCGAAAAAATGGGTACCTTCTCCCAGTATCCTTATCCCAACGCTCTTTATAAGTATGCACGTTTTGCCGAGGGCTGCGGCTTTACAGGAAAGAACGATAAGGAAAAGGTTGAAAATCTTATAAAGGGTCTTGACGAATTAAGAAATAAGATAGGCTTAAAGGCTAATATAAAGGATTACGGAATCGACGAAAAGGTATTCCTTGAAAAGCTTGACGAAATGAGCGAGCAGGCCTTCGATGACCAGTGTACAGGCGCAAACCCGAGATATCCTCTTATTTCTGAAATCAAGGATATGTATCTGGCTGCATATTACGGAAAGTAAAACGGAAAGGACGGAATTTATATGAAATTGGAACAGATTATCGCAGAAAGACCCACAAAAACAGTCTATAGAGACGGCGCTCTCGCTATAAAGCTTTTCAGTGCCGACTGTTCAAAGGCAGATATTCTTAACGAGGCTCTTAACCTCGCAAGAGTTGAGGAAACAGGCTTAAGCGTTCCTAAGGTATCCGAGGTCGGCGTTTTTGACGGAAGATGGGCTATTGTTACAGATTTTGCTGACGGCGAAACGCTTGAAGCTCTCATGAAAAAGAATCCCGATAAGCTTGACGAATATCTTGAGCTTTTTACCGATATCCAGCTTGAAATTCACAGCAAGCGTGCTCCCTTACTCAACAAGCTCAAGGATAAGATGATGAGAAAGATGAGCGAGAGCGGTCTTGACGCAACTACACGTTATGAGCTTCATACCCGTCTTGATTCCATGCCCAAGCACGTTAAGGTTTGTCACGGCGACTTCAACCCCAGTAATGTAATTATCGGCTCCGACGGAAAGTGGACTGTTCTTGACTGGGCTCATGCAACACAGGGTAACGCCTCCGCCGATGTGGCAAGAACATATCTTCTCTTCTGTTTAAAGGGAGAGAATGAGATTGCTGAAAAGTATCTCGACCTTTTCTGTAAGAAGAGCGATACCGCTAAGCAGTATGTTCAGCAGTGGATGCCTATTGTAGCCGCTTCACAGCTTGTAAAGGGAAATCCCGAAGAAAGGGAATTCCTTATAAGATGGGCGAGCGTAGTGGACTACGAATAAAGCTTAATGAATAAGATAAAAAAATTCCTGCCGTTATGTATAGTAACGGCAGGATGTTTATGGGGGCTTATGGGCTTCTTCGTGAGGTGCTTCAACGACTTCGGCATTGACAGCCTTACGATAGTATTTCTGAGAGCGTTTTTTACAGCAGTAATAACCTCGGTGGGAATCCTGATATATAAAAAGGAGCTTATAAGGATAAAGCTCCGTGATGTGTGGATTTTTGCAGGAGCAGGGTTATTAAGCATAGTGTTCTTCAATTACTGCTATTTTTCGGCGGTTTCGGTTATGTCCCTTTCCGTAGCGGCAATTCTTCTCTATACCTCGCCGATTTTCGTTATGCTTTTATCCGCAGTAATTTTCAAGGAGAGAATTACTGCAAAGAAAACAGCGGCAATGGTAATTTCCATTTTCGGCTTAAGTCTTGTTACGGGAATTTTTGAAGGCAGTGCTACGGTAACGGTTACGGGAATTCTTTTCGGAATAGGCTCAGCCTTCGGATACGCACTTTACAGTATTTTCACCCGTCTCGCTATCAACAGAGGTTATCATCCGCTTACGATAACCTGCTGGTCATTTATATGGGCGGCGGTATTTTCCGCTTTTACAGTGAATTATGACGCCTGCTTTAAAATGATAGAAACGGATATAGCCATGCTCCCCTTTACGGTATTGTTTGCAGTAACCGTCACGGTACTGCCTTATATTCTGTATTCTCTTGGTCTCACGAGAACGGAGAACGGGAAGGCGGCGGTACTGGCTTCGGCGGAGCCTGTAGCGGCTACCGTTTACGGAGTATTTTTCTTCGGTGAAATTCCCTCGGTATCGGGAATTATCGGAATAGTAACAGTTATAGCGGCAATCCTCATTTCGGGAAGCCCTGACAGGAAAAAGGAGAAGAAAAATGAACGGAATAGTGTTCAGCCATAAAACCCGGAAAAGAATCTTCGGTATAGTAGGGATAATCGCCTTGCTTATCGGACTTGCAACTCTTATAATCGGGCTGTTTTCGGTTATGCATTCGGCTGAGGTTGAAGCGGTAATTTCGGATGTTTCACGCTCAGGCAGAAAGACCGCCTATGTAAGCTATACATACGAAGCTCGGGAGTATGAGGATATTCCCACAGGCTTCTACAGCTCTACCATGGAGGTGGGGGATGTAATTACAATACAGGTTGATAAAGCTTCCCCGAACAGTATAGTCAATACATACTTTTTCTTTATCTTCGGCGGTGTTTTCGCCTTTATCGGAGTAATTTTTCTTATCGTAGGAAAATTTCTCGGAAGAGGGGTCAGTACCTTTGCTTCGGCTGAGATAACGGAATTTACCGAATAAAATAATGCAGTTCAATCAAACAGAAAAGCCCTTGCAGAAGAAATTCTGCAAGGGCAAAATTTTTAATTATAAGAGAGACTTATAAAGCTCCGTGATTTCTTCAACAGAAGTATCTCTGGGGTTGCCGGGACGGCAAGCGTCATCATAAGCGGACTGGGCAAGGAAGGGGATATCCTCGGGCTTTACGATGTCCTTTAAGTCAGCAGGAATGCCAACATCAGCGGAAAGCTTCTTTACTGCGTCAATAGCCGCCTTTCTGTATTCCTCCTGAGACATATCTTCAGTACCCTTAACACCCATAGCCTTAGCTATATCACGGTACTTTTCGCCTGTCATGGGAGCGTTGTATTCCATAACGGTAGGAAGGATAATAGCGTTAGCTACGCCGTGAGGTGTATCGTAAAGAGCTCCTAAGGGATGAGCCATGGAATGAACGATACCGAGACCTACGTTAGAGAAGCCCATACCTGCGATGTACTGACCGAGAGCCATTCCTTCGCGGCCTTCGGGGGTGTTGTCTACTGCACCACGGAGAGAATCGGCAATAATTTCGATTGCCTTTAAGTGGAACATATCGGAAAGAGTCCATGCACCCTTGGTGATATAGCCCTCGATAGCGTGTGTGAGAGCGTCCATACCAGTTGCGGCGGTAAGTCCCTTGGGCATGGTTGACATCATATCGGGGTCAACTACTGCAACGATCGGAATATCGTGAGGGTCAACACAGACCATCTTTCTGTCCTTTTCAACGTCGGTAATAACGTAGTTGATTGTTACCTCTGCGGCAGTACCTGCTGTTGTGGGGACTGCTATAATCGGAACGCAGGGGTTCTTTGTGGGAGCAACACCTTCGAGACTGCGTACATCTGCAAATTCGGGATTTGTGATGATTATGCCTATAGCCTTTGCAGTATCCATAGAGGAGCCGCCGCCGATAGCGATAATATAGTCAGCGCCGCTCTTCTTGAAGGCTTCAACGCCGTTCTGTACATTTTCAATGGTAGGGTTGGGCTTGATATCTGAGAAAATCTCATAAACGAGAGCTTCCTTATCGAGAATATCGGTAACCTTCTTTGTTACGCCGAACTTTATAAGGTCGGGGTCGGAACAGACGAAAGCCTTTTTAAAGCCTCTGTTCTTTGCTTCGGAAGCGATATTTGCGATAGCTCCCGCGCCGTGGTAGGAGGTTTCGTTGAGAATAAAACGATTAGCCATGGGTTTTTACCTTACCTTTCGTAATTATTTTGTGTTTAATACTAAATTGCTTGTGTCCTTCATAAGAACACGGAGTGATTCTATAGCTTCTTCATTTTTAGCGATAGTCTCTTCCATATCGAGAAGTTGTTTGTTTATGGTCGCGATTACCTTCTTGATATCGTTGAGAGTGCCTTCAACCTCGCTTGCCTGCTTTGTATTTGTGTCGGCAAGAGTACGGACCTCCTGAGCGATAACATTGAAGCCTGCGCCTGCGGCACCTGCACGCTTAGCCTCGATAGAAGCATTGAAGCTTATAAGAGTAAGCTGTGTGGATGCGTTTTCTATAGACTTTACGATATTGTCTGTGCTGTTGATAGACCTCTCGGAGGAAAGAGCACTTTCCTTAACGATATCGAAATCTCTCTTGAGAGATTCCATTTCAGCAACAATATCATCAATCTGCATGTCGATATCAGACTGCTTAGCGCTTAACTCAGACATAGTGAAGCTGTTTCTGCTGTTTCCGTCTAAAGCGAGTAAACGCTGATATCCGATTTCGGATAAAGCGTTAGCCATCTGGAAAAGAAGGTTAGCCGCCGCGTCGATCTGTTCCTTGGGAACGATTCTGATTTTTCTCAGGGCTGCAATATATTCATCGGGGTCAACGCCGATTTCACGGGCGATACCTCTGAATTTTTCCTCGTCGGGAGCTTCAGGGAGAACCTGTCCGCCGATAAGAGAGCCGATATGCTTTCCGTTAAGGATAATGGGAGCGGCGAAATCCACAAGACCACCGTGGCAGTAGTATACGGAGGGTCTGCCTGTTCTGTTGGCTTCCTTACCGCCTTCAAGGTCACACTTGTTACAGCGTTCACAGCCTACAGGAGAATTTCTTGTATAGTTCATACAGAAATCTGTGGGATTGCTGAGCTGTGTAACAGGGCCGTTCTCATCAGTAGCAAGAGCCGCCATTCCTGTAGCGTTTGCAAAAGCGTCCTGTAAGGACTGTAATGTATTTCTATCAATAACATCCAGTAAAGTAATATTTTCTATGTTCAATGGGAACACCTCCTCAAGTTATTATTTTCATTATACATTATTTTACATTATAAATCAAGTAGCTTAATTGTAAAAAATGGGACCTGCATTTACAAATTTCAGGGCTTCTATTGTGAGAATTGCATAAAAACAGGCACTTTCAGGTGCAATAACGAAAAACTGCCGGTAAGCTTACTGTATAACACAGCGCCTTATCGGCAGAATCGGTTGTTTTTTTAATTATGCTTTGGCAGTCTTGGCTGTTTTAGCTGTCTTCGCCTTGGTTTTTGTCTGCTTTTCGAGAGTTCCCATAAGCTTCTGGAATTCCAGGGCCTTCTCGATGCTTCTTTCGATTTTAAGCTTTCCTGTAGTAAAGGCAAGCACAGAGTCAAGATTTCCTTCCATCATTCTGATGAATGTCTTTGCGGACATGATGAACTTACAGTCATGGTCGTAGTACTCATAGGGCTCTACGAAAAGCTGACCGTCCTTGAGCTCGAAGTAAAATGCTCCTTCTCCCTCTCCTGTGATGTCAATTTCAACTGCAAGATGGCCGGGAATGTTGCTTGCGTCACAGCCCTCAATCATGGACTGCGCCTTCTTTACGATTTCTTCATAAGTCATTTGTTTTAAGTTCCTTTCTTTTGTTCCTTATTTATATTTATGTTTTTATACAATTTCACCCTGTAAAGGCTGCTGACGTCTTATCTTCTTGGATGTTGTCTTATCAAATTCAACATCTCTCATACGAAGCTTTCTTATCATCTTGGCTGATGTAAGAGTGGGGTTAATCTTTTCAACGTATTCCTTAAGCTTAGCGATGATTTCTGCCTTATCCATGTCCTTTGAAGCCTCGGGGGAGGGATAAATTTCTGCAGTAATCATACCGTCCTCAGCGTATACAAGAATTTCAGCCACAAGGTCAATGCCTGCAAACTTGTTTTCTACCTCTTCAGGAGAAACGTTTTCGCCGTTGCTTAAGATGATGAGGTTCTTCTTTCTGCCTGTGATTACAACGTGGTTAAGCTCGTCAACATAGCCAAGGTCGCCTGTACAAAGCCAGCCGTCCTCGGTAATAGCTTCCTTTGTGGAAGTCTCGTCCTTATAGTAGCCCAGCATTACGGAGGGGCTCTTTGCACGGATTTCGCCGTCTACGATTTTAACCTGACAGCCGTTTACGATAGAGCCTACATGACCTGTTGTGGTGTCGTCGAAGGTAGCTGTTGTAATTCTGGGAGAACATTCGGTCATACCGTAGCCCTGAGCAATCGGGATTCCCAGTTCAAGATAATTGTTTGCAAGCTCGGGGCTTAAATATGCACCGCCACAGAAAATTCCCTTAAGGTTACCGCCGAATACGTTCTTGGCGATAGCTGCCATAGGAATTTCAGGCTTAGCGGCCGCGGCAGCCTTGATCTGCTTGTAGATAGTTTCTGCAATCATAGGTACCATGAGAACCATTGTAGGCTTGAAAAGCTGGAGGTTCATACCTATTCTCATCATTGATTCGTTAACGCATAATGTAGAGCCGTAACGGATAGAACAGAGAATATCACAGGTGAAGCAGTAAACGTGGTGGATAGGGAGAACCGTAAGAATTACGTCGTCGGGAGTACTTTCGTTATCCTGACACATAGTGTTGTCGATAAGACATCTGTGCGCCAGCATAACGCCCTTGCTCTTTCCTGTTGTGCCCGATGTATAAAGGATAGCCGCCATAAGCTCGGGGTCTACCTTTTTGGGAGCGGTTTCAGCGTATTCTCCGAGAATTCTGCTTACAGAAAGCTCTTCTTCAGGAATGTCTACGGAAACGTAGGTATGTATATTGGGACAGCTCTTTTTCATTTCGGGAAGCATATCCTTACAACGCTTGTTGTAGAAGAAGATTTCGATATCGGCACGGTTTAAAAGGTCACAGATATCCTCGCAGGAAAGCTGTGCGTCAATGGGAACAATAGTATTTCCGCCGAAAACCGTACCGAAATAGGATACAAGATAGTTATAGGAGGTTGTTCCGATAACTGCCGCATGAATTGTTTTTCCGTCGGATTTTTCGGTGATGAAGGTGTTTATCTTCTTGGAGTCAGAGAAGAAATCATTGAAGGATTTCTCTACGATTTCCTTTCCTGCCTTTTCCTTTAAAAAGGTCTTGTCGCCGTATTCGGCAGCAGCGGCTTCAACAAGCTCGTTAAGGGTCTTTATTTCTGATTTGTTCATTGTAATATCTCCTGCAGTATTATTACTTCTGAAGCTTTTCGATATAGTCGATAGCTTCGCCTACTGTACGGATATTGAGGATTTCCTGTTCATCGACAGTAACGTCAAGCTCAGCCTCAAGATCGCCGAGGAAGCTCATGAAGTCGTAGGAGGTGAAATTGAGGTCCTCGATAAATCTTGACTCAAGAGTAATATTTTCGGGTTCAACCTCAACATAGTTGCAGATAAGCTCTTTAAATCTTTCAAACATTTTTTCCTTTTCCTTTCTTAAATCATATCGAGAATTTCCTGGATTGTTCTGTCGCTGTTTTCAATTCCTCTGAAAAGTACGCGGCAGAGGTAATAGTAAAGATATTCCATTTCGTCCTTTGTAACGGCGTCTTTTCTGTATTCAAAGTTGAAATTCAGTCCGTTGTCCTCGGGACGATGCATTACTGTGAGATAAAGGGGCTGACCTGCTACGCCGTTGGTGTACCACATGCTCTTGTAGGGGATATTGGGCATGTCATCGGTATCGCGGTTAAGGGTCATAGGCTGGTAGGTAAGGCTTATACTTTCATAGCCTGTTCCGGGAGTAGGATCCCAGTTTCCGTTTCTTCTTATGTTAAGCTCGATCGGGTCAAAATTAGCATGACGGAAGATCTTGTTCTGTTCCGTCTGGATCATGTTTATACCGTCAAGGAAGGTCATTTCGGGTTCCATGTAGGTGCGGAGGGGGAAGAAGTGTATTCTTGTACCGCCGGAACGCTTTTCGAGAAGAGTTCCTCTTCTTGAAATACAGGTCTTTACACAAACGTCCTTTTCCTCGTTGTTGAACTTTGAAAGAACGGTACGAAGACCCATAAGAAGAAGGCTTGCCATAGGTACATGTTTTTCTTCGCAGAATTTAAGAAGCTGTTCGGAGGGCTCCTTTTCAAGATGGAATACTGCGATAGAAGCCTCCATGCTCTGAGAAATGATCATAGCGCTTCTCATGTTTGGGTTATTGAATTTTATACGGTCACGGATAAGTCTGCCCATTCCGTTGAAGTCGGTATACATAGGCTCGCTCTTTTTGAGCTCTTCAGCCCAGTATTCCTCGTCCTTGCGTCTTGCAGGAGAATTAGCCTCGTATTCGAGGTCCTTTTCTACCGCCTTGAAGTAGGACATCATAGGCTTGGGGAAGGGTGTTCCGTAGCGGAGATTGCAGTAAATTTCAAGAACATCACGGTTGAAGGCTATAATGGAGCTGGAGTCCATGGTCATGTGGTCCACCTTCATGTATGTTCCGCAGTAGCCGCCGGGAAGCTTTATCATAACAATCTGGTTCATGGGGGAGTTGAAGCGCTTGAAGGGGATTGCTGTCCATCTTCTCATTTCATCGTGAGCGGCTTCTTCATCCCAGTTTGAAAAATCAACGAGGGGTATGTCTCTTTCCTCGAAGGGAACAAGGTACTGATATACGGTTTCATCTTCATCCTGTACAAAGCGAAGACGCATGGAGTCGAAACGCTCGTAGGATTTGTAGATAGCCTGCTTTAAAAGCTCGAAATCCGTATCATTCTGGACATAAAGACCTGTGCCGATGTTAAGAACCTGATGACAGGGACAATACTTAACGGTAAAATTGTGGAGTCTCTGGGCTGCGGTAAGGGGATAAGCCTTAACAACAGCGCCGTTAATGGTGAATTCTTTCATAGATTCCATCCTTTCAACATTACAATTTTATAGATTTTTTTCTAAGAATTCCTTAACCTTTGACTGATAAAGCTCTGTATTCTCATAATAGCTTGACGCATGTCCTGCGCCCTCGACTATCAGAATATCCTTGGGAGAAACACATTCCTCGTAATTCTTCTTACTCATCCAGGTTGGTACGAAGTTGTCTTCGGAGCCGTGGATGAAAAGAATCGGAACCTTTGTGGTCTTCATTGCAGTAAGAGTGGAGTACTCGTTAAAGCCGTAGCCTGCCTTCTTCTTACACATTCCGTTGTTGATTTTCATGGAGGGGAATTCAGGCATATGGTAATTTGCCTTTAAAACGTGGGAGAAAACGTCATAGGGAGAGGTAAAGCCGCAGTCTCCGATAATTGCCTTTACATTTTCGGGAAGGCCTTCCGTTCCCGAAGCCATAAGTACGGTTGCTCCGCCCATTGAAACGCCGTAAAGGACGATGTCCTTCTTTCCGCCGAAGCGTTCGTTTATGTAATTCATCCAGCTGATGCTGTCCTTACGGTCGAGGATACCGAAGCCTACGAACTCGCCCTCGCTCTTTCCGTGAGTACGGTTATCGACAACAAGGCAGTCATAGCCCATGCTGTTGAAGAATCTCGCTATAGAGGAGCAGGCGCTTACACCGTTGGTAGTATATCCGTGGTGAGCAAGGAGAATCTTATCGGAAGGGTTTTCCGCAGGAAGATAATCTGCGTGAAGAGTAAGTCCGTCGAAGGATTTGATGGTTATATGTTCGGTATTCTGAGCTAAGAACCATTCCTTATCGGGACCGAGAATCTTCATATACTCTCCCCATTTGTCCATGTCGGCGATATTGTTCAGGTCGTCGCGGAGCTTATCCTGTCTCAGCATGGTTCTCTTGAAGAGAATGCTTGCGGTAAGATAGGACATTCCTACGCTTAAAAGAACGAGACCTACAACAATACATACTATTATAATAATAATTTCCATAACTAAACCTTTCTTTCTTCAATTATACTTATATAATATAATAACATATTTTACCTTTATGGTCAATAATTTTTTCCTGAATAAGACATTTTCGTGTCAAATTCAGTAAATACTACAAACTATCAACAGCTATGCCAAGCGTAGGATTCAATATTTCGTCAAAGAAAATCATGTTTTTCTTTACAAACGGAAAATGTTGTGTTATAATCGAAATGTTGACATAAAATACAGAGGAAGGGTATTCTGCTGTATGCAGAATGCATTTTCGGACTTTTTTCTGAAATAATTCCTTGAAACAGAAGGGAACGGTTTATATATGACTAAAAAAGGAAGCGGCTTCAGCTCAAAGCTTGGCTTTGTACTTGCTACGGCAGGCTCGGCGGTAGGCCTCGGAAACATCTGGCGTTTTCCGTATCTTGCTGCAAAATACGGCGGAGGAATATTCCTTCTCGTATATCTTATTCTTACTCTGACCTTCGGATTCGCTCTTATGCTTACTGAGCTTGCTATCGGAAGAAGAACAGGAAAGACTGTTATCGGCGCATATACTGCCATAAATAAGAAGTTTGCTCCTTTGGGTGTACTGGCTGCAATAGTACCTCTTATAATATTCCCCTACTACTGTGTTATCGGCGGCTGGGTAATGAAGTATATGGTAGTCTTTATGACTGGTGCAGGACAGACTGCCGCAGATAAGGGCGATTTCTTCAATAATTTTATCGGTCATCTCGGCGAGCCGACTCTGTTCCTTTCGCTGTTTATAGGTATTACTGCTATAATAGTAATGCTGGGCGTTGAAAAGGGTATTGAAAAGGTAAGCAAGTTCATGATGCCCGTCCTTGTGCTTATTACTATAGGTATCGCTATTTATTCTCTTACTATTCCCGGGGCTATGGATGGTTTCTTATTCTATATTCTTCCCGATTTTGAAAGATTTTCCCTTGAAACTGTAATAGCCGCCATGGGTCAGCTCTTCTATTCCATGTCGATTGCAATGGGTATACTTGTAACCTACGGCTCCTATATGCGTAAGGAGGATAATCTCGAAACCTCGGTCGGTCAGATTGAGCTTTTCGATACAGGCGTCGCCTTCCTTTCGGGTATGATGATTATTCCTGCAGTATTTGCTTTTTCGGGTGGAGACCCTGATGCTATAAATGCAGGACCTGCCCTCATGTTCGTAACCCTGCCCAATGTGTTCCAGTCAATGCCGGGCGGCGATATTATAGGTGCAGTATTCTTTGTATTGGTGCTTCTGGCTGCACTGACTTCCTCGATTTCTCTTATGGAAACTATAGTTTCTGTTGTAATGGAAAAGTTCGGAATTAAAAGAATGACCTCCTGTGTAATAGTTCTTGCAATTTCCTTCGCAATAGCTATGCTTTCTGTTCTGGGCTACAGCGAATGGTCTGGTGTTCTTATATTCGGAAAACAGTTCCTTGATTTCTTTGATTTCATAAGCAATAATGTAATTATGCCTTTAGTTTCTCTTGCAACCTGCATACTTATCGGATATTTTGCCAAGACTAAGTATGTGGAGGAAGAGGTTGAGCTTAATTCCAAGTTCAGGCGTAAGCATGTTTACAGAGTTATGATAAAGTATATTGCGCCAGTGTTCATGGTTGCAATCTTCGTATCGTCTCTTTGTGGTTACGCAAGCTGATATTTATATAGTGCAGGATTTCTTATCCCTGATTGTGCATAAGTGCCAAGAGAAGTTGATAAAAGAGGGATAAAGGACAGCGAAAGTATTGAAAAGTCGAAAAAGGGGAAAAAAGTGTTGACAAAAGGGGATAGTGGTGATATAATAAACAAGCTGACCCGAGAGAGGGTAAGCGAACAGCGGAGTTCGAAAAACTTTTTGAAAAAAATTCAAAAAAGGTATTGACAAACTCAAAAAGCTGTGATATAATATTAAAGCTGTCACGGAAACGGACGGCGGCTGACAGTCGGACAAAGGTTCGATGATGCAGAGTGAAGAAAGTTTCTTACG
>JAZSBN010000036.1:0-108658 GCA_045602405.1 Ruminiclostridium sp.
CATTGCACCCTGTGCAACAAGGTTGTCATAGTCGATTTCAATGTCAAGCATTGATGCAGGAATACAACCGCCTGAGGGGCCGCCTGTCTGAGCTGCCTTGAACTTCTTGCCGCCCGGAACGCCGCCGCCGATAACTTCAACGATTTCACGGAGAGTTGTACCCATGGGAACTTCAACAAGACCTGTGTTTGTGATCTTACCACCGAGTGCGAATACCTTGGTGCCCTTGGACTTTTCAGTACCCATTGAAGCAAACCAGTCTGCACCGTTACGGATGATAGCGGGGATATTAGCGAAGGTTTCAACGTTGTTTTCGGTGGTGGGCTTACCGAAGAGACCCTTTACTGCGGGATAGGGAGGACGGGGTCTGGGCTCACCTCTGTTACCTTCGATTGATGTCATAAGAGCAGTTTCTTCACCGCAAACGAATGCACCTGCACCAAGCTTTACGAAAAGGTCGAAGTCAAAGCCTGAACCAAAGATGTTCTTGCCGAGAAGACCCATTTCTCTTGCCTGATTAATAGCGATCTGCAAACGTGCAACAGCGATGGGATATTCAGCACGTACATAGATATAACCTTCAGTAGCGCCTGTAGCATAACCGCAGATAGCCATAGCTTCGATGATACAGTGGGGGTCACCTTCAAGAACTGAACGGTCCATGAATGCACCGGGGTCACCTTCGTCGGCGTTACAGCATACGTACTTCTGGTCAGCGTCCTGAACGAGTGTTCTTGCGAGATGCCACTTACGGCCTGTGGGGAATCCGCCGCCGCCGCGTCCTCTTAAACCGGAATCAAGTACTACCTTGATAACGTCTTCGGGAGTCATTTCTGTTAAACACTTGTGAAGTGCAAGATAACCGTCCTTAGCAACGTATTCGTTAACGTCTTCAGGATTGATAACACCACAGTTTCTTAAAGCTACACGCTTCTGCTTCTTATAGAAAGCAGTCTGGTCGTAAGGAATGATGCCGTCAGCAGTAACTGTTTCCTTATAAAGGTACTTCTCAACAACGTTGCCCTTTACGAGGTGTTCAGTTACGATTTCAGGAATCTGGTCTTCCTGAATCATTGAATAGAAGCTTCCTTCGGGATATACAATCATAATCGGACCTAAAGCACAGAGACCGAAGCAACCTGTCTTTACAACTCTGATTTCATTTTCAAGTCCGTTCTTCTTGAGTTCTTCTTCAAGCTTTGCGATAATCTTCATACTGTTGGAAGAAGTACAGCCTGTACCACCGCAAACTAAAACGTGACGGCCTTCCATAACAGGCGCCATCTCAGCCTTAATAGCCTGAAGCTTTTCTAAGCTCATCATAAGTCTATTTTTCCTTTCAATTATAGTATAGCAAATTATTCAGCGTACTTGGCGAGAATATCTCTGAGCTCCTGCTCATCGCCTGTAAGTCTGCCGTATACGTCATCGTTGATGGTTAATACGGGAGCAAGACCGCACGCACCGATACAACGGCAATCCTCAAGAGAGAACTTTCCGTCGGGAGTAATTTCTCCGCCCTTGATACCGAGAATTTTCTGAAGTGTGTTGAATAAGTCGCCGGAACCCTTTACATAGCAAGCTGTACCGAGACAGACAGAAATTCTGTACTTGCCCTTGGGGTTGAGAGAGAACTGAGCGTAGAATGTTGCAACGCCGTAAACCTTCTCAAGCGGAATACCCATTTCTTCAGCTATCATTGTCTGAACTTCGATCGGGAGATAGCCGTAAATTTCCTGAGCCTTCTGGAGCACAGGCATAAGAGCGCCTCTGTCACCGGAATGTTCGGCGATAGTCGCCTTTAAAGCTTTCTCCTGTTCCGCTGTACCCTCAAAAGGTACAACGCATTTCTTTAAAGCCATATCTAATCCTCCTTAAAAGATACGTTAAATCATTAACATTCTCATTATAACATATACTTCTGAAAAAATCCATACTATTTAGACCAAACTTTAAGAAAAAGAATGTAAATTTTTTTGATGTATTTTTGTGCAATATGTCGAACATCGCTTTAAAGCAGACTATACAAACGATATAAATTGACAAATTATCAAATATATGTTATTATTTAACGGTCACAATATCAAGAGAAATGCAAACTTTAATTTGTAGATTTTTCCTAAACGGAAAGGAATTTTTTTATATGGAATGGTTTAATAAGGCAAGTTTCTATCACATCTACCCTTTAGGCTACTGCGGAAGACTTACGCCCAACGATTACACAAGCGAGCCGACGGGTGATATTAAAAAGGTTATAGAGAATATACCTCATATTAAAAAGCTTAACTGTAATGCAGTATATTTCGGTCCTGTTTTTGAGTCAGTAAGACATGGCTACGATACTGTAGATTACACAAAAATCGACCGCCGCCTCGGAACAAATGAAGATTTTGCCCTTGTATGCAGTGAACTGCATAAAAACGGCATTAAAGTAATTATAGACGGCGTTTTCAACCATGTAGGAAGAGATTTCTTCGCATTTAAGGATGTAAGAGAAAATAAATATAACAGTATATATAAGGACTGGTTTAATATTCACGAAGGCGACTCACCTTATGGCGACGGCTTCCATTATGAAGGATGGGAGGGTCATTACGACCTTGTTAAGCTTAATCTTTACAATCCCGATGTAAAAAACTACCTTAAAGATTGCATAACAGGCTGGATAAATGAATTCGATATAGACGGTCTACGTCTTGATGTAGCATACTGTCTCGACCTTAATTTCCTTAAGGAACTTAGAACTCACTGTAAACAGCTCAAAAAGGATTTCTGGCTTATGGGCGAGACTCTCCACGGCGACTATAACCGCTGGGTAAATCCTGAAATGCTGGACAGCGTGACGAATTATGAATGTTATAAGGGCTTGTACTCAAGCTTCAACGATATGAACATGTTTGAAATAGCTCATTCCATAAACCGTCAATTTGGGAGCGAGGATTGGTGTATCTACCGCGGAAAACAGCTTTATACCTTCCTGGATAATCACGATGTAAGCAGAATTTCAACAATTCTCAACAACAAGGCTCATCTTAACCCTATCTATTCCCTGCTCTATACAATGCCCGGTGTACCGTCTGTATACTATGGAAGCGAATATGGCATTGAGGGTGACAAAAGAAACGGCGACGACGCTTTAAGGCAGCCCTTCCAGCCTATGGAAAATACCGATCTTACCGAACATATCGCTAAGCTTTCCAAATTCCGTACAGAAAGCAACGCCCTTTGTATAGGAACATACAGACAGCTTCAGCTTCACAACCATAACTATGCATTTGCAAGAGAATACGGCGATGAAATTGTTGTGGCAATGATAAACGCAGGAGAAGCGTTCATTTTCAACGTTGGCATGAACGGAGAGTACGAGGATATTCTTACAGGCGAAAAATTCGACCTCAGTCAGGGCTTAAATGTTCCTGCATACTCTTCAAGAGTACTCAGAAAGGTATAATTTATGATTAAAACTGTTATTTTCGATAAAGACGGTACTCTTATAGATACCGAGCCTCTTCATCTCCGTATGTGGGTAGAATTGTTAAAGGAACGTGGATATCCTGCAACAGAAGAAATACTCAAGGAATGTATAGGACTTAACTACCCTTCTATGGATGTACTGCTTAAAGGATATTTCGGAGAAAGCTTCGATATAAACGAGCATTATCCCGATGTAAACGAACGTACAAGAGAATATGAGCTACAACATGGAATCCCTTTAAAGAAAGGCTTCTTCGAACTCAGCGATTATCTTATCTCTAAAGGAATAAAATCCGTTGTTGCTACCTCATCAATGCACCATGAAGCGGAATTCTGCCTCAATCATACAGGTATAAGAGCCAGATTTGATGGAATAATAGGCGGAGACGAGATTGAAAACGGAAAGCCATCCCCCGACATTTTCATTAAGGCGGCTAAGCTTATGAATAGCGAGCCTTCGGAATGTGTAATTTTCGAGGACAGCGAAAACGGCGTCAAGGCTGCTCTTGCGGCAGGAATAAAATGCTTCTACATACCCGATATGAAGGAAATTCCCGAGGATTTACAATCCCGCACAATCAAGCTTGAATCGCTGGATAAAGCGATTGAATATTTTGAAAATCATTTTAAGGAGGAATAATCATGCCCCACATTTCAATCAAAATGCTTGAAGGAAGAACAGAGGAACAGAAAGTAAAGGCAGCGGAGGCTGTGACAAAAGCACTTGCCGAGGCTCTCGGAATCGGCGACTTCTATATTACCGCCACAGTTGAAGATTTCAACGCCGAGGAATGGCAGACCGTATTCAAGGAAGAGATTACCGATAAGCCTGATAAGGTTTATAAGAAGCCTAACTACGACCCTAAATCATTATTATAAAAGTAAAAGCCGACAGGAATTTATCTGTCGGCTCAGACTGTCGATAAACCCACGCACCGTAAAATGCAGGCTAAAATGAGTTGGCAGTCAGACAATATGACAGTAAACAAAAATTTCGCAGAGCCATTCACTTGGCTCTGCGAAAGCATTTTTACTTACATTGTCAAAAGCCGCTTACCAGTACATGGCAGTTTTCTCCGAAACCTGCTGTACGCCTACAGCGGCTTTTTCCTCGTCTGCGTGTGCCTATCGAAGTCTGACAGCTTTATTCTTATTCAAGAGGCGGCATTTCGCTGAGATTAAAGGGCGTTTCCTGATAAACACAGAAATTAAGCCAGTTAGAGAACATAAGGCTGGCAGTTCCCCTCCATGTAAATTTAGGCTTATTTTCAGGGTCGTCGTCAGGGAAATAATTGAACGGAAGCGGAACATTGGCAAGTCCCTTATCAACATCCCTAAGATATTCCTTTTTCAGAGTATCACGATCGTATTCTCCGTGTCCTGTTATGAAAATCTGACGGTTAGTCTTATCTGCGGCGATATAAACCCCTGCCATATCGGAATAAGCTAAAAGAGAAAGCTTCGGATGATTTAAGATATCCTCCATTTTCACCTCGGAATGACGGGAATGAGGAACATAAAAGATATCGTCAAAGCCCTTTAAAAGCGGATGCTTCTTTACATTAAGCTTATGAGGGAATACTCCGAACATCTTCTGTGGAAGAGAATGCTTCTTAATACCGTAATGGTAGTAAAGTCCTGCGAAGGCTCCCCAGCATATATGAAGCGTAGAAAAAGCATGGAATTTAGACCATTCCATAAAACCGCAAAGCTCGTCCCAGTAGTTCACCTGCTCAAAATCATACTGTTCAACAGGCGCGCCCGTGATAATAAGAGCGTCGAAATACTCCTCCTTAATCTCGTCAAAGGTCTTGTAAAAGGTGTCGAGATGCTCGGCGGCTGTATGCTTTGACGTATGGGTAGCTGTTCTTAAAAGAGTTATATCTACTTGTAACGCAGTATTACTTAAAAGACGGAGAAGCTGTGTTTCCGTCTCTATTTTTGTCGGCATAAGATTAAAGATAGCCACCTTTAATGGACGGATATCCTGTTTTATCGCCTTTTCTCTCGGCATAACGAAGATATTTTCATTTATAAGGGTATTATAAGCGGGTAAATCGCTTGGAATATTTATCGGCATTACTGCTCACTCCTTGATTTATGATAAACTGTCGTTTATTATAACATGTTTCAGAAAAAAAATCAACCGATATGAATAAATTTACAGATATCTGTCTATTGACAAATACCCCTACGGGGTATATAATATTTAAAGGAAGTGGTGATTAAATGGATGAAACAACAAAATGCTGTGAATGTTCATATAAAAAGAAAGAGCGTTCAGAAGCAGAATATAAGAGTCTTATAAACCGACTTAACCGTATTGAAGGCCAAGTAAGGGGTCTTAAGCGTATGCTTGATGAAAATTCATACTGCACGGATATTTTAACCCAGACTGCCGCGGTAAGCTCCGCCCTCGACGCTTTCAGCCGTGAGCTTCTCGGAAATCACATAAAAAGCTGTGTGGCTGAAAATATAAGAAACGGAAACGACGAAATAATTGATGAATTACTTGATACCTTAAGGAAGATGATGAAATAATATGAAGCATTTTAATGTAACAGGTATGAGCTGTGCTGCCTGTAGCGCCAGAATTGAAAAGGCAGTATCTGCCCTGGAGGGAGTTTCCTCCTGCAGTGTGAGCCTTCTTACAAATTCCATGAGCGTGGAAGGAACAGCAGATGAAAACACCATAATAGATGTTGTTGTTAAAGCTGGCTATGGTGCAAATGTAAAAGGAAAAAACGAAAAAAGAAATAACACAGATAATAATGCCGATACCAAGGAAAGCTCCCGTATATTAAGAAGATTTATAGCTTCGGTAATATTTCTTCTTGTACTGATGTACTTTTCTATGGGACACATGCTGGGCATTCCCCTACCCTCTTACTTTATTGGCAATCCCGTAGCTCTGGGACTGATTCAGCTTTTACTTTCCGCGATAATCATGATTATTAACGGAAAGTTCTTCATAAACGGGTTTAAAGGGGTTATACATGGTGCGCCCAATATGGATACTCTCGTAGCCTTAGGCTCTGGTGCATCCTTTGTTTACAGCGTTTATGCACTTTTCGCAATGTCTCATTGCCAGAGCATTGGCGATTCAGAGGGAGCGTTAAGCTTCCTGCATGAATTCTATTTCGAGTCTGCAGCGATGATTCTTACCCTTATAACCCTCGGAAAAATGCTCGAAGCAAGGTCAAAGGGTAAAACAACCGACGCTCTCAAAGGGCTTATAAACCTTTCCCCGAAAACTGCAACCGTTATAAGGAACGACGTTGAAACAGAAATTTCCGCCGAAGAAATCGTCAAGGGCGATATTTTTGTCGTAAGACCCGGAGGAAGCATTCCTGCCGACGGAAAAGTAACAGAAGGTATAACATCTGTTGACGAATCCGCTCTTACAGGCGAAAGCATTCCTGTGGATAAAGCTGTAGGCGACAATGTTTCTGCCGCCACGGTTAATTTATCAGGCTATATAAAATGCGAAGCATTAAAGGTTGGCGAAGAAACAGGCATTGCAAGAATTATTAAAATGGTAAGTGAAGCCGCCGCAACAAAAGCGCCTATTGCCAAAACTGCAGATAAAGTAGCAGGAATATTCGTCCCCGCCGTTATCATTATTGCTGTTATATCCGCTCTGACATGGCTTATCTGCGGCGAAAGCGTCGGATATGCGGTAGACAGAGGTATTTCAGTTCTTGTAATAAGCTGTCCCTGTGCTCTCGGGCTGGCGACTCCCGTAGCAATAATGGTAGGAAACGGCATCGGAGCGAAGCATGGCATTCTCTTTAAAACCGCCGCCTCTCTTGAAGCAACAGGAAGAGCGGGAATAGTAGTTCTTGATAAAACAGGTACAATAACCAAGGGGCAGCCCGTAGTAACCGATATAATAACGGCAGAAGGTACAGAAGAAACCATACTTCTGAAAATTGCAGTTTCCCTCGAAGCGAAAAGTGAACATCCTCTCGCCTATGCAGTCATGGAATACGCAAGAGATAAGTCAATCACAACTGAAAATATCAGCGATTTCAAGGCCGTGGCAGGAAACGGACTTTCAGGAAAGCTCGGGAATTTATCGGTATTCGGCGGAAATCGTTCATATATCGGAAAAAATGTCGGTATCCCCGACAGCATGATAAAAATGTCAGAAAAGCTCTCCGAGGAAGGAAAAACTCCTATTTTCTTCGGAAGCAAAAATGAATTTCTCGGAATAATTGCTGTAGCCGATACAATTAAGGGAGAAAGCAAGGAAGCTGTGACCCGTCTTAAAAATATGGGCTTGAAGGTATATATGCTGACAGGTGATAACGAGCGTACTGCAAAAGCTATAGCCGCTCAGGCAGGTATAGATGAGATTATAGCAGGCGTACTTCCCGACGGAAAGGCAGAAACAATCAAACGGTTGAAAAAAGAAGGCAACGTCATAATGGTAGGAGACGGTATAAACGATGCTCCTGCCCTCACATCAGCGGATATAGGCATAGCTATCGGCACAGGTACGGATATAGCTATTGACGCGGCTGATGTTGTGCTTATGAAAAGCAATCTTTCGGATCTTCCAGCGGCAATCGCTCTCAGCCGTGCCTCTCTCAGAAACATACGGCAGAATCTTTTCTGGGCATTTATATATAATGCGATAGGTATTCCCCTTGCGGCAGGAGCCTTTGTCACCGCCTTCGGCTGGACTATGAACCCCATGTTCGGGGCGGCGGCTATGAGTTTATCAAGCTTCTGTGTGGTAACAAATGCGTTAAGGCTCAATTTCGTTGATATTTTTAATCCCAAAAGGGATAAAAAAATAAAATTCAAATTCAGGAAAAACGAGGAAAAAACTATGGAAATCACAATGAAAATTGAAGGTATGATGTGCGGTCACTGTGAAGCGGCAGTAAAGAAGGCTCTCGAAGCCATTGAAGCCGTTGAAGAAGCTGTTGTAAGCCATGAAAAAGGTACAGCAGTAGTAAAGCTCAAGGAAGAAATTCCATTTGATGTTCTGAAAAAAGCTGTTGAAGACAAGGATTATAAGGTGATTGACTGATAAAACAGTAAATCCGAAGAAGAAACAAAAACTTCTTCGGATTTATTTTTATACAAAAACAAAAAAACGAAGGTAAAAACCTTCGTTTTCTGGCGCGGAAAGAGGGATTTGAACCCTCGCGCCGGTTTCCCGACCTACTCCCTTAGCAGGGGAGCCCCTTCACCACTTGGGTATTTCCGCAAATGCTGATTAAAAAGTATTATTGGCGGAGAGGGTGGGATTCGAACCCACGGTCCCTTGCGGGATCACCGGTTTTCAAGACCGGCTCCTTAAACCACTCGGACACCTCTCCATATAAAGAAAACCTGAGCCCGCTCGCTCAACTGCTTATATATTTTAGCACATTTTATCAGAATAGTCAAGCCTTTTTTGAAAAATTTCTCAAATAATTATTTGTAATGCAAAAATATATGACTGTATACCCATAAAACGGATAATCATACTTCCCTGTTCCACTGCATATAAATTTGATAAATCAAATTTACGGAGGGGCGATTTCATGTCACAGACAAGAAGAACAGAAGCGGATTATACCGCCTACGGAACAAAACAGGAAAGATGTGTAAGCCTCGCAAAATACATTATTGAAAACAAAGCGACAGTAAGAAATACAGGAAAAGCTTTCGGTATAAGCAAAAGCACCGTACACCAGGATATTACCTCAAGACTTGAAAAAATAAATCCCGAGCTTCACAGAAATGTCAAGGAAATTCTCGAAATAAATAAACAGGAGCGTCATATAAGAGGTGGAATTGCAACAAGAAACAAGTACAAAAAAACTACATAATTTTTCAAAAAGCTATTGACAAAACCATTACAGTATGATATAATCATTTCTTGTAATGGCGCTGATATGGCTCAGTCGGTAGAGCACATCCTTGGTAAGGATGAGGTCACCAGTTCGAATCTGGTTATCAGCTCCAAACACTAAAGCTTAACAGATTTTTCGTCTGTTAAGCTTTTTTTATGCCCTGTCCTATCCCGGATAACTGTTTTTTCAATAGAAAATCAACAGATTTCTCCCATAATTAGTGCAAATTCAACAACATTTTACCATACATATTGATAAATGAATTGATTTTGTTTATAATAGTATATTATACAGAAGATGAAAGGACGATTAAAATGCTTACTGAAAACGAAAAGGAAATAGTATACCCCGAAAAAGAAGAAAAAAAGCTTATAGATGAACTCTATGAGGTTTGCTTGAAGGTTGCTAAGATAAATCCCGACCTTTACGTTGAATACGACGTAAAAAGAGGCTTAAGAGATATGAATGGTAAGGGTGTCCTTACAGGTCTTACCGAGATTTCCGATGTTGTTTCCTATGACATTGTGGACGGAAAGAAGCTTCCCTGCGACGGCCGTCTTTATTATCATAATTATAATGTTGTTGACCTTGTAAAGGGCTTTGAGGGAAGAAGATACGCTTTCGAAGAGGCTACCTATCTCCTTCTTTTCGGTTCCCTTCCCAATAAGACACAGCTTCATAAATTCGAGAAGCTTATAAGCGAATATCAGCTTCTTTCCAACAGCTTTACCCGTGACGTTCTTATGAAGGCTCCAAGCTCAAATATCATGAACGCACTTCAGAAGAGTATTCTAACCCTTTACTCCTATGACGAAAATCCTGAGGATATTTCCGCTCATAACGTTTTAAGACAGTCTATCCAGATTATAGCTAAAATGCCTCTGATTTCGGTTTATGCATACTGTGCGTACCGTCACTTCAAGCTCCACGAGAGCCTTATGATAAGAAATCCTATTCCTGAGTATTCTACTGCCGAAAACATTCTCCATATGTTAAGAGAAGACGGCAAGTTTACAGAGCTTGAAGCAAGCGTTCTTGACGTAGCTCTCGTTATTCACGCCGAACACGGCGGCGGTAATAACTCTACCTTTACAACTCACGTTGTTACCTCCTCGGGAACAGATACTTACTCTGCTGTTGCGGCTGCAATAGCTTCCTTAAAGGGCTTCAGACACGGCGGTGCAAACATGAAGACAAAGCGTATGCTTGAAGATATCAAGACTCATGTTACCGACTGGAAAAATGAGGACATGATTAGGGAATATATTACGAAGATCGTTAATAAGCAGGCCTTCGATAATACAGGTCTTGTTTACGGTATCGGTCATGCAGTATACACCAAATCCGACCCCAGAGCGATTATTCTGAAGAAGTATGCCCGTGAGCTTGCTATTGAAAAGAAGCGTACCGAGGAATATGAATTCTATGAAAGAATTGAAAGAATAGCCAAGGAAGTAATCGCCGAGCACCGCCACTTATTCAAGCCTATCTGTGCCAACGTTGACTTCTACAGCGGCTTTGTATATGATATGCTCCGTATCCCCGAGGAATTATTTACTCCTATATTCGCTATCTCGAGAATTTCAGGCTGGGCGGCGCACAGACTCGAGGAAATCATCAACAACGGTAAGATTATACGTCCTGCCTATAAATATGTTGCAGAACATCTCGATTACGTTCCCCTTGATGAAAGAGAATAATGAAGTATATTATTTTTGATATGGAGTGGAATCAGCCCTCCGCCGAAAACGTAAAAATTCCTGAGCTTACTCATGGTGAGATTATCCAGATCGGTTTTTTTGTACTTGACGAAAAGCTAAGTATACTTCATAAGGATGAATTTTTCATTAAGCCTGTCTGCTATAAGTGCATGAACAAGTATGTAAGTGCTCTTACAGGTATCACGCAGGCTGACATCGACAACGGCTTATCCTTTGAAACTGCAATAAAACGTATGGCGGAGCATTTTGACGAGAACACCGTTATAATGACCTGGGGCGACGACGATATTCCTATTCTTAACGATAATCTCCGATTTAACGGAATCAAGGATATAGTTCTTCCGAAGCATTATAATCTCCAGCGTATTTTCAGTATGCAGACAGGCTCAGAGGCTCGTCAGACAGGCCTTAAAAACGCCATGGAGGCTCTCGGAATAAACTCCGAATTTCAGGCTCATGACGCACTTAACGACGCCTATATGACCGTCCTTGTAGCAGGAAAGCTTGACCTTATAAAAGGGATAGCCAATTACAATAAATTTACCTTCAAAAAGCCCGATAAGCCTAACCAACAGCCCTGGCTTATAGAAAAGCCTGTAAGAACAAAAGAATGCTCTTATACAGGAAGTATTGACGGTCTGGCATCCTACTGTATCAAATCGGAGGCGTCCTGTCCCGAATGCGGCGGAAGCTGCGGCAGAAATCCTGTATGCCGTCAGGGCAGAACAACATTCATAACAAAGGTAAGCTGTGAACAGCACGGCGATTTTTACATACGCTACGAGCTTACAGGAACTACATTGAAAGAATCTATTTTCAAAGACAGTAAGGATTTCTCAAGAGTGTATAAGAACAAGCTTAAGCAACGAGAAAAAAGGCTAAGATACCGTGAGCTCCATAAAGCGGCGAATAACGCCCGAAAGCTAAGAAAGGGCTAAGCTATGACTGATATTTATAATCTAACTTATGATAAGCTTGTCTCTTTTCTTATAGCTAACGGCGAAAAAAAGTCTAAGGCTGATATGATTTTTCCTGCAATATACGGAAAAAGAGTGAAAAAATTCAATGATATCGGCTTAAAAAACGGTCTTACTGAGCTTCTTCAGGATAACTTTTATTTCGGTAAAATCGAGTGTATCGAAAAAAGAGAGAGCGAAAGTGCAGATAAGTATCTGTTCAGACTTTCCGACGGAAATCTTATCGAATCCGTCCTTATGAAGCATGAATACGGAAATAACATCTGTGTTTCCACTCAGGTAGGCTGTAACATGGGCTGTGCCTTCTGCAGGAGCGGCAGGCTCAAAAAAATCCGTAATCTTGAGACGGCTGAAATGATTGAACAGCTTCTTTATGTTTCCGAGGAATCAGGTAAAAGAATTTCGGGAATAGCTATTATGGGAATCGGCGAGCCGCTGGATAATTATGAAAGCGTAACCGACTTTATAGATATCGCAATGTATCAGAAGGGCTTCGATATCGGTCTTAAGCATATTACCCTTTCAACCTGTGGAATAGTTCCGAAAATATATGAGCTTTCCGAAAGTAAGAATCCCGTTAATCTGGCAGTAAGTCTTCACGCTCCCACAGATGAGCTAAGAGACAGGCTTATGCCTGTAAACAGGAAGTATCCCCTCTCCCCTCTTTTTGAAGCTATCAGACACTACTCTGTATCTAAAAATCGTCGAATTACCCTCGAATATGTTATGTTAAAGGGCATCAATGACAATATAGAATGTGCTGAAAAACTGGCGGAGCTTATAGGTGAAAGTAACTGCTACGTCAATATAATCCGCTATAACGGAAGTGAAGGAGATTCCTTTGAATGCAGTGACTTTGACACTATAATGAAGTTCTACGACGTGCTTAAAAAGCATAAGATAGGCGTAACAATGCGACGAGAGCTGGGATCGTCGGTAAATGCTGCCTGCGGCCAGTTAAGAGCCGACCATATTAAATAAAAGTACCACCTGTGGTAAGGAGTTATCTTACCACAGGTGGTTTTAATTTTAGTATATATGAATATTTTCGGTTATACTTCCGATACGGTATTTTCCGTCAATACCGAGAGATACCGATTCATTTTCCTCCATCTCGATGACATTGACCGAGGAAATAACCCTTCCGTCACTGTCGGAAAGACTGAGGGTTTCCCCTGTTTTCAGGCTGAAATTCGTCTGCTGGCGTTTAAGAGCCGATTCCTCATTATTGTTCTTACAAACAATAACAAGAGTACCTTCTGCAGGAATTTTTCCGTCCTTAATCTGCCATTTTTTCAGGTCATCGGTTTTATCGGAAAGATAAAAGCCGTTTATATCTATATCGCTTGAATTGGGATTATAAAGCTCTATCCAATCCCCTTCTCCCGATGTATAAAGCTCGCTTATTACAGCTTCATAGGTAACATCAGTCTCATCAAGATAAAGCTGTACAGTAACAACGCCCTCTTCATCGGCCATATCAGAGCTTATGGTAAGCTCTTCGGTATAATAGGGCGTACCGTTGACCTCCCAGCGGTTAAAGCTGAAGCCTTCATAGGGCTCAGAAGATACAGTAACACTGCACTCATTAAAATAACGGGCAGAAAGCTTATCTGCCGTAACTGCAACCTGTGAACTTAATCTTGTTTCGGAGCCGTTGGGATTATAAAGCTGAACTAGATAAGAGTCGCCTTCGTAGCCGAACTCCTTGGCCACATACATCTTCATTATATCGGGACGCTTTGAGGCGAAATCCCTTATTTGCTGACGGCTGTCCGCAAAAGTATGTTCGTTGGCCCAGGTAGAGGTATAACCGTTATCAAGAGCATACATACACTCTGTATCGCATTCTTCGATAAGCTTTTCTACGGTATAAAGAACGTTTTCCTCAGAAAAAGAGCCGCCGATAAGGTCGCATATCGTATTAGCGAACTTTTCACGCATATCCTCACGCTTAAGAAGAGATCTCAGCAGTACAGAATCGCCCTGCATGTGCTTTCCTGTAAGAACAGCGGCTAAGGTATTATCCTTAAATCCATTTCCGTAAAGCCCCCAGGCATATTCAGCGTCAAAAAGAAGGAATCTCCACTTTCCGTCAAGATATTCGCTTGTAACAACCTCGTTCTCCGAAGGATAGTAACGCCATGCCTTGAAATTATTACCGGGCCAGTCCTTATTATCAATATAAATCTGTATTGCATAGTAGAGCATAAGGTTATCTATGTCAACAAGCTCACTGAATTCCTTAAAGCGTGAATAATTGTTGAGTCCTTTTCTTGCTAAGCTTAGAACATAATTCCAGTCCTCTACGCACTTTTCGTCGTCGCCCTCGACCTCCTGCTCTTTTGCACCTACTATACGGAAATTATCCTTGTTTCCGCCGTAATTGTTGGCAAGATAATCGTTGCTGTAAGCCTCATGCATCCATGCAAAGCCATAGTATTCGCTGTTAAGAAATACTGCAGCAGGACGAACCTTCTGGATATCGGGAAAACCAGCTTCAAAAGAAAGAGTCATCGAAAGCTCGTCTCTTATGCTGGCAAATTCACGGTCATTGGCATTATCTCTTAAGGTAATACGGTCGTATCTTGTGATAAGATTACCCTCTGAATCGGTATTGCCTTTAAAGAAGGGGTATTTGAACTTCCCGTTGCCCTCGCTGTACATATTTCGGGCGATAAGACGCCATGATTTCTGAGTATTGGCACGGGATACGCCACCTACTACTCTTGCGCCTGCCGCCTGAGAAATAATCTGCTTACCGTCGCTTGTGAAAGCTTCAACATACATATCACGTTCGCTTTCGCGACCTCTCATAAACCAGTTTGCAGGAGCATTATAGTCAATCTCTCCCCCGTCATATTCCTCTGAATTAAGGTATTCGTCCCTCATAAAGCCTTCTGTTGCTACACCATAGTAGTAGTCATAAAGGTTATATTCATCCGTAGAAAGTACAAAAACAAGGGTAGTATCATCAAATCTTTCAAAAACGCCTTTACCTACAACGTAGCTTTTATGTACGATATCGGATTTTTCGGTACCGTTCACAGCTATCGCTTTCAGGGTAGTAGCTGTTATCTTATTCTTTGCCTTTATATCAACAGGCTTACTGTAAACCTTTGACGATTCGTCAGGATCATTACCGTCGGTAGTGTAATATATAACAGCATCAGGGTCAGAACAACTGAGCTCTACGCTTATATCCGTATCATAGAAGGAATCGGATTTAGAAAAGTCAACAGTCATGACTTCCTTTTCCGCATTCTCCTCAGTTACCGGAGCTTTTTCCTCTTCTTCAACAAAGGTCTGAGGAAGCTCCGCCTGAAAGTCGCCATGTTCTTCAAGGAGCCAGAAGCTGACTCCTCCGACCGCTATAATAAAAGCTAAAAGTATAATAAGTTTTTTCATATTTCCTGTTCGTTAAGCATTCGGAGTAATTCCTCCTCGCTTATTACCGTGATTCCAAGCTCCTCCGCCTTGGTGAGCTTACTTCCTGCCGCTTCTCCTGCGACTACATAGTTTGTTTTCTTTGAAACTGAACCTGAACACTTTCCGCCCATGTTCTCAATCATTTCCTTGGCCTGTTCCCTCTTCAAGGTAGGGAGTGTTCCCGTAAGAACAAAGGTAAGCCCCTTGAATTTATCTCCTCCGCCTGCCTTATCATAGACGAACTTCAGTCCGTAGGAACGAAGTCTCTCAACAAGCTCAATCATTTCGCTGTCTTTAAAAGCATTAACAATATTATCAGCAAGAACCTCTCCGAAGGTATCAATATCAAGAATTTCTTCCTTCTCTGCCTTCATAATATCGTCAAGGCTTCCGAAACGTTTACAGAGAAGCTCAGCGGAACGTCTTCCTATTCCTCTGATTCCAAGGGCGAAAAGAAGCCTGTCAGGCTGATTTCCCTTGGATTTTTCTATAGAAGTTATAAGATTATCTGCGGATTTATCCTTAAAACCGGGAAGTGAAAGAATATCTTCCTTTTTAAGCCCGTATAAATCTGCAGGTCCTTCTATCAGACAGTTACTGCATAACAACTCAACAATAGCTTCTCCGAGACCGTCGATATTCATAGCGTCTCTTGAAGCGAAATGCTCAATACGACGCAGAAGCTGTGCCTTACAGTTAGGATTTATGCACCGTACAGCGGCTTCATCCTCACTCCTTGAAGCCTTATGTCCGCAGACAGGACAGTTATCAGGAATTCTGTAAAGCTCACTGTTTTCCGAATGAGAAGCAACCCTTACTACCTCGGGAATAATCTCCCCTGCCTTTCTTACGACTATCTTATCACCTACGCTGATTCCAAGTCGGGATATAATCTCCTGATTATGGAGAGAGGCTCTCGAAACTGAAGTGCCCGCAAGAATAATCGGGTCAAAAATCGCCACAGGTGTAAGCGCACCTGTTCTTCCTACGTTTATTTCAATTTCACGGAGAGTCGTCTCCTTTTCTTCGGGAGGATACTTGAAGGCTACTGCCCATTTCGGAACCTTTGAGGTAGAGCCTAAGATGTCTCGCTGTGAAAAATCGTCAACCTTTATTACAGCACCGTCGGTATCATAGCTATAACCATGCTTTTCCTCGCCGATTTCTCTGATACGCTCAACCGCGCCATCAATATTATCATAAACTTTTCCTTCAATAGTCTTGAAACCGAGACTTTTAAGATAATCAAGAGATTCCTTATGACCCGAAAGCTCTTTTCCCTCAATCTGCTGAATATTGAAGATAAAAATATCAAGTCCTCGTTTTGCAGTAACTGAGCTGTCCTTTTGCCTCAGTGAGCCTGCCGCAGCATTCCTCGGATTCTTTGCAGGCTGTTCGCCCTTTTCCTCCTGTTCCGCCACAAGAGCCGCAAAGCTTTCACGAGGCATATAAACCTCGCCTCTGACCTCAAGAAAAGGAAGTTCTTCCTTTATTTTAAGAGGAATCGTTCTTATTGTACGAAGGTTGGCCGTTATATCCTCGCCTACAAAGCCATCGCCTCTTGTAGAGCCTCTTACAAGTACGCCGTCACGGTATTCAAGAGATACCGAAAGACCGTCAATCTTCGGTTCTACCGAGTACAGAGGAACAACCTCTTCCCTGATCCTTCTATCAAAAGAATACAGCTCATCCTCGCTGAATACGTCCTGAAGCGAGCCCATCTGAACAGTATGTGTTACCTTTTCAAAGGTGGTAAGAGCGAAGCCGCCTACACGCTGTGTCGGTGAAAGAGGAGTTATAAGCTCGGGAAATTCCTTCTCTATCGCCTTGACCTCTCTCATAAGTGCGTCATATTCATCATCCTCAACCGTAGGAGCGTCCATCACATAATAATTATAATTATGCTTCTCAATTATTTCATAAAGCTCATTGAGCCTTAATTTTGCATCATTTTTGTTCATAATTCTCAATACAGCAGAACACTTTTCCTTCATTAAAGGTCAAAATCAGCAAGCTCGCTGTAATACTCCTCGTCTAAAATTATATTTGAATATGATTCGGGCACATCGCCTACAAGTACAGTCTGTGAAATAATAAGATTGGTATTGACCTGTACCTCCTCATCAAAGCCCAGTATCACAGGAGACAGCGAAACAGAAACCTCAAGAAGTATACTGTGTATAGTCTGGTTTATTCCTGCGCTTTTGAAACTGCTTATTAGCTTTGTCTCCGCCATACCTCTTGGCTCTATGGTAAATTCAAGCTCTCTCCCCATTCCGTAAAAATAGCTGATTCCTGTAAGAGAGCCAAAGGAAATACTTACCGTTTCATCAGAAATTGTATCAATATCATCATTTATAGTTTCGTTTATAAGGGATTTAAGACTGTTAATCTTGGTCTGATTGGTGTTTAACGCAGTAATCTTCCCCTCGTTGTTAAAGGTAAAGGTTACAATATCGTTATATTGCTGAAGCCTGTCTCCTATGTGACCAAAAACGGCGTTACTTATTATCCGTTCGGCAGTAAGCTGACACTGGTAGCTCAGAAGCCGTTCCAGAGTAGGCTTTATATAAAAGTCAAAGGCAAGCAATAACAAAAGGCTGATTATTCCGAGAATTATAAGAATACTGCCCGACAGCTTCAATAATCCTCTTCTTTTACGCCTCTTCTTCAAAAAATCACCCCGTCATAACGTATATATCAAAGCCGCTGAATTGCCCGAAGCTTAAAATCGGACAACTGCCCTTTTAATATATTATGACGTAAAAAGGGATAATAGACGATTACGCTTTAAAGAATGCCTTAAATGCCTTGAATGCCATATAAACATCGTTCTTTGCGGTAATCTCAAAGGGAGCGTGCATGGAAAGCACGGGTACGCCTACATCTATTGTATCAACATCAAGATTAGCGATATACATAGCGACAGTACCGCCGCCGCCTGCGTCAACCATACCAAGCTCACCTGTCTGCCAGATAACCTTATTCTTGTCTAAGAGACGTCTTATCTCGCTTACAAATTCAGCGGAAGCGTCGCTTGTTCCCGACTTTCCTCTTGAACCTGTGTATTTTGTCACGACAACACCACGGTTAAGATAAGCAGAGTTCATTTTCTCATAGGGAGACGGGAATGTGGGGTCGAAGCCTGCATTCACGTCTGCAGAAAGACACTTTGACGCAGAAAGAACAGTATGTCCCTTTACTCCGTAGCTTTCCGCAAGGTCATATATGAAATACTTGAGATAAGCGGAACGAAGACCTGTATTACCGTCGCTTCCGATTTCTTCCTTATCGGTAAGAATGGTTACTGCAGTACGTTCGGGAGCGGATTTAAGCGCTAAAATAGCTGTAAGTGCAGGATAAGCGCAAACTCTGTCATCCTGACCGTAAGCGCCTATCATGCTTCTGTCAAGACCTACATCCTTAGCCTTTAACGCAGGAACACATTCAAGCTCAGCGGAAATGAAATCCTCCTCGGTTATACCATATTTCTCGTTAAGAATTACCATAAGATTGAGCTTTACAGCTTCAGACGCCTTATCGTCACGGAAGGGGCGTGAGCCTATAAGAATATTGAGCTCTTCACCCTTTATAAGCTTTCCTGCAGGACGCTTGTACTGCTCCTCGGCAAGATGAGGAAGAAGGTCGGTAACCACAAAAACAGGGTCGCTTTCATCCTCGCCTATGGTTACAGTAACCTTTTCTCCGTCAGCCTTATAAATGACGCCGTGAAGTGCAAGAGGCACAGTAGGCCACTGATATTTCTTGATACCGCCGTAATAATGGGTCTTGAAATAGCCTAAGCCATCGCTTTCATAGAGAGGATTCTGCTTAAGGTCAATTCTGGGAGAGTCGATATGAGCTGCCGCAATATTAACGCCTTCCTCAATGGGAGCCTTTCCTATTACAGCAAAAATAACAGACTTTCCTCTGTTGTTGTAATACACCTTATCGCCGGGATTATATGCTACGCCCTTTTCAAAAGGCACAAAGCCTTCCTTTTCTGCCATTCTGATAGATTCGTCACAGGCTTCTCGCTCAGTCTTACAGATATCGAGATACTTTTTATAGCCCTCGCAGTATTTGTCCGCCTTGGAAATATCATTTTCGCTGAGCTCAAGTCCTGTGTTCTTACGCTTCATAAAAAGCTTTTCCTTTAAATCGTTAGCTTCTGTCTTTTTTTCCTTCTTAGCCATTTTTTCAGTTCCTTTCATTTAAAACATAAAGCTCATAATATGTGCTGTATGCATTATTTACCTTATTCACATAATGTGAGGCTGTCGCGGTGGGAATTACCTTCAGCGTTTCACCGTCATCGGAATATTCCTTATTCTCAAGCCAGCCTGAAACCGTACCTATACCCGAATTATACGCCGCCGAGGCCAAATCCTCGTGACCGAAATAGCTCAGCAGATAATCGTACAGATACGCTCCGTAGCGTATATTCATTTCAGGGTCGAACATATCGTCGTAGGTTACCTCGTCGCCGTCTCCGAGACGGAATTTAATCCAGTCGAAGGTTTCCTCCATAATCTGCATAAGCCCTCTGGCACCCACGCTTGAAACTGCCTCGGGGTCAAAGCTGCTTTCAGTTTTTATTACAGAATAAATTATATATTTGTCCAGTCCGTATTCCGCCGAATACTTCTCCACATATTCGCTGTATTTAAGAGGGTGTGTTGATTTTTTATAATCATACTGAACCCTTTCATAGCTGTCTATACCCATTATTACGGCAATTATCACTATTGCTACGGCAATCACCGCCGTAATAAGCCCGATTATCGACTTACTCTTATTCTTTCCCGCCATTCGCCGCTCCTATTCTTACTGCAATATCAAGAGCCTTTTCCGAAAGCTCCTCAGCCGTTCCGATGTTATCAATATAATAATCGGATTTTTCTGTATAAAAAGACTTATCAAACTGGGAGCCGAGCCGTTCTGTAGCTTGTTTCAGGGTAATTCCGTCCCTTTTCATTATCCGCTCTATACAGCGTTCCTTATCCGATACCACGCTCACAATCATATCGCAAATTTTGTCCGCTCCGCTCTCGAAAAGAGTGGGTGCGTCCACAAGTATAAGCCTTTTTCCTTCTGAAATAAAATCAGAAATATCGGTAATAACCTTATACAGAATGTAGGGATATATTATTCTGTTGAACAAGGCTCTTTTTTCGGAGTCTGAAAAGATAATATCTCCCATTTTCCGTCGGTTAAGCGTACCGTCCTCGTTTATAATGCCGTCGAAGGCTTCCGAAAGCTCCTTTAATGCAGGACTGCCCTTCGAAACAACCTCTCTCGCCACTATATCACAGTCAACAACAGAATAACCCTTTTCGCGAAAAATTCTGCCTGCAGTAGTCTTTCCCGCTCCAGACATCCCCGTAAGTCCTACAATTATCGAATCATCATTAAATAACATATTACACCTTAATGTCAATTATTCTGAAGGCCGCAGAACGGAGAAGCCTGTTGTATACAGCAAGTCCGATTCCGCTCTTATCGGGCATTCTTACATAAACCTCGTCGCAGTTCAGCTCATCACAGAGCCTGAGTCCCGAAAAAAGATGCTCAGCCTGTTCTTCCGAGGTTTTTCCATACGGAATACGGATTATATGTTCATTAAGCTTTTCGTTTCCGTTACCGAGAAAGGCTGTTTTACATTCGGCAGCTCTTCCTGACAGAAAGCCCTCAATCTGCTCCCTGCTTCCGTCCAGTATGTATACCTGAGCCTTGGGAGAATAATGCTTATACTTCATTCCGGGAGACAAAACCTTTTCATCGGAATCTATCTTAATAAGTACGCCGTCATCAATTATAACATCCGCATATTCCCTGAGCATTTCCGCAGTAACTGCACCGGGACGGAGTATTCTGAGCCTGTCGTCCCCGTCAAAGGAAATAACCGTACTCTCAACCCCGTATTTACACTCTCCCCCGTCGATGATAAGCGGAATTCTTCCCTTCATATCGTCAAAAACGTGCTGTGCCGAGGTAGGGCTCGGAAGCCCCGAGGTATTTGCGGAGGGTGCCGCAAGAGGAAAACCGCATTTCTTTATCAAGGCTAAGGTAAAATCGTTTTTTGGCATTCTCACAGCTACAGTATCAAGACCGCCGCTTGTTTCGGAAGGAACTACCGCCTTCTTGGGAAAAATCATTGTAAGAGGCCCCGGCCAGAAATCCTCCGCAAGCCTTAAAGCCAGCGGCGGTATATATTCCGCCAAATCAGCAAGCATTTCCGTACCGCATATATGAAGGATAAGCGGATTATCTTGGGGTCTGCCCTTTGCTTCGAAAATTTTGCGTACTGCCGAAGGGTCAAGCCCGTTGGCGGCAAGCCCGTACACCGTTTCGGTAGGTATGGCGGCTACGTTTCCTTCACAAAGTACGGCTTCCGCCGCAGAAATGTTCTTCTCCTCGGCTTTTAAAAGTATCGTTTCCATAAATACCTCTTATTCGCCGTAGCTCGCAAGCTTTGCCGTTCTGTCAGCAATTGCAAGAGCGTCAAAAACCTCGTCACAGTCACCGTTCATGAACTGTTCAAGCTTATAGAGAGTAAGTCCGATTCTGTGGTCAGTTACACGGCTCTGAGGGAAATTGTAGGTTCTGATACGCTCAGAACGATCGCCTGTACCTACCTGGATTTTACGCTCGGCGGCTATTTTACTGGTCTGTTCATTGAGCTTTGCCTCATAAAGCTTGGAATAAAGCATTTTCATGGCCTTATCCTTATTCTTGTGCTGGCTTCGCTCCTCCTGACATTCTACAATAACACCCGAAGGATGGTGAATAATACGGATAGCGGATTCTGTTTTATTGATATGCTGACCGCCTGCACCGCTGGAGCGGAAGGTCTGGAATTCAAGGTCGGCAGGATTTATCTCTACGTCAACCTCTTCCATTTCGGGCAGTACGGCAACAGTAATTGTAGAGGTATGGATTCTTCCCTGTGTTTCTGTCTCGGGAACACGCTGTACACGATGAACACCGCTTTCATATTTAAGCTTGGCATAAGCTCCGTCGCCTTCAATAGAGAAGCTTACCTCCTTATATCCGCCAAGCTCAGTTGGATTGGCATTTACAACCTCAGTCTTCCAGCCCTTAAGCTGTGCATACATATTGTACATCCTGAACAATGAATTGGCAAATAAAGCCGCTTCATCACCGCCTGCACCGCCTCTGATTTCTATAATAACGTTTCTGTCGTCGTCGGGGTCCTTAGGAAGAAGCAGTATTTTAAGCTCCTCAGTATATGCCCCAAGAAGCTCCTTGCTTTCATCGTACTGAAGCTGTGCCATTTCCTTTAAATCCTTATCGAGACCGCTTTCATTAAGCATCTCCTTCGCTTCGTTGAACTCTGCGTCAGCCTTTTTATATTCACGGTATTTTTCTACAAGAGGAGTAAGAGTCTTATACTCCTTCATAAGCTTTTTATACTGCTCCTGGTCGTTGACTACGTCAGCGTCCATAAGCTTATTGTTTATATCCTCAAATTTTTCTTCAGCCGCCTTTAATTTTTCAAGCATCAGCCTTTGCCTCCCTGACAATCTTCTGTATTTTTATCATATTTCCACACTAAGTATATCACCTGCTTCCACCTTAATAAAAATCCGTCAGTTCGCAGGAAGATATAACCTTTAATATTATACCATATTACTATATTTTTTGCAATATTTATATAAAAATTTATATAGTAGTAAAAATATACTTGAAAATTTTTGAAATAGTGGTATAATTATATCAAAACATGCGGAAAGGAATAATTGTTATGAAGAAAAAAGCTCCTGAACTTCTTATTGAAGAAATAAAATGCGAAACCAAGGTGCCCTATATCTTTCAGGCTATACTTGAAGCGGTACTTGGTGCGTTTCTGATTTTTTACCCTGTTGATACAAGCAATATCGCATTTATTGTAATAGGAAGTATTATAACCGCTTACGGCGTGTTTGATGTTATAAGCTTTATCACAAACCACAGACCCTACAGCTTCCGCCAGGGACTTTTTTCGGGTGTTCTGATTACAGTTATCGGCGTTGCCTTTATTGTTCAGGCTATGGAGCTTATAAACCTCTTATCAATTATTCTCGGAACACTTATCATTATCGAAAGTATCATTGATGTAAGACGTGCACTTATAATGAGAAATCTAAGCTTCAAGTACTGGTTTATCGTGTCTATTATTTCCTTCGTCATTATGGCGGCGGGCGGAGTAATCGTACTTTATCCCGGAATTTTCGGCGAAGGCGGTCTTATTCATATAATCACAGGCATACTCTTTATTCTCACAGCCGCTATAGATATCTGGTCTGTATTCATAATCATGACTAAGGGCAGAGCTGCTATCAAGGAATTTGAAAAGGATAAAAGCAATGCTATTATCGTAAGCGAATAATTTCAGTATATTTTTTCCTGCAGTTCCCTAAAATTTCACATTTATCGGTTATAATTCAATAAAATACATATTTATGGAGGTCGCCCTATGAAAACTCTGGCATATTTCAGAAGAATGATGAGCATAATCTTTCTTTATGCGGCAAAGCTTATATTCCCCGACACTAAAAAGCGTATAGATGGCGCAACCTACAAACAGATTACCACAAAGAATATGTAAAAACCTTACACCCTGCAGAAATTCTGCAGGGTGTTGCTATTTTATAGAATAATACAGATAAGTCCGCCGCAGCCTTCGTTAATAATACGCTCGATAGTTTCCTGAAGCTTCTGTCTTGCGTCGGAGGGCATTCTGTAAAGCTTATTGTGAAGTCCTTCATTTACAAGCTCATGAAGAGACTTTCCAAATATATTGCTTTCCCAAATTTTAGTAGGATTTTCCTCAAATTCATTGAGCAGGTAATGTATAAGCTCCTCACTCTGACGTTCAGAGCCCACAATCGGCGAAACCTCTGTTTCTATATTTGCCGCCATCATGTGAATTGACGGAGCATGAGCGCGGAGTCTTACTCCGTATTTTCCACCCTGCTTCACTATTTCAGGCTCCTCAAGGCTAAGCTCGTTCATATCAGGCATAACAATACCGTAGCCTGTGGACTGTACCTCGTCGAGAGCCGTTTTTACCCTTTCATATCGCTTCTTTATGGCCGCAAGCTCAATCATACAGGGCATTAGGTCAGCTTCATCGAAAAGCTCCAGACCCGTAGTTTCGCCGAGAATCTTATAGAAAAGTTCATTCTTTATTTCAACCCTCACATAGGCTGAACCTCTTCCTGAGTCAATTTCCTCTACGCCGCAGCAAGAAACATGCTCACAGTCAGGGAGCTTATCCATGATCTTTTTTACATCTCCGATAGCGGTAATACCCGAAGCGGAATTCTTAAGGGCGGTAAAAATCTCCTTCTTGAGCCAATGCTCCTTATCAAGAACAGTAAGCCATTTAGGAATTTTTACGTTGATTTCCTTTACAGGAAACTGATTCAGTATCTCGGAAAGGATTTTCTTTATATCCTCCTCCCCTATTTCGAGACAGTTTACTGCAATAACCGGCTTTCCGTACTTCTCTGACATATCGGAAGCAAGCTTTTCGCTTTCAGGTGAAGAAGGCTCCTTACAGTTGAGGATTACTGCAAAGGGCTTATTTATATTGTTAAGCTCATCAATTACTCTTTCTTCAGCTTCTTCATATTCTTCACGGGGAATATCGGTAATACTTCCGTCGGTAGTAATCACAAGCCCGATAGTTGAATGTTCGTTTATTACCTTCTGTGTTCCTACCTCAGCCGCCATATTGAAGGGAATCTCAGTATCAAACCAAGGGGTCATAACCATACGGGGCTGACGGTTTTCGATATATCCGATAGCACTGGGAACAATATAGCCAACGCAGTCGATAAGCCGCACATTCATGAAGGCATTATCGTCAAGATGGATTGAAATGGCCTCCTCGGGCACAAATTTCGGCTCCGTTGTCATAATCGTCTTCCCGGCCGCTCCCTGAGGAAGTTCGTCTATGGCACGTTCCCTTCTGAAGCTGCTGTCGATATTAGGAATTACGACAGTCTGCATAAACTTACTGATAAAGGTTGATTTTCCCGAACGGACAGGTCCGACAATTCCGATATATATATTTCCGTCCGTTCTGCGGGAAATGTCGTGATAAATTGATTTATTCATTTTTCCCTCCGATTATACTATAGGAATAAGAAGCATACAGGCCTCAGAAAGCACCTCTGTGCTAAGCTCATTTTCCGTCATTACCGATGAAACTGCAGTATTATATTTTTTTGAGATATCCCATACGCTTTCGCCTGCCTCGGCAAAATAAAGCTTTAGGGCATAATCCTTGGTCTTTTTCTTCGGTTTATCCTTGTCAACGGTAATTTCATTGATTGTGTTAACTGCATTAACATCGTTTATCGTACCGCCTAAGGTAAGCTGAAGCCTTAAATCAACGGTATTATCTTCAGTAATGTTATAGCTTATATTTGAAACGCTCACAGTGGGATATGCTGTAAATGTTCCTGTGGTTTCGATATCAGGAACAATACTGAAGTTCTCGTTCTTATCAGTTACTATATGGCGATTTTCATTGTTTTTGCCGATTACTCTGATAAGAAGCTGACCGTTTACAGAAACCTTTCCCGAATCATCATTTTTTACGTTATATCCCAGGATATCGCACTTACAGTCAAGAATTTCAGCTAATCTTCCTTCTGTACATTCCATGGATGTTCGTAAGCTGTGCTGATACGAAAGAGTTCTGGGTGCATGTTCAACCTTAATTGCCGAAGAGGAATACTCCATATCATAATCAGTGGAATAAAGGTCGCACACAGGCGAGATTTTCGCCTCTTTATAAGCGCTTACTTTACAGTCTACTGTTATATCACAGCCAAGAATACGGCTTTCTCCGTCGTCGCCCTGCTTGATTTCAAGATCACAGTCCATAACGTCGAATTCAGCATAACATCTGTGGGTATCGGTAACGCCGTTCAGATCGATAATCTGACTTAACGGAATTGTAGCCTCCATTACCTCGGTACTACAGCCGCCATCCTCATTTTTCACAAGATAAAGGGATTTTACCTTTGCGTCACCCTTCACGATAACCTTATCTGATATAATCTTGGTTTCAGAGACAGATGCTGTACAGTCCACACTCAGAACAGCAGATATTGCACCGCCTGTTCCTGTTTCGATATCCTCACGAACAACGTACTGTCTGTTGGTGAAGAGACTGCTTTCACAGTAGGTTATACAGCTTTTCTTTACCTCTGTTCCGAGACCTCTTACATCACAGAGAATTTCATTCTCAAAGCTTCCGCTTACCTTCACCTTACAGCTTACTGCACCGCGGATATCTACTCTTCTTCCGCTTATTGCACGGCAGTTACAGTAATCAGCCTTCGGGAACAGCGATACTCTCGGCATTTCCACATTTTTAGCAAGCTCGATAGTTTTGGAATATGTATACCGCTGGTCGATGCAGTTTATATCATCACATTCCTCCGTGGTATAAAGCACCTTTACATATACAACGCCGTCTATGTAAAGCTGGCTACCCGAAATATTATAGGATACGATGCAGGGAGTAAGACTGCATTTAAGTATCTTGAAAATATCGGGATAATAGTCGGGCAGTATATAATCTATCTCTACCCCCTGTTCGGTCTGACCGTCGAAAACCGTTTCGGTCAGGAATACCGATTCTTTATCAAGTAACAGTTCCATAGTGTACCTCCGTTTTTATTTTTCAAGAAATATATATTCAGAGGCTGTACACTATATGACAAGCTTGACAAAACTTTGCATGAGAAAACCGCCGTGCTGTTTTTACAACACGGCGGTATAATTATATATTTATCAAAGCTTCGATAAATCCATGAAGCTTTCCTTGAGCGCAGGATAAAGCTTGGTATAGAATTTATAGAACTTTTCATATTCGGCAGTATTTTCAGGAATAGGATTCTGAATCTTATCGGCGGAAATAACAGCCTTACAAGCTTCGGGAACACTGCTGTAAATTCCTGTACCTACTGCGGCAAGGAGAGCAACGCCGAGAGCGGGGCCTTCCTTATTCTGGGTAGTTTTAACGGGACAGCCGTAAAGATCGGCAAGCATCTGTCTCCAGAGAGGAGAGCTTCCGCCGCCGCCACAGGCCATCATATCGCTGACGTTTATATTCATTTCTCTCATAACCTCAACACAGTCACGGAGCGAATAGGAAACGCCCTCCATAACCGCACGGATCATATCCTTCTTCTTATGCATGGTAGAAAGACCGATAAATGCACCTCTTGCGTTAGGATCAAGATGAGGAGTACGTTCGCCGTTAAGATAAGGCATATATAAAAGTCTGTTTGCTCCTATCGGAACTTCCATAGCCGCCTTATCGGTAAGATAATAGGGGTCTACACCCATATTTATAGCAGTTTCCATCTCGCTCCAGCAAAGGTTATCCCTGAACCACTTGAGAGAAAGTCCTGCACTCTGGGTAACACCCATAACGTGCCAGCATCCGGGAACTGCACAACAGAAGGTATGCACTCTTCCCTTCTTATCTATGGAAATATCAGATGTATGAGCAAAAACAACGCCGCTTGAGCCGATTGTCGTAAATGCAGTACCGTCTTCTACAACGCCTGTGCCTACTGCAGCAGCTGCATTGTCACCTGCACCACCCACAACAGGAGTTCCTTCACAGAGACCTGTCATTTCAGCAACTCTCTTTGTAATTTTACCTGTAATTTCGGGGCTTTCATAAACCTTGGGTAGAAGAGCCTTATCTATTCCGAGCTTATCGAGAACTTCATCAGACCAGCAACGCTTGGGAATATCGAGAAGCTGCATACCGGAAGCGTCGGAAACCTCGGTAGCGAATTCGCCTGTAAGCATAAAGCGGATATAGTCCTTAGGTAAGAGAATATGCTTACATCTTTCATAATTACGGGGCTCGTTATTCTTTACCCACATTATCTTAGCGGCAGTAAAACCTGTAATAGCAGGGTTTGCTGTAATTTCAACAAGTCTATCGTGACCTACCTTATCGGTAATTTCAACAACTTCCTTACCTGTACGCTGGTCGCACCATATAATGCTGTTTCTTATAACCTTACATTCAGCGTCGAGCATTACAAGACCATGCATCTGACCTGAAAGACCGATACCCTTTATTTCTGAAGCGGGAACACCGCTTTCCTTGATAACATCTGAAATTCCGTTAACAGAAGCATTCCACCAATCGGCAGGATCCTGTTCAGCATAACCATTCATGGGGGTATAGAGAGGATATTCGTATGTAGCGGAGGCTACGGGAGTTCCGTCCTCACAGAATAATACCGTTTTAGTACCTGAGGTACCGATATCAACGCCTAAAACATAAGCCATAATCAACATTCCTTTCATTGAAAAAATAACGGTGAAACCGTTTACATATACAATTATAGTAGATAAAGATAAATTTGTCAATGACTTTTTCATTTTTTAGTTCCATTAAGATAACAAAAACATTTAAGCAAAATCAATCAAATTCTTTGTTTTATTGATGTACTTATTGACAATTTTAATAAAAAATGTTAGAATACATACGGGTATATTCCATTATATCAAGACCCATTGGGAGGTAATTGAATTGAAAAAGAAAATAGCAGTCATTCTTGCTACTGTTCTTATTGCGGTATGCAGCTTCTGCGTCGTTTCAACAGCCTTTGACGCTAACGATTACGACTACAGCGACTGGGGCGGAAGCGATTGGGGAGACAGCGACTGGGGCGGCGGCGGAAGTGTTTATTTCGACTTCGACGACGGCGGAAGCAGCGGCGGAGGCGGCGGTTGGTCCGTTCCTGTGATAATTGTAGTAGTAATTGTAATTATAATAATAAGCGCAAGCAAGAATAAGGGCGGAAACAACGGCGGCGGAAATAATACCGCAGTCGGAGGCGGCGTAAGACCTGCCAACGGCGGTCAGGGGCTCAGAGTTATCCTTCCCGACCGTACAGCCCAGATTGAACAGATAATCAAACAGTCCGACCCTAATTTTACTGCCGACGATTTCACATCCTTTGCAAAACAGGTATACATAGATATTCAGACAGCATGGTGCAAGCGTGATCTTACTCCCGTAAAGCCCGTTCTCCACACAAATCTTTACAATACCACCAGCAAGCAGGTGCAGTCAAAGATTGACCAGGGCGTGATTTATCATTATGAAAGTATTGCAATAAACACAGCTTACCTTACAAGCTATGTAAAGGATGAACAGTACGAATATCTTACCGTTTATCTTAATGCAAGATTTATCGACTATCAGACTGATGAAAAAACAGGAAATATCATAAGAGGCGACAAGAATACACGCTGGGATTTCCGTTATAAAATGAAGTTCATGAGAACAGTAGGTGTTCTTACCAACAGCAGCTCTTCCCAGATGGAAGGACATAACTGTCCTAACTGCGGCGCTCCCCTTGATATTTCAAGTACAGGCGTATGTGAATACTGTAATTCAGTTGTTACTACAGGTCTTTACAGCTGGGTGCTCAGCGATTTCGTAACAGTAAGAGATGACACAAAGGATGACGGTATAAGAGCTTCTGTAGATATGCCTGAAGTCAATATTCCTTCCAGCAATCAGAATGTCAGGAGCGGTAATACAAGAACTTCTTCCGACGTAGCAGGAGCTAAGGCCTCTTCCGGCAGTCTTATCGACGTAGTTCTCCTCTCCTACCCCGAAGAGAACAAGGTAAAAGTTATAAGCCTTGTCAGACAGATTACAGGTCTCGGCTTAGCCGAAGCCAAGAGAATGGTCGAAAATCTTCCTGCAGTTATCACAACCATCGAAGAACCCGAGGGCATGAAGATGAGCCAGGAAGAGTGGAGTGAAAAGAGATCGGAAAGCATAATGCTTATGGATCTCCGTTCGCTGGGCGGAAAGCTTGATCTGAGACCGAGAAAATAGTAAAGGAATACACAGATAATGGGTGCTATAATAACCACGCTTATTATAATCGCAATAATTATAATTACTGTGGCGATAATCGTTATGTTTATCAAAAGAAAGATAAATTCCCTTACAAGAAAATATCTTAACATGGGAATAAAAGAAACCGCAGATTTAATTTCAAAGGGGCTCAAGGAGGAAACCACTACCCCGAGAGCTATCTCAAACCTTTCGGCGGTATATAAGCCGAAGCTTCTCAGGGATTTCCCCGAAATCAATTATGAGCAGTTCGAGGAAATGGCAAAAAGCTCCTTCTTGTCCATACTTAATTCAATCGAAGCCAAGGACACTTCCATGCTTATCAAGGCTACTGACAGCCTGAAATCAAACGTACGAAACATTATTGATGATAACAACGGAAGTAACAGAACCGAATGTTTCGATGACGTCAGAATCCACAGAATGTCGGTGTCAGATTATAAGAACACATCAGATACTGCGCAGGCAACCTTTGAAATCTCCTTCCAGTGCTTCCATTACTATAGAGGTACTAAGGAAAACACCGAAAAAAAGCTTTCACAGATGGCAGCAAAGGTGGTTCTCGTCTGTGGTGAAGAGCTTAAGGATGAAACTCATACAGCTGTATTCACTGAAAACTGTCCGAACTGCGGCGCTCCCGTTTATTCCGCAAAGGGTCAGACGATATGTGAATACTGCGGAACGGGTATATCTCAGGTAATCGACAGAATCTGGCTTACAAACAGCTTCTCCTTTATCTGAAAAATCAGTTAAACAGGCTTACTGCCTTATTTTAAACAAGAAAGGAAATATTCATCATGGGACTTATTAAAGCAGCAGTCGGCGCACTGGGCGGTACTTTAGGCGACACCTGGAAGGAAGCCATCCATTGCGGAGCAATCGACAACAAGACCCTTTTAAAGGTCGGAACAAAAATGCATTCCGATTCAAGCCGTACAAGCAACGTAAAGGGCACAGATAACTATATCAGCAACGGTTCTTTAATCAATGTAGAAGCTAACACCTGTATGCTTACCATTGATAACGGTAAGATTACAAACGTAGTTACCGAACCCGGTCAGTATAAGCTCGATAACTCTTCCGCTCCCTCTATTTTTGCAGGAGATATCAAGGAATCCGCTAAGGAGCTTATAAGAAGATTTACTTACGGCGGTACTCCTTCTACAGAACAGAAGGTTGTATACATCAACCTCCAGAAGATTCCCGGAAACGTATTCGGTACAAATTCTCCCATGCCCTATTTCGACGCTCACTACAACACAAGCGTAGAGCTCAGATGTCACGGTAACTTCGAAATTCAGATTCTTGACGCTGAAATGGCAGTAAAGTTCTATACCGAGGTTTGCCCTAAGGGTGTTGACGCAGGCGATTTATACGCTAAGCAGGTATTCGCTAACGACCAGTACAGAGGCGAATTCTTACAGGCCTTTCTCGCAGGTCTTAACTCCCTTTCCAATCAGGGCGTTATGTACAGCAGAATTCAGCAGCATATTCCCGACCTCGTAGTTGCTACAAGAGACGCTACAGTAGAAAACTGGCAGCAGAGAGGCTTTGTAATCACAAATATTTCGCTTCTCGGACCTGTTACACTTTCCGAAGACTCCAAGAAGCTTCTCGGCGCAAGACTTGAAGCTGATACACAGCTTGGTACAGACGTACAGCGTGCTATTATGAACAAGAGTATCGCAGCAGGTATCGAAGCTATGGGCTCTAACGAAGGTAACGGCGGCGGTATGATGGGCGTTATGGGTATGGGCCAGATGATGAACATGGGCGCTAACCTTATGGGCTCCTATGGTACTCCCCAGCAGGCACAGCCTGCTCCCCAGGCTCAGCCTAACCCCAATGCATGGAAGTGCTCCTGCGGCGTTGAAAATACAGGTAATTTCTGCACGATCTGCGGAAACAAGAAGCCTGCTCCTCCCGAGACATGGTCTTGTACATGCGGTGCAAGCAATACTACCAACTTCTGTTCCAACTGTGGTACAAAGAAGGGCGAGGCTGCTCCGGCAAAGCCTGCTTCCGTTGAATGGACCTGTGCATGCGGTTCCGTAAACTCCACAAAGTTCTGTGCGAACTGCGGAAGCCAGAAGCCTGCCGCTCCTAAGAAGTATAAGTGCGACAAGTGCGGCTGGACTCCTGCCGATCCTGAAAAGCCTCCGAAGTTCTGTCCTGAATGCGGTGACCTTTTCGATGAAAACGATGTTGAATAATTGATAAAATCCCCTCACAGCAGTGATGCTATGAGGGGATTACTATTTTATAACGGAAGATTTACAGAAAAGGTTGTGCCCTTCCCTACTTCACTTTCTACGCTTATTGTGCCTCCGCAAAGGTCAACAATTCTTTTAACAAGCGAAAGCCCCAGACCGTTTCCTTTTGTGGCATGGGACTGGTCACACTGATAGAACTTATCGAAAATAAAATCAAGCTTATCAGCTTCAATACCTCGTCCTGTATCAGATATCTTTACAAGAATACTTTTTTCCTTTTTCTCACAGCTTACCGTAACCGAACCATTTTCGGGAGTAAATTTAACTGCATTATCGATAAGATTAGCCCAGATATGACCAAGAAGCGAGGCGTTCTGATAATACATGATATCCTGAAGCTCCATATCTATATCGAGTTTTTTCTCCGCCCAGATAGGCTCAAGAGCAAGCATGCAGGTCCTTAACTGTTCGTCAAGGGAAAATTCTGTTTTCTCGGTAACAATATTCTGATTTTCAAGGCTGGTGAGAAGAAGCGTATCAGTCGAAAGCTTAGAAAGATATTCTGTTTCTTCAAGAATGATCTTCGAAAATTCCTTCTGTTGTTCAGGAGTAAGATCGCCGTTATACAGCTGTTGCGCAAAACCTCTTATCGAAGCGAGAGGTGTCTTGAACTCGTGTGAGAAATTTGAAATAAAGTCCTTCCTGAAAATCTCGTTTCTCTGTAATTCATCAGCCATGTGATTAAAGCTGTTGATAAGCTGATTGACTTCTTTTACGCTGTATTTTTCACGCCAGCTTATCTCAACCTTTCGTGAAAATTCTCCCTGACTTATGTATTTTGTGGCAGAAATCAGAGTATTAAGAGGCTTAAGTACGATATTACTTATAATAATTGAAAGAAGGGCGCCCACAAGAAGACTGGCGATAATAACAGACAGCGTCTGTGCAAAGGAGGCTTCCCCATTTGACATAACATTAGTTATTATAAAAGTACCGCCGAAAATAAGAGCTTCAGAAGCAAAAAATATAATAAGTACAAAGATACTCAGCTTAAGAGTAAGATAGTTTCTTCTCTCATTTTCGTTACGCTTACGGGACTTCTTTTTCATTTTTTCACCGCCTTATAGCCGAGGCCTCTTACGGTAACAATCTCAAAATCACGGTTCTCCTTCAATCGTTCACGAAGTCTGTTTATATGAACATCAACAGTTCTTGCCTCACTTTCGCTGTCCATAGACCAGAATTCATCCATAATCTGGGTTCTTGTAAAGGTCTTATCAGGGAAAGAAAGAAGCTTGAAAAGAATCTGAAATTCCTTTTTCGGAAGCGTTATTTCTCCGTTTGAATCAGAAACTGTAAAGGAGTCGTATGTCAGCGTTGTATTTCCGATAACTATCTTCTTTTCCTCAGATATTTTCGCTCGACGGAGTAATGCCTTTACTCTCAGAATCATTTCCATTTCATCAACAGGCTTCACCATATAGTCATCTGTACCGTAAATAAAGCCGTTTCTTACATCCTGTACCGAGCTTTTCGCTGTAATCACAAGAACAGGGGTATTATAACCACATTCTCTCAGGGTTTTAAGGAACTCATAGCCGTCCATATTCGGCATCATTATATCAAGAATAATAAGATCAATATGAACATCTTCAAGCTTTTTCAAGGCCTCTACCCCGTCAACTGCCGAATATACGTTATATCCATTCTTTTCAAGAAGATGCTCGTATAAGCGTCTTATATGCGCCTGGTCATCGGCAACAAGTATATTAAACATAAATAAGAATTTCCCTTTCCTCTGTTCAGGCTTCGATAACTCCTCCGCCGATTACTGTATCCCCGTCATAGAAAACAACTCTCTGGCCGGGAGTGATAGCTCTCTGGGGCTCGTCGAAGCGAACATATACTCTTCCGTCCTCCTCGGGATATACTGTGCAGGACTGCTCCGTCATTCTGTAACGTGTCTTCGCCTTGCAGAAAATAGGCTCTGTAAGCTTTTCCACAGAAATCCAGTTCATATCCGTGGCAGTAAGGCTATCTCTCATAAGATCGTCATTTCCGCCCACAATAAGCGTATTATCGGCAGTATTCTTACCCACAATATAGGTAGGCTTACCAAAAGCGATTCCAAGACCCTTACGCTGTCCTATGGTATAATTTATAAGACCGCTGTGACGGCCCACGTTTTTTCCCGTAACGTCAATAACATCTCCCGGAGGATATGTCTTGCCTGTGGTTTTCTTGATGAATTCCGCATAATTCCCATCAGGAACAAAGCATATATCCTGGCTGTCGGGCTTATCAGCGTTCACAAGGCTGTATTCTGAAGCTATTTTTCTTGCTTCAGATTTCTTCATGCTTCCTAAGGGGAAAAGAATGTGAGAAAGCTGGTCCTGCGTCAGATTATAAAGCACATAAGACTGATCCTTATCATTTTCACCCTCTTCAGACACGGCTTTTTTAAGAAGCCATCTGCCTGTTTCTTCATTATATTCCACTCGGGCATAGTGACCTGTAGCTATATAATCACAATCAAGAGATAATGCACGTTCAAGAAGAGCCTCAAACTTAATATATCTGTTACAATTTATACAGGGATTAGGCGTATATCCCTTCTCATAGCTTTCTATGAAATCCTTTATTACCTTTTCATGGAAAAGCTCCTTCATATTGTAGACATAATGCATTATTCCGAAGCGTGAGGCTACTGTCTTAGCGTCCTCTATATCGCTTAACGAACAGCAGGTCTTTTCATTACACTGTTCATACTCGCCATCGTGAAGCTTAAGGGTCACACCGACAGCCTCGTATTCCTCCATAAGCTTTACAAGTGCTACCGAGCTGTCGACACCGCCACTCATAGCTACCATTACCTTTTTCATTACTCTTTCTCTTCCTTTTCTTCGCTCTTTTCCGTTGTTTCGGAGTTGTTTTCTTCTTTCTTTTCACTGTTCTTTTCATGAACCTTATTCATGACAACAAGAACCGCATATATGAGCATTAACGCTCCAAAGCCGCAAAGAGCGGCAAGAAAAACAGTTCCAAATCCGTCTGCGGCAGAAATATTGTCAAAACTAAGCAGCATATACTATATCCTTTCGATATTTTTACTCTCTGATATATTGTACTATTTTATCTTATAATTGTCAATTATAAAGTTGATTTTTGTATTTATTTATGGTATAATGATAGAAATATTTTTTTGGAGAATATATGAAGTTAGTAATCATATCTGATACACACAGAGATTTTTATGTTTTAAGCGATATTGTCGAGAAAAATCGTGACGCCGACCTTTTTATCCACCTTGGAGACGGCGAAAGAGAATATGAAGATATAAGATGTGTTCATCCCGAATTCGCATATCTCTATGTAAGAGGCAACAACGACTGGGGAATGTATCCGCCTAATAACACAATTTCCCTCTGCGGGCATAAAATCTATATGTGTCATGGACACAGCTTCGACAGAAGCAGTCTCAAAAGCTTTCTCGCCGCTACCGCTTCGGTGAACGGCTGTGATATCGCATTATACGGTCATACACATGTTATGAGCGACGAAACCATAGACGGTATACGCCTTATAAACCCGGGTAGTCCTTCCTGCCCGAGAGGCGGAAACCCTTGTACCTATGGCGTAATGATACTTACCGATGACGGCGGAATAAGCTTCGAGCATAAAATTATATAAAATGCTGAAAGGAAAATATACTTGAATAATTTAATAAACAGACACGAAATAGCGGATAATGTCTACTTCTCATCAATTACAGACAGCCGCTTCAAGCTTAATAAGGTAAGTATAACCTTTATTACGGGACTTTCTGATGAAACTGCCGCACTTAACGCGCTTGTTCCCTGTCTTTTGTCGAAATGCAACGATAAATTCAGAACAATGGCAGAGCTCAATAAAAAGCTATCGGGGCTTTACGCCGCTAACCTTGACTGCAGCATCAGAAAGGACGGAGACCTTCAGTATATCGGTCTTTACGTTACCGTTATAGATAATGATTACGCTCTCTACAGCGAGGATATAATGACAGAGGCTGTAACAATCCTGAGAGATTGTATTTTCAGCCCTTATCTCGAAAATGGATTATTCCCCGAAAGTGCTGTTGAAATCGAAAAACAAAACCAGATTGATGATAATAATGCGGAAATCAACGATAAAACCCTCTATTCCCTGAAAAGAGCCTACGAAGCTGCTTTCAAAGGCGAACCTGCCGAAACAGGCGCCCTCGGAAAAAATGAGGACATAGAAAAGATTACCCCTGAAGCCGCATTAAAACAGTACAAGAAAATTCTTGAAGGTCTGAGCGTTGAAATAGTGTGTACAGGCTGTAATGATTTCAGCGGAACAGAAAAAATCCTGAAGAAAGCATTCGGTAATATAAAGCGAGAAAAAAACATTCTTCCTGTAAATAAGATAAGTAAATCAAAATCCGAACCTGTAAGAATTATAGAAAAGCTTGATATAGAACAGAGTAAGCTTGTTATCCTGTTCAAATCTGACCTCAGAAATAAGCCTGCGCTTATGGTGATGTCTTCCCTTTATGGCGGTACAGAATCCGCTAAGCTTTTCAAGGTTGTAAGAGAAGAAATGTCCCTTTGCTATTATTGCTACTCAAGACTTGGATACAATAAGGGCGTCATGAGCGTTGAATCAGGCGTAGACAGAAAGAATCTCGAAAAAGCTGAGGCTGAATGCCTTAACCAGCTTAACGAAATCGTGAAAGGCAATTTTACCGACGAGGATATTGAAAAAACAAAGCTTTCCCTTCTCAACAGCTTCAGCTCGGTAAACGACGGAGTAAGTACTACCCTTAACTGGTATTTCGCAAGAATTATGGACAAGGATATTATTACTCCTGAGGAAATGGCTGAACGTGTGAACGCGGTTACAAGAGAAGAAATTATCGAAGCGGCCGCATCTATGAAAACCGATACTGTTTTCATACTTACTTCCGAGGATAAGGAGGAAGAAGAATGAGCTCCGAAATCATAGAAAATAAGAGAATAAAAGAAAAATATACAAGAATAAAGCATAAGAGCGGACTTACAATATGTCTTTATCCCATGAAGAAATACAGCACTGCCTTCGCAATTTTTGGTGCAAAATACGGCTCTGTGGACACAACGTTCAAGACTAAAGACGAAGCAGAGTATACCGCTGTTCCAGAGGGTATAGCCCATTATCTCGAACATAAGCTTTTCGAGAACGACGACTGTGACGCTCTTGAGCAGTACGCAAAAACAGGAGCAAGTGCCAACGCTTACACTTCCTTTGATTCTACCGCATACTATTTCTCATGTACAAGAGAATTCGAAAAAAATCTCCGTATTCTTATAAATTTCGTAACTAATCCTTATTTTACGGAAGAAAGCGTACAGAAGGAGCAAGGCATTATTTCTCAGGAAATAAAGATATATCTTGACGATCCGGGCTGGAGAGTATTCTTTAACGGACTTTCCTCGGTATATCACAATAATCCTGTAAGAATAGATATAGCGGGAACTACCGAAAGTATAAAGAAGATCGACAAGGACCTTCTGTACCGCTGTTACAACTCATTTTACAATCTGAACAATATGGTTCTTTCTGTGGCAGGAAATTTTGAACCTGAACAGGTTCTCAGAATATGCGACGAGCTTCTTGCTGCTTCAGAAGATGCGGAACTTGATATACTGATTCCCGAAGAACCATACGAGGTTAAAGAAAAGCGATGCGTTCAGAAGCTTTACTGTGCAGTCCCCCTCTTCCAGCTTGCATTTAAAATGCCTAACTATACAGGATACGAAAATACCCGCAATTTCATCATATATAACATTCTATTGGAAACTGCTCTGGGAAACACATCACAGTTTTTCAGCAGACTTTATGAAAGCGGTCTTATAAACGATACCTTCCATGTAGGAGTTTTCAGCGGAAGAGGCTTCTTCCTTCCTACAGCAGACGGCGAATCGAGAGACCCCGATAAGGTAAAAGACGAAATAATTTCCGAGCTTAACAGGCTGAAAAAAGAAGGTATACCGAAGGATGAGTTCGAAACAATCAAGAAAAAGACCTACGGCGAGCTTGTAGGCACCTTCAACAACGTCAGCTCCGTGGCTAAAAGCGCAATGCAGGCGGAATTCAACGGAATAAACATATATGAAAACGTTGAAATTACCGCAAGTATAACCTATGAGGACATTACCGACGCACTTTTAAGACTCGACACCGAAAATTATAACCTTTCGATTATCGAGCCTTTGGAAAAATAAAAGAAAGGAAAAAATAATGACAGCAGCAAAATTATTACAGGGTGCAGTAGAATTCCCTAACTTATTTTCAGGCGAAATTCCTGTTAATCCCGTAGCGTTCACAATTTTCGGCTTCTCAGTTTACTGGTATGCGCTGATTATAGGTCTCGGGCTTATTCTCGCAGTGGTATACTGTACAAAAAGAGGAAAAAAGTACGGAATAACAGGCGATGACGTTTTCGACGTAGCCCTTTTCGGCGGTATTGCCGGATTCCTCGGCGCACGACTTTATTACGTCATTTTCTGGAATCTCAATCCCGAAAACACCTATAAATTCGACTTTATCACCTTCTTCACAACTATACACAACGGCGGTCTCGCCATCTACGGCGGAATTATCGCAGGTGTTCTTGTGGGAATTCTTGTATGTAAAATCAAGAAAACTCCCGTCCTTCCTATTCTTGACCTGGGCGGCACAGGCTTCCTTATCGGTCAGGGTATCGGAAGATGGGGTAATTTCATAAACCAGGAGGCTTTCGGCGCTCCTACTGCAGGAAATTTACCCTGGGGTATGACAGGTACTACAATTTCACAGTATCCCGAGGTTATTGCGGCACAGGAAGCCTTACCTCTCGGCGAATACGCTCTTGTTCATCCCTGCTTCCTTTATGAAAGCTTATGGTGTGGTCTGGGTATCCTTGTGATACACTTCCTGCTTTCAAAAATACAGACCTTCGACGGCGAGCTTTTCCTCTACTATGTTATATGGTACGGAACAGGCCGTGGAATTATCGAAGGCCTCAGAACCGACAGCCTTTACGTCGGTGACACAGGACTCAGGGTTTCACAGCTTGTAGGCTTCGCTTCGGCATTATTCTGTCTCATTCTTCTTATCTACTTCAAGATTAGAGTAAAAAACAGCAAGACATATAAGAGATGGATTGATAAAGAAGCTTCAAGATTACGAATGGAAAGATATAACCGTTCTCTTATAAATGAGAAGGAATTATCTAAGGCTATTAAGGCCATGAAAAAAGCGGATAAGGAAATTATAAGTGCTCCAAGCATTTTTGATGATAACGAAAAGAAAGGAAATTAAGTGAAATGGCTATTTTAATTGACGGAAAAGCAGTATCCCAGAAGGTGAAGGACGAGGTTCGTGCAGAAATCGAGCGTGACGGTCTTTCAATCGGACTTGCGGTAGTAATCGTAGGAAACAATCAGGCAAGCCGTGTTTATGTAAACAATAAGAAGAAGGCCTGTGAAGCCTGCGGAATCAAGTCCTTTGAATACGCTCTCCCCGAGGAGACAACAGAAGAACAGCTTCTTGAGCTTGTTGATACTCTTAACGAGGACAAGAATATAAACGGTATTCTCGTTCAGCTCCCTCTCCCCAAGCAGATAAACGAAGAACGTATTATCGAAAGAATTTCTCCCCTAAAGGACGTTGACGCCTTCCACGCAACAAACGTAGGTAAGATAATGATAGGAAACTATGCGTTCCTCCCCTGCACTCCTGCAGGCGTAATGGAGCTTATCCACAGCACAGGCACAGACGTTTCGGGCAAGGAATGCGTAGTAATCGGACGTTCAAATATTGTAGGAAAGCCTATGGCTATGCTCCTTCTCCACGAAAACGCAACAGTTACTATCTGTCATTCAAGAACAAAGGACTTAGCTGAAGTATGCCGCCGTGCGGATATTCTTGTCAGCGCTGTAGGAAAGGCTGACTTCGTTACCGCTGACATGGTAAAGGAAGGTGCTGTTGTAATTGATGTCGGTATGAACCGTAATGCGGAAAATAAGCTTTGCGGCGACGTTAAGTTTGACGAGGTTGAAAAGAAGGCCTCCTACATAACTCCCGTTCCCGGCGGCGTAGGCCCCATGACAATCGCAATGCTTATGAAAAACACACTCATGGCTAAGAAGATTCAGGGCTGATTATGAAAAAAGGAAACAGCCCTCTTGTCTCAGGTATAATTCTTTCGGCAGTATTCGTATACCTTACGGTTTACTTTTCGATTAACGGCTTCTGGAATCCTGCAACTATAATCGTAGTTATACTTATAGCTCTCCTCGCCTTCGGGCAGTATTACTTATACTACAAATTTTTCAGAAGCGAAAAGAAAAGCCTTTTAAAACGTATGAAAAAGAAATAATATACCTTCATTAAAGGAAAAAGTCTGACCATTTTTTGAGTCAGACTTTTTTATAAAATGCTATTGACATTATATCAAAAATATGATATATTAGATTTAGAACAATTCTAAATTTTGAGGTATTATTATGACTCTACAAAGACAGCTTATTTTAGACATCATAAATAATTCCCCTGAACATCTTACTGCCGACAAAATTTATTTCAGGGCCAAGGAAATTATGCCCGGAATAGCTATGGCTACCGTATACAATAACCTTAAATTTCTTTCGGATAACAGCTTTATAAGAAAAATCGGCAACAGTAACGGTGCTGACTTCTACGATAAGAATCTTATCCCCCACGATCATATTATCTGTAATACCTGCGGTTCTATATCCGATATCAATAACGGCGGCCTGAAGGATATGCTGGAAAAAAGTATCGGCGGCGAGATCACGGGCTATGACCTGAATGTTCATTATATATGTGAACAGTGTAAAAACAGTTTATAAGCCTTATGGCTTTAATATTACGAAATAAGGAGAATTTATACTATGGAACTCAAAGGAACAAAAACCGAAAAGAACTTAATGGCTGCTTTCGCAGGCGAATCTCAGGCAAGAAACAAGTATACATACTTTGCTTCTGTAGCTAAGAAGGAAGGCTACGAGCAGATTGCCGCAATTTTCCTCCAGACAGCAGAAAATGAAAAGGAACACGCTAAGCTATGGTTCAAGGAGCTCGGCGAACTCGGCACTACCGCTGAAAACCTCGCTGCTGCTGCTGCAGGTGAAAATTACGAATGGACAGATATGTACGAAACCTTCGCTAAGGAAGCTGAAGAAGAAGGCTTCACAGCTTTAGCGGCTCGTTTCAGAGCAGTAGCTAAGATTGAAAAGGCTCATGAAGAAAGATACCGTGCTCTTCTCAACAATGTTGAAATGCAGAAGGTATTCGAAAAATCCGAGGAAACCATGTGGGAATGCCGCAACTGTGGTCACCTCGTTATCGGCAAGAAGGCTCCCGGTGCTTGTCCCGTATGCCTCCACCCCCAGAGCTTCTTCGAGGTAAGAAAAGAAAACTATTGAGTTTATCTGACTCATAATAAAAACATGCGTCTGTTTCTCGCAGGCGCTTGTTTTATTTATATTCTGAAAATATTTACTCTGTTTTTCCGAAGCCGTTGAACCAGGCTCTTTCATCGAAGGGCTTTTTCTTCGGCAATACAACCTCTTCATCCGCAATACCTACGGGTAAAAAGCATACTAAATCATAATCATCGGGCACATTCAGTATCCGAGCCATCTGGTAGCCTATTCTGTCCTCATCGGTAATATGCCCCTCATACCAACAGCTCTGATATCCAAGTTCAGTTATCGTAAGCAGCATATTTTCTATCGCCGCCGAATAATCCTGAACGGAAAAGCATCTGTCCCTGTATGCGTTTATCCTTTGCGTCAGTACGCATATCATGGCAGGAGCAGTCTCTCCCACAGGAGGATTTATAACGCTATGAAGCTTTTCAAGCACTGCCCTGTCATCAACGGCAATCAGACTTGTCGTCTGTTTATTACAGCCCGAGGGAGCGTCCAACCCTGCCTTCATTATCTTAATCAAGTCTTCTCTCGGAACAGGAGTAGACTTGAATTTTCCCCTGTAGCTCCGCCTTTTCTCAATTATATCTATCATACTCATAGAATTACCTCGCAATTACAGCTTATTCATCATCTCTGAACTGGGACCAATGAGCCTTCGCTACAGCCTCAAACATCGCTTTCGGTAGTATCGGCTCAGAAATAAGCTTTTTTGTTTCTTCTGAAAGATAAAGCTTTTCACGGAACTCCTGCCCTGCCTTTTCAATATTTCCAAGATAATATCTCATCTGGGGACGACGGGTTCCGAGACCGAGTATCTCTCCCTCTCCGCAGAAAATTGACGTATAACCTTCTTTTCCGCAGATAAGGTCGTATTGCATTTTTACTGCACCATACATAGCGTCAGCTTCGGAGTAACCACAGCTTGAAATAATAACAAGCTTTTTCTCAAGAAGCTCCTTATATCTCATTTCATGGAAGCTCTCTCCGCCTACATACTGCATAGTAAAAGGCAGAAGCCTGTCAGTAAAGGCCTTCATTCCTGACGGTATACCGAAGAAATAAAGCGGAAAACTCTCTATAATTATATCGGAATCAAGAATATCCTTTCTGATTTCCGTCATATCATCATCAATCACACAGCAACCCGCATTCTTTCCCCAACAGGAATAGCATCCAAGACACGCCTTTATATTGCAGTCCGATAAATCGTACCGCTTCAGCTCGCTTTCTCCGCTGTTCATGAGACCTCGGATAAAAGCCTCGGTAATAACCATGGTGTTACTGTTTTTTCGGGGGCTTCCGTTTATTAAAAGTATTTTCATTTAAGCCACTCCCTGAGAATATCTATTTTTTCAAGGGTCTTTTCCCTGCCATGAATATAATATGCTTCTATTACCGCTTCGTCCTTCTCGGTTTTTGAAAGCTCGGGAAGCTCAGGGCATATAACAAGTGCTTTTCCTTCTTCCTGAAGCTTTTTCAGATAATCCACAGATTCGGAATAATACTCCACACGGTTCATACATGCATTAAAAAATTCAGGATATTTCTTTCCGAACATAGTTTTAAGTATGCCTCTGGTTTTTGTATAGTCCGTGGCATGACCTACTCCTACGGGACGGGTAAGTACGGCTACTACCCTGTCAGAACCGTTTTCTATGGCTCTTTTAACAGGAATTGAATCTGTTATGCTTCCATCTGCATAATGCATACCGTCAAGTTCTATCGGATCAGAAAGCATAGGAAGCGCGCAGGAAGCCTTGACCGCGGTAATAAGCCTGTCCTTGTCGTTATCGTCGGTAAGAAAGGCTGATTTTCCTGTTTCAAGACAGGTAGCCACATATTCAACCTTCATGTCATTGGAAAAATATGTATCAAAGTCAAAGGGATATTTTTCGTAGGCAAATTCGTCAACCATCTTATGAAGATTAACAATATTTCCGCATTTCACAAACTGGCCAACACCGTAATAGGAATCCTTTTTCGGAGGATGTGAAATTATCTTGTTACGTCCTGGCTGACGGGATCTATAGCTCATGGCGTTGGAAGCGCCTGCTGATACACCGATAACATAAGGAGCATATATATCGTTTTCCATAAGTACGTCAAGTACGCCTGCAGTAAAAATCCCTCTTAAAGCTCCGCCTTCAAGAACAAGTCCTGTCATTCTTATGTCATTCCCTTCTTATAATACAATAATCCACTATTATTCTATAACCCTTTGTTAAACTTTTTGTAAACAAAAATGACCCGTGTTCAGAACACGAGCCATTTTATATCATATTTATGCACCGTAAGGATGATCAAATTCTGCTTCCGCCTTCTTTACAGCGTCCTCGAGAGTCATTCCTGTAAAGAAAGGAGCGTTAAGATATCTGCCTGACTTCTTATCATCCACGAAAGCACCTACCACTATTCCGGGAATAGCACTTTCGGGGGCGTTAGGAGCATTAGGTCCGCCTAAATCAGTTCTACACCAGCCGGGATCGGTAAGATTTATCATTACATCAGTTCCGTTAATCTTTGAACCCAGATCAATAGTAATCTTATCAAGAGCCGCCTTACTTGCAGAATATCCTGCCTGCTCGGGTTCAAGACGTATGCCGCTTGTTGTGTTAAGAATACGTCCGAAGCCGCGCTCTATCATTTTAGGAAGAAAATGATAGCAAATCATAGCGGGAGCTATTGTGTTTATTTTATAGCTTTCGATATAATCAGAAACGGGAGTTGAATAATAATCAGTTCTGTAGGCAATCTGAATTCCGGCATTATTGAGAACTATATCAACAACAGTTCCCTTTTCATCAATTTCCTTAAGCATACCTTCAACCGCCTCAAAATCTGAAAGTTCAGCTGATACCGCATAAGCCTCAACTCCGAGAGCCTTTACCTCTTCAAGCACCTTTGCGGAATTTTCAGGCTTTCTGCTGTGGAGAATAAGATTACAGCCTTGCTTTGCCATAAAAATAGCTGTAAGATATCCGATACCTCTGCTTGCGCCTGTAATAAGCGCCCATCTTCCCTTTACGTCAACCATTTTTTCCTCCTGAATAATACAAATTTATATAATAATTATATCATTTTCCGATACATATAAAATGTAATATTTTTATATGAAAATTGTAAAAAACTATTTTAGTTACAAAAATGCGAAATACCCTGACGCTTTAATAAGACTGTCAGGGTATCTCTGTTTATATATCTAAGTTGTTATGACGGTATTATATCACATCTTTATAAAAAAGTTTGTCGAAAATCGTCGACTGTGAAAAAAATTTTTTCAAAAATTTCACATTTGACAGTCAATTCATTATATGATAGAATTTATATATAAAATTTAAGGCAGGAGATTTGATTGAACAAGTATCAGCGTAAAAAGAATGAGCCTGTTTTCAGCAAGGGACTGATATTTCTCGGGATATATGCGGCAATCTGCATGGCCGCTATAGTATTTATTGACCTTCCTGCAGAAAGCTTCAACCTCACAGCAGAAAAACTGCCCGAAGAAACAAAGGTTCAGGAAATAGTTCCCGAAGAGGAGCTTATCAATATAAACACCGCTACCCTCGAAGAGCTTATGACCCTTAACGGCATAGGAAAAGCCACGGCACAGAAAATTATAGATTATCGCAACGAAAATAACGGCTTTCTCGATGTAGATGAACTGATAAAGGTAAAAGGAATCGGCGAAGCGAAGCTCGAAAAACTGAGAGATTATGTAACAACAGGATAATTCCGCTTATTTATCCTGTATTTTTACAGGCTTCGGCTATTGATTTTATACGCTTAATATTGTATAATATAAAGAGTTGTCCGTTATTGACAGCTTTTACAGGTAGATAGATATTTACCGAAAGAAAGGATACTATATATGGCAAGAACTACAGTTAAACTTAAACATACACTTCCCGTTATAATTCTGAAGGGCGTGGTTGTCTTTCCGGGCATGTCCTTAAACTTCGACCTTTTCGACAGTAACCGCCTTGAAGGCATAAAGACAGCCTGTGCCACCGACAAACAGGTTTTCGTTATTACCCAGAAGAACTACGAAACCGACGAGCCTGAGCTTGAGGATTTATACAATATCGGCGTTGTAGCCGAAGTAAAACAGCTTCTTAAAACTCCTGACAAGGCTACCCGTGTTCTTATTCAGGGAAAATACAAGGCGAAAATTACCGCTCTTTCAACCTTCGAAAACTATGACGTAGCTACGGTAGTTGAAGCAACAGGAAAAAGCTCAGCTACAGAAAACAGCATTTCTTCAAGTTACGCAAGAACGCTTAAAATGCTTTTCAAGGAGTACGCCGCTCTCGTTCCTAAGATTCCTGAAGGACTTGTAGGAAAAATCGAAGAGGAACACAGCATTAAACAGCTTTTTGACCTGATTATCTTCAACGTATACCTTAAGACAGAGGACAAGCAGAAGCTTTTAGAGCTTAATTCAATGGAAAAAAGGCTTGAAAATCTTCTGGAAATGCTTTCAGAAGAAATAAAAATACTCCGTTTTGAATCTGAAATAAACGAAAATATAAGAAATACCCTTGATAATAACCAGCGTGAATATATTCTCCGTGAACAGATGAAGGCTATTTCCCGTCAGCTTGGCGGTACCGAGGAATTTGAAGACGAAGCTTATGACTACAGCGAGAGAATTACTGCAGTAGGCTTTTCCGAAGAGGTTGAAGAAAAGCTTATTCGTGAAGCGGCTAAAATGATGAAGCTTTCACCTTCCTCACAGGAATACGGACTTATCAAGACATATCTCGATTCTATCCTTGAAATGCCCTGGAATACCTATACCGAGGAGGTTATCGACCTTGAAGCCTCTGAAGCTCAGCTTGAAAAGGATCATTACGGTCTTGAAAAGGTAAAGGAACGTATCCTCGAAATAATATCCGTAAGAAAGCTTAATCCCGAAATAAAGGGACAGATAATCTGTCTTGTAGGCCCTCCAGGAGTCGGTAAAACCTCAATCGGACGTTCGATTGCAGAGGCTCTCGGAAAGGCTTATGTGCGTATTTCTCTCGGCGGCGTAAGAGATGAGGCTGAAATAAGAGGCCACAGAAAGACCTATGTTGGCTCCATGCCAGGTAGAGTTATAAATGCACTCAAGCAGGCTAAATGCATGAATCCTGTTATGCTTTTCGACGAGATTGATAAGATGAGCAACGATTATAAGGGCGATCCCTCGGCGGCTATGCTTGAAGTTCTCGACCCTGAACAGAATTCTACCTTTACAGATCATTACTTCGAAATTCCCGTCGACTTAAGCGATGTTTTATTCATCACTACCGCAAACACCACAGACACGATACCTGCTCCCCTTCTTGACAGAATGGAAATAATAGAGCTGGGAAGCTATACAAGAGAAGAAAAGTTCAATATCGCAAAGAAGCACCTTATCCCGAAACAGTTTAAAAAGCACGGCGAAAACAAGCGTACTGTAAGAATAAACGATAAGGCAGTTTATTCAATAATCGACAGCTATACCCGTGAAGCGGGCGTAAGAGGTCTCGAAAAGAAAATTGCGGCAGTATGCAGAAAATCCGCTAAAATGCTTGTAAACGGCGAAAAATCCGTTTCTGTAAATGATAAGAATATCAAGGATTTCCTCGGTACTAAGAAATATCTTCTCGAAACTATCTCTGCTACCGACGAAATCGGCATTGTAACAGGTCTTGCCTGGACTTCGGCAGGCGGTGTAACTATGCCCCTTGAGGTTATAGTAATGGAGGGTACGGGAAAAATCGAGGTAACAGGCTCTCTCGGCGACGTTATGAAGGAATCCAGCAAGATAGCCGTAAGCCTTGTAAGAACCCTCGCCAAGAAGTATAATATCGACCCCGATTTCTACAAGAACAAGGATTTACATATCCACGCTCCCGAGGGTGCAGTTCCTAAGGACGGCCCATCAGCAGGTGTAACTATGACTACTGCATTAGTTTCAGCCCTTTCAGGTATTCCTGTAAGAAGAGATGTGGCTATGACCGGTGAAATCACGCTTCACGGAAAGGTACTCCCCATCGGCGGTCTTAAGGAAAAATCCATGGCGGCCTATAAGTCAGGTGCTAAAACAGTTATAATCCCTAAGGATAATGAAGCTGACCTGGACGAGGTTGATTCTGTAGTAAAGGAAAAGATAACCTTCATTACCGCAGAAAGAATTGAAACTGTCCTTGAAAACGCTTTAGCAGCACCTAAGACAAAAAGAAGAGCTTCAAGAAAGGCAACAAGGCCTTCGGCAAACTGAAAGGAATGACAGAATGAATTACAATAAAGCGGAGTTTGCCGCTTCATACGGTACTTTTAAGCAGATTCCAAAAACTGAACGCCCCGAAATAGCCTTTTCGGGACGCTCAAATGTAGGAAAATCCTCGCTGATTAATAAAATCATGAACAGGAAATCTCTTGCCCGCGTCAGTGCAATGCCGGGTAAGACTATTACCATTAACTTCTTCTCCCTGGAAAACCTTTATATAGTTGACCTTCCCGGTTACGGCTATGCAAAGGTATCAAAAAGCGAAAAACAGCGCTGGGCTGAGCTTATTGAAGGTTACCTCAACGACGACCGCTCTCTTGCCCTCGTTTTTCAGCTTATTGATTTCCGCCACAAGCCTACCGCCGACGATATAATGATGATAAACTTTCTTATCGACAGCGGTATCCCTTTCGTAATCGTACTTACAAAGGCGGATAAGCTGAAGAAAAGAGAACGTACTGAGCGTAGAGAAGCGTTTATGACCGAAATTCCCTGTGCTGAGGATATAACAATGATAGAGTTTTCTGCCGAAACAGGCGAAGGCGTCGATAAAATCAGAGAGATTATCGAGGATATATCAGAAAATACCGAAACAGAATAATAGCAAAAGTGCTGTACAAGAAACCGTACAGCACTTTTTATTATATCATATCGGTAAGCTTTTTCATATCCTCGGGAATTTCGGATTCTACAACTATTTTTTTCTTTGTAATGGGATGAGTAAAGCTCAGACAGCCGCAATGGAGTGCATGGCGGTTTATAAGCTCACGGCTTCCGCCGTATAAATCATCACCAATCAAAGGATAGCCCTTATAGCTGAAATGTACTCTTATCTGGTGAGTTCTTCCCGTTACAAGAGAAGCCTCGATAAAGCTCATTTCAGGCGAACTCTTTATAACCTTGAAAACTGTATGGGCATGCTGTCCATCAGGACTTACAATTCTCGTAATGATACTCTCTCTTTCTCTCGCTATAGGTGCTATTATTTCGCCGCAAAAGCCGAATTCTTGGGAAATATCTCCTGTAAGAACAGCATAATATAGCTTTTTTGGCCGCATTTTCGGGTTACCGGAGAGAATTGCCGCTGATAGCTTATTCTTAGCCACCATAACAAGCCCCGATGTGTTTCTGTCAAGTCTGCTTATGGAACGAAATGTAACACCGGGATATCTGTATGCAAAATAGTTGGCAAGGGTATCCTCGTAATGCCTTATAGAAGGATGTACAGCCATATCATAAGGCTTATCGAAAATCACGATATCCTCATCCTCATAGGCAACAGGTACATAAAGAGATGGATTCGGAACAATCTCGGTTTCATCCTCTGTTTTTACTGTCAGCACATCTCCGATATGCAGTATATCAACGGTTCTTGCCTTTGTTCCGTTCAGTAGCAGTCTCTCGCCATGCTTTATCTGAGTTATTATGGAACGGCTGTAACCGAGCTTCCGAAGGAACTGTGCAATCTCCTTACCGTCACTATCCTCGGCTATATTATATTTCGTCTCCACCTTCTACCACCTTTTCGGAATTACATTCAAACCAGAATGTAGTGCCTTTTCCTTCCTCACTGTCTACTCCGTAATTAAAGCCGTGACATTCAAATACACCTCTGACTATAGAAAGACCGAGACCAGTACCCTTTCCCGCACGTTTATAGTTTTCCGAACGGTTAGCCTTATAGTATCTTTCCCAGATATAAGGAAGCTGGTCAGACGCAATACCTACGCCGCTGTCAGCCACTTCAAAGCGTACCTTTCCGCCCTTTATGGGATATAACCGTATAGTAACCGTATCAACACCCGAATAATTTATGGCATTGATAAGAAGATTGTATACTGCCTGACCAAGCTGCTTGGAGTCTGCGCTTATATATACCTTATCCTTTATTTCGAGATTGATTTTCGTTTCATCAAGCATAGAAAAGCGATTTGCTATTTCGCGGATGTGACTGCTTAAATCAATAATCTGTCTGTCCAGCTCTACAACTCCGCTCTGAAGCTTTGAAAGATTAAGAATATCAGAAACAAGAAGATTAAGACGATCGGTTTCGTCTATGATAACCTGAAGATGCTTTTCTCTTTTCTCCTTATTATCGCCTGAAAGGTCCCTTATCATTTCCGCATACGCCTTAATCATTGTAAGAGGAGTTCTCAGGTCGTGGGAAACATTCGCAAGAAGATCCTTTCTGAGTGTTTCTGTTCTGGAGATTTCATAGGACGCCATATTAAGATTATTTTTGAGAAGCGTTATTTCGCTGAATTCATGCTTGGAAAATCCCACATTGAAATCGCCTGTAATAAGCTTGTCCGCCGATTTTGATATTTTAACTATCGGGTCGGCAACCTTATCAGAAATAAAGAACGAAACAATAAAGCTAAGGATTATAATAAGCCCTGCCGATGTCAGGAATATATTGGCAAGTATCTGCGTTGTTGTACCCGTAGGCTCAAGATAACTATATATGAATATATACCCTATCATATTATCGGGAGTACCTACATAAGTAGCAAGCATAAAGGATTCTTTTGTATCATCCTCAACAGGAAAGAAAAGCATGCCCGACTTAGAATTTCTGAGCTCAGAGATAAGCTCATTACTTACGCTTACTCGTCTGTCGATAGTGGCAGATGAACCTGTAGCGTCATTTGAATAAGTAAGAGGCAGTCCGCCTGTAACGGTAGATGGAAAATTTATAAGTATACCCATCTGCTTCTGTCGCGCACTCTCGTCAACCACGCTCTTAAGCTCGGCAATACTCTTATTTATCCATGTAGACTTTATTTCAAGAGCCGTTGAAATACATTCCTGAGTCTTCATATATTCATATATTACAGGCATAAGAAGTACCTGAGAAGAATATAGAATGGCAAGAATAATAATCGTAAAGCCGAGGAGTACAGTCCATACCCTGAACCTTATGCTTTTGAAGTAATTACTGAGTTTATGCTTCAAATTTATACCCCATTCCGCGAAGTGTTACTATAAACTTACGGTATTCGCCAAGATTATTTCTGAGCATTTTTATATGAGTATCAATAGTCCTGTCATCCCCGAAGAAGTCGTAGCCCCATACCTCGGAAAGGAGCCTGTCCCTTGTGAGGGCAATATTTCTGTTTCTTACAAGATAGAAAAGAAGGTCATATTCCTTAGGAGTAAGATTAGCCTTTTCGCCATCAATGATAACGCTTCTTGCAGTGAAATTGATCTCAAGACCCTCGTACCTTACTATATCCCCTGCATTTGACGAGGGCTGGTTACGCTTTATTATCGCATTCACACGGGCAAGCACCTCTTTGGGAGAAAAAGGCTTTACTACATAATCATCAGCGCCGATTTCAAAGCCGAAAAGCTTATCATACTCCTCGCCGCGGGCAGAAAGCATAAGAACGGGAACATTCTTTATCTTCCTGATTTCCTTGCAGGCAGAAAAACCGTCAAGCTTAGGCATCATAACATCGAGAATAACGATATCGTAATCCTCATTTCTTACCATTTCAACAGCCTGCATACCATCAACGGCCTCGAAAACCTTGTGCCCTTCAAATTCGGCATATTCTCTTATAACTTCTCTGATCTTCTGTTCATCATCAGCAATAAGAATCCTGTACATAACATAAATCCGCCTTTCATAAAAATTGTAAAAAAAAGTTCAGTAAAGAGCCTGTGGATCCATACTGAACAAAGGTTTCGCCATAGAGGAGAAAAATGAAATAAAATTAGATTAAAATGAAATGTTGGGAGAGGAAATTATGATTAATTCGTCATTAACCATCATCAAAGGGTGACCCCCTTGACTGTTCATAGTATAACCCATAAATGTGATAAATATGTGATAAATATAAAATAATGGTTTGATTTATTTAAGAAGGAAACCGAGAATAACGCTGATATTGTCATTTTCTGTCTCATTCTCAAGTCTCTTGAGATTATTGCATAAAAGCTTGCCGTTATCCCTTCTGTAAAGACTTACGGATTCTGAATCATCGTCATCATCCTGCCATACGGCGTCATAATTGAGATGAAGTACCTCGGTATCATCCGAATTCTTACGGGAAGAAGCGTACAAAACGGGAATTATCCCCTTGAAGCTGATTCCGTTTTCATCAGCCTTAAGGCTTACCATACCACCCATAGAGGAAAACAGGCTCTTTTCCATGTTTGTTACAGATTTAAGAAGCTTTTCGTCATAGCTTTCTCCGACAGGTATAAAAGCACTCAGAATAAGAGAATTATTCATCTCCTCCGAGCCGTCGGTAACGCTGAGCGTACAGGAAGAATTATCGGAAGAAGTCTTATAAAACAGCTTAACCAGATTGAGAAGCGCTATCTCAAAGGTATTATAGTCTATTTTAAGACAATCCCTCTCTATATCGATATAGTAATGAATTTCCTTTCCGAGACCGCTTACATATAATAACAGTCTTCTCATAGTATCAAGCAGATATTTCCTGAAGGGAATATAAACTGCAGTATTATTATGAGAGGAAAATCTCATTATACTGAGACTGTAATCATATATTTCTTCAGCATATTCCGATAATGCAGAATTATACTCAAGAATCCGCTTTAAATCATCCTTTTCGGCGAGAACCTTTATCTCGTCGGCTGAATGCATGATATTAAGAGCATTGTGGCATATATCGCCGGAGCTTCTGTATATGGAAGTCCTTGCTAAACGCTCTTTTGTAAGAGCAGGAAAAATCCTGCACATTATATTATTGTTGACAAGACGCTCTATTACAGCGTTATAGTATGCACCATCAACCTTGAAAATACGGTTTATTTTTCCGTCCGAATTGGAAAATTCATCCAGAAGAGAAGCCTTAAAGCGCAAAAGTCTCCTGAAAAGAAAATCATTATCACACCATATTACGGCGAAGGAATCACTTAAAATACCGCAATATCCCGTATTTCCGAAATCGTATTCAAATTCAGCTATCTTCACGGTATCAGTTCTTTGTAAGCTTTGTCTTGTTTCCCTTATCGTCTACAAGGTAAACATTATCAAGCTGTCCCATAAGGCTTCTTCTGAAGCCTTCGCGGTATTCGTTCCTGAGCTGTTCCTGCTCAGCCTTCTCCTCTTCGGTAAGAGGTTCAACCTTGGATTTTCTCGCAAGGTAGTTTATACGTTCAATTTTTTCTTTTTCCATATCTATTCCCTACTTAACTTTAAAATATAATTTCTGAATCGCTTATTCCGAATTATGAGCATAACACAAACGCCCGTAAGCGCTCCACTGAGCACTCCTGCGGCAAAGAAAACGGGTATCATATAAAAAATACTGAAAACTCCGTAAATAATGACAGAAACAATTATCTGACCTGTATTGTGGGCAAGAGCTCCGAAAACGCTTATTACTGCTGTATTATTCCAGATTTTTCTGACAAGGTGCATGACAAACAATGCCAGAACACCGCCTGTAATACTGAACAGCACAGCAGTAAGCCGACCTGTAACAAGAGCGGCAAGAACACATCGAGCTATAAGAACGAGAAAACAGTCACCGAAACGGAACAGCTCTTTTCTTGTAAGCATAAAAAGCGTAACAATATTAGCGAGTCCTATTTTCGCGGCAGGACAAAACGGAAAAGGCGGAATAACCAGCTCCAGAGCGAAAAGCCCCAGAGAAACCACGGTCATAACCGATAAAATAACTGTTTTTCTTGCAGTATGCTTCATCGGCTTACACCGTCCGTTTCTGTATCCTCTGATTTAACCACAATTTCAAGCTTGTTAGGCATGCATATAACAGGAATAAAGCTGCTGTCGGTAAAGCCCGTTTTTATACAGGTTTTATCGGGGCAGTCAGCCTCTATAACGCCGATTTTTCCGTCAGCAACGGAAATAATATTATAACCGTTTTCTGTTTCAACCTTAAACTCCTTCGTGCCTTCGGCGAGATCTATACGATGTATAAGAACGCCGCCGCTGTACACATAGGCAGTTTTTTTGCCGTTACTGCCGCCGAAAAGCGTGAAACAAACAATAACCGACGCCAGAATAACAATCAAGGCAAAAATAATATATTTAATCTTCATATTTTATACTGAAATTATTCCTGAGATTTTCCGATACCATAACACTGTCGGAGATAATAACAAAGCCGCAGTTTTCATCTTCAAGAAGCTCAGCACCCTTCTCTGCACCAAGAACGAAAGCCGCAGTAGAAAGACAATCACCCCTGAAGGCACTCTCGGTAACAACAGTTACGCTTCTGATACCAGAAGATGCAGGAAAGCCTGTACTGCTGTCAAGAATATGGTGATAGGATACTCCGTTTTCAATGAAAAATCGCTGATAATCGCCAGAGGTTACCGCTGAAATGTCAGTCATTCCCGAAAGAACGCCGTTAAGACCCTCATCAGACGGATTGGCAATACCTATATTGAAACCATACCCATCTTTATCACCGATAACTGTTATACTGCCGCCAAAATCAAGAATGGCAGAGGTAACATTATTTTCAATAAGGAACTCTCTCACTCTGTCCTCGGCATATCCCTTTGCACAAGCACCCAGGTTAAGGGCTGTTCTTTCGTCGTCAAATCTTACTGTATGCTTTAATTCATCAAGAATAATATGTTCATATCCTTTGAAACCAATGAATTTTTCTAAACTGTTCATATCAGGAACGGCTTCCTTATCCGTTCCTATACCCCATAATTCTATAAGCTTTCCAAGCCCAATATCAAAGGCTCCATCGGTAAGAACACAATATTCCATAGCTTCAGATAAAATCGAAAAAAGCTCATCGTCAAGCTTTACCTCAGAATCAAAAGCTGTATTGTTTATAACAGAAATATCGCTGTCTGAAATGTTCACAGAAACTATTTTCTCAATATCTCTCACTATAGAAAAGCTTTCATCAATAAGTTTCTCTCTGTCTGTACCGTCATAGAGGGTTATGGAAACAAGCGTTCCTAACAGATATTCTGTTTTTCGTACAGGAGACGATAATGAACAGGAACAAAAAAGCAGCACTGTCGCTATGAACAGCGCAAATGCCTTAATCAACCTTCGCCGCATTAAAATACATTTCTGTAAGGCAGGCAAATAAAGCCTGTTTATCCTCCTGGCTTATGGTGCTGCACTCGAAAATCTGCTTCCCCTTTTCAAGGTAGTCGGCAGCCTCTCTTATGGAATTGGAATCGGATGTTGAGTTGAATACAAAACGTTCCTTACTGTCCAGAATAAGGCTTTTAGAGTCATCCGTAAGGAAATCAACCGAAACGTCAAGCTCGGAAGCAATTTTAGAGAGAACTTCCTTTTTCGGTTTTCTCGAACCGTTCAGATAATTGGCAAGACCTCTATAGGTTATGCCTATCCTTTCGGCAAAATCGGTTTTACTGATATTCCTTCTTCCGATAAGAATTTCAAGCTTTTCACCCAGAATCATAACAGTTACCTTCCTTTAAACGCCATTGTTCAGCCAATCTAATTTCAGTGAACAGTGATGTATAATTCTCATCAACGCTATAATATGCACGTTCATATATCAATTATATCTGTGAACAGTTTTTTTGTCAAGGTTATTTTTCAATTTTTTACATATTTTTTAAAAATATGAATGAAATCGTCATAATTGCTATTTATCCAAAATATTCACTAAATATTCATATTATACAGAATATTATGCATTTTTCTGTATAAATAACCTTGACATTATGAATAAATCGTGTATAATAATAGATAGTAATTTATTTACAATTTTTATAAAAGAAAGGGTTTTTAAAATGGCAAACGATATCAAAAAAATAATTCTCGCTTATTCCGGCGGATTAGACACTTCTATCATCATCCCCTGGTTACATGAAAACTACCCCGGCTGTGAGGTTGTATGTGTAGCAGGTAACGTAGGTCAGGACGCTGAAATCGAAGGTCTTGAAGAAAGAGCTAAGAAGACAGGTGCCACAAAGCTCTATATCGAAGATATCCAGGATGAATTCGTTAACGATTTCATTTTCCCCACATTAAAGGCCGGCGCAAAGTATGAAGGCTATCTTTTAGGTACATCCTTCGCTCGTCCTCCTATTGCAAAGAGACTTGTTGAAATCGCTAAGGCTGAAGGCGCAGACGCTATCTGCCACGGCTGTACAGGTAAGGGTAACGACCAGGTTCGTTTCGAGCTTACAATCAAGGCTCTCGCTCCTTCCCTCAAGATTATCGCTCCCTGGAGAATCTGGGATATCAAGTCCAGAGATCAGGAAATCGAATACGCTGAGGCTCATAACGTTCCGATCAAGATCACAAGAGAAACAAACTACTCCAAGGATATGAACCTCTGGCACCTTTCTCACGAAGGTCTCGACCTTGAGGATCCTGCAAACGAGCCCCAGTACAACAAGCCCGGCTTCTTAGAGCTCGGCGTATCCCCCGAAATGGCTCCCGATAAAGCTACATACATTACAATTTCTTTCGAAAAGGGTATTCCCGTTGCCCTCAACGGCGAAAAGATGGACGGCGTTAAGCTTATCAAGACCCTTAACAAGATCGGCGGCGAAAACGGTATCGGTTTATTCGACGTTGTTGAAAACAGACTCGTTGGTATGAAGTCCAGAGGTGTTTATGAAACTCCCGGCGGTACAATCCTTTACCACGCTCATGATGTACTCGAAACAATCTGTCTCGACAAGGAAACACAGCATTATAAGGCAGGACTTGCTCTCAAGTATGCTGACCTCGTATACAACGGACAGTGGTATACTCCTTTAAGAGAAGCTATGGACGCTTTCGTAGACAAGACTCAGGAAACATGTACCGGTGAAGTTAAGCTCAAGCTCTACAAGGGTAACATCATCAACGCAGGCGTTACATCTCCTTATACTCTCTATAGCGAGGATTTTGCTTCCTTCGGTGAAGACGATGTTTACGACCAGAAGGACAGCGCAGGCTTCATCAACCTCTTCGGTCTCCCGATCAAGGTTAAGGCTATGCTTGACGAAGAAAGAAACAACAAGTAATTTCAACCGAAGCAATATACAAAAGTGTAAACATATACGGGTTTTCCGTATATGTTTACGGCTTTTTTATCATTATTTCAAGAAGGACTGTTATTATGGAAAAAATGTGGGCAGGACGCTTTTCAAAAGAAGTTGACAGCGGTGTTAACGCTTTTAATTCATCAATTTCCTTTGACGGCAGAATGTATAAGAATGATATTGAGGGCAGTATTGCCCATGCAACCATGCTCGGTGAAGCAGGTATTATTTCTAAGGAGGACAGCGCTGTCCTTATAAAGGGGCTCGAAGAGGTGCTCTCCGATATAGAAAGCGGAAAGCTTGAGCTTGATATGACCGCCGAGGATATTCACATGTTTGTGGAGGCCGAGCTTACCAAGCGCCTGGGAAGCGTAGGAAAGCGACTTCATACCTCCCGTTCGAGAAATGACCAGGTTGCACTCGATATCCGTCTTTATCTCCGTGATGAGATTGCTGAAATAAGAGCATTAGTACATAAGATAGCTTCTGTGCTCTGTGATATTTCCGATAAGCATACTGAAACAATTATGCCCGGATATACACATCTTCAGCGCGCTCAGCCCATTACCTTCGCTCATCATCTTATGGCCTACGCCCAGATGTTCTTAAGAGATATCGGAAGACTTGACGATACCCTTAAGCGTATGAATGTCTGCCCTCTCGGAAGCGGAGCCTTAGCGGGAACGACATACAATATCGACCGCTTCAGAACCTCTTCCCTTTTAGGCTTTGATGAGCCTATGGCGAACTCTCTCGACGGCGTTTCCGACAGAGATTTCTGTATTGAGCTTTCAAGTGCAATTTCTACTATAATGATGCACCTTTCAAGATTTTCCGAGGAAATTATCCTATGGTGCAGCTGGGAATTCAAATTTATCGAGCTTGATGACGCTTTCGCAACAGGCTCAAGCATAATGCCCCAGAAAAAGAATCCCGATATCGCTGAGCTTGTACGAGGCAAGGCGGCAAGAGTATTCGGCGATAACATGACTCTCTTAGCTATGATGAAGGGTCTCCCTCTCGCCTATAACAAGGATATGCAGGAGGATAAGGAAGCGATTTTCGACGCTGTTGATAATGTTAAGCTTTGTCTTTCTACATTTATTCCCATGCTTGAAACAATGAGCGTTTATAAGGAAAATATGCGTAATGCGGCAGCAAGAGGCTTTATCAACGCTACCGACTGTGCAGACTATCTTGTTAAGAAGGGCATGCCCTTCCGTGACGCTTATAAGATTACAGGCGGACTTGTTGCTGAATGTATCGCCAAGAATACCGACCTTGAACACCTTCCTCTTGAATGTTACCGTGAAAAAACGGAGCTTTTCTCCGAGGATGTGTATACTGCAATCAGCCTTGATACCTGTGTCCGTGAGCGTAAGTCCTACGGCGGACCCGCTCCCGAAAACGTAAAGGCACAGATTGAATATGTAAGAAAGAAATTATGATAGAATTTACAAAAGATATAACCTTTGAAGATTACAACGAGCTGAGAAGGCTTGTTGGCTGGGGTTCGATTTCTGAACGCCAGTTCAATACCAGTATTCCCAATTCACGCTTTATAACTGTGGGAAAGTCGGACGGAAAAACTATTTCCATGGCCCGCGCAGTAGGTGACGGCGGCTATCACCTGCTGGTGGTTGACGTTATTGTTCATCCTGATTTTCAGGGACAAGGCATCGGCAAGGAAATGATTTCCCAGCTTATGGATTTCGTTCAGAACGGATATGTGGAAAAGGGTGAAACTACCATGGTTTCTCTTTTATCCGCCAAAGGTAAAGAACCATTTTATGAAAAAATTGGCTTTATAAAGCGGCCTAACGATGAAAGAGGAGCAGGAATGAGCCTCTTCTATACACAGAATTAAATACCGAAAGGACAAAAGAAATGACAAAGATATTTATCGACGGTCAGGAAGGTACAACAGGACTTAAAATTCTTGAGCGTTTTAAAGGAAGAACAGACCTGGAAATCTTAAAGATTGACGAGGATAAAAGAAAGGATACAGCGGAAAGAAAAAAGCTTATCAATGCTTCTGATTTCACTTTCCTCTGTTTACCCGACGCTGCTGCAATAGAGGCTGTTTCTCTTGTTGAAAATGAAAATACAAGAATTATCGACGCTTCTACCGCACACAGAGTAAATCCCGACTGGGCTTACGGCTTCCCCGAGCTTTCCCCCGAACACAGAGCGAAAATCGTTTCCTCTAAGCGTGTAGCTGTTCCCGGCTGTTACGCAAGCGGATTCCTTTCAATGGCATATCCTCTCGTTAAGAACGGAATACTGCCTAAGGATTATCCCGTTTCCGTACACGCAGTTTCAGGCTACAGCGGAGCAGGAAAAAAAGGCATAGCACAGTATGAGGACAAAAACAGAGCCAAGGGCTTCAATTCCCCCAGACAGTACGCTTTAACCCAGGGGCATAAGCACCTACCCGAAATGAAGCTTATTCCCGGATTTGATTTTGAGCCTGCTTTTAACCCTTATGTATGCGACTATTTCGCAGGAATGGTAGTAACCCTCCCTTTACACAGCCGTCTTCTTTCAAAGAAGTATACTCCCTCTGATATCAGAGAGATGTTCGCTGAGCATTATAATGGCAGTAACTTCATAAAGGTAGCCCAGCTTGGCGGTGGAGATGTTGCTCCCGACGGCTTCATTTCCGCTAACGACCTTGAAAATACCAACAACATGGAAATCATAGTAAGCGGAAACGACGACAGAATATTTATAGCTTCCCGTCTCGACAATCTCGGCAAGGGTGCAAGCGGTGCGGCTGTACAGTGCCTCAATATTATGATGGGAATTGACGAAACAACAGGTCTTATATAAAGGAAGAAATATCATGATAACATTAAAGAATACAGGCGGAGATATCTTTGTTGACGGCGGCGTATGTGCGGCTAAGGGCTTTAAGGCAAGCGGCTTATACTGCGGAATCAAGGATAATCCCACAAAGAAAAACGATATCTGTATGGTAGTGAGCGATGTAATATGTAACGTTGCCGCAGTTTATACACAGAACAAGGTAAAGGGTGCTCCTATCCTTGTAACAAAGAAGAATCTTGAAAAAACAGGCGGTAAGGCTATCGCAGTTATCGCTAACTCAAAGAATGCAAACACCTGTAACGCTGACGGTGAAGAAAAAGCTTACAGAATGTGCGAGCTTGCAGCAGACGTCCTCGGCATAAAGCCCGAGGAGGTTATTGTAGCTTCTACGGGCGTTATTGGTCAGATTTTACCTATTGAGCCTATTGAAAAGGCAGTAAAACCTCTTGCTGATACCCTTTCCTATACAGGAAACGAGGCGGCGGCTACAGCTATCATGACCACCGATACAGTTAAAAAAGAGGTTGCTGTTGAATTTAACGCAGGCGGAAAAACCTGCAGACTTGGCGGAATGGCTAAGGGAAGCGGTATGATTCATCCCAACATGGCTACTACCCTTAATTTTATCACAACAGACTGTGCTATTTCCTCTGAAATGCTTCAGAAGGCTCTTTCAGAAATAGTGAAGGTTACATATAACTGCCTTTCCGTAGACGGCGATACCTCCACAAACGATATGGTTTCGGTTATGGCAAACGGTATGGCGGGAAATGACGAAATCACAAGCGAAAACGAAGATTACAAGGCATTCAAAAAGGCCCTTAATACAGTTATGATGAACATGACCCGTATGCTGGCTAAGGACGGCGAGGGCGCAACAAAGCTTCTCGAATGTAATGTAAAGGGTGCTAAGGACCTTGATACTGCGATAACAGTAGCTAAAAGCGTTATCCGCTCCCCCCTCTTCAAGTGTGCTATGTTCGGCTCGGACGCTAACTGGGGAAGAATTCTCTGTGCAGTAGGCTATGCTGAAGCTGATTTCGATATCAATAAGGTTGACGTTTCGATTTCCTCTGTAAAGGGTAAGATTGATGTTTGTAAGGACGGCTCAGGAATTGAATTTTCTGAAGATACTGCAAAAACAATACTTTTAGAGGATGAAATCATAATTGACGTTTCTATAGGAGACGGAAGCTCCTCCGCTACTGCATGGGGCTGTGACCTTACTTATGATTACGTTAAGATTAACGGCGATTACAGAAGCTGATTTGAAAGGACTTGAAGAAAATGGTTAATGTTGATAACGATATGAGAGCGAATATCTTAAGTGACGCTCTTCCCTATATCCAGAAATATACCGATAAGGTTATCGTTGTAAAATACGGCGGAAACGCTATGACAAACGAACAGCTCAAGCAGGATGTAATGTCCGATATCGTACTTTTAAGTACCGTAGGCATGAAGATTGTTCTTGTTCACGGCGGCGGCCCCGAAATAAACAATATGCTCAACAAGGTGGGCAAGGAAAGCAAGTTCGTAAATGGTCTCCGTTATACCGACGAAGAAACCGTTGATATTGTACAGATGGTACTCTGCGGTAAGGTAAACAAGGACCTTGTAGAAAAGCTTTATCAGCATAAGGGTAGGGCTATCGGTCTCTGTGGTCTTGACGGTCACATGATTGAAGCTAAACAGCTTAATCCCGACCTTGGTCTTGTAGGCGAAATAACCAATATAAACACAGATATAATCAACGACACACTGAACAGCGGTTATATCCCCGTTATTTCTACTGTAGCAAGCAGTGTGGACGGAAAGGTTTACAATATCAATGCAGATACAGCCGCTGCACGAATCGCCGCAGAAATGAAGGCGGAAAGCCTGATCCTCATGACCGATATAGTAGGTCTTTTAAGAGATAAGGATGATGAATCAACCCTTATTCCTACCGTAGGCGTAAGTGAAGTTCCCTATCTTAAGAAGCAGAATATTATTTCAGGCGGTATGATTCCTAAGATTGACTGCTGCGTTGAGGCAGTACGCCGAGGCGTAAAGCAGGCAAATATCATCGACGGACGTATTCCCCACTCCATCTTAATCGAGCTCCTCACAAACGAGGGCGCAGGCACAATGATTGTATAAGGACAAAAGAAATGAACACAATAGAAAAATTCAATGAAAATGTTATGGCTACCTACGGCAGGTATTCTCTCGTTATGGAAAGCGGCGAGAACGTAACCGCTTATGACGAGGACGGTAAGGAATATATCGACTTCGGAAGCGGTATCGGTACAAATTCTCTCGGCTACTGCAACGAGGACTGGGTAGAGGCAGTATGCAGTCAGGTAAAGAAAATCCAGCATACCTCCAATTACTACTACACAAAGGTACAGGCTGATTTCGCCGCTAAGCTTATGGAAGCCTCGGGAATGGAAAAGGTATTTTTCGGTAATTCGGGAGCAGAAGCCAACGAATGTGCGATCAAAATCGCAAGAAAGTACAGCTTTGACAAATACGGTAAGGGCAGACACAATATAATTACTCTTGTGAACTCCTTCCACGGAAGAACTCTTACTACCCTTTCGGCAACAGGACAGGACGTATTCCACAACTACTTTTTCCCCTTTACAGAGGGCTTTATCTATGTGAACGCCAACGATATCGATGACCTGAGAAGTAAAATCGATGATACTGTTTGTGCAGTAATGTTTGAGTATATTCAGGGCGAAGGCGGCGTAAATGCTCTCAGCAAGGAATTTGTTGATGAAATCTTTAAAATTGCTGAAGAAAAGGATATTCTTACAATTTCCGACGAGGTACAGACAGGCGTAGGAAGAACAGGAAAGTTCCTGGCAGGAGAAAATTTTGATAAAAAGGCTGATATAATCACCCTCGCCAAGGGTATTGCAGGCGGACTTCCCATGGGAGCATGCCTTACAGGTAAAAAATGCTCAGGCGTTCTTACGGCAGGTACCCACGGCTCCACATTCGGCGGAAATCCTGTCTGCTGTGCAGGCGGCTTAGCTGTTCTCGATAAGGCTTCCGATAAGGAATTCCTCAAAGAAGTAAGAGAAAAGGCTGAATATATCAGGAATAGGCTTTCCCTCATTGATGAGGTTTCGGCTTTAAGCGGAATAGGCCTTATGATTGGTATTACCCTTAAATCCAAGGTGGCTGGCGATGTTGCTAAGGAATGTCTTAACAGAGGGCTTCTCGTTCTTACCGCTAAGGATAAGGTAAGACTTCTCCCCCCTCTTACTATCTCATACGAAGAAATAGATGAAGGACTCAGAATTTTAACCGAAATATTAAACGCTTAACAGAGAAAGGATACAAAGAAATGAAACATTTACTTAAAATGCTGGATTTATCCACAGAAGAAATAATCGATATACTTAATCTTGCTGACCAGCTTAAATATGAGCTTAAAAACGGTATTCCTCACAGACATCTTGAAGGTAAGACTCTCGGTATGATTTTCCAGAAGTCTTCCACAAGAACAAGAGTTTCCTTTGAAACAGGTATGTACCAGCTTGGCGGCTATCCCCTTTTCCTCTCCTCCAATGACCTTCAGATAGGAAGAGGCGAACCCGTTCAGGATACAGCAAGAGTATTATCAAGATACCTTGACGGTATCATGATCAGAACCTTCGAACAGAAGGAAGTTGAAGATTTAGCCGAATACGGAAGCATTCCGATTATCAATGGACTTACCGACTTCGCTCATCCCTGTCAGGTTCTCGCCGATTTAATGACAATCAGAGAATACAAGGGCAAGCTTGAAGGTCTCAACTTCTGCTTCATCGGCGACGGCAACAATATGGCTCATTCTCTCGCTGTTGGCTGTCTCAAGGTTGGCATGAACGTAACTCTTGTATGCCCCGAGGGATATTATCCTGCTGAAGAAGTAGTAGAATTCTGTAAGACCTACGGAGATAAGTTCAGAATCGTGAACGATCCCGCTACAGGCGCAATCGACGCTGATATCATATATACTGACGTATGGGCTTCCATGGGTCAGGAAGGCGAAGCTGAAAAGAGAAAGATTGCCTTCAACGGATATCAGGTAAATGACACCGTAATGAAGGGTGCAAAGCCTGATTGTATGGTTTTACATTGTCTCCCTGCACACAGAGGAGAAGAAATCACAGAAGAGGTTTTAGAAGCACATGCTAATGAAATCTTTGATGAGCCTGAAAACAGATTACACGCTCAGAAGGCGGTAATGGTAAAGGTTATGGCATAATATCAGGCGGCAGGAATCCGAACTCCTGCCGCTTATTTATTTCGTCAATTTTTCTTTTTATTATCAATAATTCTACTTGATTTTATAAACATAATGAGGTATAATTAAAGAATAGCGGATTATATCGGCGGCCGCTTACAGCAACGGAATTTTTGAACACAGACCACGTTCGGAGGTAAAAAATATGAGCAGAAATTTTAATGTATGCTTACTTAACGACTCCTTTCCGCCTCTTATAGACGGTGTTGCAAATGCTGTAATAAATTATGCTACTACTATAGAAAACAAGCTCGGAAGTGCAACGGTTGTTACGCCAAGCCATCCCGAAGCTGTGGACGACTACTCCTTCCCTGTAGTGAGATATTCAAGTCTTGCTACTGATAAGCTTATCGGTTACCGTGCAGGCTACCCCTTCAGCTCCTCTACTCTCGAAGCCCTCCGCGACAGCAAATTTGACATAATACATAGCCATTGTCCCTTCGCTTCAACAGTTCTCGCAAGACTTCTCAAGGAAAAGAACGGCTCTCCTCTTATAATGACCTATCACACCAAATTTGATGAAGATATAAAGCGTGTAATTGATAATCCTCTCCTGGTTCCACAGATTACAAAATTCGTTGTTCAGAATATTTCTGTATGCGACGAAGTATGGACAGTAAGCCGTGGAGCAGGCGAAAATCTCCGTAGTATAGGCTATGAGGGCGAATATGTTATAATGCCTAACGGCGTTGACTTCCCGAGAGGAAAGGCTAATCCTGAATATGCGGCGGCTCTCCGTGGAGAATATGATATTCCTGAAAACATGCCTGTATTTCTTTTCGTAGGACGTCTTTTCTGGTATAAGGGAATAAAGCTTATCGTAGATTCCCTCAGAATTATATCCGAAAAAGGAAAAGATTTCAGAATGCTCTTTGTGGGCGACGGCGGTGACCGTGAAGAAATCGAAAAATATGTGAATGAAAGCGGACTTTCTGATAAATGTATTTTTGTCGGTGCAATAAACGACAGAGAGGACCTGAGAGTTTATTATACTGCCTCTGATCTGTTCCTCTTCCCTTCTCTCTATGATACAAACGGTATTGTTGTCCGTGAAGCGGCAGCCTGCGGCCTTCCGAGCATTCTCATTGCAGGAAGCTGTGCCGCCGAGGATTTTACAAATTATCGTAATGGTATTCTTACCGAAAATACAGCTGAAGCTATAGCTGAGGAGCTTCTTTATGCCTGTGACCATCTCGCAGAACTGAAGCAGATAGGCGAAAATGCTATGAATGATGTTTATATTTCCTGGGAGGACGCAGTTAAAAATGCATACAACCGCTATGAAATAGTACTTGACAACTATCATCGCGGTATTACCCAGTCACGTGAAACAAAGGCACAGGAAATACTCTTCTCCTCTATTTCCGACGTTACCGACTCTATCCAGAAGGTAAGGAGCATAACAGCCTCAACAAAACAGAAGGGACGCCGTTTTTCACGAAAAGTAATCAAGAAAAGCATGTCGATAACAAGTAATATCACATCAAACCTTAAAGAAATAGCCGAAGAAATCGCAGAAGAATTAAAGGATAAATAACATAAGCTCCGGATTGCTTAACAACAATCCGGAGCTTTATTATTTTACTTATACCTATAAAGGGAAATCTTTTCAAAGCCGTCAAGAAGCTCTTCTGAAAGCTTGAAGGCTTCTGAAACACCCTTCGCAACACACTCAAGAGCATTTTCCGCCACGTAACAAGGTACTCTTACCTCTCTTGAGATACACTTATCAAGTCCTCCGAGAAGGGCGCCGCCGCCTGTAAGAACGATTCCGTTCTGATGGATGTCGCCTACAAGCTCGGGGGGAGTAACCTCAAGAACAGCCTTCACGCTGTCAATAATCTCCGCAACAAGCTCAAAAACCGCTCTCGCAACATCAAGGTCGGTTATTTCGGTGGTTACAGGAAGCCCTTTAATAAGGTGACGACCCTTTATCTCCATTTTAACCTGTCCTGTAGGATTATACACGTTGGCTATGGTTTTTTTTACCGCTTCGGCGGTCTTTTCACCAATGAGAATTTTATACTTCTGGTTTATATAGCGTATTATTGCATCGTCAAATTTATTGCCTGCAACCTTTACAGACTGGGATTTGACAATACCATTGAAGGAAACTACCGCCACATCGGCTGTTCCGCCGCCGATATCGACTACCATGTTTCCGTCAGGCTTTGAAATATCGACGCCTGCACCAAGGAGAGCGGCGATAGGCTCCTGGATAAGAAAAACCTTTCTCGCTCCCGCGGAAAGTGCCGCTTCCACAACCGCCCTGCACTCCACGTCAGTAACAGAGGAAGGTACGCATATAACGACCCTCGGCTTTAAAAGCATGCTTCCGCTCACCTTTCGGATAAATTCAGAAATCATGGCTTCTGCCATAAGGTTATCGGAAATTACTCCGTCAGCAAGAGGCTTCACAGCTACGATATATTCGGGAGTGCGGCCAAGCATTCTGTATGCCTCGGCGCCCACGGCGAGAACCTGGTGCTTTTTCTTATCATAAGCCACGACGCTGGGCTCATTCACGATTATTCCCTTTCCGCCAACGGTAATTATAGTATTGGCGGTACCTAAATCTATTCCGATATCTATCGAACTCAAGGGATTCATCTCCTTTTTGCTATATCAAGCAGTTTTTCTTTTTTATTCAAACTGTTGTCCTCAATAACCATATCGAGAAGCTGCTTCAGTTTTTCTCCGATTTCTTCTCCGGTATATCCAAGCTTTTTAAGGTCGTTTCCGTTTATTTCAAGATTTTTCAGAGAGAAGCATTCCTGCTCAGAAACAATCGCCTCTGCTCTTTTCCTTATTTCCTGATAGCCCTTTATACGCTTCATATATTCGGGCGCTTTTCCCGAATCGTCGGCTATATGAACATCTATAATATTGTAAAATACGTCCTCGCCGAACTTGTTAAGATAACGCTTTATGAGATTATCCCTGTTTTCGAGAACTATATCATGATAACGGACAAGAGTTACTATCTTGTCGGCAGTAGCCCTGTCATACCGATAATTTCTCAGGTAACATTCAGCTATTCCCACACTGCCTTTGGCGTGACCCTTAAAATGACCGACGCCATTGGAAAATGTGAAATAATCGGGCTTTCCTATGTCATGAAACAGCATGGCAAGCCGAAGATGCTTCTCAGGTCTTATAGCCGAAATTGTCGCAAGCGTATGCTCAAACACATCACGATTATGATATTTCGTGTGCTGTTCAAAACCAACGCATTTACTCAGCTCGGGAATAAAGACTGATATAACATCATGATACTCCCTGAGGATATTTTCACATTCTCCGCAAATAAGCTTATTGAATTCTTCGGCAATACGTTCAGCCGCTATACCTTCAAGTAAATGCCTGTTTCTGTGGATACTTTCGCCTGTCGCCTTATCTATAGTCATATTATACTGAGAAGCAAATCTCAGGGCTCTCAGTATTCTCAGACCGTCCTCATTGAATCTCTCGTCTGGGTTACCTATCGCTCTTATTATCCGGTTATCAAGGTCAGTCTTTCCTCCGAAAAGGTCGATAAGTCCTTCCCTTTCGTTGTATGCCAAAGCATTTACGGTGAAATCCCTGCGCTTTAAATCCTCAGAAAGCTCCGATGTAAAGCTTACATTCTCAGGTCTACGGTTATCATTGTATTTTCCGTCAATTCTGTAGGTTGTTATCTCGTAAGGCTCTTTTCCGATAACTACGGTTACCGTACCGAATTTTATTCCCGTATCTATTACCTTGAAATCAGAAAATACCGACTTGACCTCCTCGGGAGAAGCATTCGTCGTAAAATCATAGTCCTTCGGCGGAATGCCGAGAAGCATATTTCTGATACATCCGCCTACGGCATAGGCTTCATAGCCATTTCTATGAAGCCGTTTAATAATAAGAGAGGGGTTTTCAGGAAGTGCTATATTATTCATTACTCATAGCCGAGATAATCTCGTTAGCCTTTCTGTAAATAAGCTCAGGAGTCTCATTCACAAAGAATTCGCCCTCTCTGTAAAGAATTTTTCCGTCAACCATGGTCATTTTTACATTCTGCTTGCTACCTGCGTAAACAACATTCTTTGCGATATTATTAAGAGGCTGCATATTGGGCTGATTAAGGTCAATTTCAATAAGGTCAGCCTTTTTTCCTACTGAGAGAACGTCGCAGTCGGTAAGTCCCATTGCTAAAGCTCCGTTCACAGTGGCCATTTTAAGAACATCCGCCGCATCACAGGCTTCTGCGTCCATTTCATTCACCTTCTGGAGCCCTGTAACGAGGAACATTTCCCTGAACATATCGAGACAGTTATTGCTTGCAGGGCCGTCAGTTCCGATAGCTACAGGAATATTTTCCTTAAGGTATCTTGTTATGGGAGCTATACCGCTGGCAAGCTTAAGGTTTGAAGCAGGATTTGTTACTGCGTAAAGACCTCTCTTCTTGAAAATTTCTATATCCTTTTCACTCATCCATACACAATGGTAACCACCACCGCCGTAATTATACATACCGATACTGTCAAGAAGCTCGGTAGGTGTCATTCCGTGTCGTTCGATACAGCCGTCAACCTCGTTCTTTGTTTCGGAATTATGAACGAAAACAGGAAGCTTACGCCTGTTGGCAAGGTCGGAAAGCTCCTTCATAAGCTCAAGAGAGGTAGTATATTCAGCATGGAAGCCTAAGTGATAGGAAATGAGGGGGCTTACTGCATTGAATTTGTCGAAATCGAGCTCCATCTGTTCAACAGTACCGCCGAAATTATTTATAGAATCGCATAAAACAGTTCTGAAGCCGCTGTCTACGCTTGCGGAAACAATGGCGTCAGTTTTCATATACATATCGAAATTGGCGGTAATACCGCTTGTAAGGTACTCTAATATACCAAGACGGGAAAGCCAGTACACTCTGTCGGGATTAAGCTTCGCTTCCATAGGGAAAACACGGTTATAAAGCCATTCCTGTAAGGGCAGGTCGTCAGCAAAGGAACGAAGGAAGGTCATGGCTGTATGGGTATGTGCGTTCTTGAAGCCGGGCATTATAAGATTTCCCTTTGCGTCAATCTCTTTATCAAAAGCTTCGTTGGCCTTTTCCTTTCCGATATAGGAAATTACATCTTCGTCGGTATGAAGCTCGCCTTCGATAATTTCTATACCATCGGTCATGGTAAGTATTCTTGCATTATAAATTCTCGTTTTCATTTATCTGTCCTTTCCGAAAAGAGCCGCAAGGCTTTCTGTATAGGGCTTACGGCATATCCCCTTTTCAGTAATTATAGCAGTAATCAGCTCGTTATCAGTAACGTCAAATGCAGGGTTATAGCATTTTACCCCTTCGGGTGCTACAGGAGCGGTGAAGAACTTCTTCTTGATTTCTTCGGGCTCTCTTTCCTCAATTTTTATATCGTCCCCAGTTTTACAGGAAAAATCTATTGTGGAAGAGGGGCAGAACACATAGAAAGGTACACCGTAATGCTTAGCCAGAACGGCTACACCGCTTGTTCCGATTTTATTGGCAGTATCACCGTTAGCGGCAACTCTGTCACAGCCTACAAAGCAGGCGTTTATCTTGCCCTGCTTCATAACAATGCTTGCCATGTTGTCACAGATGAGAGTAACGTCAATTCCTGCCCTATGAAGCTCATAGGAGGTAAGACGGGCACCCTGTAAAAGCGGTCTTGTCTCGTCGGTATACACATGGAACTCATAGCCCTTTTCCTTACCGAGGAAGAGCGTACCGAGACCTGTACCATAGCGTGAGGTAGCTAAAGGGCCTGCATTACAATGAGTAAGGATACCGTCCCCGTCCTTAACAAGGGTAAGTCCGTATTCCGATATCGAACGGCACATTTCTATATCCTCGTTATGGATAGCGATACTTTCCGCCTTCATAGCTTCAAGCATAGCGGCAACACCTTCATTACAATGCGAAACCGCCGCCTTTTCAACACGATTAAGCGCCCAGCTTAAGTTTACTGCAGTAGGTCGGGAGGAATTTATATAATCCTTAAGCTTACGGAGCTCAGCTAAAAATTCATCGGAGCTTTCAGCTTCTATATTTCTGCTCAGCACATAAAGCCCGTAACCTGCACAGATACCGATAGCGGGCGCACCCCTCACCTTAAGTTCATATATAGCCTCATAAAGCTCACGGGGAGTTGTAAGAGAAATATATTCAACCTTGTTTGGAAGAAGCGTCTGGTCGATTATAATTACGCTTTTTCCATCCTCGGAAAGCCTTACGTTATCACACTCTATAACTTCACGGATACTCATTATTTTTCACCTAACATCTTATGAATATTGATTACGGAAGCCTTTATAAGCTTCTTGAATAAGGGTGCCGCCTTAGCGGAGGCCTCCATAACCTCCTGATGTGTAAGAGGATTGTCGGTAAGACCACAGCCGAGGTTGGCAACACAGGAGATACCGCATATCTTCATACCTGCATGATTAGCGGCAATAGCTTCACAGGCTGTACTCATGCCGATAGCGTCAGCGCCAAGCATTCTGCACATTCTTACTTCTGAGGGGCTCTCAAAGTTGGGACCTGTAAGCTGGATATATACACCCTCCTGAAGCTTAATATCAAGCTCAGCGGCAGTAGTCTTTATTACATCTCTTAAATCCTTGTCATAAATTTCATGCATATCGGGGAAACGTGTACCAAGCTCATCGATATTTCTGCCGATAAGAGGGCTGGGTACGAAATTGGCAATCTGGTCGGTGATAAGCATGAAATCGCCTGCCGAGAAGGAAGGATTAGCCGCACCGCTGGCATTTGTGAGATATAAGACCTCAGCGCCCATCATTCTCATAAGTCTTGTAGGAAGAACTACATCCTCCATAGGATAGCCTTCATAGTAATGAACTCTTCCCTGCATGATTACAACGGGAACATCCTCGATATATCCGAAAACAAATCTTCCCTTATGACCGATAACGGTGGACTGGGGGAAGCCGTCAATTTCGCCGTAATCGAGAGTAGCCCTGATATCTATTTCATCTGCTAAGGCTCCGAGACCCGAGCCTAAGATTATCGCAACCTGAGGCTTGAAATCTACCTTTTTCCTGAAGCATTCGTAACACTTGTTGAGTCTTTCCATAGCTAAAGTCATAGTTTTTACCTCGCTTATAATTATTGGTACAATTATATCATAAATTCAGGAAAATATCAATACAGAAGAAACAAAAAGAGCCGCACAATAATAATTGCACGGCTCAAATACTGTCACACAGCTTTATTCAATTTCTTCATAGTTTCCGAGGAATCTGTAATACTTAGACTCCTGCTTTAAATTGGAAAGAAGCTTTATTACGTCCTCATTTTCAATATTTCCGTAGAAATCAAGATAAAAAATGAAGTCAAAGGCGTCATCCTTTACGTCGGCAAGACTGCTGGGCATAGGCTTTGATTCTATACGGCAGAGATTAAGTCCGCAGTAAGCGAATCTTGTAAGCATTCTGTAAAGGCTTCCGGGAGTATGAGGAAGAGACAGGGATAATGAAATTACAGAAGCATTATTTGTCACCTGAAGCTTCTTGGAAATCATTATGAAACGAGTATAGTTGTCCTTTATATCAACTATATCGGAAGCTACCGCCTCAAGCCCGAATAGCTCCGCACAGGAACGGGAGCATATTGCCGCAAGACCCTCTTCGGGATTGCTGTTCGCAACCTCCTCTGCCGCACCGGCAGTAGAAAGTCTCGGAGAAGCAGAATATCCCTTTTCGCCTATAAACTGTGAACACTGCTTTATCGCCATTTCATGAGAAATAACAGTCTTTACATCAGAAAGCTTCGTTCCCTTTTTAACGGCAAGCACATGGTCAATCTTAATCTTTGTGCTTTTGTAGATATAGAAATTATGCTTTCCCATAAGGTCGTAGGTGGCGCTTACGTCGCCTGCGGTAGAATTCTCGATAGGTAAAACGCCGTAATCAGCCTTACCCTGTTCTACTGCCTCAAAAACCTCGTTAAAATCGCGGAAATACTCGATTTCACATTCCTTACCGAAAAATTTCATACATGCGTCGGCGGTGTAGCTGCCCTTTGTAACAGCGCCTACCTTCGGAAGCTCATGCTTACAGCTATGATAGTTGAAAGGAGTTACTTCAGTCAAAAGCTGCTGCTGGCGGCACTTGGATATATCCATTATAGTCTGGAAAAGAAGTCTGGAGGCATTTTTCATCTCTGGGGGGCTTTTCTTCTCTACACGGTCAAGGATAAAATCCTCTCTTCCCTTCTGAAAAACCTGCATGTTGTTCGCCTTCTTATATTCGGCTACCTGACAGGCAAGCTGGGAACGCTTTTCGAATAAAATCGCAAGCTTATCATCAATTTCGTCTATATTCTTTCTTATTGCTTCAAGATCCATTTCTTTTACTCTTTTCTTTTATTCTTCTACGGGAGCCTCTTCCTCGGCAGGAGCTTCTTCATCCACGGGAGCCTCTTCGGTTTCCTCAGGTGTGGTTTCAACAGGCTTTACCGCATAATAAACCTTTACAGGCTCTACCTCTTCACCCTCTTCTGTGGCGAAGCTTATAAGGTCTCCTACCTCACGGTCGCATCTTACAACATAATTCTTCTTGACCTCGGTAGTTTCTTCCTTGATCTTTTCATAAGGAATATTAAGTTCTTCGAGACGTTCGATATATTCGCTTACCTTTAAGCCTACATAATCGGGAAGCGGTACTGCGTCGGGACCCTTACTTACCTTAATCTTTATTTCAGTTCCCGAGGTAACCTGTGTTCCTTCCTCGATATCCTGATCGAAGATTATACCTTCAGAGTATTCGTTACTGAATTCATATTCAGGTACAAATTTAAGCATAGAATATCTTACTTCAAGACTGCTGTTGAAGAATCTGTTTATAAAGTCGGGCATAAGAATGATTTCCCCTGCAGGTGGCTGTGTTGTGGGAGCGGTTTCCTCGGTAACAGGCTCCTCAGTGGTCGCCTCGGTAGAAATAGTATAAACGGGAGTTGTTTCCTCTGTTTCTGTTGTATCAGAAGGAGTTTCGTTAAGCCTTACCGTTTCATTGGAGAAGTAGATTATTGCGATTACAAGGGCTATAATCAGAGCAAAGAAGAAAATGAGACCTACAGCAAGTCCCGCATTGGATTTTGTATCCTTGTTTTTAGATTTTTTCTTCTTTGTATTGCTGTTTTTCTTAACCGGACGTCTTACCGGCTGACCTGACCTCTGCTGTACAGGCGGCTGTACACGGCGGGGAGTATTATTAACCGCAGGTGTAACAGGACCGTCCGCTTCATCCTCAGAGGGAGCCTCGACTGCTGCATCAGGCTTTGTATAAAGCTGTTTTACAAGCTCATCTACGCTGTGTGTACGCTCGTTCTGGTCAAGGTTAAGTCCTGCCATTACTGCATCAGAAATATATTTCGGAATTTCGGGATTAACCTTCATAAGAGGTACTATGATATCCCCTGCTTCCCTTGATTTTGCGGAAGGAGGAGTTTTTCCCGTAAGTACACGGTATAAAACCGCAGACATTCCGTAAACGTCAGTCCATGAGCCTTGTCTTTCGGAAACCGCGTACTGTTCACAGGCGGCAAAGCCTTCGTACATTTCACAGTCAATTCTCGATTCCGCGGTACGGCCTGCAGAAATAGCAACGCCTATTATAGCCGCTCTTCCGTTCTTTCGTACGAAAATCGTATCTGTGCTTAATCCTCTGTGTACTATACCCTTGGAATGAAGTCTCGATAATGCGGTAAATACAGGCTGGAAGAAAACCTCCGCCTCAGCCCATTTCATGATATTTCCGTTTTCGGAAAGGTAATCCTTAAGAGTCATTCCCTCAAGATATTCCATAATTATGTAGCCTGTGTTATTTTCTGCAAAGATATTGTAAACCCTTCTTATACAGCTGTCTGTCATACCATTCATAAGAGTCTTATGAAGGTCGGCAAATTCCGAAAGATAGGACTTGTATAGGGGCAGGCAATCATCCTTAACGGTAATAAGACCGCTCTCCTTATTACGGATACAAAGGGTGGCTGGCATATATTCCTTTATGGTTATCTTCTTATTTTCTGCGGTATCATAACCCAGATAAAGAGCACCCTCTCCGTTATGAGAAAGAAGCTTTCCTACCAGATATCTTTCGTTAAGTAAGGTAGAGGGCGGCAGATAATCGGGAAGATACGCCGAATTTTCTATGTATCCGCATACCTCACAGGGGCCGCTGTTATTTTTTTCGGACATACACCCCATGCATAAGCCTGTTTCCTTTTTCATTCTATCATTTCCTTTTCTTTATATCTTTCGCCGAGCAGGTCAGCCCAGCGCTCTGTGTAAAAACTGTAATATGAAATACCATTCTTCTCTCTGTAACGCCTCAGTAGCGGAAATCCGCACCAGATAACAGATGGAAGAGCTATCAGGGGCAGATAAAAAGGCCCCAGAATAAGAGACTGTACAGAGTGACCAAATTCATGAACAAGCATCCTTTTATATTCACTTTCCGACAGGCCGTCGGAGATGAAGAGAAATATTCCGAGAGAAGCGCTGTTACGCAGTTTCCAGCGTACTATGACAGAGCCTTTGTAAAAGCTTGTTCTTTTTCTTCCGAATACAAGAAGGAGTATGAGTCCCACCATCATCTGGGGGATACCCCATACAGACTGCCACAATATATAGATAAATCTCTTCATATTTCACCTGAAAATACAATTAACCTATTCTATTTAATTTTACTCTTTAACACGCCGATTGTCAACTGTAGGTATGCACAAAAGCTTGACTAAACAGGCATATAATGATACAATAATATCACCAATGAATTACGAATAAGGAGATAAAATATGCTGTTCGGAAAGAAAAAGGTAAACGGAATGAATATGAAGGCTCTGAAAAATCTTGATAAACGACCTCTCAAATATGTTACCGAACGGGACAGCGATACCTTCAGGGAGCTTAAAATCGGCGAAGCAGGCGCTATAAATGTAAGCGACACGGAGCTTACCGTGGTCTGCGGCGGAATAAATGCCATAAGATGCAGTCTCAGCGAGGTAAGCTGTGCTGAGCTCATGAATCTTTCAGGCATAACCATAAAAGGAACAGACCTTGACAGCGGACGTGAAAAAAGCATAATCGCGTATTACAGCGACGGCTATGTAAGTGCCGCAAGAGCAAAACAGCGTTAACACCCTACATATAATAAGACCAAAACCGCCCTGAGATGGTTTCACCTCATGGACGGTTTTGTTTTCTGGAAGGTATATCATGTCGTAGTGTTGCTTTGTAAGGACTGACGAAGGGGTATTTTTACCACATATTCCACAAAGTCGTCAGTCTTGTTCTTCATGGCCTCACAGTTTATTCCTGCCTCCTTCATGGCGTCTATCGTTTTATTAAAGGTATTTATATAAAGGTTTACCGCACGGAAGCTCCAGCGTCTTGTAATATTCTGCTTGGGCTTTTCGCTTAGAAGCTCGTCTATATAGCTGTCCGTCTGTGCAGTATTAAGCCTGTTTCCGCCTATATATACTATAGCGTCGGTACGCTTATCGCCTTCGAGACGTAAAAGTGCCCGTGCCTGACGTTCATTAAGCTTATAGCGGATAACCATTGCCTTTTCTTCATCGCTGAGCTTTAAAAGTCTCAGCTTGTTGGCTATTGTAGATTGAGCGATACCCAGTCTTGCGGCAGTTTCCTCTTGAGTAAGTCCGTAGTAGTCAATAAGATTCTTTATTGCGTAGGCCTCCTCCATATAGTTCAGGTCGGCACGCTGGAGATTTTCAAGAACAGCAAGAACTGCGCTGTCTCTTGTGGAAACCCCGATAACGATACAGGGAACGTATGACATATTAAGAAGCTTACAGGCTCTGAGTCTTCTCTCCCCTGATACAAGCTCGTATGTAAGTCCATCTTCAAGCCGTCTTACGGTAAGAGGCTGGAGTATGCCGTTCTGCTGGATGCTTACGGCGAGGCTTGAAAGCTCGTAATCGTCGAAGATTACTCTCGGCTGTGCGGGATTGGGTACTATGGAGCATACGGGAAGCTCCACAACTTTGTTGACTGCGGGACGTTCGTTATTCTTTTCGGCTGAATTTTTCTGAAAAAGTGACATTTTAACTACCATTCCTTTCGATTTCCTGTGACCTTATAATAGCATGTCCGAGAACGGTTTTCCACACAAAAATTCCTACGTTTTTTTCTATAAAACTACTGCTGGAGACTTTAAAATATCATTTCTTCCCCTATATGACAAAACACCCTGTCACAGCAGGGTGTTTTTTTCGGAAATATGTCGTAAAGTTTTTCAGCAGTAATACCTGCATAAAAGAATAATCGAAAGAATTATATCAAAGGCTATCGAAACTCCGAGATAAGGTATACGGAGCTTCTTCGTCTTGATAAGGATGGTGCTTGCTATTCCTATCCATATACACGAGGCTACAAGAGAAACTATAATCAGGATACCCGGAATAATAACGTCATAGCCGTTCTTGAACAGCATACCGACTAAATACATTCCTATTCCTGCCACAAAGGGGACAAGACCCAGAGGCAGAACCGCAAAGCCCCAGTTCTTTCTTTTCGCTCTGAAGCAGGCTATACTCAGAATAAGAATAATAAGTGAGGTTACCATACATTCGCCCGGCATCTGAAGTTCCTCCTTTCCTTAAGCTGTTTTAATTTCAGCCAATAAAGCCCTTTACGATTTCTTCAGCCTTAGCGTTATCGGAAGTTACCAGATAATAGAGATAATTTCCCTTTACTTCGAGAACTGCACCTTCAAGCTTATAGAATTCGTCGGGAGTATATGTTTCATAAGTTGTCTTCTGTTCGTCAAGTCTCTGCTGTACTGCCGCCTTGGCTTCTTCGGCAGAAGCTTCGTCGGAAAATGTGAAAAATGCAATTTCATCGGGATAAGCGCCCGAAGCGCAGATATAGTAGGAGCTGTCAGTAAGCTTGGTTGTATCAAGCTCGGTAAAGAAGTCTCCGAGAGTTTCAGCGCTCTTTTCAAATGCGGAATTTATTGTTACTTCTGCAAGAACTGCGTCTGTAACATCGGAAGCCTTGAATTCCTTTGCTACGGAAACCTGTGCCTCTGTTGTCGCTTCCGTTGCGGCAGGAGTATCTCCGCCACAGCCTGCTGTGCATAATAATACTGCGGCAAGTGTAATAACTGCAAATAATTTTTTCATTTCTTTTTTTCCTTTCTTTTCTGTTCCTTTATCAGCCTTCTATCGAGGTCTGAATGAAGCTTAACATCTTTTTATATGCTGTACCGAGGAAATGGAGACCATCCACCTCAGCATACTTGTCTGAGAAGTAGCCTGTGCTGTCCTGAAGCTGACTGCAGAGGTCAAGATAAACCACGCCTACGTCATCACATAATTCCTTTAAAAGCTTGTTATAGCCGTTTACCATAACCATTGTTTCGCTTCCCTCGGAATCATGAGCCTTTGTTACAGGGGGGATTGAAAGAACGTAGATATAGCTATCGGGAACAACCTCTCTTAACTGTTCGATAAGAAGTTCCATCTGGTCGATCATATAAGTATTGCCCATATAAGCGAGACCATTTGAGCCCAGCATTATATAAATTCTCTTGGGCTTGAGCTCTTCCGCCTTCGTTACGGCAGTATAACCGTCGAATTCCTTTGTTGTGGCTGTTTCGGGGTTAAGACCTACCTGAGCGAAAACCTGACTGCCCTTAAGGAAACCGTAATTTACAAGACCTGTTGAAATAGAATCACCGATAAAGAGGTCATCCTTGAAGAATTCCTCATCATAGACGTCGGCCTCAATAGCCTCGATAACCTCCTCGGTTACCACCATATCAGCCTCTTCCGTTTCGGTAAATTCTGAAGTTTCGGGAGTTTCTGTAATCTGGGGAGCAGTAGTTTCTGTAGTAATCTGGGTGGTAACTATGGGAGAAACACCCTCGTCCTGACCAAGATTGGAAACATCCGTATTTTCAAGCTTTCCTGTCATATAAAGAAAGATAAGAACACAAAGGGTAATTATTACACCAACAATAAGTACGTTAAGTATTACTATCGAAAGAGAAAGACCGTCTACCCTGCTTTTTCTTTTAGCCATATATTAAAATTCCTTTCAATTTCCTCTTTAAACCGCTTTATGATACACGATATTTAACATTATACTATATTTTTTCAATTTTATCAATAGCTTTCGCAAAATTTTACCGTCAGGAATAAACTTTACTCTTAAACCATAAAATTATCCTTAATTACTTGTATTTTACATAAATTAGCGTTATAATTATGTTAGTGGTATAAATAGCTTTAATCCCTTCATGAAAGGATGTATAAATATGAAATATGTTATAAGAAAAAAGATTATCGATTTGCTTATGCCTGCTAAAAAGGAAGGGCTTACCGAAGGAAAGCTTCTTACCCTTTTAGGGTCTACCAAAAAGGACAGAAAGCGTTATACGGGAGTTCTTGACGCCCTCGAAAAGGACGGAATAATCTACTTCTCAAAGGGCAGATATGTCCTTAAAGGCGCAAAGAATTATTTTGAAGGAACTGTTGTGAAGCTTTCAAGAAGCCACGGCTTTATCAGAAACGATAAAACCGAAGAAGAGCTTTTCGTCCGCGGTAAGGATTTTCAGGGTGCTGTTCCCGGAGACAGGGTTTTGGCCAGAGTTATCGAATTCAAGGATGAAACCCATAATTCAGATACGGCTTCGGTAGTACTCGTTCTCGAAGAAACGGAAGGTGTTCTTACAGGAACAATCGTTACCGAGGGGAAGAATCTTAAGCTCCGTCCCGACAGCTTTGTTTCCGACCCGCTTACTATCGTGAGATACAACGGAAATGATATAAAGGACGGCGATAAGGTTAAATTCTCCATTCATAAGCGCGCCTCACACCACAGCGACATAACCGTAGATATCGAATCAATCTACGGAAGTTCGGGCTATGCCAAGGTATCGGTTGACGCATATATTGACGAAAAGGCTATTCTTACCGACTTCCCTTCCGAGGTACTTGACGAAGCTATAGCTATCGAAAGAAAAGGCATTTCCTCCTCCGATTATAACGGAAGAGAGGATTTAAGAGGCATGCCTATCTTTACTATTGACGGAGCGGATACAAAGGATATTGACGACGCTATAAGTATTGAACGTAAAGGCAAAGGATTCTCCCTGGGTGTTCATATTGCCGACGTTTCACATTATGTAAAAAAAGGCTCTGAGCTTGAAAAGGAAGTACACAGAAGAGGTACCAGTATTTATATCGCCGACAGAGTTATCCCTATGCTTCCGAAGCAGCTTTCCAACGGTATCTGTTCCCTTAACCCGAATACGGACAGACTCGCCTTCTCCTGCCTTATGGAGCTTAACGAAAAGGGCGAAATCAAGAAGTACAGATTTGTAAAATCCGTTATACGCTCCCGTGTTCAGGGCGTTTATTCCGAGATAAACAGTATCCTTGCAGGAGAAGAAGCTCCCGAAATCAAGGAAAAGTATGCCGAAGTAATGGGGGCTATACCGCTTATGGCTGAGCTTTCCGCAATTCTCGACAAGAACCGCGACAGCAGAGGTGCTCCCGAGATCGATTCAAAGGAAAGCAAGATTATCTGTAATGAAGAAGGTATCTGTGTTGATATAAAGGAAAGAACAAGAGGTATTTCCGAGGGAATAATCGAGAATTTCATGCTCTGCGCAAATAACTGTGCGGCTAAAACCGCTATGGATAAGGGCTTCCCCTTTGTTTACCGTGTTCATGAGTCTCCCGACAAGGAAAAGCTTTTAAGGCTTCAGCAGACTCTCGTTAATCTGGGAGAGGATCCCAAGGGAATAAGCGAAAAGAGCACTGCCGCAGACCTTTCCGCCCTTCTTAAGCGTACAAAGGAAAGCCCCAAGGCACCCGTAATCAACAAGCTTACTCTTCGTTCAATGATGAAGGCTAAATACAGCGAGGAGCCTATCGGTCATTTCGGACTTGTTATGGCGGAATATGCTCATTTCACCTCCCCTATCCGCCGTTATGCAGATTTCACCATACACAGAGTTCTTACCGAATATGTTTCGGGTACTCCCGTAGAAAAGCTTACAAAGAAATTCCATAAGCTATGCCGTGAAAACGCTCACAGAGCCAGCATTACCGAGCTTATTGCGGTAGAAGCGGAAAGAGACTGTGAAAAGTTCTATATGGCGGAATATATGAGAAATCACGTAGGCGAGGAATTCGACGGCTTTATCTCGGGCGTGATCGGAACAGGCTTCTTCGTAGAGCTTCCAAATACGGTAGAGGGTAAGGTTGACGTTCTTTCCCTTCCCCTTGGAAGCTATGAGGTGATGAATGATATTTCCCTTGTGGAAACCCTTTCAAATAAAGCCTACACTATCGGCGAGCCTGTCCGTGTGAAATGCGTTAAAGCCGATGCAGGAAGCGGTCTTATCGACTTTATTCTTGTATAAAGCCGCTTTTTTGCAGGACTGCCCTCAAAAAAATGAAATTCGGGAGAAAGAAAAATGCTTGACAATAAAAAAAGAGACATGACGCCCTTCGACATGAAAAAGCCGCCTGTTAAACAGCGTTTTTTCCTTGTTCCCGCTATATGGGCGGCCTGTTACGTCATGACCCGTAAATTCGGGCTTAAAATTACAAAAACCAACATGAAGGGAATAAAACCGCCCTTTCTCGTTATATCTACCCATCAGGGCTATTCGGATTACTATATTACTCCCCTGGCTCTTTTCCCTTATAGGGCTAACTATGTTTCGGATATGGAGGGCTTCGCCGCCTTCGGCGACTGGCTTTACCGCAGTATAGGCTGTATCGGAAAGAGAAGATTTGTTACGGATTTTTCTGTAATCAAGAATGTTCGCCACGCTCTGAAAAATAAACAGTCTGTAGTTATTTATCCCGAAGCCCGTCACTCCAACGCAGGCACGACCTCCCTGCTTCCTAAAAATCTCGGAAAGCTTGTGAAATTTCTGAACGTTCCTCTTGTTATCCTTTCAACCCACGGAAGCTACCTCGCCAGCCCCTTCTGGGACGAGGAACGCAGGAGAAAAACGAAAATGACCGCTCATCTCGAATGCGTGTATAATGCCGAGGAGCTGAAAAACACCGATGAAACGGAAATACAGAGGGTTATCGAGGAAAAGCTCAGCTACGACGAATATAAATGGCAGTATGACAACAAGATAGAAATACCCTTCCCGGGTCGAGCCGAAGGACTTCACAAGGTGCTTTATAAATGCAGAAGCTGTCACAGTGAATACGAAATGAAAAGCGAAGGCAGTACGCTTTACTGTAAAAGCTGCGGAGAAAAGTGGGAAATGAATACCTACGGTCAGCTTATCAATAATAATGAATCTGTTCATATTCCTGATTGGCATGAATGGGAACGTAGTGAAGCCGAAAATGACGTTGATGAAAAAGGGCTTAACTACAGCTTTTCCGTAAGAGTTGAAGCCCTTCCCAACGAAAAGGGCTTTGTGCCTCTCGGCGAAGGTATACTTACCTTTGATAAAGAAGCTTTTGTCCTGAAGCTCGGCGAAAAGGAAATGACCTTCCCTCACAGAATCCGCGAATCTGTACAGACCGAATACAATTACAAAGGAAGAGGTCAGTGTATCGTGCTTTCTGATAAGGATTGCTGTTATTATATTTACTGCGATCAAGAGGATTTTATCCCCATGAAATTTCAGTTTATAGGAGAGTATTTATATAGTAAGCTTAATCAGAAGAAGGTGGATGTGTAATATACATAAAGGCTGTAAGGTGGCTCACCTTACAGCCTCAGACTTCGATAAACCCACGCACCGTAAAAATACAGGTTAAAATAATTTGTAATTAATCATAATAACAATATTTAAAAATTTCCGCAGAGCCAAGCAAACGGCTCTGCGGAAACATTTTTACTTACGTCGTCAAAAGCCGCTTACCGTATAACCATACGCCTACAGCGGCTTTTTTCTCGTCTGCGTGTGTCTATCGAAGTCTGTCAGTTTTTTTCAGTAATAAGTGTGACATTTCATGCTTCTGAATCGTCTTACTTATAGCTGAGAGCTCAGAAGCAATAAATCAAGGGAGGTGCGGAATTGGACGGAAACAGCCTGAGGCTTTACATAGAAAAGTATCACAGCACCCTTTTCAGACTTGCGATAACCTACACGAAGAACAGTCATGACGCCGAGGATATAGTACAGGAGGCTTTTTTAAAGCTGTACTGCACGGAAAACAGCTTTAAAGCCGACGAAAACGTTAAAGCATGGCTAATAAGGGTTACTGTAAATCTGTGTAAGGATATGGTTAAATCAAAGTGGCGGCAGGAACGCTCCGAGCTTATAATGGATATCCCCTGTGAAGATGAAAAGGAAAGCACCCTTCTTGATGTTCTTAATAAGCTTAAACCTGAACAAAGGGCGATAATAGTACTTTTCTATTTTGAGGGCTACCATGTCAAGGAAATTGCCGAAATATGCGGAATTTCCGCCACAACGGCTACTACCCGTCTTTCCCGTGCCCGTAAAAAGCTTAAGAAACTGCTCTTAGAGGAGAGGTATAATGAAAAATGATATAGTACGTCTTTTTGATAAGGCAACTCCTGTAATGAGCGATGATGAGATGCTCACGGAGATTCTCAGAAAGGCGGAAAAAATGGAAAAAAGCAATATTAAGTCAAGAAAACTCATTAAGAAGCCGCTTATTGCAGTATGTGCGGCGGCAGGAGCGGCAGTTCTCGGTATCGCAGGAGCCTCGGCGGCAGGATTTTTCAGCTTCAACGATATATTCGGGAATTATATTGTTGCGGAAAATGAGGCTGTCGGCGATACACTGTTAGCGGAAGCCACCGATTTCAGCTCTTATATTTCCGACGACAGCTATCAGATAGAGCTTAAGGGCGTAGCAGGTACGCCGACGGAGATAATCGCATATCTTCAGCTTGTAAGAAAGGACGGTAAGCCTGTTATCGATGATTTCAGAAACGAATATAACCCGAAGGACAATATTGTTTCCTCCGATAAAGTCATGTGCAATGACAGAATGGGTTATAACCGATATATCGTTGATGAAAATGGAAATATTGAAATAGAGCTCAATTTATGCTCTCCCGAAAGTCTTTCAGGCGAAAGGCTTACTGCAGAAGGCAAGGGCTTCTACCCTACGGAACAGTACTACGATTTTGTTACAAGGGAAAATATAAGCCCTGAAAATATTTTTGAGGCGGATACCGATGATTTCATTTATCTTCCCGTTGAATGGAGCTTCAGCTTCGTGTATGAGCCTGTAGAAGGTGCTGTTACCCAAATTGAAGCGGACAGCTTCAGCGAAAATATCACGCTTAACTGCGAGAGTTATGCAGATAATGGCGAAAGAGCAGTATTTACTTCGGACTTTACTCCCGTCAAGCTTGACCTTACCGCTACTCGTGCCACATTGAAGCTTAAGGATATCAACAGCGGCTACGGTGCAAACTTTACTATTCCCTCAAAGGATAACACCGTCAGCCTTATAAAGAAAAACGGCGAGGAAATAAACGCCTTTATCTCTTATTCAAGTAGTTCCCATAACGGAGATACGGAATTCGGTATACATTATTCTAAAATTCCTGTAACCTATGATGAAGAAGGCGGTATCATCATGAAAATAATGGCTATTGATGTAACGGAAATCAGCGCCCTTAAGATTAACGGAACAATTCTCCCCTTATAAATAACAAACGTCTGAAAAGCAGTAGCTTCTCAGACGTTCAGACTGTCGATAAACCCACGCACCGTAAAAATGCGGATTATTTTAGTTTGACACTCAAAATATGAAATAAATATTAAGAAATATCGCAGAGCCGCATAAACGGCTCTGCGAAAGCATTTTTACTTACTTCGTCAAAATCCGCTTACCGTATAAGCATACGCCTACAGCGGCTTTTTCCTCGTCTGCGTGTGCCTATCTAAGTCTGTCAGCTTGTCGAAAAAACTTTTTCGACAAGCTGAACGTCTGAAAAGCAGTAGCTTCTCAGACGTTTTTGTTATGCTATTTAATATTTCCGAACAGTTCCCTGTTCACATCCTCGACGATAACAGGCTTTTCTATTACAAGCCCCGATTTTCCGCCCTTTCTTCCGCTCAGAAGAACAAGATAGGGCTTTTCTGTCGCCTTGTTGTGGGCAGGCTGTAAAACCTTCGGCTCTATACCGTATTTCCTCATAAGGCACATTATATCGGTAAGCCTTTCGGGAATATGACAGATTTTAAGGCTTCCGCCGTATTTCAGCAGAAGCGAAGCGGCACGGATAACCTGCTCCAGGTCGCATAAAAGCTCATGTCTCGCCATTGCCTGTGCAGGAGATAAACGCTCAAGTCCTGCCTTAACCTTAAAGTAAGGTGGATTAACGGTAACTATATCCATTTTCTCACGGGGAACCTGTAAAAGCTCCTCATCCTTGGTAAGATCCGCTTTTACGGGCATTATTTTCTCTGTAAGACCGCTATCCCTGACCGAATCGGAGAAAAGCTCGAAGGCCTCCGTCTGTATCTCTACCCCGTAGGTAAATGCAGGCGGCTTTCCCCACGCCGCAAAAAGCATAGGAATAATACCGCAGCCTGTACAAAGGTCGCAGACTGTATCCTTCGGCGAAGGCTTAGCGAAACGTGCAAGTAATACAGCGTCAGTACCGAAACGATGATCCTCGCTCACATAGATATCATAACCGAAAAGGTCAAATTTTTCTTTTTCCATTACTCTCCGCCCCTTTTATTCAATTACAAGCCAGTCGCTGTCGTCAATGACAAAATCGGCTGTGGTTTCCGTCACAGGCGGTCTTGTAGTAACAGATGTAGCAGGCGCAGATGAAACAGGAGAGGTACGGGGTGCCTCTGTTGTTTCACGTTGAGCCGTAGTCTTTTCGGGAATAAGAGTTTCCTCCTCTTCAAGCTCCTCTTCGTCAACATTCTGTGAACGCATATAGGCAACAGCTCTTTCACCATAAGCATAAAGTCTCAGGTCATCGCTTTCAGCCACAAGCAGGAAGGCCGTGCGGCTGTTTTCGAGAGCGGAAACGTCTTCATTCTTATTTACTGCAAGGAAGCTGTTTTCGGGCACAGATTCTATGTCATAGGTTACTCTTACATTTATATTCTGATTAAGGAACTGTAGCATAAGAGCATTATGTCTGCTTAAATTGTATGCAGTAACCGTAGGTGCACCGGGCTGGTTATAAATATCCTCGGAAAGCTCTACTACCGATTCATTTTTTGCTACAGACTCATTTCTGCAGATAGGGAGATATACAACGGAAATGAAAACAAGGGAATACACTGTAAGAACTGTCATCATAACCGATACAAGAGCGGAACGACGTTTCTTTGAACAGCTTACTATAACCACAAGTATTCCCATGACGCAGAAGGTCATGGACATGGTAAGAAGCAGGCTGTCAAAGGTAAGAAGCTCAACGCTCGCCGCACCTATTCTTAAGGGGTAAAGTGCAAGAACGGGAGAAATTCTTGTAGCGGAACAATCCAGTATTGTAGGAACTACCGAAACCGAAAAAGCAATAAATATTATACCCAGTATTCCTATGGCACCAAGAACCTTGTTCAGTTTAATCGAATAAGTGAACAGAACTATAAGTACAAGCACCGACGCAAAGGGAATTATTCCGTCAAGGAAACGCCCGAACATGGTTGTATCCTGATATGTGTAGAAGCCGTCGCTGCTGAAGCGGTAAAGGGTGCTGAAAACAATGGTAAACACAGTAGAAAGAACTGTATATACCGCAAAAACGGATATTTCGCCATTATAGGTCTGGGGTTCCTCTTTGCGCTTGTGCTTTATACATGCCGTCATAATTGCACAGAAAAGACATATCGCAAGAGCGCCCATACCCCAGCTTGAAGTAACGAAGTAATAAAGCTGTCCCGCAAAGGTCTTGACGAGTCTTGATATTCCGTCGTCAGCAAAACGCTCGCCGAAATTCGCAAAGAATTCCGAAGGGGTATTCTTAAGCAATGTAGGGTCAGACTGGCACCAGAGAGCGGACTGAATATACATTGTAAGCATAACCACAAGAGCGGAGGCTATTAAAAATGCAGGAACAAAACCGCCGAAATTCACAAGCTTTTTTCTGAAGAAAAACCTGTTGAAAACCAGTGAAAGTATAAAAGCAAGGACAATAGCTATCATTCTCGAATGAGCACCCAGAGAAATTCCGCAGACAAAGCCCATGAGTACAGACATGAAGTACTTTGAAGCCTTACCCTTACAGTCCCCGTTCTTGAATAAAAGCCAGATTATAAGCCACGGAAGAAGGATAGTTATTGTCTCTGACCAGGCAAATTTGGTATGCGCATAGTAACAGCAATATCCGCCTGCTACAAAGGCGACGAGAAGCATTTTCCAAAGTCTTCCGACGCCCATTCTTCTTGCGAGAGAAAAGGCAAACACTGGAATAAAGCTTACAAGTACGGAATTCATGCAGATAATTGCTGAATACTGGAAGCCTGCGTCATCGGAGAAAAACATTATCGGAGTATAAAGAAGCCCCTGGAGAAAATCATAATAATAATCTACGGAGCACATAACTCCCGACCAGCTGTTGCCTGCAAAGAAATCGGCTACAGCTATTACCGAAAGCTCATTCGGGTCTGTGGCAGGATATGCCATTCCGAGAGAGCCGAAAAAATTAAGCAGAAAGAACGAAAGGTATAACGGAGGATAAACTGCTTTATAACCGTATTTTTCATATATTTTTCTAAGTTTTTCAAATATCACGGAGAAATCCTCCTTTCAGATTTTTAAACAAGAAGTCCTATACAGTAAATAAGTGCACAGAAAAACAGTATACCTGCTATACCGTTTATAAGACGAGGAGAGCCTTTGCTTTCGAGAATCTCATGATAATCGGTTTCACTCATCTCCTTACAGCTTTCCCGAAGTGTAAGAATTTTTCTTACAGTCCATTTCATATAGAAATAATCGGTAAAGAGAATAGCAATAAGCTGTAAAAGATAAATAAGCGGAAGCATTCCGTAGCTGTAGGAAGCGAGAGAAAGAGTAGCCTCGTCGGGTACGGCCGAAGAGAAAAAGGCTTCATAATTCAGCATAACGGGAAAAAGTATAAGAAGCAGGAGCGAGCCGATTATTCCGGGAGCAGTCATCCTTCTGTAGAAGAAATATATCGGAAAGAAAAAGCCTGAAAATATATTTATCGAAACCTTTCTTTTTGAATTAGCCATATTCATGAAGGCCATAAAAAGTCTCGGCGTACTGAGTTTTCCCGTACCAAGGAAATGGAGGAGCTCCGTCTGGGTTACACCTCCGCAGGTAAGTACCTCCCCTGTTTCGCTGGATTTTATCGGATTTTTTTCTATCATCTCAGCAAACTCTTCTATACTGCTGATAGTCATAGTACGGGACTCGGGAGGCGGTGCATATTTCGCACGATGTGCCTTGTTCCAGTCGTAATCCTCAACATGCTTATCCTCATTGGGACATACTCTTTTTTCCTCCCAGCATGCTCTGTGCACGGGAGTTCCGCAGTCGGGACATACGGCGATTTCATCGCTCTTCACAAACTCTTTTCCACATATATCACAGACAAAGCCGCTTGAAGATGGCTTATCGGCAGTCTTATTGCTTTCGCCTGCTTCTGCCCATTCATAGCCTTCGCTGTGTTTCTCCTCATTGGGACACGCCTTGTTTTCATTCCAGCAGTTCCTGTGCATGGGAGTTCCGCAGTCGGGACAATATACTATTTCATCATTATCGGAAAAGGTATCGTTACATATTCCGCAATGCATATTCTTTCTGTTCATCAGGTTTCCTTTCAGACTAAAATAATAAAATCAGATTATAATCTTTATTATTATAACAGATTTTATATAATTTTGCAATACCGGGGTAATAAATATACCTTTTTATATTAAAGAAATTTCACAAAAATTACAAAAAAATCTATTGTAAAAATATTCATTTTATGATATTATGTCTTTGTATAGAATTTTTACCGTTCAGAAAGGTTGTTTTTATGAAAAAATTCAGATTTACCGTTGCCGCACTCACTGCAGCTATGGTTATGGGAGGATCGGGCTGTTACTTCTTCCCTGCCGAAGAAGAGCTTCTTGAACCACCTGTGATAGCGCCCGACGAGGTTACATATTCTACGTTTACTGCAAGAAGAAAAACAATAGAAAGTACAGTAATCGTAACAGGCTATGTTCGTTCACGAATTGAAAAGGAATGCTATTTCACTGACTATACAGGAGAAGTAAAAAACGTCTATGTCCGCGCAGGAGATTTCGTCAACGAAGGCGACCTTATCGCTGAAATGAACATGGGTACCCTTGAATATGAGCTTGAAATTCAGAAGCTGAAGGTTCAGGCGGCACAGCTCAGATACAACAGCTCGGGCTCACAGGCAGACAAGCTTCAGCTTGATATTGAAAAAAGCACACTCGAAATGTATCAGGCAACCTATGACGGCTCTAAAATATACGCTCCCATGAGCGGACAGGTTTCCTATGTATTCGGAATAAATCCCGGTACAGAAATGGATCCCTATAAGGTTATTGCGAGAATTGTCGACCCGAATGACCTTTATATTGAGGCTTCCTACTCCACCGACACAAAGACCTTTGCCCTCGGGGATAAGGTCACAATTTCCGTCGGCGATGAAATTTACGAAGGCGAGCTCTCTTACACACCCAAAGAAGCGAGAGCAGACGCCGCAGAAGACCCTAACGCTTTATATGCAGAATTCCTCGGCGAACAGCCAACCTTCGCTTATTTAGGCTCTCTTGCCGACATAACCAAGATAAAATCAGTATCCGAAAATGCTGTTGTAATACCTAAAAACCTGGTAAAGACCGATGGCGAAAGAACCTACGTCCAGGTTTATGAGGACGGAGCTAAGGTCGAAAAGGATATTGTCACAGGTATCTCCAACGCTACCGAGATCGAAGTCAAGAGCGGTCTTGAGGCAGGAGAAATGGTAATTATAAGATAAGCGTAAGGAGAAAAGCTTTGTTTACTTTACTTTTCAGAAAAATGCGTAAGACCAAATGGATGGTTTTATGTCTTTTTGTAGGTTTTCTTATGGCTGCAGGTATGATGAGTACCGTCCCCATATATATGGACGCGTCCTTACAGCGTATGCTTATAAAGGATATGGAGTCCTACCAGCTTTCTACAGGTGATTATCCCGGTATCTATTCCGTAGAAAAAACCGTTCTTGAAAGTACTCCCCTTGCCGAACAGCTTAAGCTTGCTGAAGAACTCCCAAAGCAGGTAAAGCAGAGGGTTTCCGATATAGCTATGCCGATAGGGGCAGAAAAGACAGTCATTAACGATAATCTGCAGTATATTTCCGTTGACGGAACAGAAGGAAAAAGATCTGTCCGTGTAAAGATTACTGCAATGACAGGCTTTACCGATCATATTACCATAACAGACGGAAGAATGTACTGCGACAGCGGTATAGCTGACGACGGCGCTTATGAAGTGGTTGTAAGCGAAACTACCTCAAAGGCGTTAGGCGTAACCCTCGGCAATACATACGACGTAAGAGGCGTAGACACGGGAAGAGAAAGCTTCAGTCTCAGAATAGTCGGTATCTATGAAGCCTCCGACCCTAACGATGTATACTGGTCGGAGACTATGGACGGCTATGTAAGCTCGGTTATGACAGATATCAACTGCTTCAGGGATGTAATGCTTCCTAAAGGAAATGTAAAAATTACTGATATAGCCGCACGCTACGCTCTTTCATATCAGCAGATGGATATGAACAACCTCGGTCAGGTAACAGAATATATCGCACAGGATTCCGATTATTTCAAGGAACTGGGATATGAGTTCAACATGGGTGTTTACGATATCCTCGTGGATTATTCAAAGGAAGCTGAAAAGCTTACCGAAATCCTCTGGATTCTCCAGATTCCTACAATGGTTATGCTCGCCTTCTATCTCTTCATGGTTTCTCAGCTTAGCGTAGAACAGGAAAAGAATGAAATCGCTGTATTCAAGAGCCGTGGCGCAAGCTCAGCCCAGATATTCGGAATGTATGCCGCCGAGGCAGGAATACTCGGACTTGTTACTCTTGTTGTCGCACCCTTCCTGGGTCTTGTTCTCTGCCGATTCCTAGGCGTTTCCAACGGCTTCCTTGAATTTGTCAACAGAACAGGCATTTCTGCCGAAATTACAGGTAATGCCGTTTTATATGCGCTCCTTGCAATAATTGTTTTCTTTGCGGCTACCATGATTCCGATAATCCCCGCTTCAAAGCTTTCTATTGTTGAATATAAGCAGAGTAAAACCAAGGTTGTAAAAATTCAGATGTGGGAAAAATGCGGAATAGATTTTCTGCTTATTGCGGCTTCCCTTGTATTCTACGGAATTTATACCGCAAACGAGGTTGCTACCACTGAATCAACAGGCGAAATCAATCCTATGTTCTTCGTTTTCGCGACCTGTCTCGCCTTCGGTCTCGGTCTTCTCTTTATAAGACTTTATCCCTATCTTCTTAATCTTATCTACCTTATTTTCAAGCCCCTCTGGACCCCCTCACAGTATATTGCGATTACCTCTGTATGCCGTTCGCAGGGCGGTAAGGAGCGTTTCCTTATGATGTTCCTTATCGTTACCTTCTCTCTTGGCATCTTCTCTGCGAATACTGCACGGACGATAAACACCCAGAAGGAGGACAGAATCTATTACTCTACAGGCGCTGACGTAACTCTTAAGGAATACTGGCAGGAAACCACTGCCAACGACGGAAGCGGTGCCGTAACAGGCTATGTGGAAAGAGATTTTGAAAGATTTGAAACTCTTGAAGGTGTAAAAACCGCCACAAAGGTACTTATAAATGAAAATGCAAGAGTAGAAGTAGATAAAAGCACAGAAAAAAATGTAACCCTTATGGCTGTTGAGCCTTATAAGTTCTCGAATGTTGCCTGGTTCAGGAATGACCTTCTTCCCGTTCATTGGTGGAATTATCTTAAGGCTCTTCAGGATTACCCTTCGGGAGTTATTATCTCTCGTCCCCTCTCGGACAAGTATGAAATAGCTTTAGGGGATGTCATTTCAGTAAAATGGTCTGGCAACGAGGCAATAAGCGTTCCTGTTCTTGCAGTAGTTGACTACTGGCCGGGTATCAATCCTAACGAGGCTCAGAAAAGCTCGGATAAGCCACGAGAAACCTCTGAGGATGAAGAGCCTGTTCGTACAGGCCCCAACGAATATGCACAGAAATCCTTTATAATAATGAACTATTATTATACGAGCACAGTTGCAGACATGGAGCCCTACGAGGTATGGCTGGACCTTGAAGATAACGCAACAAGTCAGGCTCTTTATGAGGACATATCCGCAAAGCGTATACCTATCGAGGTAATTACCGACTCATCTCAGAGAATTATCTCTGTCAAGAACCAGCCCCAGCTTCAGGGTATGAACGGTGCGCTCACTCTCAGCTTTGTAATCATCATGATTATGACCATTATCGGCTTCCTTATTTACTGGATTCTTTCCATCCGTTCAAGAACGCTCCAGTTCGGTATTCTCCGTGCTATGGGCGTGACCTTCAGGGAAATCGTAGGTATAATCGGCTATGAACAGCTTCTTGTATCGGGAGTATCTATTGCTATGTCCTTCGTAATCGGCGGAATGGTGAGCGATTTATTTGTACCTCTCTTCCGCTCCATGTATAATCCTGCGGAACAGGTTCCTCCCTTCCTCGTTTCTGCTTCACAAAGCGACTTTATCAAGATTTATGTAATAATCGTGATAATGCTTGGCGGCGGCTTCGCTATTTTAGGAAGACTTATAAGAAAAATCAATATCAACAAGGCTCTTAAGCTTGGTGAAGATTAAAAAGTTGAAACGGCAGTTTAATTTTGAATAAACACACGCAGACGAGGAAAAAGCCGCTGTAGGCGTATATTGATACGCTAAGCGGCTTTTGACGAAGTAAATAAAAATGCTTTCACAGAGCCACATGTGTGGTTCTGTGAAATTTCTTTATTATTATATTGTCAAAATTACGAATTCTGCATTTTTATGGTGCGTGGGTTTATAGATATGCTGCCGTTTATTCTATTCTTTTTAAAGCTTTAATTAAAGGCTTTGATACAAGGTAAGCCGAAAACACTGAAATTATATCCTTCGGAATATATGGTAAAGAGGAAATCATAAAAGAAGCTATAAAATCTGTTCCGTTGAGCACGGAAAACCATACTACACCGAGAATGTGACATATTATTATTCCTGATAAGGATAATAAAGCTGTATAATAAAGCTTCCCTGTTTTTATTCCGCATAAAAGTGCGATTGCAAAAAAACCTGCTATAAAGCCGCCTGTAGGGCCTGCTATAACCTGAAAGCCTCCTCTGAAGCCTGAAAATACAGGTGCGCCTACAAGACCCACAGCTATGTATACCGCCACAGAAATCATTGCTCTTTTTGCTCCGCAGACATAACCGCAAAGTGCAATAGCGAAGGTCTGGAGCGTAAGAGGTATTCCAGAGGGCGAAGGAATTGAAATAAAGGTGAAGACCGCTATAATAGCGGCAAATAGCCCAGATAAAACAAGCTCACGGGTCTTTTTCATCGGATTTTTCCGCCTTTTATGAGATTGACCTCGCCCGATGAAAGTGCTGTTATTTTTCCGTCTTCTTCTCTTACCACAAGCCTTACCCTGTCGTCGATATCAAGAACCTCTGCTCTTCTTACAGTTCCATCCTTAATAAAGGAAACAGTCTCGCCAATAAGGAAGGAACGTCTTCTGTACTCAGGAAGGAACAACAATTCGCCTATATTGTCATAGTAACTGAAAAACCGCTCTATTATTGCCGCAGTAAGCTGGGCCATAACGCTTCTGTTCATATTAAGGCTGGCGGCTATATCGGAAAGCTCCTCAGGAAAATCCATTTCAGTAACATTTATGCCTATACCGAGGACAGCGTAATGAAGTCCGCCGCTTTCGAAGTCAACAGATGCTTCCGTAAGTATTCCGCAAAGCTTCCTGCCCTTATAATAAATATCGTTTACCCACTTTATCTCTGTTTCTATTCCTGCTACACTGTCGATAGCTTCGGAAACTGCCGCCGCCGCACAGGTAGTTATATATAAAGCCTTATTTGCGTCAAAATCAGGTCTCAGTAAAATGCTCATATAAAGACCTGTCCCCTTCGGAGAATAGAAGCTTCTTCCGAGACGTCCCTTTCCCGAGGTCTGTTCCTCTGCGATAAGGATAGTACCCTCTTTTTCGCCCTGTTCAGCTTTTCCCTTCAATATTGTATTGGTAGATGTAACCTTATCGGCTACGGTTATGTCAAATCTTCCATGGTTATCGCCAAGAGCGGCGTATATTCCTTCGGCAGTAAAAGCGTCACCCGATGAAATAAGCCTGTAGCCCTTATTTCGCACGGCTTCAATAATATATCCCTCGTTACGGAGGCTTTCTATCCCCTTCCAGACTGCATTTCTGCTGACCGAAAGAGTTTTCGCCATAGCTTCACCAGAAATACTGTCATTTCTGTTCTTTTCGAGTAGTCTCAATACATCTTCCTTTACAGCCACATTCACGCCCCCTTTTTTATCATTATACCCTATAAACAGAAAATTGTCAACCGAATTCAATTTTTCGGTTGACAATCAAATTATTTTCTTTTACGTCTTTCCTTAAGAGTCTTTTTAACAGACTCTCTGAAATCAATATAAAGCTGATAGAAATCCACTTCAGAGGTATTTTTACCACCGTATACAGATGCTCTGTAATACTCAGTAAAATCAGAAATATCAAGACCAACGCTGTCGGCGCAGACCTTTGTAATTTCCTCAGAGGTCAGAGAGCCGAGCTCAGTATCGCTTACAGCCTCAAGACTGCTGACAATTTTTCCGTACAGCATAACTGCCTGATTTCTTCCACGGCTGTTTCTCAGGGCTTTTCTGAAACGTTTTTCCTTGTACAGAGGTCTTATCACTATAACCGCAAGTATTGCAATACCTATAACTAAAGCTGTAATACCCACAAAAGCAAAGGTTTCATCGAAATAACCGTCGTCAATGATATTACTTGTAGGGTCAAAATCCGTCCAGCCATAGCCGTCTATCCAGACCTGCACATAGGAATGGGCATTTGAAGCCATTACCTCGTAGCAGTCAAGCTCCGCATTACGCTTATTGACGAGAAAGCCTTCAACATATCGTGCAGTAAGCCCCGCTTCCCTGCACATAAGGGTCATTGCAGTGGCATATTTGATACAGGAGCCTCTTCTCGTATTGAAAATGAAATTTTCTATACTTGAATCGGCAGGAGTAAATTTATCGTCATATACGAAAAGCGGACTCAGGAAATACGCTTCTATAGCCGCCGCTTTTTCATAATCAGAACTTTTCCCCTCGGTTATTTCTTCTGTCAGAGCCTTTACCTTAAGATAGCTTTCCTCGCTTCTGTAACAGCTCTTACGGACAGCCTCCGATAAAAGATAATCGTTATGCTTTTCGGCGTCTTTAAGAGCAAGAAGGTAGGAATTAAGTACAGAATTATCCTCCCAGCTATCCCTTCTCTTTTCAATATATTCATCGCTGAGAGTTTTCGAAAATTCCTCGTTATATTCCGTCTCAGCCCATACAAGCTCATAGCTTTTAAGCTTGCGTGCGACCTGAGTGCCCACAAAATATTCATCCAGCTCGGTACGGTAAATGTCACTATCAGACACCTCTTTGCCGTTCGTTCTGAGAACAGTGAGGTCGTCAGTTAGGTATACTGCGTGAAATCCTGAATCAAGAGATTCTATTTTACATTCATAGGTAGTCGATTCGATATCCGAGCCCTTATAGCCTGCCTTATTTGCAAAATCAGAGGTATACTCGAAATGAAGAAATCTCCGCCAGGCATTTCTTCCATTATTCATGTCGCCGTAATAGCCCCACACATTTTTAGAAGCATCATATTTGTTAAAGCACTGTCTTCTTATTCTTTCGGGATTATCGCCGTAAATCCTGTAGAGTACGGTTTCATCATCAGAGCCGCCCGTCGCCGAGGTTTCTGAAAAGGAGTTGAAATCGGCTTTTCCTGCCCCTCCTATACTCATGTCTGTAATCAGCTCGTCAAATTCCTCACGGTAGGGAGCATATTCAAGCTTCGGCAGAAATGAAGCCGCAAGAGTTACAATAACCATGAATATACCCACAGTTCCGTAAAAGCCTGTGCCCGTTCCGAAGCTTATACTGCTGTTGCTGTATATCATTATGATAAAAAACAGCGTTACAAGAATTATCGTATAGATTACGGGAATAACCGTGAAGGTTTTTGCAAAAAGTGCAAATGGACACATTATTATGAGAAAAATGTATACTGCACGATAGCGTATACGGGTAAAATAGTAGATACCGCCTCCGAGAACACAGCCGAAGCATAAAATCAATGCAGTTATATTTCCGGGGTAGACCTGATTGAAGTCCGAGGGCTCAAGAAACCACTTGAAAAGCGTACTCGGGTTACTGTCAAAGGATAAAACTGCGGCAATAAGGCTCAGAATGCAGAATGCGGCAGTACCAGCCGAAGCAAGTATCTTATTGTCCTTTTTTCTGAAGAATTCGAACATCCCGAAAAGAAGGAAGCTGTATACAAGGGAAAAAGCTATAAAGCCCAGTATTACGCCGCCAACGCCGCAGCAGTAAATATATGCTCCGCCGCTCAACACTGTAGTGCTCAGAAGTATCGGGAAGCCGTTTTCTTTAATAAAAGCCTTCAAGATTATTATCCCCTTATTTCGTAAATACTATATCGTCGTTATCCCTTTCCGCTTTCCACAGCTTATCGGAAGGGATTCTTAGCTTATCGGTCACTCCGCTTGAAGACAGCTTTTTATCCAGATATCCGATAAATCGCTCATCACAGCAGGCAGAAAATACAACCGCCCTCTCGTTATCACATTCAGGAAAACGACCGCCTGAATCTCTCGCAAAGGAGTAATCGGTAAAACGGTAGCGAAGGTCGGAAAGCTCACCCAGATTAGTGACCGACACGGTTTCCCACAGGTCGTTAAAACGTATCATAAGCTTTACGGGAAGCTCCGATATGGCGAAGCGTGACATAAGACCGAGAAGACCTTCTACAACAAGCTGTTCTGCCGCTCTTGCCTCGTTATCGTTCTTTTCGGGGGAAGCCGCCCTGTCAAGAATGAATACCTGCTCTGAGCCTAAAGCTCCTTCAAGCATTCTGACAAGAAGCTCTTTTCTTTTTGCTGAAAGCTTCCAGTTAATAAGCTTAAGGTTATCCCCCGGCTCATATTTTCTGTGCTCGTAGCCAGGCGTGCCACCAAGAGAAAACGAAGAAGCGGTAGTCTCTTCACTGTCATCGAAGGCCGCCGCATCGGTAAGTGAACGGGCAAGACCATCACGACCGTTAACCTCGGGAATATCGGGATAAATCTTCATGTCCGTTACATTCCCTGCGATATTCATGCGGAAGGTTACAAGTCCGAGATAGTCGGAAATCATAACCGTGCTGACTCCGATTTTTCCTTTTCCGAAAAAAGAAGCCCTGAAATAGAAGGTTTTTACGAATTTTTCCTTACCAAAGATTGCAGTCCGTATATCCTTATCGCCGTCGGATAAAAAATGATAGCTTGAATAGACCTCGGCAGAAATAAAGGCTGTGGGAATAAAGCCTTTTCTTCCTATTTTTACGGTTACTGCCGCAATATCTCCTCGGTTCAGTACGTCCGAACTGACGGATGAAGTAAGAGTAAGAGTCTGTCTCGTATATATGCATAAAGCTACCGAAACAACCGCCGCAGCTATTAACGCAATAAGCAGATATCCGCCGCCCGGGCCGTCAAGATAAAGCATGAACAGAACGGCAATAATCAGTAAAAACAGATATGCCGCTACGCCTTTTATATTTATTTTCATTTACATTACCTTAGGTATAGAAACCTTATCCAGTATATCCTTCATAAGAGCCTCAGCCGTACCGAATACGGACTTACCCTTAGGCGAAAGCATAAGCCTGTGGGCAAGAACATCGGAAGCCAGCTTTTTTACATCCTCGGGGATAACGTAATCCCTGCCCTCGATAAGAGCGAGAGCCTTTGAGGCTGTATAAAGCGCAATACTTCCTCGGGGACTTGCGCCAAGAAGAGAAAATTCGCTTTCTCTTGTAGCAGTAACAATATCGATGATGTATTTCTTTATACTTTCATGAACGTTTATTTTTTCGGCCTCTTTTCTAAGCTCAATGATATCGCCGAGAGTAATTACAGGCGAAAGCTCAGCCGCCTTACCGTAATCTCCTCCGAGAAGTGCCGCTTCCTCAGAGGCTTCGGGATAGCCTACCGAAAGCTTCATCATGAATCTGTCCATCTGAGCCTCGGGAAGATGATAGGTTCCGTAGGTTTCAACAGGATTCTGGGTAGCGAGAGCCATAAAGGGCTCGGGAAGCTTATGAGTATTACCGTCGATACTTACCTGAAGCTCCTCCATTATTTCAAGAAGCGCAGACTGCGCCTTAGGAGAAGCTCTGTTTATTTCATCCGCAAGCAGAAAGTTACAGATTGCCGCTCCGTTTCTGTATTCGGTTTCACCTGTCTGCTGGTTAATCATCGTGAAGCCTGTAATATCCGAGGGCATGAGGTCGGGTGTAAACTGAATACGGTTACATACTCCGTTTACACTCTGGGAAAGTGCGGTAACAAGCCTTGTCTTACCTACCCCGGGGACGTCCTCTATAAGCACATGACCGCCCGAAAGAAGGACTGCAACAAGCTTGATTATAACGTCTCTCTTGCCGATAACGGCTTTTTCAATATTTTCCGTTAAGAGCCTTACCTTCTCATTCATTCTCTTTTTTCTCCTTGTCATAAAAATATTTTATTATATCTCTTCTTGTTACAATACCTATGAAGGTATTTCTGTCGTCTACTACGGGGACGAAGTTCTGCTGCATTATAAGCAGGAGAAGCTCGTCCATTTTAGCATTTACCGTTACCGCCTTATCCCTCTTGTTTCTCATTATATCCGAGATATTTATTCTCTCGAGAGGCTTAAGGTCGGTTCCTATGCAGTTATCACACACAGCGTAAAGGAAATCTCCCTCGCTTACTGTTCCTATGTACCCACCCTGAGGGTCTATTACAGGAATAGCTGTATAGCCATGTGCACGCATTTTTTCAAGCCCCTGTCTTACTGTTACATTGGAGATAAGATATGCTACCGTAGATTTCGGGTGTAATAAAAATAAAAGATTCATTATGTATACCCCTTATTGAATTCTTGGCCTTCGGCGAAAGGATATTCGCCTATACATTACAATTATATCATATACGGGTATAATAATCAAGAGAAATAGCCTTTAAACCGCAATATCTATGCAAATTTATCATTGAAATATTCTGTTATGGTATGCTATAATGTTAAAGTGTATTATCACCTAAATATCATATTATCGTCACAGTATAAACCACCTGAATATGATAGAATTGTTATTATTTTCGAAGAAAGGAACAAATATCCATGCTTAGCTTAAAAAATATAGTAAAAAGCTATAAAATGGGCGATATGAACGTAGAAGCTCTCCGTGGAGTAAGCGTTGATTTCCGTGATAACGAATTCGTTTCGATTCTCGGTCAGTCAGGCTGCGGCAAGACTACAATGCTTAACATAATCGGCGGTCTTGACAGATATAATGAGGGCGACCTTATTATAAACGGAGTGTCGACAAAAAAGTACAGAGACAGAGACTGGGACAGCTACAGAAACCATAAGATAGGCTTCGTTTTCCAGAGCTACAACCTAATCCCTCATCAGACTGTTCTCTCAAACGTTGAGCTTGCCCTTACCCTTTCGGGTATCTCCAAGTCTGAAAGAAGAAGACGTGCGGTAGAAGTCCTCGAAAAGGTGGGCTTAAAGGACCAGATGAAGAAGAAGCCCAACCAGATGTCCGGCGGTCAGATGCAGAGAGTAGCCATCGCAAGAGCGCTTATAAACGACCCTGATATTCTTCTTGCCGACGAGCCTACAGGCGCACTCGACAGTGAAACAAGCGTTCAGATCATGGAGATTCTTAAGGAAATCGCCAAGGATAAGCTTATTATCATGGTTACTCATAACCCTGAGCTTGCTGAGCAGTATTCCAACCGTATTATAAGACTTGTTGACGGTAAGATTACAGGCGACTCCAACCCCTATACCGAGGAACAGCAGTTAAAGGATAATCCCCCTAAGGTAAAGAAGACCTCCATGTCCTTCCCTACTGCATTATCCTTAAGCTTAAACAACCTTATGACTAAAAAGGGACGTACTATACTTACTGCCTTTGCAGGAAGTATAGGTATCATAGGTATTGCTCTTATTCTCTCCCTTTCAAACGGTGTTCAGGTTTATATCGATGATATCCAGAGGGAGACAATGTCCTCTTATCCTCTCGCAATAGAAACAAATACAACGGATATGACCTCCTTCATGTCCTCCTCTATGACAAATCATGTGGAGAACATCACAAAGGAACGTACCTACGACAGAATCTATACAAATAACCGTCTCGGCGATATGTTCACGATGATGTATCAGGAGACCAACGTAAACGACCTTAAAAGCTTCAAGGCCTTCATCGAAAGCGAAGAAAGCGGAATGAAGGAAAACACCTCCAACATCGAATATTCCTACGGTATTACCCTTCAGGTATTCAAGGATGATACCGAGAATATAATGCAGGTTAACCCCAGCAACGTTATGAACGAAATAGGCTTCGGTGCCGTTTCGGGAATGATGGATCTTACCTCACTTATGTCCTCCTCTTCGGCAGGAAGCACCAACATATTCCAGGAGCTTACCGAAAACGAGGAAATGTTCAATAACAAGTATGAGCTTGTAGCGGGTAAGGTGCCCGAAAGCTATGATGAAGCCGTACTCATCGTGGATAAGTATAACGAGGTAACCGACTATACTCTTTATACCCTCGGACTCAGGGATATAGAAGACCTTCGTACCGCAGTACGCGATATGATGCAGAAAAAGGAAGATGTCGGCGAAATCGAGGGCGGAAGAGATTACTCCTACGAGGAAATCCTCGACCTTACCTTCCGTGTTCCCGACAATACCGCCTTCTACGAAAAGAACGAGGACGGCGTATGGATTGATATGCGTGACGACGCCGAATTTATGGCAGACGTGCTTGAAGACAGCGTTCAGCTTAAAATAGTCGGCATTATCCGTATGAAGGAAACAAGTGCTTCCACTATAAGCGGTACAATCGGCTATAAAAAGAGCCTTATGGAATATATCTCAGGCCGTGTAAACGAAAGCGAAATCGTTAAGGAACAGCAGGAAAACGAGGATTACGACGTTTTCACAGGTCTCCCCTTTGACGGCACAGAGGCTGGCGACGAGGCTATTGAGAAGGCTGAAAAGGAAGCCGAGGAGCGTAAGAAGGAAGCTGAAGAGCTTATGGCTCAGATGCAGGAAATGCAGGAGCAGATGGCGGCTCAGGGCGGCTTCGATATTTCAATGCTTACTCCCGAGGAACAGGCTATGCTTGCTCAGATGACTCCCGAAGAACAGGCGGCATTCATCGCTTCCATGCAGGTTGCACCTGCTCCTACGGTTGACCTTTCAATGCTTACTCCCGAACAGCAGGCTATGCTGTCGGAAATGACACCTCAGGAACAGGCGGCTTATATGGCACAGCTTACTCCCCTCACTATCGGTTCATCACAGATTACAGAGGCTGAATACCTGATGCTTTGTATGCTTTCTGAAACAGAACGTAACGCTTATGCGGCTATGTCCGTTGAAGAGCGTGACGCATACTTTGCAAAATATATGAACGGTGAGCTTAAGGTTAAGCTTACTGCAGCAGGAACAGAAGCTCCCGAGGCAGGTATGACAGAAATGCCTGAAATCGATATGTCGGCTATAGATATGAGCGGTATAGACTTATCTCAGCTTACCGACGAACAGCTTGCCTACTTCTCCTCTATGACAGAGGAAGAGCGTGAGGAAATGATGAAGCTTTATACTGAAGCGGCTTTAAAGGCTACGGTAGTTTCCTCCTCCACCTATTACGACAATATCACAAATCTCGGCGTTATCGACCTTGAAAAGCCCTCCTCTATCATGATTTATCCTATTGACTTTGAGGCGAAGGAAAATATAACAGAGATTATCTCCGATTATAATAAGCGTATGGAAGAAAACGGCGAGGAAAATAAGGTTATCACCTACACTGATATCGTAGGTATGCTTATGTCCTCGGTAACCGATATTATCGACGCAATAAGCTATATTCTTATCGCTTTCGTTGCTATCTCCCTTATCGTTTCCTCGATAATGATAGGTATTATCACCTATATTTCTGTTCTCGAACGTACAAAGGAAATCGGTATTCTCCGTTCTATCGGTGCTTCGAAGAAGGATATTTCCCGTGTATTCAATGCGGAAACTATTATTGTCGGACTTATCTCAGGCTGTATAGGTATTCTTGTTACGGTAATCCTCAATATTCCGATAAACATTATAATCAAGGATATCACCGATATCGAGGGACTTTCAAAGCTTCCTCCCGTTGCGGGAATAATCCTTATCGTTATAAGCGTTCTTCTTACTCTTATTGCAGGCTTATTCCCCTCTCGTGTAGCGGCTAAGAAGGATCCTGTAGTAGCGCTCAGAACAGAGTAACAGTCTGGTAAGAACAATTTTTAATAACAAAATTATACCTCCGTGGTTTTATAACTGCGGAGGTAAATATTTTATAACCTTTACTCAAAAAGTCAAGAATTATCCCAAAAATTAGGCTATAATAAAATCAAGATAACGTTATCCTGATAATAATCATATTAGAAACAGGCAAAGAGGTGATATTTTGAAAAGCTTGGAGGCTCTTACTATAGCTCTCGAATATATCGAGGAAAATCTCTGTGAGGATATATCACAGAAGGCGATAGCTGAACAATGTATGTATAGTCTTTCCGCACTGCAGAAAATGTTCAGAAACGTTTTCCACATCAGCATAGCAGATTATATTGCAAGACGGCGCATAACTGCCGCTTCAAGGGATTTACTCGGCACAGACGATACAATTCTCGATATCGCTTTAAGATACGGCTATAATTCCCATGAAGTATTTTCACGTGCTTTTGTGAAAATATGGGGCGAATCTCCGTCCCACTACCGAAAAAGACGAAGCTTTTCAGAAATATACCCTAAGTTCAATTTACCTATTGATAATTCAGGAGGATATTCTATGAAACAGAAATTTGATTTTACGGGACTTTATGAGTACTTAAGAGAAATGGACGGAACCTACGCTATATGCTTTGATATGTGTAATCTTCTTCCCTTTAACGAAAAATACGGTCATAACGCAGGGGATGTAGCTATCGCAGAATGCCTGAAGCGTATCGACAACGAAAAGGAAGAAGACATGATAATGTTCAGAATCGGCGGCGACGAATTCGTGCTTCTTACGAACAGGACTGATTTAAAGGAAGCGGAGGCCATCCGTGACAGAGTTTTCAGCCATAACGAGGAAACCGTAGCCTTCGGCGGAGAAAATCTTCCCGTTTCCCTTCACGGAGGAATAATTAAGCTAAGTACCGCCAAGGGCCTTAAATACAGCAAGCTTTTCACCGATCTTGTTGAAGCGGTAAGAGGAAGATAAATAGCGAAACTGCCGATACCTTAAGGTATCGGCAGTTTATTTTTATTCACCCATATACATAATTGTGCAAAGTCCCTTTGCCTGTTCTTCCGTAGGCATTTTCAGTACACCCATATCAAGCAGCTGCTTCATCATTCTTGTATGAAGCTTACACGCCATATTCTGAGTAAAGCATTTTAACAGCTCATGCATGTGTTCAGGCTGTCCGTAAAGCTCTGCCTTCAACGCTTCAGCGGCATATTCTCGGGAAAGTGCTGTTATTTCTTCAGGTGTATCGTGTAAGAATTCATGCCATTTCTTTTTGCTGTCGCAAATAATAAGATTACACCTGTATTCGCCGTCTTTCTTCAAAAGATAGCCCTTATCAAGCAGTCGTGCGTAGCTTTCTGCGTTGCTTGCGGTTTCGGGAAGTTGATTATTAAGCCAGAAGTACATTTTATCGTAATCTTCAGAAAGATTGTCTCTCCAGTTTCCTCGTCTGGCAGTCCAATGACAGTCAAGCTGCCAGCTTTTCCACCAAACATCTTCATTACATCTGTCACGATTCATATCGCCGCAGGCCCAGTAAATATCTTCCTCGGCATCACTCATATCCCAGTCGGGCTTTACATCAACGCTTGCAAAAGCAATATAATCGCCCCCGTCAGGACGCTTTACGGAAAACTTTTCTCCTGAAATCTCTGCTGTAGCAAGCGAATTGCTTAAAAAGCAAACCATACTCCATTTCAGCAGATTTATATCATTATCGGGAATATGAAGCCATTCGGGAATTTCTGTAACGCTTTCAAGCACGGGTGCAAAGAATTTCTCCGCAAAAAGCTTTGTATATTTCTGATTTATTTCCTTGTAAATTCGATAATATGTTTCATTGAATTCAGATATACAGATATTGGTACGGTACTTTTCACCGGGTAACTTATCCATAAAGCCGTATTCCGCAAGCACGGCAACCTCATCCTCAACAAATATAGGGTTTATACCAAGCTCCTCAGCAATTTCGTTTATAGTTCTTGGCTGATGATATGCCGCATAGGCTATATTCTGTGTTATTACCTTTGCGAGAAAATTCGCAGTATCACCCAGCTTGCCGGGTGTGCCGCCATGTCCCATATTGTTGAAGCGAATAGGCTCTGTACCTAAGGTTCCTGTTATTCTTGTTCTTTCCATACCTGTTTTTAACTCCTTTCGTGAGCAGGCTAAATGCCATTTTACTGTATTTTCGGGGATTGAGAGCAGTCTTGCTATTTCACTGACCTTTTTGTCGTGAAAATAGTGCAGTACGATTATTTCACGCTGGATTTTCGAGAGATATGTAATCTCCCGTCTGAGTATTCCATAGCTTTCGCTGTTCATAAGCTCCGACGCAAAGTCCTTGCTGTCAGGTATGAATTCGATACCGTCAACGGCAGTACCCTTTTTCCTGCCGTCAATATACCTTGCGTAGACGTTTCGGGCAATACGGTATACATAACCGTCAAGGTTTACAATATTATCCTGTTTTAACAATGCTTCGTAAACCTGTAAGGTTATATCCGCCGCAAGCTCCTCCGCTTCATCAATTTTAGAAAGCCTTGACATTGCGAAACCGAACAGCTTTTTGACGTATGAAGAAATTATCCTGTCAGCATCCTGTTTGTTCATTGCTTTGCTTCTCCTTTTAAGAACGTTCTCAATAATACAGTGGAGTTTTTTTAAAAAAGGTTGGTAAATTTATTATAAATTTTTAAAATTTGTCAAAAAACTGCCGATACCCTCTGGTATCGGCAGTTATTCATTTATTCGTTATTTCCGCTGTTGCTTACCGCATAGTTAAGAGCAAGAAGACTATCGCCGAGGTGAACATTCTCAACAATCAGGTCGTTATGCTCAAGGTTTATATCATAGTGGGAGAAATTCCAGAAAGCGGTTACTCCGAGAGAAATCAACAGCTCGCATATCTGAGGTGCCGCCGATTTCGGAATACAGAGAATAGCAATCTTAGGCTGGTTCTGGCGGCAGAATTCTGTGATACGGTCAGTACCCATAATCTTCATACCGCTCATTTCCGTTCCCACAAGCTTAGGGTCGGTATCGAATATTCCGCAGAGCTTACAGCCGTATTTGTCAAAGTTCAGATGTACTGCAATAGCATGGCCTAAATTGCCCGCACCTATAAGTATAGCCTTATTCTGTCTGTCTACGCCGAGAATTGCGCCTATCTCGTTTCTGAGCTCGGAAACATTGTAGCCGTAGCCCTGCTGACGGAAGCCGCCGAAACAGTTCAGATCCTGTCTTATCTGTGACGCAGTAAGCTTCATTCTCTCCGCCAGTTCACGGGAAGAGATTTTGGCTGTTCCCTCCGTTAATAATTCGCCTAAAAAACGATAATAACGAGGAAGACGTCTAATTACCGAGTTTGATATTTTTTCGCTTTTTGCCATTTCAGATCTTTCCTTTTCCTTTGGTTTCGATAACACGACCTCTGTACAGTGTCATATAGCGTTATAATTATACAGTAGCTTTTAAACGCTCGTTAATCTCTAAGAGGAAGTCCTCTGTATTTACCTTACGCTTATTTTCGAGAGAAGAAAGAACGTAAAGGTCGCCTGTCATAACGCCGTCTTCAATAGTCTTGATTGTAGCCTTTTCAAGCTTTTCAGCGAAAGCGGTAAGCTCGGGAGTTCCGTCAAGCTCGCCTCTCTTTTTGAGTGCGCCTGTCCATGCAAAAATTGTAGCTACAGAGTTTGTAGAGGTTTCTTCGCCCTTTAAGTGCTTGTAGTAATGTCTTGTAACAGTACCGTGAGCCGCCTCATATTCGTATACACCGTCGGGAGATACGAGAACGGAGGTCATCATGCCGAGGCTTCCGAATGCAGTAGCAACCATGTCGGACATAACGTCGCCGTCATAGTTCTTACAAGCCCAGATATAGCCGCCCTCGGAACGTACTACTCTTGCTACAGCGTCGTCGATGAGAGTGTAGAAATATTCGATTCCTGCCGCTTCAAACTTAGCCTTATATTCAGTCTCATAGATTTCAGCGAAGATAACCTTGAAGGTATGGTCATACTGCTTGGAGATAGTATCCTTTGTAGCAAACCATAAATCCTGCTTTGTATCGAGAGCAAAGTTAAAGCATGCTCTTGCAAAGGAAGCGATACTTCCGTTGATGTTGTGGAGACCCTGGATAATACCGTCGGAGCCGTTGAAGGTGTGGATAAGCTGACGTGTTTCGTTGCCGTCCTTATCAGTTACGATAAGCTCACACTTGGAGCCGTCCTTAACCTTCATTTCGCTGTTCTTATAAACATCGCCGTAAGCGTGACGAGCGATAGTGATAGGCTTTGTCCATGTAGGAATAAGGGAGTTGATACCCTTACAGATAATGGGAGCACGGAAAACAGTACCGTCAAGAATAGCTCTTATTGTACCGTTAGGAGACTTCCACATTTCCTTTAAATTGTATTCTGTCATTCTCTGTGCGTTAGGAGTGATCGTAGCACACTTTACAGCAACGCCGTACTTCTTTGTTGCGTTTGCACTGTCGATAGTGATCTGGTCGTTTGTTTCGTTTCTCTTAACAAGACCCAGGTCATAGTATTCTGTCTTTAAATCAACATAAGGACAGATAAGGATATCCTTGATCATCTTCCAGATGATTCGGGTCATTTCGTCGCCGTCCATCTCTACGAGGGGCGTTTTCATTTCAATCTTTGCCATTGGTAGTTACCTCCGTTATTTTATCAGAAGGAAATACTGTCTTCGGAATCATCATATTCCTCATAATCGTATTCTTCTTCGTCCTTACCATAGTTATTGATAAAGGTATTTCCGTTATTACAGCCGAAGCCGCCGTTTCCGCCCAAAAGCTGTCCGAGACAGAGTCCTGCAAAAAAGGAAGCCGCAGCTATCGCAATTACCGTAATCTTATTCATACAATTACCTCTTTCCTTACTTTCAGGCGGCAAGCGGATAAATATATCCGCCCTGACGCCGTATTTTTAAAGGTTAGTAATCCAGAAGCCTAAAGCCATTACGCCTATTGCAGCTACTATCGGAATAATATTTTCCAGCTGTTCATCAATAGTCGGAAAAATCTTACTGAGAAATTTCTTTACCAAAAAGAACGCAACCAGTCCTAAACCTATAACAATTATTATTTCGAGGGAAAGGTCAGTTCTCTGGGCTTTAGGTTTGCCTAAAAGTAATTTCATAAAATCAGTCATTACTTAAGAGATTCTCTTGTATAGTCGAGAAGACCGCCTGCAAGCATGATATCCTTTGTTCTGCCTGTAAGCTCACAGAGAACTGGGATTTCCTTGCCGTTTGTCTTGTTGAGGACGATAAGCTCAGTCTTTCCGCCTTCAACAGCAGCTCTTACGCCTTCGATAACGAGCTTGTCGCCTTCAGCGATATTTTCATAGTCAGCCTCATTTACAAATGTAAGAGGAAGGATACCTGCATTGATAAGGTTTGCTCTGTGAATACGAGCAAAGCTCTTTACAAGAACTGCCTTAACGCCGAGATAGAGAGGTGCGAGTGCGGCATGCTCTCTGGAGGAGCCCTGACCGTAGTTTGCACCGCCTACGATAATGCTCTGTCCCATAGACTTGGCTCTTTCAGGGAACTTTTCATCGCATACTGTGAAGCAGTAGTTGGAAATTGCAGGAATATTGGAACGTAAGGGAAGAATCTTTGCGCCTGCAGGCATGATGTGGTCAGTAGTGATATTGTCGCCGACCTTTAAGGAACAGCCGCAGTCGATTGTTTCCTGAAGAGGAGCAGTTTCGGGGAAGGGCTTGATGTTGGGACCGCGGAGAATTTCTACGCTGTCCATGTCCTTTTCGTCTGCAGGAAGTGCAACCATGTTATCGTTGATGATGAATTCCTCAGGAAGCTTGAAATCAGGCATTTCGCCTAAGGTTCTGGGGTCTGTGAGAACACCTGTAAGAGCGGAGGCTGCCGCAAGCTCAGGAGATACAAGGTAAATCTGACCAACCTTTGTACCGCTTCTGCCCTCGAAGTTACGGAGGAAGGTACGGAGGGGGATACCCTTTGAGTTAGGAGACTGACCCATACCGATGCAGGGTCCGCATGCACTTTCAAGGATTCTTGCGCCTGCGTCAATCATAATTGCAAGAGCACCGTTTTCAGCAAGCATATTAAGAACCTGCTTTGAACCGGGAGCGATAGAAAGAGATACATCGGGGTGTACAGTCTTGCCCTTTAAGATGTGAGCAACCTTCATCATGTCGAGAAGAGAGCTGTTTGTGCAGGAACCGATACATACCTGGTCAATCTTCATAGGTCCGATTTCTTCTACGCTCTTAACATTGTCAGGAGAATGAGGACAAGCAGCCAGAGGCGCAAGCTCGGAAAGATTGATTACGATTTCCTCGTCATACTCAGCGTCAGGGTCAGCAGAAAGCTCAACCCATACCTCTTCACGCTTCTGAGCCTTTAAGAACTGCTTTGTGATTTCGTCAGAGGGGAATATAGAAGTGGTAGCGCCAAGCTCTGCACCCATATTTGTGATAGTAGCACGCTCGGGAACTGATAAGGTCTTTACGCCTTCTCCACAGTATTCGATTACCTTACCTACGCCACCCTTAACAGATAATCTTCTGAGAACCTCAAGAATAAC
>JAZSBN010000037.1:0-29536 GCA_045602405.1 Ruminiclostridium sp.
CGAGTCCCTGAAGGTGTACCAAATATTATAAAAAGAATAGGCCCTGCCTATTCTTTTTATGTATATGGCTCGTTGGTCAAGCGGTTAAGACTCCGGCCTCTCACGCCGGCGACGGGGGTTCGATTCCCCCACGAGTCACCACGAATGACCATGTACATTGCGCCAATAGCTCAGTTGGTCAGAGCTACCGGCTCATAACCGGTTGGTCCGGGGTTCGAGTCCCTGTTGGCGCACCAATACACAGGGGTGTGGTTCAATGGTAGAATAGGGGTCTCCAAAACCTTTGACGTGGGTTCGATTCCTACCACCCCTGCCAATCAAAACTTCGGTACAATAGTGCCGGAGTTTTTGTTTTATATGGAAAAGAGGAAATATGACAATTGCCGATCTTATCAGAACATGTGATTTTGATCTTGTTCAGAAGAAAATAACACTTCACTATGGTGACAAGGATATTGAGAAATTCAGAAAGCTCTATATCGAATTAAAAAAATGCTCATCCCCTCAAAAAGTGGAAACTCTGACAATTATAATCGAAGCATGGCGAGAAACAGAGGACGACAGCGTTCATGTGGAGGATTTCCACGAAGATGACGCTACGTTATATTATGATGTAAGCGGTCTTGTCGAAGGTGAGAAGATGCTTTATTCTATTGCCTCATCACCTTATGAAGATTTCCTGTCTTATAGCATTGACGAGAGAACAGCGGAAAAATTTTCACCTGAAACCATACTGGCTCACGCATTACATGAGGTAACAGCCTTTGGTTTTGAAAAAAATATATAAAAATTACGTAATTTTAAAAAATCCCCCTGCGTAACCTATTGCTTGTGACGTAACGTAATGCTCTATAATGGCATTAAAGGAGGTTGGAGCTATGTCGAAATACACAACAGGAGAAATCGCCAAGCTTTGCGGAATTACCGTCCGTACGGTGCAGTACTACGATACCCGAGGCATTCTCATACCCAGCGAGCTTACCGAGGGAGGAAGACGGTTATATTCAGACGACGATCTGAGGAAGCTTAAAATTATCTGTTTTCTCAGGAGTCTTGATTTTTCAATCGACAACATCTCGACGCTTTTCGAGGAAGAAAATACCCAGAAGGTTATATCTCTCCTTTTAGAACAGCAGTCGGAGTGCCTGAAGCAGGAAATCACGGAACGTCAGGAAAAGCTCTCATCACTGAATGAGCTGAAGTCCGAGCTGAAGAATTTCGATAATTTCACTGTTGAATCCATCGGCGACATAGTGAATATCATGGAAAATAAGAAAAAGCTCAGGAAAATGCGGATAATTATGTTTGCGGCAGGTATCCCTCTTGAAATCGCCGAGGTTGCCACCCTGATATCAGGCATAATGCATGGAATGTGGATACCATTTATAATTGCAATTCTGCTACAGATAATTTTTGCGGTAATATTCTCGAGATATTATTACAAAAACATTGCCTATATCTGTCCCGAGTGCCACAAGGTATTCAGAACAGGCTTTAAGGAATTATTTTTTGCAGCCCATACGCCAAGCACCCGAAGACTTACCTGCACGAACTGCGGAAAGAAGAGTTTTTGTGTAGAAACATACAGCGAAGGGGGCGAGTATAATGCTTAAAAAGTTCAGAAAACCGCTCCTTTTTACTCTTGCATTACTCCCCATAGGCTTAATCGGCGGATTTTTCACAAGTCTCTATCTCGAAGAAACCTACGACCCCGCATTGCTTGCAGATATGTTGACGCAAACAGGTTTTTCCGATATATTTACCCTGCATATCATTACTGCCGTTCAGACAGCAGGGCAGATGTTACTGCTGGGATTTTTCGGGTATATTCTTGCTGAAAAAATCGGCCTTCTGAAAAGCTTTAAAATAAACAAATCGGGAATTCTTACTACAATTATTCTGACCGTTATCGGTAGTATCATCTTTATTGCCCTTGAATACGGCGTTTTTGCAAATCTTATCCCTGAGGTAGCCGCAACCTACGAACAGAAGCCCAGCTTCGCCTACATGATTTCCTGTCTTACCTACGGCGGCGTTCTCGAAGAAATCATGATGAGATGGTTTCTGATGTCTCTGCTCGCTTTTATAATATGGAAGCTGTTTTTCAAGAAAAAGGAAAGCGTTCCCATGGGCGTTTTAATTGCAGCAAATATTGTTGTTGCGCTTTTATTTGCCGCAGGGCACCTTCCTACAACTGCCATGACAATGGGAATTACTCCCCTTATTCTTGTACGCTGTTTTACGCTCAACAGCCTTGCAGGCCTTATATGCGGTCATCTTTACATGAAGCACGGCATACAGTACGCTATGCTTTCCCACATGGGATTTCATATTCTGTGGAAGATTTTCTGGATTCTGTTTATTTGATACAGTAATGTGAAGTATAGAATAAAGACCCTTTGAGCAATATTCTTCTTTTATAAAAAAACAATCCCGCAGTTCTGTAACTGCGGGATTAAAATTTTCTATAAAGCTTTTACTGCATTATAAAGTATAGAATCTGTCCTTAAGCTTCTTATAAGCGATTACGCCGCCGATTACCACAGCTAAGCCAAGTACCGCAATAAGAAATCTGGGGGTTGTATCGGGCTGAACTACCCTTTCCTCCGTGTTGGTCTGGATAAAGGTTTCGCCTGTAAGGCTTCCGAAGAAATCGACCTCGCCCTTTTTACTGTAGAACTTTATATCAAGATCCTTGAAGTAGAAGTCGATTTCGTCCTTATCGGGGTTTCTCGTTTCAACCTTAACGAAAAGATTATCGTAGCCCGACTTGATATTTATAGGACTTTCGCTGTCCCCTAAGGTAGTAAGAACATAGCTTGTGCTTGAAATTCCGTTGCTTCTGAAACCCATAGCGCTGTCGCCCTCGCCGAAGCCTACCGTAATATAGCCTGTGTCGGTATTCTCCGCACGGCTGCCCGATTTAACGGAAACCGAGAAGGATTTCATATTGTCGGGAATCGGAACGCTTATTGTGGCGGATTCAATATAATCCTCGCCCTCGAAGGAAAGTGCTTCTATATCCTCTGAATATAAAAGCCCCTCGCTTTCCCAGCTTGCTACGTCAGTCCAGTCAAAAGAAGTCGAATTCTCCATAATCTTTTTCTCCCTTAATCTTAACCTAAAAGCTTGTCGATTGTGTAAAGGCTTGTTGCGGCAGTATTCTCCTTAAGTGCATAGCCTTCGCCTGCCGCCTTGATTTTTTCTTCAAGCTCCTCACCCTTCATGTCTCTTACAACATTTTCACGGTACTGAGCCATAAGCTCAGCCTTTTCGGAAAGCTTAACCTTAGAAACAACATATACGATTTCCTCGCCCTCGGAGGGAGTAACCTTAATAATCTTGTTTTCACCCTCCTTCATTTCGTCAACCTGAGAAATGAAGCTTTCATCCATGGAGCTTGTTTCCTTGTCGATAACCTGGATAAGGCTGTCAGCTTCGGGGAGCTCGGTATCTACGTTCTCGGGCAGGTCGCCTTCATAGGTTTCTCCCGCTTCCTCAGCGGCCTTCTTGTCTTCCTCAAGAGTATGTCTTTCGCTGTCGTCCATATAGGTCTTGTATACGGACTCAAAGCTTTCGCCGTTATTGAGCTTTTCAAGTCTCTGTTCAGCGGTTTCGCCGCCTACAGCCGCGTCATAGGTGAAGTAGTTTACTGCAAAATACTTTTCGAGAAGCTTTGCGTCCACCTCTGCGTCATCGGGCTTTTCAATACCCTCAGCACCGTAGAAATATTCAAATAAAGCTTCGTTCTTGTAATCGTTGGTGAGTAAGTCGCTGTAGGACTGCTGACCTACTCCGATGCTTTCATAGTATTCGCCCACGATATCCACGCCGTAGATATACTGTGCGTACATATTTTCCTCTGTCCAGAGGGAATTTGTCTGGCTCTTTATTTCGCTTAATTCCTCAGCAGTAAGAGAAAGACCCTTTTCTTCAAAAAGCTTGTTGGAAGCTACATAATTGCGGCAAAGCTCAAAGGTCTTGTTCTTTACCCATTCCTCAGCGCCGATACCCTCGATAACCTGCTTCTTGAAATCATAATCTTCTGCAGTTGTATCAAGGTCAGGCTGTTCTTCCTTAAGCTTAGCCTGAGCCTCGGAGATAGCTGTCTGCTGATTCATGATATAGATACCTGCACGGATATCCTCGCCGTCGATGTTAAGAGGATAAGCGGTTGTGTTTCCGCATCCTGCCGCGGCGGCAATCATAGCGCCGCAGAGGATAGTTAAAATACTTTTACTTGCAATCTTTTTCATTTTTATCGTTCCTTTATCTTAATGTTACGCCGATTTCGCCGAGAGCCTTAAGTACCTTTTCAACAGACTTGTCAGCCTCTTCGGTTTCCATGGTCTTATCATTCTTACGCATGATAAGCTTGTAGGAAAGGCTCTTCTTTCCTTCGGGAATACCCACGCCCTTATACATATCAAAGAGAGTAACCTGTTCAAGGTTCTTTGCCGCCTTTGTGATAACGTCGATAATATCGCCGGAAGCCATATCCTCGTCACATACAAGGCTTAAGTCTCTCGAAATTGCGGGGAACTTGGGTAACTGCTTATATTTTACGTCAGTATCGGAGTTTTTAAGCATTGTTTCTATATCGAAGCATGCGATATAAACTCTTTCCTTAACGCCGTAATTCTCTGTTACGAGGGGATGAAGCTCACCGAGAGTACCGATAACCTCACCGCCTACTGTCATTTCAGCGCATCTTCCGGGGTGGAAGGTGGGGTTTACGGACTTAGCGAACTTAGCCTTAACGCCTGTCTTGGCGAAGAGCTCCTCTGCGATACCCTTAAGTGTGAAGAAGTCTTCCTCCGCGCCGTAGATACCTACGCAAAGCACATCCTTTTCAACAGGGAGCATATCCACAGTTTCAAGGGGCTTATAGGTTCTTCCTATTTCAAAGAAGCGGCCGCTTAAGGTTCTGTTGTTGATATTTCTAACGATAATTTCCGCCATGGAGGGAATCATCGTAGTTCTCATAACGCTTGTATCCTCGCCTAAGGGGTTAAGAAGGGTTACGCTTCTCTTTTCTTCCTCGGGCAGTCTGATTTTATCGTAGCCCTTGGGAGAGATAAAGCTGAAGGTCATAGCCTCGAGACAGCCCTGAGAAAGCATGATATCGATAAGCTTGTCGCTGAACTTCTGCTCGGGAGTAACCTTGCTTCTGCTGCTTAATTTCGGAATTGTGGAGGGGATATTGTTATAGCCGTAGATTCTTGCGATTTCCTCTGCAATATCACAGGGAAGAAGCATATCTATTCTTACGCTGGGAACTGTGATTTCGTTTGTGGAACGATCATAGATATAACCGAGGCTTTCTAAAATGGAAATCTGTTCTTCTTCGGAGATATCAGAGCCGAGGAATTCGTTTACCCACTTATAGTCGTGCTTAAGCTTATGAGGAACCTTATTGGAGTTATCAATATCAATAACTGTATTTACTACCTCGCCGCAGCCTAACATCTCGATAAGCTCAAGTGCACGGTAAAGAGCATTCTTAGCGTTAATAGGGTCAATACCCTTTTCGAAACGGGAGCTTGCTTCGGTTCTTTCGCCTATCTTCTTGGCGGTACGTCTTACGGAAACGCCGTCGAAGCAGGCAGATTCAAAAATAACCTCTGTTGTATCCTCCCAGATACCGCTGTGCTCGCCGCCCATAACGCCTGCTACTGCCACGGGCTTTTCAGCGTCACAGATAACAAGCATTTCTTCGGAAAGCTGTACAGGCTCCTTAGCCTCGTCAAGAAGCTTTAAGGTTTCGCCCTTCTTAGCGTTTCTTACGATAATTTCGTTACCGCTTATGTAGCGTGCGTCGAAGGCGTGCATAGGATGACCGTATTCGAGCATTACGAAATTGGTGATATCTACGAGATTGTTGATAGCTCTTACGCCGCAGGCACGGAGTCTTTCAACCATCCAGCGGGGAGAAGGTCCGATCTTTACGTTCTTTACCTTAGCCGCCATATATCTTGAACAAAGCTTTGTATTTTCTACAGTAACCTTGAGTTCCTTTGTGATATCTGCGTCGATACCCTTGAAGGAAGGCTCCTTAACGTTAAGGGGAGTCTTGAAGGTTGCGCTTGCTTCTCTTGCGAGACCGATAACGGAGAGACAGTCGGGACGATTGTTTGTGATTTCAAATTCAACGCTTATATCGTCGAGGCCTACTGCCTTTAAAACATCGTCGCCCACCTTCATCTTATCGAAATCGGGGTCGTCGTTAAGGATAAGAACGCCGTCGGCAGAGGAATAGGGGAAGTCGGAATTATCCATTCCGAGCTCCTCGAAGGAGCAGAACATACCGCAGCTTTCAGCGCCGCGGAGCTTACCCTTCTTAATCTTCATGACTGTGTTGTTGTGACGGTCGATAACCACGCCGCCGTCGAGAACTACAGGGATAAAGGCTCCCTCGAATACGTTCTGTGCGGCAGTCACAATCTGGATAACGCCTGTTCCTACATCAACCTGACAGATCCAGAGCTTATCGCTGTCCTCATGCTTCTTCATTTCGGTAACCTTACCGATAACTACCTTTTCAACGGGACCCTTTGTATATTCGTAGGTTTCTACCTTTGAACCGCTCATTGTCATTTCTGCAACGAACTCTTTTATGGGCATATCGGCTTTAACGTAGTCGTTAAGCCATTTCATGGATAAATTCATAATATTGGTTTCCTTTCCTTTCCGGTATCAGAACTGTGTTAAAAATCTCGAATCGTTTTCGTAGAGAAGTCTCATATCGTCGATATTGTATCTCATCATGGCGATACGTTCGAGACCGATACCGAAAGCGAAGCCGCTGTATTCATCGGGGTCGATACCGCAGTTTATAAGAACCTCGGGACGCACACAGCCGGAGCCGAGCATTTCGATCCAGCCCTCACCCTTACAGAGAGGACAGCCTGTACCGCCGCACTTGAAGCACTGTAAATCTACCTCGGCGGAAGGCTCGGTATAGGGGAAGTGGTGAGGACGGAAACGGAGCTTTACGTTTTCGCCGTAAAGGCTCTTAGCCCAGTTCTCAAGAGTTCCCTTTAAGTCGCTGAAACGGATTTTCTTATCAATAACAAGTCCCTCACACTGGTGGAAGATAGGGGAGTGGGTAGCGTCCACAGCGTCGGAACGGTAAACACGTCCGGGGCTTATGATAGCTATCGGAGGCTTTTCCTTAAGCATCTGTCTTATCTGTACAGAAGAGGTCTGTGTACGGAGAAGAATCTGTTCTGTTATGTAGAAGGTGTCCTGAGGGTCTCTTGCGGGATGTCCCTCGTCGGTATTGAGCATATCGAAAACATACTTTGTTTCTTCAACCTCGGGGCCGTCTACAACTGTATAGCCCATACCTCTGAAGATTCCCTTAAGATCTTCTAAAACGATATTGAGGGGGTGACGTCTGCCTGCCTCACGGCGTACGCCGGGCATAGTAACATCGATAGCCTCTTCCTGAAGCTGCTTTTCGATAAGCTCTGCCTTTAAAGCTGTACCTCTTTCGGAGATAGCGGCTTCAAGAGCGGCTCTTACATCGTTAGCAAGCTGTCCCATAACGGGTCTTTCTTCGGCGGAGAGGCCGCCCATCTGCTTTAATATAGCGGTAAGCTCTCCCTTTTTACCGAGATATTTTACTCTTAAATCGTCGAGAGCCTTGGGGTCGCCTGGAGCGGAGATTTCCGCCAGCGCCTGTTCCTTGATTTTCTGAAGCTGTTCCTTCATAGCCTTTGTTCCTTTCTTTTATGAAAGCCCTCAGGCAACACCGCACAATTAACGGCTGATGCCTTTGCCGTACGCTTGCTTGTGTCTTTTCCGCCATACTTCACAAAAATGCTCGTTAGTACATACAGTACTGACTGTGCATTTTGTATCGTCTGACGAAAAATTCAGCTTCGCAATCGCACGACAATAATTATGCGGTGTCGCCTTTATTTTTTACGGGCGTTTATTCCTTTGATTTTTTCGGCAGTAGTTTTCATTACTCCCTTTTTTCTTCCGCTTTCTGCCAGAATCTTTATCCACTTTTCATCCTCGGCGCGCTCCTCGTCGGTATAGACATAGCCGTTGACATATTTATCGGTATCGCTTCTGCTGTAGATGATACCGTCGGTGGGAAGCTGTTTCTTACGGAGCTTTCCTTCAAGAAATTCCTTGAAGAGCATATAGATTATAGCGAAAATCGGTACTGCGAGAAGCATTCCGGCAAAGCCGAAAAGTCCGCCGCCGATGATTATACCTACAAGTACCCATACAGAGGGAACACCGATTCTGTCGCCCTGGATAAGGGGAACCATAACGTTACCGTCGAACTGCTGGAGCACAACAAAGAATATCGCCAGCCATACTGCCTTGAGGGGATCCACAAGAAGCGTGATAAAGCAGGCAGGTATACCGCCCAGAAATGGTCCGAAGAAGGGGATTATATTCGTACAGGCGATTATAACCGCCATAAGAAGCGGATAGGGCGTACCTATAAGGGTTGCTCCGATAAAGGTAGCACAGCCCACGAAAAAGGCGTCTATAAGTATACCCGAGATATAATGGCTGAAAATATTGTTACAGCGGTTTGAAACCTCGATAACACGCTGTGCGGTATTGTTTCTGAGGAAGGCGAAGAGGATTTTCTTAGCCTGAGCCTTCAGCATTGACTTCGAGGATATGAAATATACTGCAATAATAAAGCCGATTATGAAATCCTTGAAGCCAAGAACAAAGCTTAAAAGGCTTCCGCCGATTTTTGTTCCGAAATCGAGAATCTGGGGAGAAAAGTCCGCCCACATATTCGTCAGGAAGGTTTCAATCTGAGCAATAGGATTTTCAAGAATTTCAACAATCTGGGGAATGTTCGCAAAGGTCGTCTTAGCCCAGTTCATGAAATTCGCCGAATAAACGTCGAAGTTGGTAACCAGTCCCGATACACTCTGGAATAGCTGAGGTGCGATAAGAATCACAAGCCCCGCCAGAGCTCCGAGAGTAATAACAAAAACGATAAGTATTGAAAGGTTCTTGAATAATCGCCTTATTTTCGGTGAATCGGAATGCTGACTCTGTTTTTTAAAGACCCTGAAGCGGAAAAAGTCAACTCCCGGGTTAAGAAGGTAGGCGATAACCACGCCCCATATTATAGGAGCTACAGCACCGCCGATAAGGTCGAATATCTGCCCTGCCTCGGGAGCCGAGCTCAGGCAGAACAAAAGAACTCCGCTTATAACAATAACGATTATTGCGTAAACTGCAATCTGTGTGTATTTTCGGTTGAACTTAAATCTCATAATTCCCCCAGTCTAAATCTTACGGGCGGACAGGCCACACCTTATCCGCCCACATCACCAGCGTTATAGTTTTCCGCTCTTTTCTTTTGTTCCTGTCTCTGTCTTTGTTTTTGCTTTTTGGCGTTGGGATAATTCCCGTTGGCACCCCCTGCGAGAATCGAACTCACAACTAACCCTTAGGAGGGGTTTGTTATATCCATTTAACTAAGGAGGCCTATTTTCAGCGGCGATAAACACAAAAATACTGCGTTAATGCCAACTTGACGTATAAACATACGTCGGCGTTGCCCTTTCCTTGTCTTTTTGCGTTTCTCTTGCTGAAATCGTGCGGCGATAAATGTGCATATACTTCGTCAGAATCGGCTTGACGTATAAGAATACGTCGGCGTTGTCCTTTCCTTGTCTCTGCACATTTCTCTTGCTGAAATCGTGCGGCGATAAACACAAAAATACTTCGTCAGAATCACCGCGACAACGCATTAAACAGGCGAAGGCCTGAAAATACTATATTATTATACTACTTTCTTGTTAAAAAAACAAGAGAAAATATGAAATTTGTGTGCATTATTATTGAAAAATTCGGAGAATTTAAGGAATGATACTCGTTATTATAGCTAAATTGCCTTAAAAATGCCTTTAAAGCCTTGACAAAACGGCTTTTGTGATGTATAATCTGTTGTAATAGGTAAGCTTAAGACTGGGTTGACAAATCCGGTCTTTATTGTTTATTTAAGGGCTTTTGCCGAATACTGATGAAAGGAATGATTTATACGGCTGAAAAAAATTCAAGAATCGAAGAAAGAGCCTATGAGGCGGTAGCCCCCCTTATTGCGGAGAAGGGCTATAAGCTGTGGGACGTATGCTTCGAAAAAGAGGGCGCCATGTGGTATCTTCGTATACTTCTCGATAAGGACGGAGGCATGGACAGCGACGAATGTGAGGAAATATCCGGGCCGATAAATAAAATCATCGATAAGCAGGATTTTATCGGCAATATCGACATTCTGGAGGTAGGCTCCCCGGGACTTACGAAAAAGCTCCGTAAGCCCGAGCATTTCAGAGCCTCCCTGAATGAAAGGATAAGAGTAACCGTAAGGGATGAAAAGGGCAAGGAAACGGCGGTATACGGAGTTTTATCCGATTACGACGAAACAGCCTCCACAATAACCCTTACCGACGGAGACGAAACGAAAATATTTGCATTATCCGAATGCGTTAAGATAAATTCAGACTTATAAGGAGGACACAGAAAAAATGGCTAAATCAAACACAACAGAGCTTTTCGAGGCTTTAACCTTACTTGCCAAGGAGAAGGGCGTTGACGCAGATCTTCTTGTAGAGAAGATTCAGACTGCCCTCGTAATAGCGATAAAGAAGGATTATCCCCGAAGCGAGAACACAAAGTTCGATATTGATATCGTAAAGGGAAAATTCGACGTCGCTATCTTAAAGAACGTTGTTGAGGTAGTAGAGGACGACGCCAACGAAATAAGCCTTGAGGAAGCGAGAAACTACAGCAAGCGTCACAATATCGGCGACGTCTGTGCAGTAAAGCTCGATACCAAGCATTTCGGCCGTATTGCGGCACAGACTGCGAAGCAGGTAATCAAGCAGGGTATCAAGGAAGTTGAAAGAAACCAGCTTGTTGAACAGTGGGGCGACCTTCAGAACGAAGCTCTTACCGCCGAGGTCAAGAAGGTTGAAACCCTTAGCGGCAATGCTCTTGTAAGCGTTAACGGCAACGAGGTAATGCTCTTCAAGAACGACCAGATTCCCGATGAAGTGCTTACCGAGGGCGACATGGTAAAGGTATTTGTTTCAGGTGTTTCCGCCAGTGACAGAAGACCTACCTTAAGAATTTCAAGAACCCACAGAGATCTTATAAAGCGTCTTTTTGAGCTTGAAGTTCCCGAAATTGCCGACGGAACAGTAGAAATCAAGTCCATAAGCCGTGAGGCAGGCTCAAGAAGCAAGATCGCAGTCATCAGCAACGATGAAAACGTTGACGCTCTCGGAGCTTGTATCGGCCCCCAGAGAAACAGAATCACAAAGATATGCGAGGAGCTCAAGGGCGAAAAGATAGACGTAGTAAAATACAGCGACGACCCCAAGGAGTTCATTACTCAGGCGTTAAAGCCCGCAAGCGTTATAAGCGTTGAAATTCCCGACGAGGAGGTCAAGACCTGCTCCGTAGTAGTTCCCGATAACCAGCTTTCCCTCGCTATCGGAAACAAGGGTCAGAACGCAAAGCTTGCCGCAAGACTTACAGGCTATAAGATCGACATAAAGCCTGAAAGCGGCTTCTTCGAGGGTTAATCTATGGCAGGAAGCACTCCTATGAGAAAATGTCTCGGGTGTGATGAAATGCTCGGGAAAAAGGGGCTCCTCAGAGTTGTAAGAGCCAAGGACGGCGATATTTCCATAGACCCTACGGGAAAAAAATCCGGAAGAGGCGCATATATATGCCGTGATATGGGCTGCTTCGAGACCGCAAGAAAAAAGCACAGCCTTGAACGCTCCCTTAAATGTGAAATATCGGCGGATATCTACGAAAAGCTTAAACAGGAAATAGAGGCGCTTGATGAATAATATATTAGGAACTCTCGGCCTTTGCAGGAGAGCAGGAAAGCTGGTTTCCGGCTTCGACGCAGTAGCCGACGAGGTTAAGAATCCGAAATCGAAGGTATACGGCGTTGTTTTAGCGTCGGACATATCAGAAAAAACCGAAAAAGAAGTACGCTTTGTCTGCGGAAAATTCAAGGTTCCCGTAGAAACCGTTAACGCCACACTCGATGAAATAGGCGTAGTCATGGGTAAGCGTACAGGCGTAATCGCCATTCTCGATAAAGGACTTTTTAAATCAATAACCAAACACGATAATAAATTGGGGGATACCGAATGACACCAAAAGAACAAAAAACAAAAATCAAAGACGCAGCTAAGGATTTAAACCTTACTGCCAACGATATTATCGAAATCGTAAAGGAAAAGACGGGCGCAGAAAAGAAGCCTGCCGCTTCCGTAACAGAAAGCGAGCTCAATATCGTTTTAGAGTATATTACTCAGAAAAATCAGGTAAAGAGCTTCGACGCTTATTTTGCAGCTACCGAAAAGAAGGCTGAAAAGCCCGTAGAAAAGAAGGCTGAAAAGAAGCAGGAGGACAAGAAGCCTGCCGAGAAGAAGACCGAAAAGCCTGTTGAAAAGAAGGCAGAGGAAAAGCCTGTAGAAAAGAAGCCCTTCGAGAAAAAGAGCTTCGATAAGAACGACAGACCTCAGAATAACGAAAGACGCTTCGACAAGAATAATGACAGAGGCGGCGATAAGAAGGACTTCCGTAACGGAAGAAATGAAAACCGTCCTCAGAAGGAACAGCGTATTCAGCCCAAGCCCGTAGAGGTTAAGGTTGATATCAATGCTGTCAAGACAAACGAGCCTCCCAAGGCAAAGGTAAAGGGCGAGGCTGTACAGAGAGGCGAAATGGTAACCAAGCACGTTGATACAAGAGGAAGCTATGTTGACCTCGACAAGTACAACGAAAAATATGAGACTATCGCTTCCCAGAAGAGCGGTCACAGAGAAGAAAGCTTCACAAAGAAGCAGAAAATCAACCAGAAGTCCCAGCAGAACAAGCGTGGACAGTACGGAAAGAACAACCGTGAAACCGAAGCACAGAAGCTTAAGCGTCTTGAGCTCGAAAGAGCAAGAAAGCAGCAGCTTAAGGTTCAGATTCCCGATGAAATCGTGGTTTCCGAGCTTGCCCAGAGATTAAAGGTTACTGCAACAGAGGTAATCAAGAAGCTTATGGGTCTCGGCGAAATGTGTACAATCAATCAGGTTATCGACTTTGATACAGCCGCTCTTGTTGCCGAGGAATTAGGCGCTAAGGTTGAAAAGGAAGTTGTAGTAACTATCGAAGAAAGACTCTTCGAGGAGGTAGAGGATACCGAGGAAAATCTCCAGCCCCGTCCTCCTGTAGTAGTAGTTATGGGTCACGTTGACCACGGTAAGACATCTCTTCTCGACAGAATCAGAAACGCTTCCGTAGCCAGCGGCGAAGCAGGCGGTATTACCCAGCATATCGGTGCCTACAAGGTAAACGCACAGGGCAAGGATATCACTTTCCTTGATACCCCCGGACACGAAGCCTTCACTTCCATGCGTGCAAGAGGTGCAAGCATTACCGATATCGCTATCTTAGTTGTAGCCGCAGACGACGGTATAATGCCCCAGACGGTAGAAGCCATCAATCACGCAAAGGCTGCAGGCGTAAGCATTATCGTAGCTATCAACAAGATGGATAAGGAAGCCGCTAACCCCGACAGAATCAAGCAGGAGCTCACCGAGCATGAGCTTGTTGTTGAAGAATGGGGCGGTGATGTAATATGCGTTCCCGTTTCCGCTAAGAAGGGCGACGGTATTGACGAGCTTCTCGAAATGGTAAATCTTACTGCAGAAGTTCTCGACTTAAAGGCAAATCCCGACAGACTCGCAAAGGGTACCGTTATCGAAGCCCGTCTCGATAAGGGCAGGGGTCCTATCGCTACAGTTCTCGTTCAGAGCGGTACTTTAAGAACAGGCGATGTTATTATCGCAGGTACTTCCGTAGGTCATGTCCGTGTAATGCGTGACGACAGAGGAAGAGTTGTAAAGGAAGCAGGTCCTTCCACTCCCGTAGAAATCATGGGTCTTTCCGAGGTTCCCAGTGCAGGCGACACCTTCGCAGTTGTTGAAGATGAAAAGCTTGCCCGTGAGCTTGTTGAAAAGCGTAAGTTCGACGCTAAGGAAGAACAGTTCAAGCTTTATCAGAAGGTTACTCTTGACAACCTCTTCTCCCAGATTGAAGACGGTCAGATGAAGACCCTTCCCATTATCGTAAAGGCAGACGTACAGGGCTCTGTTGAAGCAGTACGCCAGTCCCTCGAAAAGCTTTCCAACGAGGAAGTAAGAGTAAGAGTTATTCACGGCGCGGTTGGTGCAGTAAGCGAAAGCGACGTTATGCTTGCAAATGCTTCAAATGCTATTATCGTAGGCTTTAACGTAAGACCTCATCCTGCTGCTGCAGAAAACGCAAAGCGTGACGGCGTTGATATCCGTCTTTACAGAATTATCTATGACGCAATCGAAGAGGTTCAGACCGCTATCAAGGGTATGCTTGCTCCCAAGTACAGAGATATTGAATGTGCGAGAATCGAAGTGCGTCAGGTTTACAAGATTACAAACGTTGGTATCGTTGCAGGCTGTTACGTTCTTTCGGGTAAGGTTGAAAGAAAGTGCAATATCAGAATCGTCCGTGACGGTATCGTTATTGCCGACGACAAGATCGGCGGCTTAAGACGTTTCAAGGACGACGTTAAGGAAGTAGCTGAAGGCTATGAATGCGGTATAAGCCTTGAAAAGTATACCGATATCAAGGAAGGCGACATTTTCGAAGCCTACCTCGTAGAAGAATACCGCGACTGACGGAAGCCGTCGGCCAGTTCCTGCCTTTTGGGAGTAAGTTTTTAATTAAGGCTTTTCCGAAACGGCAGGGGGCGGAATAACTGCTTTTTCAAGTTATGAAGCGGGCGGCGACCGCCTGTCTGTTCCGCCTTTTGGAAGTGAGGTTTAAACAAAAGCTTTTCTAAACGGCGGTAAGCGGCAATACTTCTGATAGCTGACAGCAGTCGGATGTTTGTTTCTGCTTTTTTGGGAGTAAGTTTTTAATTAAGGCTTTTCCGAAACGTCAGGGGCGGAATAACTGCTTTTTCAAGTTATAAAGCGGGCGGCGACCGTCTGTCTGTTCCTGTATCGGTACAAATCGAAAAACAGGAATAAACAAATTCAGAAAAATTCATGCAAGGCCGCCTCTGTCCGAGGACGGAGGTTTAGGTCAAGCCTTTTTAAAGGCTTGCAGGGTACGGGGCGGAGCCCCGACTGTAAAACTCTCCTATTGAAAGGAGTTATTATGGCTAATCACAATTTAAACCGCTTGACGGAGGACATCAAGAGAGAGATTTCTACTGCCCTTCCTGAAATAAAAGACAAGCGTATTTCAAACGAAATAGTTTCGGTATCCCATATCGAGCTTACCAGCGACCTTTCCTACTGCAAGGTATATATTTCCGTACTTGGCAGTAAGCATAAGACCGAGGAAGCTGTTGAATGTCTCGAAAAGGCGGCAGGCTTCTTTATCAGACGTATAAACGGCCGCATTAAAATGAGAAAAATGCCGAAGCTTATATTCCTGCCCGATAATTCACAGGAATATTACGAAAAAATAAGTAAGATTATCGACGAGCTTCCGAAACCGTCGGAAAGCGGCGAAACGGACGAAACAGAGTAATTTCAGAGGTTTTTATATGTCAGAAATTGTTACAATAAGAGAAGCGGCGGACTTCCTTAAAGCCCATGACAGCTTCCTTATCCTTTCTCACGCAAACCCCGACGGGGACACCTTAGGCTGTGCTTTTGCGCTTTGTTCCGCGCTTCAGAAGCTTGGAAAAAAGGCGAAGAACATCTGTGCCGATGAGATTTCTTCCCGTTTCGGCTTCATGAAGAATGCTGTTATCGAACAGGACTTTGAGCCAGAAACCATAATAAGCGTCGACGTGGCGGACAAGCGTCTTTTAGGTGACCTTGAGGCAGTATACGGCGATAAGGCGGCTCTTGCGGTAGACCACCATGTTTCACACGTTGATTTTGCGGAGCGTAAGCTTGTTGAGGCTGAGGCCTCTGCCTGCGGCCAGACAATTTACAAGCTTATCCTTGAAATGGGCGTTTCCCTTGACGATAATATAGCGGCGTGCATTTATACCGCTATCGCTACCGATTCGGGCTGCTTCAAGTATTCCTCGGTTTCTCCCGAGACCCATATTATAGCGGCGGAGCTTCTTAAATTCAATTTCGGCTTCGATAAGCTCAACTATATTTTCTTCGATATGAAGACTAAGGAGAGAATATCTCTCGAGGAGACCATTTACCGCTCCCTCGAATATTACTTTGACGGAAAATGTGCTCTTGTGGTACTCACAAGGGAGCTTCTCGACAGTGTTGATACCGAGGACGGAAACGGCATTTCAGCTATTCCCCGTCAGATAGAAGGGGTTGAGGTAGGCGTAGTCCTTAAGGAAAAGAAGGACGGCTGGAAGGCCTCTCTCCGCTCCAATTCCTCTGCGGACGTACAGAAAATATGTACTGCCTTTGGCGGCGGCGGCCATACCAAGGCGGCAGGCTGTTCGTTTAAGAATATGACTGCCGAAGAGGCGAAAAAAGAGCTTCTCGGAGTTATAGAAAAGGAACTTCGTATATGAACGGAATAATTTGTATCTATAAAGAAAAAGGGTATACCTCCTTCGACGTTGTGGCGATAATGAGAAAGCTCTGCGGCACCAAGAAAATAGGTCACGGCGGAACTCTCGACCCTATGGCGGAGGGCGTTCTTCCTATATTTGTGGGAAATGCTACGAAGGCGGTGGATTTCTGTCCCGATAATACGAAGGAATATAAGGCGGAAATGCGTTTCGGCATTACTACCGATACTCAGGATTTTACGGGTAAGGTTATTTCGAGAAGCGAGGAACGTGTTTCTCGTAATATGCAGTATATCTTAAAGCAGAGATTCACGGGCGAGCTTTTACAGACTCCCCCCATGTACAGTGCGGTACAGGTCAACGGCCAGAGGCTTTACGATTTGGCCAGAAAGGGTATAGAGGTAGAGCGTAAGCCCCGTCCCATTACCGTTTATTCTCTGAATTTCGAGAAATTCGAGGAAGAGTTCGCTACGGCGGTTATATCCTGCTCAAAGGGCACCTATATAAGAACCCTCATTCACGATATGGGAATGGAGGCAGGCACGGGAGCTATCATGACAGGGCTTACCCGTACACGCTCGGGAGATTTTACTATTAAGGACTGCCACACTCTTTCCGAGGTAAAGGATATTTTCGAAAAAGAAGGCAGAGAGGGCGTAAAGAAGCTTCTTCTTCCCCTCGATAAGCTGTTCGAAGCCTTTCCTGCGGCACATCTCGACGAAATTCAGACAAGACTTTTCCAGAACGGCGCCGAGCTTGACGCAAGGCGTATAATGCTGGACATGGAAAACAGCCGTGAATACCGTATTTTAAGCGACGAGGGAATCCTTCTCGCTATAGGTACTATCGGAGACGGCGACAGGCTTGAGGTTATTCAGCGCTTCGGAGTAAAGCTCCCTGAAAAGCCCAAGGAAGAGCAGGAGCATCAGCCTGCAATAGCCGTACCCGCACCGACAAACGATTTAAGAGACATTTCAGAGTTAAAAGGGGTAAGATTATCTTGAGGGATATTACCGTAACAGAAAATAAGGAAAAAACGGCGGTGGCCCTGGGATTTTTCGACGGGCTTCACCTCGGTCATATCGAGGTTGTAAAGCGCGCTCTTATGAAGGGCGGGCTTAAGTCTGTTGTTTTTACCTTTAACGGGAATACCCCCCTTCCTAAATTCCGTAACTCGAAAAGCAAGTCCATTATAACTCATTGGCAGAAGGCTGATTTTTTCGACAAAATGGGCTTCGATTATATTTATGCTCCCGATTTCAGCGATATCAGGGACTATTCCGCCGAGGATTTCGTCTCGGAGATTATTGCAAAGCGCCTTAATGCAGGCTATGTGGTCTGCGGCTATGACTTCCGCTTCGGAAAGGGCGGCGTGGGCAATCCAGCAATGCTCGAAAGACTCTGTCACGAAAAGGGGATAGAGTGCGAGATAGTTCCTGCCGTAAGCTATGAAGGGGAAATAGTAAGCTCTACCGTTATACGCGCTCTTATTGAGGAGGGCGAAATCGAAAAGGCAAACAGGCTTTTAGGCTATGAATTTTCCTATATGCTTCCCGTTGCCGGGGGGAAAAGGCTCGGAAGAGAAATCGGCTTCCCCACTATAAATCAGGTTGTTCCCGAGGAGATGGTATGCCCTCGCTTTGGAGTCTACGGAACCTGGACAGAGATAGAGGGAAGGGTTTATAAAAGCGTTACCGATGTGGGTGTACGTCCCACCGTTGAAAACAACGGAAGGATTATTGCCGAAACCCATATTATCGGCTTTAACGGCGACCTTTACGGAAAAGAGGTAAGAGTTTTCTTCCGCTTCTTTATAAGAGAGGAAAGAAAATTCGGAAGCGTAGAGCTCCTTAAGGAACAGCTTGAAAAGGATATCGCTCTCGTAAAGGAAGGATAACCCTAATATCACGGTATTATCATACACATATCACTTTTGCGGTATATTATAAAATAAGGAAACTGCGGTTTCCTGAAAACTATTGACGAAGGTTAATGAAAGGACATTCAGAAATGATTGAAGTAAGGAACCTGACGAAAAGCTACGGCTCAAAGATAGCTGTAAATGATATTTCGTTCAAAGTCGAGGAAGGACAGGTTTTAGGCTTTTTAGGCCCTAACGGTGCAGGAAAGTCCACAACCATGAATATTCTCACAGGCTATATTTCCTCGACCCAGGGACAGGCCTTTATCAACGGCGTTGATATTTTAGAGGATCCGATTAAGGCTAAAAGCTTTATCGGCTATCTCCCCGAACAGCCTCCCCTTTATTTCGACATGACGGTTGACGAATACCTGAATTTCGTTTACCGCCTTAAAAAGTGCACACTTCCGAAGATTTCGCATCTTAACGAAATCTGTGAAATAGTTAAGCTTAATGACGTAAGAAAAAGGCTTATAAAGAACCTTTCCAAGGGTTATAAACAGCGTGTGGGCTTCGCTCAGGCGCTTGTGGGCAATCCGAAGGTGCTTATTCTTGACGAGCCTACGGTAGGTCTCGACCCTAAGCAGATCATCGAGATCCGCACTCTTATAAAGAAGCTCGGAAAGAATCATACAATCATTCTTTCCTCACATATTCTTCCCGAGGTACAGGCGGTATGCGACAGAATCGTAGTTATAAATAAGGGCAGAATCGTAGCCAACGATAATGCAGACGCTTTAGCCCGCAATCTTTCCGCCGACCATAAGCTTGTTCTCCATATCGAGGGAGGACAGGAGGAAATAAAGAAGCTTCTTACCTCGGTTTCCGATATTGAAAGAGTATTTATCGGCCGTCAGATTGACGAAAAGGTATATGAATATCACATCGAGGCAAAGGAAGGCGCAGACGTAAGAAGAGACGTATTCAAGAAGCTTGCTTCAAGAAATTATCCTATACTTATGATGCGCTCCAACGAGCTTTCTCTCGAAGAGGTATTCTTAAAGCTTACTACAGGCGACGAATACGGCGGCGCCGAAAAGATAGAAAAGAAGCTTGAAAAAATAGGAAAGGAAGGTACGGTATAATGACAGCAATACTGGGCCGCGAGCTTTCGGCTTATTTCAAATCACCCATAGGCTATGTATTTATAGCTATATCCTTCCTTTTTTCGGGATTTTTCTTCTGGCTCTTCACTTTAAGCAGCGGAAGCACCGACACATCAAGCGTTTTCCTCGCCATGTTCTATGTATTCATGATTTTTGTACCCGTACTTACCATGAGACTTATGGCTGACGAAAACAAGCAGAAGACCGACCAGCTTCTTCTTACTGCACCCGTAGGGCTTATGAGGCTTGTTACGGGAAAATTCCTTTCCGCTTATATAATCTTCCTTCTGGGAGATGTGATAATGCTCATTTACGGCGTTGTGCTGAGCTGCTTTGCGGCAGTAAACTGGGCGCTTATCTTCGGCAACTTCGTTGCCCTCGCTTTAATCGGCGGCGTTTTCGTTTCTGTGGGAGTATTCGTTTCTTCCCTTACGGAAAGCCAGATGGTTGCGGCGGTAGGCTCTATCGCGGCTAATGTGGCTCTCGCTCTTATAAACGTGATCGCTTCCGTTATCCCCGTAAAGTTTATTTCAGATGTTATCGAAAGTATTTCTATTTTCGACAGATATCTTGAATTTACCACAGGCATTTTCAGTCTCGGAAATGTTATCTTCTTCATCAGCGTTATAGTAATCTTCCTTTTCTTAACGGTAAGAGTGCTTGAAAAACGCAGATGGGCGTAATAGAAAGGAGAAGAAAATGGCTGAAAAAGACGAAATCAGGCTTAATGCAGAGGATACTGCAAAGGAAAAGAAAAAAGCTCCCTCAAAAAACCCCTTCAAGAGCAAGAAGTTCAGGCACGGTGGTCTTTCGGTAGTATTTACCGTTATTTTCGTAGCGGCAATAGTTCTCGTAAACGTGGTTTTCAATCTTGTTCTTGACCGCTTCGACGTTAAGGCGGACCTTACCGAAGGCTCTATCTTCACCTTAAGCGGGGAATCCGAGGAATATTTAAAGAATGTGGACAAGAAGCTTTCCTTCTATGTTACCGCTGACGAGGACACTTTAAAGAGCTCGGGAGATAAGCTTTATCTTCAGGTTGCCGAATTTCTCGAAAAAATGACCGAGATAAACAGCAATATCTCTCTCGAATATGTAAACCTTCTTTCCGACCCCGACTTCTCGAAGGATTATACCGAGACCCTTTCGGACGGAATGGTAATTATAAGAAGCGGCGAAACCGACCGTTACAGAATACTTAAAATGGCAGATTTTCTCCGCTATACCTTAAATGACGGAAAAAGCTACAGCTATTCCGAGGCACAGTATTATGTATACTACGGCGGTTATGCCGTAACGGATTATTCCAGTATCGCCGAGCAGGAAATTGTTTCCGCGGTAATGTCGGTTGTTATGGAGGATCCTACTAAGGTAGCCTTTACGACAGGCTTCGGCGAGGGCGACGTTACTATACTTTCCGATATTGTTACAAAGAACGCCTACGAGGTTTCTACCCTCGAGGTAGACAAGGTTGAAAAAATCCCCGATGATATTGACATCATCGTTATCAACGCTCCTACAGGAGACTATAATCTGAGCGCTGTCACAAAGCTTGACGAATGGCTCTCCAACGGAGGAAGATACGGCAAGAGCCTTATCTATATCGCGCCTTCACAGGCTGTAGATACCCCCAATCTTGACGAATATCTGGCAGAATGGGGCTTATCGGTAGGACAGGGACTTGTGGCACAGCTTGACGCCAACCATGCCTACTATTCGGGAGAAATGCTCCCCTTATTACAGGATCTTGAGCTTTCAACCGACAGCGAATACTATAAGAATATGAAGCTTTCCGAGAATGCCGCCTTCATGGGCTGGCATGTCCGTCCCGTAAACCAGCTCTGGACAGAAAAGAGCAATTTTATAGGTACGGTAATTGCAAAGACCTACGGCGAAAATGCCGTTGTAGTACCCTTTGACGCAGACATCAACACCTGGGAGCCTGCCGACAGCGATTACGGAAGCTATAACGCTATCGTAGAATCCGCAAAGGTACAGTACGAGGGAGCTGTTCCCCATTACAGCAAGGTTATTGCGGTAGGAAGCGAAAGAATCTTTATCGAAAACTTTACAGGTGCTTCAAATTACAGCAACGCTGAGGTTGCTCTCTCTCTCTTCGATACAAACTCCGATACAAAGGCAGAAAAGATTACCGTTATGGAAAAATCCTTTACTGCCGAAACCTATCAGCTTGACCAGGGTCAGCAGGTAGGTATAGGTCTTACCTTCGCGGTAATTATCCCTGTAATCATTATCGTTATCGGTATTGTTGTATGGGTAAGAAGAAAGCATTTATAATAAAAGTCAGGAAAAAATATGAGTAAAAACAAACAGATTTTAATTTTTTCGGGAATAGGTATTCTTGTTCTTGCCGCAGTAGCCGCAATTCTCATGCTTACTGCTCCTGAGGAGGAACAGGCTCCCGAGGAAGAAACAACGGTTACCGAAACCGATGAAAGTCTTGTAATTGCTGACGCAAAAAGCCCTTTAACAAAGCTTACCGTCACCAATTCAAGCGGCACTTATGAAATTACCGACAGCGGCGAGAAGGACGTAAGCGATGAAATCATCTACACAATAGCGGATATTTCCGCAGCGCCCCTTCTTACCGATAATCTCAGTAAGGCGGTAGAAAACGCATCCTCTATGACAGCGGCACAGTTTGTCGAGGAGACCGATGACCTGAAAAAATACGGTCTCAGCGAGCCGAAGGCTACCGTAAAGGCGGAGTTTTCCGACGGCACCTCTCATAGCTTTATGATAGGGGACGACGTTCCGAATACTACCACAAAGGTGTATTTTACCGCCGACGGAAAGAATGTATATACCTATACAAAATCCTCTCTTTCCTATTATACAGGCGATAAATTCAGCTTTGTGAATACTGTTGCCGTACCTCAGTACAGCCAGCAGACAGGGGAAGAGGTATTAAAGATTACGGTGGAGAGAAAGGATCTTGAAGAGCCCCTCATTATCGAAAGTATAATGCCCGAGGATGAGGAAGAGATACAGGTCTATTCCTACCAGCTTGTAAGCCCCTATTATGCTTATGCGGATTTACAGGACGCTCCCAACTTTATGTACAGTCTTTACGGAATTACAGCGAAATCCGCCCAGTGGGTAGGTCTCACCGAGCAGGACTATGAGCTCTCGGGGCTTAACGATCCTTCCTGTGTAATTACTGTAGAAAGCAATAAGAAGACCTACACCCTTACTCTCGGAAAAGCGGTAGCAGACACCGTCACTGACGAGGAAGGAAACGAAAAGACCGAGGTTATAGGCTTCTACGGCATATCCAGCGAGGTTCCCGACGTATTATATCTCTTTAATTTAAGCGATATTCCTGCGGCAACCATCGAACCCAAGCGTCTTATCTCCCGTTTATTCCTTATGCCCTATATCTATTCTCTCGAAAAGGCGGAGTATTCCGACAAGGACGGAAGAGAGTTCACTATGAGCTTCGAGACTACAGAGGTTGAGGATACCGTGGACGAGAACGGCGAAATCGTTAAGGGTGTTGATATCCATTATCATTACCTTAACGGCGAAGCAGTAACAGCAGAAGCCGACAGCGAACGTCTTAAGGATATGTACCAGTACCTGATTTCCGCGGCAGGAGAGGATCTTTATCTCGAAGAGCCGAAGGGCGAGCTTCTTGCCACTGTTGTATATACCTATGCGGACAAGACGAAGGGTATGGACGGCGTTGATACAGTACGCTTCTATGAATCCACCGACGACAGAAAGGTAATCATAAATCTTAACGGAGAAAATCTTTTCAAGACCCGTCAGATGTATATTACCCAGCTTTTCAGCAATGTTGACAGCTTCTTAAGCGGCGGAGAGATAATCCATACCTATTAAAGGGCGGAGTGCTACTTGATTTTTACGGCTTAATATGTTATCATAATAAAAGAATATTGAAGATGAAAGGAATTGGTTAAAATGGCAGAAGAATTCATTACCTACAAGGGCTTCCCCCTCGTAAGAAACGGAAATCAGATCTATTACGGAAACATGAGCGACGAATTTGTGGCTAATATTACTGTTATGTCGACAAAGAATGTTGACGGAATGGATATTGCCGATAAGCTTAAGGTAGTTCTTTTAAGAACAGCCAAGGATATAGACCCCAAGGACATGGTTGTAAAGACAAGCGACAGAAGTAGTCTCTATGAGGCTCTCGACGTAGCCAATATCTGGCTCACACGATAATTTTACGGCAGTAAGCCGCCGTATTGCTACAGCGGCTTGACACCGCCCGTAAATTATATTATAATTTATCTGACCCCATTTTATGGGATACGACAAAATCAGAAAGGAACTTACTGTTATGAAGTTTTGTACAAAGTGCGGCACACAGTGCGATGACGCTGCAAACTGCTGCCATAGCTGCGGAAACCGTTTTGCCGAGGCTGCTGCCGCTGCTCCTGCGGCTGTACCTTATGTTGACCCCACAGACCATACCGCTGAATTCGACAAGAAGGATATCTCCGACAATAAGGTTGTAGCAATGCTCTGCTACCTTTTAAGCGTGTTCGGTCTTATTATCGCTTGTCTCTTATCAGGCGAATCCAAGTATGTTCAGTTCCATGTAAGAACCTGCCTTAAGATTACGGTTATCGAGGCTCTTTTAGCCCTCTGTGCAATCGTTCCCTTCCTGGGCTGGCTCGTATTCGTGGTAGGTACAGTAACCTGTCTCGTTTTAAGAATTATTGCATTCTTCCAGATTTGCTGCGGTAAGGCTAAGGATCCCGCAATAATCTCTTCCTTAGGCTTCTTAAAGTAAGCATAAGTATTTCATTACATAGAAAATACCCTTCCCAAAGGCTCTGCCTTAGGAAGGGTATTTTTGTGTTTGTTTTCAGTAAGCTATAAATTACTGAGCCTGCTGCTCCTGCTGTTCAGAAAGAGCAGCCATAATCTCTTCGTTAAGCGCTTCTACTGTTCCTTCGGTATAGCCTGTAGGAATATCGAAAATGCTCTCATCGGAAATCGTATCGGAGAATTCGAGAATTTCGGAAACCGAACTGCCTGATACAATATATTCGGGCTCGTTCGTATCTGAGTTGAAATAGTATTCGCTTGTAGCGGTACTGTCGGTATAGGGATTATAGGATGAAATCATATAGCAGATATAGCTTTTTCCATTAAACTCTTTATCGACAACATTATATCCGCTTTCGCTTACAAAGGAATACTTAAGCTTCATGAGCGTATTCTCTATACTTTGTTTAACTGTTTCCTTTCCGTATTCCATGCTATAGATCTTCTTTTCTTCATCGTAAATCTGATAGCCCATTTTTCCGTCGTAAAGGATTCGGGTCTTTCTTCCGAGAGCGTCGAAGCCAATGACAGCCATGGTATCATCATCCTTGACGTAGATTTCAGAAACTACGGGGTCAGCTCCGTCTACCGAGGTAGAGCTTACAAAGGTAAGAGGAGCCTTCGATCTTTTTTCATAGAAATTCTCGTAATAGTAAGGGTGATTTTCCTTTAAAAATTCGATAGCCTCCGCCGAGGTATCTCCTTCTTCTTCCTTGGGAGAATCGCCGCCGAAGATAACCTGAGTTACCTTTCCGCCTTCACCTTTATTTTCGGTTCCGGGCTTCTTTTCCTCGCCGCCGCAGGCAGAAATGGATAAAATTACTGCCAAAGCAGATATAAGGCTTAAAATTTTTTTCATTTATAAAAAGTCCTTTCTTTTGGTTTTCATTTATGTAGTCCTGTCAGTATACCGAATTGTTTCGACAATACTGTAAAAGAGGGATGAAAACCTTGTGAAATTACTGTTCGCCGCCGAAAAGTGCAGCCATATCAATGGATTCATAGCTTGCAGGAATTTCAAAAAGACTTTCGTCAGAGCCTGTGTAATAGTCGTCAATACGAGCCGCCTGTGAATCGTTGAAGAGGTACTTTGCTCTTCCTGTTTCGGTATCGAAATAAAGCTTGGCAACATTTACACCGTCATCAACCATTTCATACTTATAGGTTTCGCCGAGGAATTCCTCTGTACCTGATGTGAATTCTGCATTATCGAAATTGAAAGCGGATGTGGAAGTGGTGGCGTTCTTCATTTCTTCAGCCATAGCTTCTATTTCTTCGGCAGTAAGAGTGTAATAGAGGGCGGATTTTTCGTTATCGCTTACCATGTAGTACTTTCCGTCAGCAATAATTACTCGTACTGTTTCGCCTTCTGCAGTAGTTTTCATTGCAAGTCTGTCGAGAGATGTCATAGTCATGGCTACTTCACCGATTTCACCGCCGTTTCCGTCAATAAGGGTCATAACGATAGTGCAGGGCATAGTAGAAGTTACCATACCGAAATCATAGTAGAGGGGGGACTTACCCTTTAAGCCGTCCATCATTGCGTTTTCAAGATATTCGCCTTCGATTTCAGGCTTTGTTTCCGCTTTGGTAGCTTCTGTCACAGTCTCTGTCACAGCTTCAGTTGTAGCTTCTGTTGTTGCCTCTGTCACAGCTTCGGTTACTGCTTCTGTGGTAGATTCAGTTTCAGCTTCTGTTTCCTCGGGCTCGGTTTCTTCAGTTTCAGCTGCTGTAATATCCTCGTCGGGAGCAGCCGCATCGTCTTCTGTTACAACGGGAGCGTCAGTAGCCGCTGTTGTTGCCGCTGTTTCTGCAGGAGCTTCTCCGCAGGCTGCCGCTGTTAAAATCATAGCCGCAGCTAAAAGTACTGTTAAAAACTTTTTCATAATAAATTCCTTTCCATGGGTTTATTTTGTCTGTTAACTATGGCATTATACCACAAATTTCCCATTAAGTCAACACAAGCGACGCGCTTGACCCGATTCCTGCCTTTTGGAAGAATGTTCTTTTCCTAATGAGGATTAACGGCAGGGGAGGGGCTTTGTTCAGATTAGGCAAAATATGCACCATTTATCAACACTGCGTAAAGCGAAGGAATGAGAAAACCGCCGCACAAGCTGATTTACAGGCATTGCTTTCTTCAGGTGCGGCGAAACAGGATCAAGCACGACACGCTTGTGTCAAAAAAATACAGCATAAATTCGTCCCCTGCCGTTTCACTTCACTTTGAAATAGCAGAGATTGGTAAAAGGCAGGAACAGGATCAAGCGTCACGCTTGTTGACAAAATGGGGGGATAGTATTATAATTATAGTACGTTTTAACCCCTTGAAAGGAAATGGAGACTAAATTGAAAAATAAAGAGAAAATACACAGAACCACAATAGGCGGACAGGCACTTTTTGAAGGAATAATGATGAAGGGACCAAATGAAACCGCCATGGCAGTCCGCAAAAAGGACGGAGATATAGTTGTTGAATCTACTCCTGCGGGAGCGAAAAAATGGTATAACAAGGCCTTTTTCATCAGAGGCTCAGTCAATTTTATAAGCCAGCTTACCGAGGGCTATAAATACCTTTCCCGTTCCATGGAGCTTTCGGGCGCATTGGACGACGACGGAGAGGAAGAGCCTTCAAAATTTGAAAAATGGCTGGACGAAAAGTTCGGCGATAAAATTACGGGAGTAGTCATGGGAATAGCGATGGTGCTTGCCATAGCCCTTGCGGTTGTACTCTTCATGTTCGTTCCCACATGGCTTTTCATGCTCTTACAGATGGCCTTCGGTGAAACGGATATTTCCGCCTTCCAGTCTGCCTTCGAGGGCGTTCTTAAAATAATCATTTTCGTTTCATATATGGCGATAGTTTCTCTTATGAAGGATATCCGCCGTACCTATGAATATCACGGCGCCGAGCATAAAACAATAGCCTGCTATGAAAGAGGACTGCCCTTAACGGTAGAAAACGTAAAGCCCCAGAGACGTTTTCATCCCCGCTGTGGTACAAGCTTTATCTTCCTCGTTCTTATAATTAGTATTCTTGTATATTCCATCGTTCCGATTACAAATACTTTCTTTATCGAGACCTTTGCTGTTTCGGAAACGATAGCCATGATTTTAAGAGTGGCTTGTAAAATCCTGCTTTTACCTGTTATCGTGGGTATTTCCTACGAGGTTATCCGTATTGCAGGCCGATACGACAATATAGTTACCCGTATTATTTCCGCTCCCGGTCTCGCTCTCCAGAGACTTACAACAAAGGAGCCTGACGACAAGCAGATTGAAGTTGCCATAGCGGCAATGAATAAGGTTATCCCCGAAAATAAGGAGAGCGATAAATGGTAATTGCCGAGGCCTTTTCCATGATAAAGAGCCTTCTTAAAAAGGCGGATATAATCGACCCTTCCTATGAGGCAGGAGAAATAGTCAAGGAAATAACCGCTCTTAACCCCCTTTTATCGGGGCATAAGGAAATTACCGAGGAACAGGTGGGAAAACTGCTTACTGTTACGGAAAAACGCATTTCGGGAGTTCCCCTCCAGTATATTTTCGGAAAATGGGAGTTTTACGGCTATCCCTTCTATGTGGGCGAGGGCGTTCTTATCCCTCGGCCCGAAACGGAGCTTCTTGTGGATTTAGCGGTGGAATACTGCAACAAGGACAGCAGAGTAATCGACCTCTGTAGCGGAAGCGGATGTATTCCCGTAAGTATAAGCCTCGAAACAGGCGCAGAAACCTACGGCGTAGAGCTTTATGATGAGGCCTACAGCTATTTTATCAGGAATATCGAGCTTAATAATGCGAAGGTTACTCCCATAAAGGGCGATGTTCTGGATAAGGATATACTTCTCGAGGTAAAATTCGACGCTATTTTTTCAAATCCGCCTTACCTTACCTCAGAGGAGATGAAAAAGCTTCAGAGAGAGGTTTCCTTTGAGCCAGAAACTGCACTTCTGGGCGGAGAGGACGGACTTTTCTTCTATAAGAGGATTATTCCCCTCTGGGCGCCAAGGCTTAAGGTAAAGGGTATTTTTGCGGTAGAAATCGGGGAGACCCAGGGCGAAGCCGTAAAAGCTATAATGGAAGAAAACGGACTTTCCGCCGAAATAATAAAGGATTATTCAGGTCATGACCGTATCATTATAGGCAAGCGTGACGCTTGACCCAAGCGATGCGCTTGACCCGTTTCCTGCCTTTTGCAGAATACTGCTCTTTCGGGTAAGGTGAAACGGCAGGGGACGGACTTTGCATAAACAAAGAAAAAGATACTTCATATAACAAAACATCCCCACAGCCCGTAAGTTCAATAGTTATATAGAAGTATTACGAAGCCACTTTTGATATTGTGTCCAAAGTGGCTTTGTGTTGCTTATGCCATTGACTATATGTGGAAAATATGTTATAATCAACTCAACGATAAATAAGAATTTGAAGGAGGAAAACGCAATGGATAACAGGTTTGAATTTGTTGAAAAGAAAGGTCTTATGGAAGGAACTCGTATCATTGTTGACAAAGAGACAGGGGTTCAGTATTTATTAGCTCATTGGACCAATGTAGGTGGACTCACAGTGTTGGTCGATAAGGATGGAAAACCTTTGCTTGACCCAAGATATACTAATTAACAAATTTGAATTTGGTGGAGGGAAATATGGATATTTGGGAAAAATTATATTTAAAAGCAAAGGAACAATATCACCCAGAGGAGGTTTCTCCTTTTGTATATGCACATCACGTGGTTTGTGCTGTGGAAAGTGAGAATGGAGAAATATTTACAGGTTTTTGTATCGAAGGCTGCAGTGGGGTTATGAACCTTTGTGCAGAAAGAGTGGCAGCTCTTAATATGTATGTTAATAGTGGTCAAACTGTTATTAAACGACTGATTGCATTTAGAGATGAAGCTCCAAATGGAGCGATAGAGGGTAGCGGTATGCCTTGTGGCGCATGTAGAGAGTTTCTTATGCAGTTGTCATACGAGAATAGAAATATGGAAATAATGACGGACTATAAAACAAGAAAAACCATTACATTAGGCGAGCTGGTTCCTGGATGGTGGGGTGAGCGTAGATACATAGATGGCGAGGATTCTTGATATGTTCTAAGATAGTAATGAGAACAGAAAATTTCAGTTT
>JAZSBN010000038.1:0-31754 GCA_045602405.1 Ruminiclostridium sp.
CCGGCGTTGATGAGGTTCTGGCGGTGGATTCTTGCGAAGGACTTCACGATGACCGCCTTCACGCCGAGGTACAGCGGAGCGAGTGCCGCGTGTTCGCGGGAAGAACCCTGACCGTAGTTCGTACCGCCGACAATGATCGACTGACCGAGTTCCTTTGCACGCTTCGGGAAGGTTTCGTCGCAGACGGTGGCGCAGTGGTTGGAGATCGCCGGAATGTTCGAGCGGAGCGGGAGAATCTTCGCGCCCGCGGGCATGATGTGGTCGGTGGTGATGTTGTCGCCGACCTTGAGGGAGCATTCCGCCTTGATGGTTTCGGCAAGCGGTGCGGTTTCCGGATAGCCTGCAATGTTCGGACCGTACTTGATTTCCACGGAATCCGCTTCGTCCGCCGGTGCGGGAAGGGCGATCATATTGTCGTTGATCATGAACTTCTCGGGCATTGTGAACACCGGCATATTGCCCAGCTCTCTCGGGTCGCAGAGGTAACCGGCAATCGCGGAAGCAGCGGCAACTTCCGGAGATACGAGGTAGATCTGACCGTCACGGGTACCGCTTCTGCCTTCGAAGTTACGGTTGAAGGTACGGAGGGAGATACCCTTTGAGTTAGGAGACTGACCCATACCGATACAAGGACCGCACGCACTTTCGAGAATTCTTGCACCTGCGTCAATCATGATAGCGAGTGCACCGTTCTGAGCAAGCATATTGAGAACCTGCTTTGAGCCGGGAGCGATAGAAAGAGAAACGTCGGGATGTACTGTCTTGCCCTTTAAAATATGAGCTACCTTCATCATATCGAGGAGAGAGCTGTTTGTGCAGGAGCCGATACAAACCTGATCTATCTTCATAGCTCCGATTTCTTCAACGCTCTTTACATTGTCGGGAGAATGAGGACAAGCCGCAAGAGGAACAAGCTCGGAAAGATTGATCTTTATTTCCTCGTCATATTCAGCGTCGGAGTCAGCGGAAAGCTCAACCCATACCTCTTCACGCTTCTGAGCCTTTAAGAATTCCTTTGTAATCTCATCAGAAGGGAATATAGAGGTTGTAGCACCGAGCTCTGCACCCATGTTTGTGATAGTAGCACGTTCGGGAACGGAAAGAGTCTTAACGCCCTCGCCGCAGTATTCGATAACCTTACCTACGCCGCCCTTAACGGACATTCTTCTTAATACCTCAAGAATTACATCCTTAGCCGCTACCCAGGGAGAAAGCTTACCTGTAAGCTCTACCTTTACTACCTTGGGGTATGTGATATAATAAGCACCGCCGCCCATAGCTACCGCTACGTCGAGACCGCCTGCACCGATAGCGATCATACCGATACCGCCGCCTGTGGGAGTATGGCTGTCGGAGCCGATAAGGGTCTTTCCGGGAGCACCAAAGCGTTCGAGGTGAACCTGATGACAGATACCGTTACCGGGTCTGCTGAAATAGATGCCGTGCTTCTTGGCTACGGAGCCGATAAAACGGTGGTCATCCGCATTTTCAAAGCCCGACTGAAGTGTATTATGATCGATATAAGCTACGCTTCGTTCTGTTTTTACTCTCGGAACGCCCATAGCCTCAAATTCAAGATAAGCCATTGTGCCTGTTGCGTCCTGAGTAAGAGTCTGGTCAATCTTTAAGCCGATTTCAGTACCCTTCACAGGTTCACCGTCAACAATATGCGCACGGAGTATTTTTTCTGTTAATGTCAATCCCATAATATAGAACATCCTCCTGAAAAATTTTGTACTATATTATTTTACTATATATGAGTCCATTTGTCAAGAAAAAAACGACTTTCCGCCGTAGAAAAAGGGAGTGTTGAAAAGTAGATTTATATAGCTGATTTGTACAGTTTTCATAATTTCGAGAAATATGAACATTACAAGCAAAAACTATTGACTAAAGGCTTATTTAATGGTATAATATAAAATGTTTAATTATGTTTAGCGAAAGGAAAGTTTTCCGTGAATATAAAATCCGTTCTGAAAACCGCTTTTTTTCTGTTAAGTGCAGTATTCACAATATCCGCCTGTGGTGTAAACGAATCCATAGACAAGCCTTTGTCTGAATCCGCATTTACCAACGGAAGCTTCGGCGGTATAGCTCTTGACAGAACGTCGGTTTCGGCGGCAAAGCCTCTTGAAATACCAACAAAAACCTCTGCCGAGCCTGTTTTGCCTTCCATCACATCAGAACAAACTGAATATACAGAGGAATCCACTCTCCTGCCTCCCGAGGCTACAGAAACAGAGACGGTTTCCTCGGATGAAGCAGAGGAAGCTCCCGCGGAACAGACTTCACCACCTTCTGCCGAAACAGAGGTAACTACGGTTAAATCCACAGCCACTACAACAAAAAAGCAAACCGAAAAAGCTAAAACTACTACAAAGGAAAAAGAACCTGTAGTCACCGAAAAAATTACAACAACTCCCGAAGAAACTGAGGTTTCTGAGGAGATTATAACAACTCCCGAAAAAGAAACTGTTCAGAACAGCAGCTACAGCATGAACAGTTATACTGCTCTTAATCATAAGACGGTCAAGGCGGTCTGGATTTCCTACATAGAGATAAATAATCTCCTTAAACAGCAGTCCGAAGCCGAATTCCGAAGGTCTATCGGAAAAATCTACGATAACTGTGCTTCTATGGGGCTGAACACGGTTTATGTTCATGTAAGAGCCTTCGGAGACGCTTTTTATTACTCGGAGCTCTACCCCTTCACCAAGTATCTCAGCGGTACTTTGGGTAAAAAAATAAGCTACGACCCTCTCGACATTATGATTGATGAGGCTCACGAAAGAAATATCTCCTTCCATGCATGGATAAATCCTCTCAGGCTTAATTCTGCGGCAGATATAGCTTCTGTTTCCTCGGATTATCCCATAGGAAAATGGTACAAGGGAACAGAAAAGGGCAAATATATCGTGAATGTGAACGGTACATATTATCTTAACCCCGCCTATGACGAGGCAATAAAGCTTGTGGGAAACGGCGTAAGAGAAATCGTTTCAGGCTATGACGTGGACGGTCTTCACATAGACGACTACTTCTACCCCACTACCGACGCTTCCTTTGACAGTACCGCTTATGCCGCCTTCGGCTCGGGCACTCTTTCCTCCTTCAGGATAAATAACTGCAATAAGCTTGTAAAGGAAATCTATGACGCTGTGAACGACTGCAGTAAGACAGTAATTTTCGGAGCAAGTACACAGGGCAATATGTACAACAACCTTACCCAGCTTTATGCTGATACGGAAGCCTGGTGCAAGGGCGGCTATATCGACTATTTTGCTCCTCAGGTATACTACGGCTTTGAAAATTCGGGCGTACCCTTCAAGGGCTGTGTAGATGACTGGAGCGACCTCGTCTCGGGAACAAGGGTGAAGCTTTATATCGGGCTTTCCCTTTATAAAATAGGCGAAGAGGATACCTGGGCAGGTGCAGGCAAACAGGAATGGATAAATACCCGTACCATGATAAAGCGACAGATAGAATATTCCTTCGACTGCGAAAACTGCGACGGAATCGCATTATACTGCTATAACTATCTTTTCTCTCCAGGATATCACAACTCTAAAATTCAGGAAGAAATAGATAATTTTAAAAACCTTCTTATCTAAGGAGACAAATAAATGAAAAAGCTTACGACGCTGTTGCTTACAGCGGCAATACTTATTTCGGGGTATACTTTCCCTGCTTCGGCAGAAGAGGCGGAAACGCCTGATTTCGTTATTTCTGACGAGGAATACCCCGAAGCTGATTCCTCAATGGGAGAATATATGTTCAATCTTCCCGAAAATATGAGGGCGGCAGTAATCTCTCCCACTGTGGAATACTACACAGAAGGAAGCACAGATAACCTTGAAGCTGAGCTTGAAACACTGTATACAGGCTTTGCCGAAACAGGGCTTAACACCGTATTCATCAATACGGTTTACGACGATATTTCATATTATAGCACAGATATGAACAGTACAGATGTCGACCCTGTATCAACTGCTGTTTCGGTTGCCTATAACCACGGTGTTTCTCCTTATGTGGTACTCGATTTAGGTCATATCCTTTCGGGAATTGATAACAGTGCCGAGTCCATCGACCGCTTTATTTCCGAGGTACACAGGTTTACGCTGAAATACCCCTGCGACGGTATAATCCTTGACGGGTATTATATGAATAAAAATACCGACAGCTTCAAAAGCTACATGGAAAACGGATCGGGAATAGGATATCAGAACTGGCTTTATGATACAGCTGAGCAGTATTTCCGTACAGCCGCGGAAATAATACATGCCACCAACAATTCCGTAGCTGTAGGCTTCATAATAAACGACGTCTGGGCAAATTCCGTAAACAACGAGGCAGGAAGCGCTACCGACGGAGATACCGAGGCACTTTACGACGGTTATTCCGACACAAAGGCCTTTATCGAAAAGGGCTATGTGGATTTCGCAGTACTGAGAGCGTATGGCTCCCTTGCATCTGTTCAGCTTCCCTACGAAGAGGTTACGGGCTGGTGGGATAGCTTACTGAACGAAAACAGTATGCCTATGTACATCATTCACCATAATGAACGCATAGGAAGCGACGGCCCCGGCTGGAAAGCAGAAGATCAGCTTCTCCGTCAGCTTACTGTAGCCAAAAAGCTCATGAGCTATAAGGGCAGTATCTTCAATTCCTATAATTCACTTATGGACAACCCTATGAACACAACTACTACCCTTAAATCCTATTTTAATGAACAGATAGATGAAACCTCGCTCTTTGAGGATCTTAAAATGACCTCTCCTGCGAAGATGAATTTCACCACAAGCGAACAGAGCGTTACCTTCATGGGTACCTTCGACAGCAACTTCCCCGTATACTTCAACGGCGAGGAAATTACCCTTAATGACGCAGGAAACTTCTATTTCAAGAAAGACCTTAAGGTAGGAAAGAACAGCTTTACCGTAAAGCATAAATCAAAAACCATGACTTATAACATCGAAAGAAAGATTGTAGTCATGAAATCCATAAACAAGTCTATTTCAGAAGGCAAGACCCTGAGAGTAGACGGCGGAACAAAGATAAAGCTTACTGTAACGGCCTATAAGGGCTCAAAGGTATACGGTACCGTAAACGGAACGACAGTCAGTATGAAAGAAGCCGAGGTTTATGAGGACGATGATGACGTTAACTCCTCCTATGTCAGATATACGGGTACATACACTGCACCCGAAGGAATTATCGGTCAGGAACAGAATCTCGGTACGATAAAGATTTTCGGTTCAAACAGCGGTTATAACGCCGAGGTAATAGGCGCTAAGATAATCATAAACGCCGAGCCTGAACCCCCTGCACAGCAGGTACAGGCTGTCATCAAGGACGCAAGCTCGGTAGGAACAGGCGAAGTAATCGGTACTCTCGGTTCTCCCTATAAATCAACCGACGCCCTCAAATACGTCAAGACTGCCGCTAATTATACTATAGTTTACGATGGGAAGACCGCCGACGATATACCCTCTCCGATCTTCTCACAGCTTCCTGCAGGAGTGCTTGAAGTCTATAAATCCACCTCTGGCAACTATTACATAACCGAATCGGGAAAACGTATCGCTATGTCGGCTTCAACCCTCGAGGACGGATACGGAATCGAAGAAAATCCCCTTTTCGTCAAGGCGATAGGCACAAGCGGCGGTAACAGCTATATCAAGCTTAATCTGGGGCATAAGACAGGCTTCAATATGAGGCTGGCAGGAAACAGCTACTTTACAGGCTGGGACGGTGACTATAACGTTAACAGCTTCACCGCGACCCACCTTTATATAACCTTTGAAAATATCACAAGCGTTACTAAACTTCCCGATTTCAGCAATAACCTTGTTTTCAAGTCAGGAAAATGGGATACTGTAACAGAGGATAACGGAACAAAATTCCGCCTTGTGCTTGAACTGAGACAGCCCGGCGTATACTGCGGTCACAGCGCACTATTCAACAGCGACGGCGATCTTGTTCTTTCCTTCCCTGTTCCCACGAATAGCTTAAGCGGTCTTACTATTGTGGTTGACCCGGGCCACGGCTACGGTAAATCGGCTACAAGCTTCGACCCCGGCGCAATCGGCGAGGTTGTGGAAGCTGACGTTGTTCTCGGTATTGCCAAGGAGCTTACCTCACAGCTTCAGGCGGCGGGAGCAAACGTTATAAGGCTTAAAACCGAAAGCCAGTTCCTGCTCACAAAGGAAAGACCGATTTATGCAAGAGGCTATGGCTGTGACCTTTATCTCTCCATTCACGCCAATAAGGCAACAGGCGAAGCAAGGGGCGTTGAAGCATTCTACTTCACTTCATATTCACAGCCTCTGGCTAAGTCAATTTCCAGCAGTATTGCCGCATATTACGCAAATAATGTGTACTCTGACGGAGCAAACAAGGACAGAGGCGCAAAGTACAGCTATTATCATGTAACACTTCAGCAGGACTTCCCTTCAATACTTATAGAGACAGGCTTTGTCGATAATATGAGCGACGCAATGGCTCTCGCATCTCCCGAGCATCAGAAGGGTATCGCGAAGGCAATCGTAGCGGGAATAAGAACATATATTTCAAGAAGTAACCTCTCATACGCAGAAGAAGGCTCAAGCACCGTAACAAAGCCCGATGATGATACAACAGAGCCTCCCGAAACGGAAGACAGTGAAGAAACAAAGGAAAATGAAGAAACTGAAGCTCCCGTAGAAACAGACGGTTCAGATGGAACTGACGTTTCTGATGAAACAGATTCCACGGATATAACCGTTCTTCCTCCCACCCCCGATGAAACCGATACTTCGGGCGATGACCCCTCAAACACCGATTCTTCCGATAATCAGGAAACAGCTTCTCCTGTAAGTGATGCTTCGGATGAAACCGCCGTTTCTACCGAATCAACTCCCGAAACCTCGGAGGAATGGCATAACGGCGGCTTATGGCAGCAGTTCTAAACAGAATAATTCTCCCTGTTCAAGCTCTGTAAAAGAGTAAGGATGGGGAGTTTTTCTTCTCATAATAATAAAATATCCGTTAAAATACCTGAAAATATGAAATAATTTCAAAAAAATTGCTTATATGTCTTGCAATTAACAATTATATTTGATATAATATATCTGGTTTTTGTGTAAAGCAAAATATCCGAAGTAAGAAAGGAATGGTATCAGCATGCCGTCAAGTATTGTAGTTGGAACACAGTGGGGCGACGAAGGTAAGGGTAAGATTATCGACATAATCGCTTCACGAGCAGACGTTGTAGTTCGTTCACAGGGCGGAAACAACGCAGGTCACACAGTAGTAAACGAGGGACAGACATATAAGCTTCATCTTATTCCCTCCGGTATTCTCTATAAGGAAACCCTCTGTCTTATCGGCGCAGGCGTAGTACTCGACCCTAAGGACTTTATCGGCGAGCTTGATAATTTAGGCGCCAGAGGTATAAGCTTCGACAATCTTAAGATTGACCCGAGAGCTCATGTTATCATGCCCTGGCATATAACACTGGACGGACTTTCCGAACAGTTCAGAGGCAACAGCGATATCGGTACAACAAAGAGAGGTATCGGCCCCACATACATGGATAAGTATGAACGCTGTGGTATCAGAGTTTATGACCTTATCAACCCTGAACTCTTTGCAGAAAAGGTTCGCGCAACAGGTAAGCTCAAGAATAAAATTATTACTGAGGTTTACGGCGGCGAAGCTCACGATATCGAAGCAATAATCAAGGAATACACAGAATACGGCAAGCGTCTCAAGAAATATGTTGACGATGTTTCCGTTATCGTATATAACGCAGCCAAGGAAGGCAAGCAGATCATGTTCGAGGGCGCACAAGCTACTCTTCTCGATATTGATTTTGGTACTTACCCCTATGTTACCTCCTCTCACCCTGTTTCCGCAGGTGTATGCGTAGGTACAGGTGTAGGCCCCATGCTCATCAACGACATCATCGGTGTAGCAAAGGCTTATACAACAAGAGTTGGCAAGGGTCCCTTCCCTACTGAGCTTGAAAATGAAACAGGCGAGCTTATCAGAAACCGCGGCGGCGAATTCGGTACAACAACAGGCCGTCCCAGAAGAACAGGCTGGTTCGATGCGGTTATCGTACGTCACTCCGTAAGAGTAAACGGTCTTTCCAAGCTTGCTATCAATAAGCTTGACACCTTAAGCGGAATCGGCGACCTTAAGATATGCGTAGCTTACAAGAAGTCTGACGGAACTATTATAAAGGACTTCCCCGCTGCTCTTGAAGAGCTTGCAGACTGTGAACCTGTATATGAAAGCTTCAAGGGCTTTGATGAGGATATTTCCTCCTGCAAGAGCTTTGACGAGCTTCCTCAGGTATGCAAGGACTACATCTTAAAGCTTGAAGAGCTTTGTGAATGTAAGATTGCTATGGTTGGTATAGGCCCCGACAGAAGCCAGATTCTCGAACGCTGAGAGGCTGACAAATAATAGTATAAAACTGTTCTGCCGCAGAGCCAAGTCTGCGGCAGTTTTATTTAAGAGGTGATAACTTGAATATTCTATTTATTGGCGACGTAGTTGGTCAGAATTCGGCGGATTTCCTTGTTTCAAGGCTTCCTGCCCTTAAAAAGCAGTACTCCACCGATGTAACCATAGTTAACGGCGAAAATTCAGCCGACGGTAACGGAATAACCCCCTTCTCCGCCAATATCCTTCTTAACGGCGGCGTGGACGTTATTACAACGGGAAATCACTGCTTCAAAAGAAGAGAAATGAACGAGCTTTATGAAACAAGCGACATAATTATCCGCCCCGCCAACTTAGGCGATACCGTGGGAAAGGGATATTGTATTCTTGATATGGGAAGAACAAGACTCGCTGTTATAAACCTTATTGGTATGGCGTATATGGATAACTGCGACAACCCCTTCTTCTGCGTTGATAAGCTTCTTGAAGAAATTGACACTCACAATATAATTGTGGATTTCCATGCAGAAGCTACCTCGGAAAAGAAAGCTATGGGATATTATCTTGAAGGACGTGTTTCGGCAGTAATCGGCACTCACACCCATGTTCAGACTGCCGACGAACAGATTTTAGGCGGACATACAGGATATATCACAGACGCAGGCTTCACGGGAGCTGACGAATCTATTCTCGGAGTGGACAAAAACGTCATAATCGCCCGTCTCACCACCTATTATCCTCAGAAGCACACCTACCCCGAAGGAGATATCCTTATAAACGGCGTTTCTCTCACTATTGATGAAAAAAGCGGAAAATGTACTGCTATCGAAAGAATAAGGATAGGTAAATAAAATTTACTTATATGGTAAATTTTTATGTAAAAATTATTGACATATAATAAAACGTGTGTTATAATATATCCGTAATGTTAAAGTACCACGCTAAAGTGTGCTGTACAAGATAAGGAAAGGAAATAGTTATGTCACTGAAAGTTGAACATCTTTCCAAGAAATTCGGCGAAACAGTAGCGGTTGAGGATTTATCCTTCGAGATAAACGAGCCGGGAGTTTTCGCCTTTCTCGGAACAAACGGTGCAGGAAAAAGCACCTCAATAAGAATGATTCTTAACATGCTCAGTAAGAATACGGGAACTGTCCTCTGGAAGGATAAGCCACTTGACGTTATCGATTCAAGAGTTGGTTATCTTGCCGAGGAAAGAGGTCTTTATCCCAAGTATACCATTATTGAGCAGCTGCAGTATTTCGCTTCACTCAAAAGAATGGATAAGAAGCAGACTGCCGCAGCAATAGATTATCTTTTCGACAGGCTCCAGATCAATGAATACCGTAAAAAGAGGGCTGAACAGCTCTCCAAGGGTAATCAGCAGAAGGTACAGCTTGCCGCCGCTCTTGTATGCAACCCTGAGCTTATTATTCTTGACGAGCCCTTAAGCGGCCTCGACCCTGTTAATGCGGACCTCTTCAAGAGTATTATCCGTGAAGAACGTGATAAGGGCAAGTACATAATCATGTCCTGCCATCAGATGGGCATAATTGAGGAATTCTGTGAGGATCTGGTACTTCTCCATAAGGGTAAGACTGTTCTTCAGGGCAACCTCAACGAAATCAAGAAGAGCTACGGCAGAGTTAATCTTACCGTTAAGGCAGACAGCCCCTTCATGGATTTAGCTGAGGAATGCGGACTCAGAATAGTTGAAGAAACTCCCAACGGTACAGATTTCAGAGTTTCGGGAGAGGAACAGGCAAATACCTTCCTGAGAAAAATGCTTGATAAGAACATAAACGTAGTAAAATACGATTTAAGAGAGCCTTCACTTCACGAGCTCTTTGTGGAAAAATGCGGAGGTGGTACAAATGAGAATTAAAGGCTGGAAGCAGGTTTTCAGTTTCACTTTTTTACAGCAGATCAAAACCAAATCATTCATTATCAGTACAGTAGTTATCACTCTTATCGGCGCGCTTATTGCAGCTTCCGCAAATCTTCTCCCCTTACTCTTCCTTGATGACGTTCTGAGCGGTACAGTATCTGAGGAGACTACCGAAAAGTCCTCGGTAAATGAGCTTTATATCTACGATTCTACAGGCATGAGCTTCGATTTCGGTACTGACCTTCAGGTAATACCCCAGTATATTGACGAAGCAAAGGCAAAGGAAATGCTTACTGCCCTCGAAACAGATTCAGCCAACAAGCTTCTGGCTACAATCAGCTTTGAGGAAGGTGCTTTCTCCGTTTCAGGCGTATATTCGGGCGGCGAAAACGCATCCATTGAAAAGTCAGACTGTGAAATGCTCTGCGGTGCTATCGCCACAGGAGTAAGAGTAAATTATCTCAGAAGCCTCGGTGTTGCTGACGAAAGTATCCCTACAGCAATGACAGGAGTTTCCTACGGTGCTTCTGTTGCAGGTAAGGATCAGACAAGTCCTATAGCCGACGCTTTAGCTTCCATAGTTCCTATGATAAGCTCCCTCGTCCTCTTTATTTTCATTTTCTCCTACAGCCAGATGGTTGCACAGTCGGTAGCTACCGAAAAGACCTCGAGAGTTATGGAATACCTCCTTACCTCTGTAAAGCCCCTCGCAATTATCGTAGGTAAGATTCTCGCAATGTGCTGTGTTTCGCTTTTACAGTTCCTTATTATCGGCGTAGGCACAACTGCAGGCATATTCATTTCCATGCCCTTCGGTATTCTTTCCAAGGCAGGAGAGCTCACAGCTATGGCGGCTACCTCCTCCGAGGCGGCAAGTGCAGGCTCAATCGTTACAGAATTATCCTCTGTACTCTCTACCTTTAATGCAGGCTCTATCATATTCATGTTTATCGTGTTTATCTTAGGCTTCCTCTTCTACTCCACTATCGCAGGTCTTGCAGGTGCAAGCATCAGCAAAATGGAAGACCTTTCTGCGGCAATCCAGCCTATGTCTCTTATCGGCGTTTTAGGCTTCTACCTCGCTTATTTCCCTGCTATCGGTGCAGTTAGCGGAGAAACCAACATCATGATGATTCTTTCGAGATATATACCGATATCCTCTCCCTTCGTTCTCCCCTCGGCGGTACTTCTTAACCAGATGAGCGTTCTTGAAGGTATTATAGCCGTAATAATTCTCCTTATCATTGATATTATAATGATGATGATAGTAGCCAAGGTTTACGAGCATATCATTCTCCATACAGGAAACAGACTTAAGTTCTCTGAAATGCTCAATATGGCGAAGGCTAACAAGTAAATAGGCATAACAAAGTTAACCCGGCAGTTCACGAACTGCCGGGTTAAAGCTTTATATATCAGACCTGCTGTTAAAAGTCAATATCTTCTCTTGTATGGACCTCTCCCTCGATTTTCTCACAGGTAATTTTTCCTTCACAATAAAGCGTCTGACATTTTATCTCCTTACACTGAGAAATATCTCCGCAATGTACATCACCCTGAGAATTAACTGCTCCTGCAATATTACCGCAGTTTATACCAGCGTCGGCAGTTACACTGCCTGCAACATTTCCGCAATTCACGTTGCCATTTGCGATAACACCGCAGTTTACATCTACATCGACAGTTACACCGCCTGCAACATTTCCGCAATTCACATCGCCGTTTGCGATAACACCGCCACTCACATTCCCGCAGTTTACACTTCCGTCTGCGTTCACAGCTCCTCCGATATTTCCCTTAATGTCGGCGTCTCCCCATATCTCAGCAGAAAGCTGGTTGTCACCTTCACCAAGGTCGATATAAATTCGCTTGCCGCATTTCCACCCATCTCTTCCGAGAATTTTTCCGTCCCGAGCCTGAACAATGTACAGCTTACCGTCGCAGGGAACACAGCTTATATCTGTTTTTGTATTTTCCTCAGCATTACCGAAAAACAAGCTGTCCAGCGTAACCCCGAAAAATTCCGCTATTTCGGGAACAATTCCGATATCGGGTAAGGATTGCTGTGTTTCCCATTTTGAAACCGCCTGAACAGTTACTCCTACCGCTTCCGCAAGCTGTTCCTGGCTTATATCCTTTGCCTTTCTGAGCTGTCTGATATTCGTACCGATTAAAATTTTCATTGTATCACTCCTTTTCCTGTTATGCTTAAATTGTAGCATAGCAAAGCTAATTTTACAAGCGATTGACAGTTTATTTTATCAACTGTCGGTTGAAAAGAATTACTTATGATATCCTCTATAAAAAGCTGACCCACGACAAGAAAAACTTATCGTGGGAATTTTTATATTATTCATTTATCCCGAACAAATCGCCCTGATAAATTTCAAGCTCCTTCATTCTTTTATCGATACTGCCAAGGACGGAGATTTTATCCATACTCCACAAGGGTGCTACAAACTTTGTTTTATCTCCGTCGCCAGTAATACGCTCTATTACGGTTTCAGGCGGAAGAAAACGGAGCTGATTCACTACCGTTTCGATATACTCCTCCTTCTCCATAGGAGTATATTCACCGCTTTCGTACATTTCACAAAGCCGTGTACCCTTTATAACATGAAGAAGATGAATTTTAACACCATCGGGTTTAAGCTGTCCCAGAAGCTTTGCTGTTGAAAGCATCATTTCCGTGGTTTCGCCGGGCAGTCCGTTTATAATATGAACACATGTTCTTATTCCAAAGCCTTTCAGCAGATTATATCCCTTAAGAAAATCCTCGTAGCTGTGGCATCTGTTTATTTTTTCAGCGGTATGGTCGTGAACTGATTGTAAGCCCAGCTCTATAGTAACAGGTATGCTGAGACTGCCCAGAAAGGAAACATTTTCTTCATCAAGGCAATCCGCCCTCGTGGCAATAGCTATACTGTCGACGCCCCATTCTATCGCTTCATTTACAAGCCTCTGAAGTCTTTCAAGGCTGCAGTAGGTATTTGTATGAGCCTGAAAATATGCAGTAATTCCTGCGTCGGGATATTTCGTAAGAATACGCTTACTTTCGAGATCAAGCTGTTCACTTACGAAAAGAGTATTTTCGTTGGTGAAATAACCGCTTCCTCCGTCACAGAAAATACAGCCTCCCCTCCCCTTTGTTCCGTCTATATTGGGACAGGTGAAGCCTGCGTCAATTACCGCCTTGAACATTTTCCTGCCGTAGGTCTTACGATTATGGTAGCTAAGGGTATGGTAACGTTTGTTGTCGTTTGAAAACTTAAAGCCGCTCATCAGATTGCTACTGCCTTTCCGTCACCCTGAATTTTCGCTATCGTAAGAAAATAATCTCTGTCCAGCTCTATTCCCGAGGCTCTTAAGGCTGAAACCATGTTGCCGAAGGCTATTTCGGGAGTGTTATTTTCGGGGCTTAAATGCCCAAGCATAAGGGAGGTGGCTCCCGCCTTTATAAGCTCACGGGCAAAGGAGGCACTATCCCCGTTGGAAAGATGCCCCACATCAGAACGTATACGCTGTTTTATCACCTCGGGATAAACGAGATTTCTCGTCATCATACCAAGGTCGTAATTTGATTCAAGAAGCACGAATTTTGAGCCTGTAAGCGCCTCTCTGACCTCCTGAGTAATGTGACCCAGGTCGGTACAGATACCTATTTTTGTATCGTCGTATGTAAAGGTATAGCCGTTACTTTCGGCACTGTCATGAGGAGTACAGAAAGCGTTCACCCCGAAATTAACAGGAGCGTTCTTAAGCTCGGAGATCAGTCTCAGCTCCGCCTTTGGAGAAACCTTTCCCTTACTTTCTATTGCAGTAAGCGTGCCCTCGGAACCATAAACTGGTATATCAAGCGTTTTTGAAAGAGTGAGAAGTCCCTTTATGTGGTCGATATGCTCATGGGTTATAAAAACAGCTTTAATACGGCTTACGTCCCTGTCTGCCATTGCAAGACCCTCGCAAAGAGCCTTAAAGCTGCAGCCGATATCAACAAGGACAGCCTCGCCCCTATGCTCGATATAGGTACAGTTAGCCTTACTTGAACTGCAAAGTGATAAAACCCGCATAATATATCCTTTCCTGTTCAGCTTAAAAGGCGGCAAGAGGTGAACTCCTGCCGCCGTAGCTGTTTAAAGTGCTTTTCTTATTTCTTCCTTATCGGGGAAGGTACGCTTTACGATATCGCCGCCGAGGCCTCTTACCTTCTTGTCCATGTCCTCATAGCCGCGCTCGATATGATAAATATCTTCAATCTCAGTCTGTCCGTTGGCACATAAGCCTGCAATGATAAGTGCCGCACCTGCTCTCAGGTCGGAAGCCTTTACTGGAGCTCCCGTAAGACGGTCAACACCTTCGATAACCGCAACATTACCGTCCACCGAAATATCTGCGCCCATACGTCTGAGCTCGTCCACATAGCGGAAACGGTTATCAAAAATACCTTCATTGATAATACTTGTTCCGTTAGCGAGAGTCAGAAGTGCAGCAAGCTGAGGCTGCATATCGGTAGGATAACCGGGATGGGGCATCGTCTTGACTGTAATACGTTCATAATGCTCCTGACCGATTACTCTTATACTGTCGTCATATTCCATAACCACAACACCCACCTTACGGAGCTTTGAGGTAATAGGCTCAAGGTGCTTGGGAATAACATTCTTGATGAGTACGTCGCCCTTTGTTGCGGCCGCCGCAATCATAAATGTACCAGCTTCAATCTGGTCGGGAATAATGGTATATTCTGTACCATGGAGACGGCTTACACCCTTGATTTTGATAACATCGGTACCTGCACCCATAATATCGGCGCCCATAGAGTTAAGGAAGTTGGCGAGGTCAACAATATGAGGCTCCTTGGCCGCATTTTCAAGAATAGTAAGACCTTCAGCCTTGACTGCCGCAAGCATGGCGTTGATGGTAGCGCCTACGGAAACCTTGTCGAAATAAATCTGTGTTCCGAAAAGGAAATCCGCCTTTATATCAACAACACCGTGTTCAATGGCACATCTTGCGCCTAAAGCACGGAAACATTTCAGATGCTGATCCATAGGTCTGTCGCCCAGGTCACAACCGCCGGGCATAGGAACCTGTGCATGTCTGAAGCGGCTTAAAAGTGTAGCGAGAAAATAGTAGGACGCTCTCATAGAACGAGCCAGTTCATACGGAACAGGCATATCCTTTACATTTCTCGGGTCAATTTCGATTGTAGATTTATTTATAATTCTTACTTCTGCACCTAATTCTTTAAGGATTCGAAGGTCGATAGAAACATCGTTTATTGAAGGAACGTTCTCAAGAACGCAAGGCTCATCAGCAAGTATGACCGCAGGTATAATTGCGACAGCGGCATTTTTTGCACCGCTTATTTCTACTTCGCCGTTAAGCTTTTTTCCGCCGTTTATAATAAATTTATCCAAAATATTACCTCTTTACTCACCCGAAGGTATTAGTAATGCTTTTAACAAAGCAGGTGCCGACACCTGTCGGCCATTGAATAAAATAAAGTCTTTTCAGAAAATATTTCATTACTGATAAAAATACGCACTAAACGCACTAACATTGATATTATACCACAAGAGCAAGAAAAAATAAAGTGTTTTACGCTAAAATCTACATTTTCACTATATATTTTTGACAAATTTATAACATATATTCGGGAATAACCCTCGAAAAAATCGCAAAAATCCCCTTAAACCGCAGAATAACGGGATTTAAGGGGATTTTTAAGCAAAATTTACGTAAAATTCTAACCATAGTTTTTAGGTAAAATTGCACAAAGAGATTACACGAGATTATCTTTCAATAGATACGAGAGTACCAAGAGTAGTTGTAGTAGTCTCGGTAGGCTGAGTTTCAGGAGCAGTTGTAACAGGAATTGTTTCAGCAACAACCTCTTCTGTTTTCTCAGTCTTACTTCCCTTTCCGTTCTTCTTTGTGGTAGTTTCAGCAACTACAGGCTCAATCTTAACTATATCAACTGTTTCAATAATAATTGAGCTTATAGGCTTAGAAGGAGTTCCTATCTCATCATCCATAGCGTTACCAGTAACAACTTCCACAGAAGTAATTTTATCAAGAACGTCAAAGCCGTCTATTACCTGACCAAAAACGCTGGATTTCTTATCAAGCTGATACAGGCCGCCCACAGAAGCATACTTCTCTCTTGCAACCTCGGGAATAGCGTTAAGCTCGTTAAGATAATTCTGATAATATTCCTTATCCTCTGGAAGCAGTCTTGCTGAAAACTCTTCATCGGAAAGCTGACCCGAAATAGTTTCGATTACCTTGTTTATATCCTGTGGCGTCTTTTTATCAACAATATAGAACTGTGCATAACCGCCCTTTGAATTAGCGGCAAGACATAAGGCACCGTAGAAATTATACGCTGAATCAGAGGTTTCGAGAGGCACATACTGTGCGTCGGGAATCTGACCGTCCGTACCGTCGCCATTAAGAGAACCGCCCTGAATAGCATAATCATCTATGACTCTGTGGATTACCTTATTGTCATAATAGCCACGGTCAGCAAACTCAGTGAAGCGGGCTACCGACTGAGGTGCCACCTCAGGAAAAAGCTTAGCGGTTATTTCACCGTAGTCCTTAACCTTTATAATTGCATATATATCGCCCTCAAGAAGCTCTACGTCGCCGATGTTGCCAACAGGCTTAGGCTCGCCTGAACAGGACGCCGAAAACAGCATGCCAGCACAAAGTAAAGCCGCGGCAGTTTTTCTGAAAATACCCTTCATAGTTCCACTCCTTCCTCAGCTGTCATTCAGCCGAATACTCGGAAACAGTAATTTTTTCAATATAAATCTTTTCAACAGGCTCGGAGTTCTTATCAACCTCTACATTACAAATCGATTCAAGAACGTCATAGCCTTCTATAACCTGTCCGAAAACAGTATAACAGCCCGCCATTCCTGCGATACAGCCCTTTTCAACAAAAGCGTCGATAAGCTCGTCGGGAAGAAGCTTTTCTCCTTCGGAATTCTTGAAGCTTCTTAATTCGTCAACCTCTTCAACTGTAAGAGGATAACCGTTGACTACGAAAAATCTGCTGTCGCTGTAGCCGGGAGTGCCGCTGTAGGAACAAACTGCACCCTTAAAAGTCCAGAGGTCAACATCACACTCGTTGGCGATAAGCTCTCCATCCTCGGTAAGTCCCTGTGTACGTTCCTCATTATAAGCACCTGTAAGGAAAAATGCCTTTTCCATAACGCCGTAGATGTCCTTACCGTCGTAGAAGCCTTCCTTGGCACGATTAACGAAATTATTTACCGTGTTAGGTGCATACTCGGGATAAAGCAATATCGTAATATCTCCGAGAGTTGTTTCTATTATGGCAGTCTGCTGTCCTTCCTTCGGCTCCTGAAGCTGTACAAGCTCAATTTCATCGAAATTATATGAGCCGATAGCGCTTGGGGTCGTGTTGGTCATTGACGCAAAACAGCCCGAGCAGGACAGAATACTGCCGCAGATAAGCAATAAAGAAATTATCTTTTTCAAAATCTTTTCCTTTCAATGTTCATACATACTACTGTAATTATATAATATTCAGAAGTTTAAGTCAAGCCTTTTTAACAGTAGTACCCTGTCTTGTTTCCTCGACAATATATCCCAGTTCTGTTATCTTATTTCTTATTTCGTCAGCAAGAGCAAAATCTTTAGCTTTTCTTGCCTCAGCACGCTTGGCAACAAGCTCTGTAACCTCAGCAGGAATATCGTCGCCGACGTCCTTCTGCTCTGTAAGCTTTTCAGCCTCTTCGATAAGACCTATAGATAAAACCTTATCAAATTCAGAAAGAAGCTTAAGCTTTGTAGCCGCATTTGCGTCGGATTTAAGTACATCGTAAACGGCAGTTACCGCAAGAGAGGTATTAAGGTCGTTATCAAGAGCGGTCTTAAAGCCGTTCATAAGAGCGTCATACTTATCCTGCTGGATTTCGCCGTCCTTATCCTTAAGTAAAGCCGCAATCTTAGCCACAAGCTTATTGTATGCGGCTGCTGCGTTATCAAGATTTTCATAAGAGAAAACAAGAGATTTTCTGTAATGGGACTGGAGACAGAAGAAACGGTAAACAAGGGGATTATAGCCCTTACTTTCAAGAAGTGAAACGGTAAGGAACTCACCCGAGGACTTACTCATTTTTCCGCTGTTTGTATTGAGGTGGTGAACGTGGAACCAGTAATTACACCATTCATGACCCAGATAAGACTCACTCTGTGCGATTTCGTTGGTGTGGTGAGGGAATGCGTTATCAATACCGCCGCAGTGAAGGTCCAGGTACTCGCCTAAATGCTTCATGCTTATGCAGGAGCATTCGATATGCCAGCCGGGATAACCGATACCCCAGGGACTGTCCCATTTAAGCTCCTGGTCGTCAAACTTGGACTTTGTAAACCAGAGAACGAAGTCAGCCTTATTCTTCTTGTTTTCGTCAGCCTCAACGCCTTCTCTTACGCCTACTTCAAGGTCTTCCTCGTTGAAGTCGTTGAAAATGTAATACTTTTCAAGCTTCGAGGTATCGAAATAGATATTGCCGCCTGCTTCATAAGCATAACCCTTTTCGATAAGAGCGGTAATAACCTTTATGAATTCGTCAATACACTGTGTAGCGGGCTCAACAACGTCAGGACGCTTGATATTGAGCTTTTTACAATCCTCAAAGAAAGCGTCTGTATAGAACTTTGCAATTTCCATAACCGTCTTATGCTCTCTCTTTGCACCCTTAAGCATCTTATCGTCGCCTGTATCACCGTCGCTTGTAAGATGTCCTACGTCGGTGATGTTCATAACTCGGGTAACGTCAAGGCCGTCAAAACGGAGATACTTTTCGAGAACGTCCTCCATAATGTAGCTTCTGAGGTTACCGATATGAGCGTAATGATAAACGGTAGGGCCACAGGTGTACATGCTTGCCTTTCCCTCGAAACGGGGTCTGAATTCTTCCTTTTTTCTGGTTGCAGTATTATAAAGATACATGATTTTATTTCCTTTCTTATTTATTGTTTTCTTCAATAAGCTTATCCAGCTTACTCTGCATTTCTTCTATCATACCCAGCATTGAACACATCTGCTGTGATACAGGGTCGGGAATATGAATCTGGTCAAGCTCCTTAGATGGCGGCTCGACCTTTACCCCGTCACGACGAACTATTCTTGCAGGCACGCCTACTGCCGTAGAGTTAGGCGGGACCTCGCTTAAAACTACTGCATTAGCCGCAATTTTCGCATTATCGCCTACCTTGAAGGGACCTAATACTCTGGCTCCCGAACCCACCATAACGTTATTTCCGAGGGTAGGATGACGCTTTCCCGTATCCTTTCCCGTACCGCCGAGGGTAACGTTCTGATATATAGTACAGTTATCGCCTATTTCCGCAGTTTCGCCTATAACTACGCCGCTTCCGTGGTCGATAAAAAGCCCTTTCCCTATCGTAGCACCCGGGTGAATTTCAATACCTGTACGCTTAAGAGCATTCTGCGAAATCCAGCGGGCAAGAAAATAATGCTTTTTAAGATAAAGCTTATGAGCCCTTCTGTAGGCTCTTACCGCCTTAAAGCTCGGATAGAGGAAAAAAACCTCAAGGTCGCTCTTAACGGCAGGGTCACGCTCACGGATAGAGCGTATATCCTCTTTAATTCTATCAAACATAGAAGCCTCCAAAATAAAAAAGCCTCCGTAAAGGCTTCCGCCTGTACGAAGGTGCATTCTGCACGGTTCCACTCCGATTCCCGTATAAATACGGCTCATTCTTCCTTTAACGTAAGGGGTACGGACAGGAATACTCATTTTTCCTCCTGTCGGCTCGGCAAGCGCACTTCGCACTGTGTCCCCTGCCGTATCTCAGCATTAACGGCTCTCTGTAAGAGGAGTGACAGGCTACTCTGAATGCCTCAGACGCCTTTATTTACTTTTACTGAATTATATTCTAACATAAGCTTTTTTGATTGTCAAGGGGAAGTTATTTTACAAAATAATAGCATATCACTATAAGAACAAGAGATATACCGCAGATAATCCAGTTTCTTGAAATATTCCGCTTAAGCCTTCTGTCCATTTCTTCCGAGCTTATTTTTTTCTTTCTCATAAAACCTCTTTATTTGTGATTTCTTCTGTAGGCAAGATAATTTTCAAGAATAACTGCCGCCGCAACAGCGTCAATAACAGCCTTTCTCTTCTTACCTCTCTTGTTTATCTCGTTCATCATATTATGCGCGGTAACGGTAGTAGAACGTTCATCCCACATCTCAACAAGAACAGCAAGCCTTTCTCTGAGCAGGTCTGCAAAAAGGTGACATTTTTCACTTCTCGGGCCGTAGGTTCCGTTCATATTTATAGGATTTCCCACAACCACAAGCTCCGCACGGTTTTCCTTTATCTTTTCCGCCACCTTATCGGCACAGGCTTCAAAATCCTTCTCATCAATTATACAAAGAGGAGAAGCAAGCATTTCCATAACGTCGCAGGAAGCAAGTCCTGTATGGCTGTCGCCGTAATCTACCGCAATAATCTTCATATCTGTAATTCCTTTAAAATGTCGTTATAATGACGCTGTGCCGCAGGCTTACACAGCTCATCGGAAGCGTAAAGCTTTGAAAACTCCTCTGCGTTTACAAGAATTGCACCTACTGTTTCATTTTCCTGTAAAACTATATCCTTAAGAGTAATATCCGCCTCAGCGTGATAAAAATGGTATATGGCGTGATTTCCCAGATGAATACTTCTTAAGGAAAAGCTTTCCTTCGGGAGAGATATACCTGTTTCCTCAGAAAGCTCACGCTGTACCGCAGTAAGACTGTCTTCACCTGCTACCGCTGAGCCGCCTGTTATTTCCCAGCTGTCGCCCCAGGGCTTATCGGGATGACGTCTCATAAGAAGCAGTCTTTTATCGGGAGTAGTCACAAAAACCTCTACCACAAGATGATAATCACCGTCAGCCACAGGCTTACCCCGTTCATGAGTATATCCCTTAGGCTTTCCGTTTTTATCAAGAATATCCCAGAGTTCCATTATTTTGTTGCCTCTTTAAGAGCCTTCGCCAACTGGTCAGGACAGGAGGTAGGCTTAAAGCCACACTTTATACCTTCAAGACGTCCGATAACCTCGTCTACGGGCATGCCCTTTACAAGAGCGCTTATGCCCTGTAAATTACCGTGACAGCCGCCCATAATCTGAACATCTGAAACCTTTCCGTCCTCTATCTCGATAACCATTTTACGGGAGCATACTCCCTTAGGTGTATATTCGTATTTCATCAGGAATTCTCTCTTTCCCAGCATTCGGCAACTGCCTTCGCAACGCTGTCGGCTACTGCCTTATTAAGCGGGCTGGCTATAATATTTTCGGGTGTTATTTCTTCATCGGGAATAACCGCCGCTATAGCATAAGCCGCCGCCATTTTCATTTCCTCTGTAATAGCCTTCGCTCTTACAGAAAGCGCGCCCTTGAAAAGTCCGGGGAATACAAGCACGTTGTTTATCTGATTCGGGAAGTCGCTTCTTCCTGTACCTACGATATATGCGCCTGCCGCCTTCGCCTTATCGGGCATAATTTCGGGAGTGGGATTAGCCATAGCGAAAATTATGGATTTTTCAGCCATACTCTTCACCATTTCATCGGTTACGAGATTAGGCTTGGAAACTCCTACGAAAACATCCGCACCCTTAAGAGCGTCGGCAAGGCTTCCCTTTATGTTATTTTTGTTGGAAACTGTCTTTATCTTTTCGTGGGCAGGATTCTCATAGCTGTCGTCCCTGTTTATAATACCGCAGAGGTCAACCATAATAAGATTGCCTATGCCGAGGCCTAAAAGGAATGTACCGATAGCGATACCTGCCGCCCCTGCTCCGTTAATTACAACAGTAAGGTCGGAAAGCTTCTTTCCTGCACACTTAGCGGCGTTTATAAGAGCGGCACCTACTACCACGGCGGTACCGTGCTGGTCGTCGTGGAATACGGGAATATCAAGCTTTTCCTTTAAACGCTTTTCTATCTCGAAGCATCTGGGAGCAGAAATATCCTCAAGGTTTATTCCGCCGAAGCTGTCGGAAATAAGCTCGATTGTATGTACGATTTCATCCACATCCTTACTCTTAACGCAAAGCGGGAATGCGTCAACTCCTGCAAACTCCTTGAAGAGACAGCATTTACCCTCCATAACGGGCATACCTGCAAGACCGCCTATATCTCCGAGACCGAGGACTGCCGTACCGTCGGTAATTACCGCCACAAGATTCTTTCTTCTTGTAAGCTCATAGGATAAATCGGGATTGTCCTTTATTTCGAGACAGGCCTGAGCTACACCGGGGGTATAGGCCAGAGATAAATCCTCTCTTGTATTTATGGGAGCACGGGAAACGACCTCGATTTTTCCCTGCCATTCGTAATGCTTTTTAAGCGCTTCTTCTTTTATATCCATTGTCTTTCGTTCCTTACACTGTATTTTATTTAAGAGCCTCGCCCTTTAAAATGATATTTCTTACCGACTGCTCGGGAGTAAACTTATAACCGAGAGAAATCGCATAGTGGTTATAGAAGCCGTGGAAATCCGAGCCGCCTGTAGGAATAAGATTATACTTTTCACAGGTTTTCAGCAGGGCTTCTTCCTCAGCCTCGTTCGCACTTTCGTGGTAGACCTCAATACCGTCGATTTTTCCTGCGGCAGCAAGCTCTTCAATGAGGTCATAGCTGTCGTATACCTTCGGATGAGCGATAACGGCTGTACCGCCTGCCGAATGGATAAGCTCAAGAGCAAAACGTACGTCGGGGTTATGCTCGGTTTCGGTTTTTACCTCATCGGCACAAAGTCCAGTATTCACGTTGAATAAGGACTCATAAACATCACCGTAAAGCTCCGTTGTATAGCCGTAGTCCATAAGAGCGTGCATTATGTGGCACTTGTAGATGCCCTTGCTTCCCGAAGCATAGTGAAGAATATTCTCAAGAGCTATGGGGTACTGTTCCATAACCTTAAGCGCCATTTTCTTGCCTCTCTGCTTTCTTGCTTCACAGGTGCGCAGGCATAAACCCTCAAGTCTGTCGGGCTTGTGGGGCATATAACAAAGAATATGTACTTTTCTTCCGCGCTGACCGTCTACTGCCGAAATTTCAACAGCGGGAAGCACACGGATACCATATCTCTGACCGAGAACAACAGCTCTCGACACCGACGCTAAATTGTCATGGTCGGTTATGGCAAGTACGTCAATCTGGTTTCTTTTTGCCTGAGCGATAACCTCTTCGATACCGAGGGAACCGTCGGAAAGCGTTGTGTGACAATGTAAATCTGCTCGCATAATACACCTCTTTCTGAAATATTGCTTAATTGCAGTTTTATTTAATTACCTTACCCTTGGATTTAACCTGAACCCTTTCGGCAGAAGGCTTTTTCTTCTTATCATTTCCTGTAGAAAGTTCTACGGGAGCTTCGGAGCCGCCCTTGTCCTCGAATACTACGTTCTCATCATCTTCTGAGGTTTCATATCTCGCATATTCGGGATTTTTCTCGCCTCTTGCTTCATAGTAGGGATCGATAATATACTTCTGAATTACGGGATAAGCACAGAAGGTAGCTATAAAGCACATCCATGCAAAAGGCAGAAGCGGAAGAGCAATTACTGTATAAGGGAAGCCCATTACCATTAAGAATACGATTAAGATGCAGGCGAAAAGTCCTGCAAGATTTCTGAAAAGTCCGCCTATCATGAGACGAAGGGAGTTGTTTATAATCTGCGCCATATTGAGCTTTAACGCAACAATCTGGGGATAGATATAGAAATGCATCATGAACACATAGAAGCCGATAACGATACAAGCGCCGAATATCAACATATTTTCAGTACCCAATCCGCCGAAAATATCGGTTATGCTTCCGTCTGTCATGAAGGGGGAGAGATAGAAGTTTACTGCGAAGAAGAAGCCGGCAATAAGGGCTAAATCCACGATTCCTATTACAAAGGATTTCTTGAAATTAGCCTTGAAGGCTGTAAGGAACTCGTCCCACACAAATATAGGCTCGCCTATGACGAATTTTCTCATGATCTGGGTCATTGCCGCAGTAGCGGGACCAAAGGTCACTATCGGGAGGCAGAAAAGCACATATATAAGATTTACCTGAAAGAATTTCCAGAATTTATTTCCGAAAATCTCCCAGAATAAGAAGAAGGATTTCTTTTTTGGAGCGCCTTTTTTTACACCGCTTCCTGCCTTACCGTAATTGAAAAAATCAAGTGCCATATTTTATATTCCTTTCTTTTAACGAAAAGACATTATATCTGTCTGTGTCTTTTTCATTTAACAAAACACTATACCGATTTTATTATACTACTTTTTTTCGTGTTTTGCAAGTGTTTTTTGTGCAAAAATGACATTATTTCCTATTAAATAAAGCTTTCTTTAAATTTTTGTTGACAGTTGACAAGGTTTGTGATATTATCTAAAGTGTATGTTTATGCTTATAAGTATATATTTCGGTAGGTAAGCTTATGTTTGAACGTCTTGAATATCTGAGAGAAAAATCGAATAAGCTTCCCCTCTGCCCCGGCGTATACCAGATGAAGGATAAATCGGGAAAGATAATCTATATAGGTAAGGCTAAGCTTCTGAAAAACAGAGTTACCTCCTATTTTCATAACGTAGAGGCTCACAATCCGAAAACCTATAAGCTGGTTTCCCTTATACATGATTTCGATTTTATCGTAACGGATACCGAACTTGACGCTCTTGTGCTTGAAGCGAGCCTTATAAAGCTTCATAGCCCTAAGTATAACATACTGCTTAAGGATGATAAGGGCTTCAGCTATATCAGAATTACAGGCGGAGCCTATCCGAGAATCGAACATTCCTTTAAAAACGACGACCCCTTCTCGTCATATATAGGTCCTTACACAAGCGGCTATACCGTTAAACAGACTATCGAGGAATGTAACAGCATCTTTATGCTTCCCACATGCCACAAGGAGTTTCCGAGGGATTTCGGAAAGGAAAGGCCCTGTCTTAACTACCATATTAAGAAATGTATGGGAGTATGCAGGGGCAGAATTTCCGAAGAGGATTACAAGGCTACCATAAACGAGGCTCTCTCCTATATTAAGAGCGGAAGCCGGGAAAGCGTGGAAAAGCTCCGCGAAGAGATGAATAATGCCGCAGAAAACCTTGAATTCGAGAAGGCAGCCAAGCTCCGCGACAGGATAAACGCAATAGAACGCTCGGTAAAGACCCAGTCAATTCAGGCAGGGCGTGATATAAGCTGTGATATTTTTGCAGTTTCCGAAAATTCGGGACTTACAAGTATAGCAGTTGTAAAATATCGTAAGGGAAAGCTTATTGATAAGGAAAACTACTTTATCGGAGACGATTTTGACAGCCATATCATGAGAAGTGAATTTCTCATGAGATACTACGAAAACGGAAGAGAAATCCCGAAGCTTATACTTCTCGACGGAGAGCCCGAGGACAGCGGTATTCTTGAAGAATATTTCCGTGGTCTTTCAGGACACAAGGTGGAGATCACCGTTCCTAAGAGAGGCGAAAACCTTGTGCTTACTACTCTTGCGAAAAGTAATGCCGACGAATATCTTTCCTTAAAGGTAGGAAGGACAAGCCGTGAAATTACCGCTCTTCAGGATTTAGCCAAGCTTCTCGGTCTTAAAAAGATACCCGAGCTTATTGAAAGCTATGATATATCAAATATGGGCGAACAGACCCGTGTAGCGGGAATGATCACCTACAAAAACGGACGCCCATATAAAGCAGGCTACCGTAAGTTCAATATAAAGGATGTAGTCGGAATAGACGATTACGCTTGTATGCAGGAGGTTTTACGCCGCCGCTTTACACGCTACCTCGAGGGGGACGAGGGTTTTTCAGAGCTTCCCGACCTTATACTGCTGGACGGCGGAAAGGGTCACGTGAACGCAGTGGCTGAAGTTCTTCGTGAACTACAGATAAATGTCAGTCTTTTCGGACTTGTAAAGGACGAAAAGCATAGAACAAGAGCAATATCCGACGGTGGCGAGGAAATTCAGGTCAACGCAAATAAAGGTTTGTTCAGACTCCTTACCGAGATACAGGATGAGGTTCACCGATTCTCAATATCCTATCAGCGAAAAAAGCACAAGCAGAGCCAGTATGAGCTTGAGCTCACAAAAATAAAGGGAATAGGCGAGAAAAAAGCCCTTGCCCTTCTGAAAAAATACAAGACCAAACAGGCTATTAAAAAGGCTTCCATAGAGGAGCTTATGGCGGAAGCGAAAATCAACCGCGAAACCGCCGAAAGCCTATATATCTATATACAGGAGATTTTCTAAATGAGAGTAATTACGGGAACTGCCCGTGGCAGAAAGCTTAAAACCCTTGAAGGTACTGACATTGTAAGACCTACATCAGAGGTCGTTAAGGAAGCTATGTTCAGTATCATTCAGTTCGACCTTGAGGACGCTGTTGTTCTTGATTTATTCGCAGGCTCAGGTCAGCTTGGTATAGAAGCGCTCAGCCGTGGCGCAGGAAAGGTATATTTCGTGGACAGCAGTCCCCAGTCTATAGCAGTTATACGAGACAACCTCAAGTCTACCAAACTGGAAGAAAATGCAGTAGTTATAAACATGCCAAATTCTGCGTTTCTGCGTACTGCAAGAGAAAAGATAGATATAGCGCTTCTCGACCCTCCCTACGAGAAAAAGCTTATTAACCGTTCCCTTCCCGGACTTACGGAAATAATGAAAGATGACGGAATAATAATCTGTGAGCACGAGAAGAACGCAAGACTTCCCGAAGAAGAAAACGGCTTTAAAATCCACAAGACATACACCTACGGAAAAATCTGTCTCACAGTCTACAGAAAGCCCGAAGAGGAGGCTGAAGAAAATGACTAAGGCAATTTACCCCGGAAGCTTCGATCCTGTAACAAACGGTCATCTCGAAATCATAAGACGTGCGGCGGAAATGTTCGATAAGCTTGTGGTTCTTGTTTCGGTAAATCCCAATAAGAAATCAAGCTTCTCCGATACGGAAAGAATGAACTTTCTCCGTAAGGTATGCTATGATATCCCCAACGTTGAGATTGATTCCTTTGACGGGCTTATCGTGGACTATTTCAAGCAGAACGACTGCACGGTTATAGTAAAAGGACTCCGTGCTATGTCGGATTTTGAATATGAGTTCCAGATGGCTCATGTCAACAAGCACCTCTGCCCCAGAGCGGAAACAGTATTCCTCTGTGCAGACAGCCAGAGCACCTACCTCTCTTCAAGCATGGTTAAACAGATTGCTACCTTCGGAGGCGATATAAACGCCTTTGTACCGAAGGCAATCGTTGAAGATATAATTGAAAGACTCGATACAACAAAACAGAAAGGATAACAGAAAATGAGTATTGATGAAATCTTAGAAATGATGGACGATATGCTTGATAAGGCAGTAAACGTCCCCCTCACAAATAAGAAATCCCTCATTGACGTTGAAAAGATGAGAGAGCTTGTCGAGGAAGTAAGACTTAACATGCCTAAGGAAATCAAGCAGGCAAGAGATCTCGTTAACGACAGAAAGACTATTCTTAATGACGCTAAGAACGAGGCATCAAGCATTGTAGCAAAGGCTGAACAGAGAGCGGCCGCTCTCGTGGCACAGCAGGAAATCGTACGCCATGCAACAGCAAGAGCAAACGAGATAAATGCTGCCGCACAGGAGCAGACAAAGGAGCTCCGCGACATGACAAACAAGTATGTTGATAACATGCTTACGAAAATCGAGGAGCTTTTACAGAACGACATAATCGATATAAAGAAGGCAAGAAGCGCCCTCAAGAACACTATCAGATAACGGAATACATAAAACCACAGTAGGATCAGTATGTCCGCCATACAGAAATTTTTAACCCCGCCGTTTTGCAACTGCGGGGTTAGCTGTTTTTTATAAAAGGCGGGAATTGCCCAAAGGGGCTCCCTTTAGTGTGGGTGCGGTACAGCAGTATTGTGTACCCCTGCCGTTTTTCCTGTTCTGATAAAGCAGAATATTTCAAAAGGCAGGAATTGCCAAAGGGGCTCCCTTTAGTGTGGGTGCCATAAAGCAGTATTGTGTACCCCTGCCGTTTTTCCTGTTCTGATAAAGCAGAATATTTCAAAAGGCAGGAACTGCCCAAAGGGGCTCCCTTTCTGACTGCGGTTTATTATTATTCTACGCTTTCATATATTGCGGCGTCTTCCTCAGCAATCGGGAAATCCTTCTCATAAACAGCCATGAAAATACAAGCCTGATCATCGTCAAAATAGGTTTCGCCCCAATCGATATAAAGCTTATAATCTCCCACCTCGGCAGTAAGATTAAATCCACCTGTTTCATCGTTGAAAGAGGGTCTTCCGAGGGTTTCGGCAGGAATACACTCTATAATCTCGTTATAGCTCATTCCCGGCTCGGTACCCATAAAGTTACCGCCCTTGTTTACTGCCGCACCGATAATCTTCGGATTTTCATCCTCAAAGAAATCGAAGGCAGTCATAGGAAGATATGGGAAGCTTCCCGTAAACTCGTTGTAATCGTAGATAAAGGAGAACTGACCCATGTAGCTGAACTCTGTATCATAGGCGGAAGCTATATCGTTAAGCTTTTTTCCTACAAGGTCGTCAACTGTAAGCTCTTCCAGAGGAGCGGCTTCAAATTCAATCTCAATATTGGAAGCAGCGGCTATCTCCTCGGCAGTAGGAGTATAATTGGTATGACAAACAGCTATAAAGCCTGAAGGCTGGTCGTCATTTTCATATTTTTCGCCCCATTCAACCATTACCTTATATTCGTCAAGCTCAAAAACAGTACAGTAAATTCCGTCCATTACGTTATCGGGCTTTCCTATCACCACAGGAGCCACAAGCTCGGCAAGTTCATTATAGCTCATTCCTACTTCAATACCCCTGAAGCTTCCGTGATAGCCGAGAACTGCTCCGAAAACGGTAGAAATTTTATAGTCGTCAAGCCTGAAATTTACAAGAGGAAGAAAATCGAAGTTATTGTATGCGTCCTCATAAATGTGAGAAACGCTGTATTGCCCCAGATATTCAAACTCAAGGTCGTATTCGCTTTCAAGCTCACCGAGGCTCTTTCCGATAAGGCTTTCGAGAGTAAGCTCGTCCTCTTCGGGAGCTTCGGTTTCTTCTGTTACTTCAGGAACATCTGTTTCTGTGGTATTATCGGGAACAACAGGCTCTGTTTCTTCCGTAGAATCCTCTATTATCACTGTCATAGGTCCGTCCTCAGAAGAAATTACGCCGCAGGAGGAAACCGCAAGAAGGGAAAGAACCGATATAAAAGCAATTATTTTTTTCATAAGCATACCTTTCATTTTATCTCATTTTCATCAAAAGCCGCTTTCCGTACATACGGAGGCGGCTTTATGATTATATTTATTCTGTTTCTTCTGCAGCGAACTGGCTGGGATGTCTTGTGAAGAAATCCACACGGGGCTCAAGGAACTTAAGCTTATGATCCTTTCCCTCAGTAAAGCTTCCGATAGTATCGAAAATCTTATCCCAGCTCCAGAAGGACTTGTCAAGCTGTAAGTATTCGAGAATCATTTCTGTACCCTTGGGAGCCATGGGGTGAAGAAGTACAGCCGCAGTTCTTATCATGTGGAAAACATTGATAAGAGTCTTTCTTCTTAATTCGTTATCCTCGTTCTTATCTGCGTCGCCGAGATTCTTCGCCATGTACTTGCTTGCCTTGCGGATATAGCTGTCGAGAACATAGGTAGCCTGGTGGAACTCGAAACGATACATAAAGCGTTCGTAATCGAGAATTGCCTTTTTAGCGTCGGCTAAAACCTGTTCCTCAACCTCGCCCACAGGCATCATACCGTCGAAATACTTCTGTGTTGTATAGAAGCAGGTACGGATAATTCTGTTGAATACATTGGAGAGGAGGAAACCGTCCTTTACTACAGGATCCGCATCCTCGGGCTTAGCGTCGGGATTAAGAGGCTTGGGCTGGAAGCTTACGCTTCTCTGACCGAGACCGAGACCTAAATAATGCATTCTTAACTGTTCTGCTGTATAGTAATCAAGCAGGTCAGCCGCCATGGGAGGCTTTACTGAGCCTGAGCTGGAAGCCTTTTTATCAAGGAAAAGAATGTGATTGTTTGCACAAAGGATAGGAAGCTGCATTTCGCCGTCGGCAGGATCGGAAACTACGCCGTCCTTGCCCTGAAGCGCCATAAACATAGCCATTTCAGCTACGCCATAGAAGTAGATATTGTCTGCACCGATGAACTGGTACACCTGAGAATCCTTACTGCACCAGAAATCAAGAGCTTCCTTTGTATCTCTTCCCTTCTCCTTTAAAGCTGCTGCAGTAAAGGAAATAGGAGCCCATAAGGATTCGGGCCATACCCATACTGTAAGCGGATCTTCGCCTTCAAGCACGGGAGCCTTTACGCCCCATTCGATGTTACCTGTAAGACGGAAAGGAACGAGAGTTTTACCTGTTCTGAAACGGATTCCGTTAGCGGAAAGTATTTCACAGGCCTTATTCATATCGTCAAGCTTATCAAATCTTATTGTAAAGGAAGGCTTTTTCTTCTCTTCGATGAATTCGTGTGCAGGCATTTCACCCTTGACAGCCTCATACTTTTCGAGAAGCTCATTCTTGATATGGATAAGGGGATCCTTTAAGAATTCCGCAATAGTCTTTGAAACGAGAGGACGTACGTTCTTCTGCTTTGAAATGCGCTCAACGTACTCCTTAAGTAAATCATTGAATGCAGGAAGGTCGAAATACCAGTTATCTACATTCTTCATTACGGGAGTCTCGCCTGTTAAGGTACTTTTGGGGTCGATAAGGTTTTCAGGCATGTACTGGTGACCTAAATCACATTCATCGGCATAACCCTTTTCGGAATTACAGCCGTCAACAGGACACTTACCGATAACCTGACGTCCGTTTAAGAAAACTCCCTTTTCTTCGTCAAAGAACTGAGGGGATGAAAGCTTTACAATATAACCGTTCTCGTAAAGACGGTTAAATATCTCTTCCGATACCTTTGTGTGCATCTCACCTGCTCTTCCGAGTGCGGAAGCTGCAAAAAGATTGGGCTTTATTCTATAGTCTGAAAGTGTCTTCTTTTGATGTATGTGATTGCCCTCAACATAGTCGTGAATAGACTTATCATAACCCTCTTCCTTGAGCTTTCTGTGGCTTTCAAGTGCAGGCGAACCATAACAGTCCGTACCTGATACGAATATGACATTGTCCTTTCCTATTCTGTCACGAAGAAAACGTGCAAATATATCTGCATGTATGAACATTCCCCCTACATGACCGAAGTGAAGCGTCTTATTACCGTAAGGCATACCTCCCGTAACAACGGCTCTCTTTGGCCATACAGGCTTTTCATTGTTCATGATTCTTTTACTGTACATATACTCCTCCATTCCGAAAATACT
>JAZSBN010000039.1:0-202117 GCA_045602405.1 Ruminiclostridium sp.
TTCATTTGACTTCCTCCTTCTGTGTTTGTGCAGTTGCCAGACCGCACTTCTCATTATACCAGAAGGAGGTTATTTTTTCTATTTATCGCTAAAGCTTTTTTGAACCCCCGGCACAGCCGGGGGTTTTCGTTATACAAGAAATATCGCAGAGCCGCATAAACGGCTCTGCGAAAGCATTTTTACTTACTTCGTCAAAAGCCGCTTACCGTATAAGCATACGCCTACAGTGGCTTTTTCCTCGTCTGCGTGTGCCTATCGAAGTCTGTCAGCTTGTCGAAAAGACTTTTTCGACAAGCTGTAATGACCGCAGGTCTGCTGCGGTCATTTATTCTGTATATTATAAATATTTCAGAAGCTCATCGCGTATACCGTCAAGTCTGCTGTCGGAAAGACCGAAATCCATTTCTTTGTAGCTCCATGCACATCTTGAAATGCCGTATTTTTCAAATACGCTGTTGATGCATCTGAACCACTTAAGGGCTTCCTCGGGAGGAACAACGTCAATTACGCCATACTCTCCACAGTAAAGTAAGGTATTATTTGCCTTAGCCGCCTCAATAGCAGGTCTGAACAGATTTTCAAAGAATTCGGGAGTAATATTGCTTTCTTCAAAGCTTAAACGTTCATCCTTGTTTATTACATCTGTCCAGTATGCACCCTGATGAGTGAACTTAAGAGGCTCGTAACAATGGAAATTATATATAACCCTGTCATCATAAGGCTTTTCTAAGTCAGGAACAGCTTCAGCGCTGTTATTGTGATAGCTACCTACCAGAATAAGAGTATCGGGAGCATAGTTGCGGATACGCTTTATGCATTCGTCAGAAACCCTGTTCCATACGCCGATAAATTCCTTATCCGTAACCTCGTTAAGAAGCTCAAAGGCTACCCTTTCGCTTAATTTTCCGTAACGCTTTGCAAACTGTTCCCATAAGCGGTAGAAGCGTTCCTGAAGCTTTTCATTTTCAAAAAAGCCTGATTCATTCTCGCCGTAGTTGTCAAAGGAAAAGCCTGCCGTCTTATGAAGGTCGAGAACAGCATTAAGATTATATTTCTCGCATAATGCAAACACCTTATCAATTCGTTCAAAGCCTTCTTCAATGTATGTTCCGTCTTCATTTTCAAATATATTGTAGTCAACAGGAATACGAACATGGTCAATTCCCCACTCAGAAACCTTAGCAAAGTCAGCTTCGGTTATGAAATTATCAAGTCTGTCCTTGCTGTAGTCACACTGGGAGAACCAGCCGCCGAAGTTTACTCCTCTGTAAAAGCCTTTATTCTTTAACATAATAAGTTACCATCCTTGTTATAAGATTTATCTTGACTATAATATATCATTTATTTTTTACAATAACTATCAATAATATGCCTAATATATCATAATTATGTTTACTTTTCTCAAAAATAACAACATATTTCTTATAGGTTGAACAGCAATATTGTATTATTTTCTTTTTATATATGTTATAATTGTTTCAGATAGATATATAAAAAAACGGAGAGATATTTTATAATATTTTTGTGTTTATATCATTCCTTTGTTGCCATTTCGCATAAAATATTATAAAAAAATTAAGAGGTGACCTTATGAATATTGAAAAAAAGCTTTCCCATGTGGAATTCCTGAACAGAGAATACAACGTATCTCACCTTTCCTATGAACGCGAAACCGAATTCTTCCAGAGCATAAAGGAAGGCGACCCGGTAAGAGCAAAACAGCTTTTCAAGCCCTTTGACTGCGAAGAAATGGGTAGGCTCAGCGATGATAACCTTCGTAATCTAAAATATCATCTTATTATAACTGTAGCATTTATAACACGCTACTGCATTGAGGGCGGAATGGAAATGGAAACCGCTTATAATCTCAGTGATATCTATATCAGAAGTATTGATAAATGCCATACGGAAGAAGAAGTAAATCTCCTCCATCGTGAGGTAGTGGATGATTACGCACAGCGCATGAGCATCATACGAAAGCAGAATCGCTATCCGAAGGCAGTAACCCTGTGCCTCGACTATATTTATGATAATCTCCATACCAGGATTACGCTTGATAAGCTTACCGAGGTAACAAAGCTGAGTCCTGCTTATCTTTCAAAGCTTTTTCATCGTGAGGTAGGGCTTACCATTTCAGGTTATATTATAAAAAAGCGTATTCAGGCGGCTGAAAATATGCTTAAATTCTCTGATTACTCATGCCTCGAAATATCGGAGTATCTCTGCTTCAGCTCTGAAAGCCATTTCATTCAGGTTTTCAGAAAACATACGGGATATACTCCGAAAACATATCGAAAAAACTTCTTCAGAACACGAAAATAGTTAGCTAATAAGTATTTTTTTCAGTTTAGTTTTTGTTCAAATACACAAAATCATGCCTTAAGAGTGAAATTTAATCGTTAGCTTTGTTTCCGGATAAATATTGAAAAAACCTCTTATTTGTGGTATAATCAAAAATTGTGAGTGAAAATACTATATAACGGAGGCGTTGACGATAGAGTTTTCCCTATCGGATGAAAAATGGAAACTATTGAATTTTTTAAGGATCTGGCAATAATTATTGTAGCAGCTAAGCTTTTTGGTCTTCTTGCCAAAAAAGTCAAGGTACCTCAGGTTGTTGGTGAAATTCTGGCAGGACTTGTAATAGGCCCCTGTTGCTTCGGAGTGGTAGAACAGTCTGATTTTCTCGCTATGATGGCGGAAATAGGCGTTGTTCTTCTTATGTTCGGTGCAGGACTCGAAACTAATCTTAAGGACCTTCTTAAAACAGGACCTAAGGCGGCGCTTGTTGCTCTGGTAGGCGTTTTCTTCCCCCTTATCTGCGGAACGCTTCTTTACGGCTGTTTCTACGGCTTTGCTGAAATAGGAACAGATGGCTTCTATAAAGCGATTTTCATAGGAACAATACTTACTGCCACCTCGGTCGGTATAACAGTCCAGACTCTTAAGGAGCTTGGACGTCTCAAAAGTGAAATAGGAACGCTTATTGTAAGTGCTGCAATTATTGACGACATTATCGGTATTATCGTTCTTACCTTCGTAGTAGGACTTAAAACTCCCGATTCAAATCCTACAGACGTGCTCGTAAACACAGGGCTCTTTATCCTTTTCAGCGCAGGCGTGGGCGTAGTAACCTACTACATCTTCAAATATATAGATAAACGTCATCCTCATCAGCGACGTATTCCGATTTTAGGTCTTGCGCTTTGTATGATTATGGCATTTGCCGCAGAAAAATTCTTCGGAATAGCCGATATTACAGGCGCTTATGTTGCAGGTCTTATCCTTTGTAACCTTCGTGATTCCGATTATATCGCAGAAAAAATGGATATAAGCTCCTACATGCTTTTTGGTCCCGTTTTCTTCGCAAGTATCGGTCTCAAAACACAATTTGACGGCTTCTCTACGGCAATCCTTCTTTTCTCGATTTGCTTTGTTTTAGTGGGAATTGCCTCAAAAATAATCGGCTGTGGACTTGTGGCGAAATGCCTTAAATATAATTTCAAGGACAGCCTTAAGGTAGGCGTCGGAATGATGACCCGAGGAGAGGTCGCTCTTATCGTATCCCAGAAAGGGCTTGCAGTAGGGCTTCTTGACCCGATTTATTTTGCTTCGGTAATTCTTCTTATCCTTGTTTCTTCAATATCTACTCCTATTATAATGAAAGTGCTCTACAAGGGAGAGCCGCTTCCTGACAGCGAAAAGCCTGCGGAAGAAGTCCTTCAGCTTCCCGAAGCGGCAGAAACAAAAGCATAAATTTATCCGCTTACCACAGATGTGATAAGCGGATTTTTGTATCTTCTTTATAAGATAGGGGTATACCCGTAATAAACAGTATCAGTTTTCCCTGCCGTTTTACAAAAACCTTAAAATGCAGAATTTCTGAAAAGGCAGGAACAGCCAAAAGGGGTACCCTTTAGGTGTTCTTGTCAACGGTATGGAACTGCTTTAAATTGCCTGTCTTGTTGCTTCTTTCAGCGAGTACTGCCTCAACCTCTTCCCAGCTTAAGCCACGTTCAACGCACATAACCATTATATGATACATAAGGTCAGCAATTTCGTTCTTAAGCTCGTCGTTATCCTCGTTCTTAGCGGCAATTACCATTTCTGTACATTCCTCGCCGCACTTCTTAAGAATCTTGTTAATTCCCTTCTCAAAGAGATAGCAGGTATAAGAGCCCTCCTGCTTTTCTGTCTTTCTTTCAAGAACAGTTTCATATAAATCCTTCATTACGTTTTCCATTTCAGTCGTTCCTTTCGTTTAAATTTATAAGCTTCATTGTTTCGATATCAAGCTCACGGTAATAGCAGTTGTTCGCCTTTCCGTTGTAGCTCGTGTGACATATATTACCCTTGTCGGGAGTAGCCTGAAATACCAGTGAATTCTGTTCACAGTTTACAAAAATATGATGTAATGTAAAAGTATTTCCCGATTCAAGACCCTTGAACCAGAGCTTGTTTCTCGAGGTACTCCAGAGGACTACCTTTTTAAGTCTTATTGATTCCTTAAGAGCTTCCTCGTTTACATAAGCTATAAGAATAACCTCTTTTGTATCAAGATTCTGTACTGCTACGGGAATAACCTTATTTTCTGGAGAAATCTTTGAAAGCTTCTCAAAATCAAGCATAAGCTCATTTGTTTCTTCTATCATTCCCATGTTATATACCTCTCACAGGGATATTCTTTCCGATAAGATGCTCCTTGACCTCGCCTACAGTAAGCTCCTTGAAGTGGAACAAGGACGCCGCAAGTGCCGCGCTTGCATTTGTCTTCTCGAACACTTCGGAAAAGTCTGTAAGTTTGCCGCAGCCGCCGCTGGCGATAACAGGAATACTTACCCTGCTGCATACGAAATTGAGCATTTCAAGGTCGAAGCCTGCCTTTGTTCCGTCGGTATCAATAGAGTTAAGGCAGATTTCTCCTGCTCCCCTTTCCTCTATTTCCTTTACCCAATCGCCAAGATTGAGATTCATATCAACCCTTCCGCCGTTAATGAATACAGAATAGCCGCCCTTATCATTACGCTTGGCGTCAATACCGATTACAACGCACTGACTGCCGAATATTTCAGCCGCATCGCTTATAAGCTTAGGATTCTTTACAGCCTGTGAGTTTATGGAAACCTTATCGGCTCCTGCACGAAGGGTATCACGGAAATCATCGATTGTAGCGATTCCGCCGCCTACGCAGAGAGGAACGAAAACCTGCTTTGCTGTCTCACGGACAACGTCAAGCATTACGCCTCTTCCCTCGTGAGAAGCGGTTATATCGTAGAATACAAGCTCATCGGCTCCCTGTCTGTTGTACTCCTTGGCACACTCAACGGGATCGCCTACATCCTTTATTCCCTGAAAATTTACGCCCTTTACTACCTTTCCGTTACGTACGTCAAGGCAAGGAATTATTCTTTTAGCTAACATATTTTTTCCTTTCGTTATCTTAATCAGCCGCCCTTGGGTCCGCTGACATAAATATCATCCGCTAAACCATTTTCATCAAAATCTATGTAATAATACTGCGGCAGGTTAGAGGACATTATACCGAAAAAACCCTTATCATTTCCGATATAGTAGCCTATACGTCCGCCTTCCTTAACCTCAGGCTCGCCGTAAATCCCGATAACCTCTTCCATCGTCTTTCCGTAAAGCATTGAGTCTATATAAGGGAACTGTGTTTGAAAAAGAGAAAACCAGACTACGGTAAGTAATACGGGAACAATCAGTATCAGAGACGAAGCAACAACAACCTTACGCTTTTTCTTTATCACCCCGTAGATAATCAGCGATAACAGAACGACCGCCGCTATTATAGGGACTACAAGAGCACATATTAAAAGTACATCAATTATATTCATATTTTTTACTCCGCTCTCAAAATGCAGCGACGTCCGCTAACATACATAGATTCAACTTTAATTCTTTTGGCGATATCATTATTGTCAAAATATATACAATAATAATCGTGGGATTTATCATTACGAATAAGTCCGCCGAAAATCTGGTCAACTCCTATGAAATACTCCATCTTTGAGCCGCTTGTAAGCTCGCTCGTAATTCCTTCGCCGTACATATCAATTATTTCATCCTTACTCTTCCCTATTATAGCTGAATCCACAAAGGGAAAGCTGGTAGGAAAAATAACACAAAAGGAAATAACAAGCACAGTTAAACAGGATATAATCGCCAACGGAGCCTTCTTCTTATGCTTTATAAAGTGAATTATCCATACAATAACTGTGATTACTATAAAAACTATAAAAAGCATAAGCAAAGCAAGCTTTGTCATCACTGACTCTCCTTAATAGCCTCTCTTAGGTCGAGAGTACCGCTGTAAATCGACTTACCGCAGATTGTGCCGTAAAGGTCAAGCTTTCTGCAGGTAATTATATCATCAATGGTATGAACTCCGCCGCTGGCAATAATGTTCGCTGAACAGGCTTCGTTAATCTGTCGGAGCTGTTCTGCGTTTACGCCCGAAAGCGTTCCGTCCTTGGAAATATCAGTAAAGATTATGTACTTAACGCCGATATCAGACATGGCCTTCGCAAGGTCGGTAAAATGAACGTCCGAGGTTTCAAGCCAGCCCTCGGTAGCTACATAGCCGTTCTTGGCGTCTATTCCTACGGCAATTCTGTCACCGTATTCCTTTACTGCGTCCTTTACAAGTGCAGGATTCTTTACAGCCGCAGAGCCGATTATAACTCGGGAAATTCCGCCCGAAAGATACATTTCTACGGTATCGAGAGTACGGATTCCTCCTCCGACCTCAACCTTAAGCTTTGTATTTTTCGCTACATCAAGGAAAATCTCCTTATTCTGCTGAGTTGCGTCCTTAGCGCCGTCAAGGTCAACCATGTGAATCCACTCAGCACCGCAGGCTTCAAAGCCTCTGGCTGTATCCATATAGCTTTCGGCAACCTTCTGTACCGTATTGTAGTCGCCCTTGAAGAGACGGACGCAGTTTCCGTCCTTTATATCTATTGCAGGTAAAATAATCATCCTATTATTATTCCTCCGAACATAAAATTGCCGTTCTGATTATTGTCAGAAGCGTAAAAATCTACCTTTCCGCATTTATCGCACACAAAGGGAATTATCAGATAATCCTTAGGGTAATTATAGCCGTTGGGAACTCTGACAGAAGCACCGCCGAAGGACATAAACTCACCCTTATTCATATTACCGCCGCACTGACATTTCTTTTCCATAATTGCTCCTTATAATGCCGCAAAGTTTCTTAAAATCTGTAATCCTGCTTCGCCGCTCTTTTCGGGATGGAACTGACAACCGTAGACATTACCCTTCATTACACAGGCAGTAACCTTTCCGCCGTAATCGGTATAAGCCGCTACATCCTCACTGCTGCACTCGGCGGCATAGGAATGAACAAAATAAACATAAGGCTTTTCGCCGAGACCCTTTAAAATCGGGCATTCCTTGTTCATAATAAGCTCATTCCAGCCCATCTGAGGAACAACAAGGTTATCGGGAGTCATAAGCTTAACGCTTCCCTTTATAAAGCCGAGTCCTTCCGTTTCTCCGAACTCATAGCCCTTTTCGAAAAGCATCTGCATACCAAGGCAGATACCGAGAAGAGGCTTCTTTTCGGCCTGTTCCTTTATGGTAGCAATAAGTCCTGTTTCAGAAAGCATTCTCATTGCGTCGGGAAATGCGCCTACACCTGGGAGAATGATCCTGTCAGCCTTTATTAAATCCTCAGCCTTATTTGTAACTATACTTTCGAGGTCCAGATAATCGAGAGCATTCTTTACGCTGAAAAGATTACCTGCACCATAGTCGATTACTGCAATCATTATAAAGTTCCTTTCGTCGAAACCGCTTTTCCGCTTTCGTTTTTCTTAACGGCAGTACGCAGTGCATACGCCATAGCCTTAAATAAGGCCTCGGTAATATGGTGGTCGTTCTTACCGTATTCGTTTCTTAAATGGAGAGTTATTCCCGCATTGAAAGCGAATGCACGCATAAATTCTTCTGTAAGACAAGCGTCATAATCGCCGATTTTTTCATTTGTAAATTCAGCATTGAAAACAAGGAAGGGTCTTGCGCTTATATCAAGGGAGCAGAAGCCTAAAGCCTCATCCATAGGGATAAAAGCGGAGCCATAGCGTGTGATTCCCGACTTATCGCCAAGAGCTTCAGCAAAAGCCTTTCCGAGAGAGATACCTACGTCCTCTACAGTATGGTGACCGTCAACGTAAAGGTCGCCCTTACAGCTTATTTCCATATCAAATCCGCCATGTACACAGAGAGCAGTAAGCATGTGATCGAAAAAGCCGATTCCTGTATCAATTTTATAATTACCGCTTCCGTCAAGATTAAGGGTAATATTTATGTCGGTTTCTCTTGTTTTTCTTGAAACTGTTGAAGTTCTCATATTTACTCCTTTTAAGCGAGAATTTCTTTTAACGCCTTGAACAGACTGTCCATTTCTTCATCTGTTCCTATAGAAATTCTCAGGTGATTGTTAATTAAGGGCTTGTTCCAGTATCTTACAAATATCTTTCGTGCCTTAAGAGCCTCAAATATTTCTCCTGCAGGCTTGTCCTTATGAGAAGCGAAGATAAAGTTACTTTTTGAATCTGGGAAAGTAAAGCCTAAGGCAGTAAGCTCCTTTTTTGCTCTTTCTCTTGTTTCGATAACCTTGCTTACTGTTTTTTCAAAGTAAGCGTTATCCTTTACGGCTTCCGCTCCGCAAAGCTGGGTAACAGGATTCATGGTATAGGAATTTATCGAGAATTTTACATCATTCATATACTTTATAAGCTTCTTAGAGCCGATAGCGAAGCCTATACGCATACCTGCCATGGAACGGGATTTTGAAAAGGTCTGGACAACAAGAAGATTCTCGTATTTATCAATAAGCTTTAAGGCACTTTCTCCGCCGAAATCAATGTATGCTTCATCGATTATTACTACCGAAGAAGGATTAGAGCTTACTACTTCCTCAATCATGTCAAGGCCTTCAAGAACACCTGTGGGCGCATTTGGATTCGGGAAAATTATGCCGCCGTTTTCGGTTTTATAGTCCTCGGGATTTATACGGAAATCGGAGGTAAGAGGAATTCTCTTGTAGGGAATTCTATAAACATCTGCCCACACATCATAGAAGGAATATGTAATATCAGGAAAAAGAAGGGGCTTATCCGAATTGAAGAAGGTCATGAAGGCTACAGAAAGAACATCATCGGAGCCTACACCCACAAAAACCTGAGAAGGTTCAACATTATATCGTTCAGCAAGAGCGTCAACAAGAACAGTTGCGTCCGGATCAGGATAAAGTCTCATTTTTCCGCTTTCATATTCACGGAGAACCTTTTCCGCCATAGGAGAGGGCGGATAGGGGTTTTCATTGGTGTTAAGCTTAATTATTCCCGTATCCTTGGGCTGTTCCCCGGGTATATAGGGTACAACCTTACGAACTTTATTTTCCCATAATTCGGGCATCGATATCATTCCTTTCAGAAATGTTCATAAATATCAAATATAAGAACATTACTTTCTTAAATCTTCTATTCTTACCTTGATAGAATTTGCATGCGCGGTAAGTCTTTCTCTCTCAGCCACAAGTATAACATCGTCAGCCGCTTCGTTAAGTGCGTCGGGTGTATAGTAGATATAGCTAGACTTCTTTATAAAGCTGTCTACGGAAAGGGGTGAGAAGAAACGTGCAGTACCGCTTGTAGGAAGAACGTGGTTGGGGCCTGCGTAGTAGTCGCCGAGAGGCTCGGGAGCGTACTGCCCCAGGAAGAGCGAGCCTACGTTATCAAGTCTTCCGATATATTCGAGAGGATTTTCCGCTACAACCTCAAGGTGCTCGGGAGCAAGGCTGTTGGCTAAATCACAAGCGTCATACATATTATCAACAACGATAATCTTTCCGTAATTATCGAGAGAATATTCGATTATTTCCCTACGGGACATAAGAGGAAGCTGTCTTTCAAGCTCCTTTGTTGTTTCCTCGGCAATACGCTTGCTTGTTGTGATAAGTATTGAGCTTGCAAGCTTATCATGCTCCGCCTGAGACATGAGATCGGCGGCGAGATATTTAGGATTAGCTGTATCGTCGGCAATTACAAGGATTTCACTGGGTCCTGCAATCATGTCGATATCCACAACACCGTAAAGAAGCTTCTTAGCGGTAGCTACGAAAATATTTCCGGGGCCTACAATCTTGGATACCTTCGGAATTTCATCAGTACCGTAAGCTAAAGCAGCTACTGCCTGAGCACCGCCGCACATGAAAATCTTGTCAACACCGCAGAGAGCCGCAGCAACAAGAATATCCTTATTGGGAGTTCCGTCCTTCAAGGGCGGAGTAACCATTACAATTTCGCCTACTCCTGCGATTTTAGCGGGAATAGCGTTCATAAGAACAGAAGAAGGATAAGCGGCTGTACCACCGGGAACGTAAAGACCTACCTTATCGAGACCTCTTACGCGCTGTCCTAAGATAACTCCGCTTTCATCGGTCATCATGTAGCCGTTCTGCTTCTGTCTCTCGTGGAAGGCAGTAATATTCTCAACACAGTTAAGCATAGCCTCAACAAATTCGGGGTCTGCCTCGGTAAGAGCGTCGTTTATAACCTCGTCAGGTACACGATAATACTTGACCTCAGGGCAGTCAAACTTTGCTGTATACTCCTTGACTGCCGCATCTCCCTTTTCCTTTACCTCTGCGATAATAGCTTTAACTGTCTTTTCAACGTCATTGTTTATCTGACTGCTTCTTTCTTCAACTTCTTTTAAGAAAAGCTTTTCGCTTCCATCTGCATAAATTGTTCCTATCATTTTACTGTCCTTTCCCGAGAGCTTCTGTCATAAGTCCTGCAAGCTCTTCAATTCTTTCCTTTTTAAGCTTCATGCTTACTGTATTTACGATAAGACGAGCCGAGATAGGTGCTACATCTTCGATAACTTCAAGACCGTTTTCCTTGAGAGTTGTGCCTGTTTCAACAATATCCACGATACCGTCAGATATTTCAAGAAGGGGCGCAAGCTCTACAGAGCCTTCGATCTTAACTATATCAACGTCCATTTTCTTACCCTCAAAAAAGCCTCTTGTTACGGCAGGATATTTTGTGGCTACGGTTTTAACTCCATAGCCGCCGTAGAATTCCGAGCCCTTCTTTGTAGCAAGAGCAAAACGGCATCTTCCGAAGCCCAGGTCGGCAATTTCAAAGTACTTGCCGCCATGCTCCATTATAGTATCCTTTCCCACAACGCCGATATCACAGGCGCCAAGCTCAACATAGGTGATAACGTCAGCCGCCTTGGCAAGAACTACCTCGATATTTTCACAGGGAATATTAAGAATAAGACGTCTTCCCTTTTCACGGAGCTCGGTAACGTCATATCCGATTTTTTCAAAAAGACCCACTGTATCCTTTTCAAGTCTACCCTTTGTAAGAGCAATTCTGAGTGTTTTTTTCTCGCTCATGATTTTTCACTCCTATATAATTTTTATGCCGTCTGCAGTTACTGCATCAAGACGCTTTATATTTCTTGTTGCCGCATATTCCTTAGCCTCTTCGAGAGTACTGAAATCTGCATAATCAACCTTAAGTCCTTCGGAAATAAGCTTTCTGCAGTATTTTATAGCTTCCACAATACAGTTTTCCTCAGCGTAAATGAGAACATCGGGAGAAGAAACCATATCCATCCCCAGCTTCTTCAGAATCGCTCTTGCTACTGCACTTTCATTGACAGCAAAGCCTGTAGCAGGAGTATCAACACCGAAGCCTTCAAGAAGCTTATCGTAACGTCCGCCGCTTAAAACAGGCATTCCATAGCCCTCGACATAGCCCATGAATACGATACCTGTGTAATAGTCCTCATTTTTACTGATAAGGGCTAAATCTACGGTAATCTTGTCCTTCATTCCAAGCTCACAGAGACTTTCATAAACCTTCTTAAGCTTACCGAGAATTTCCTTTGTCTCGTTATCGGGAAGTATCTTTTCAGCTTCATCGAATACCTCGCTTCCGCCAAAAAGCTCGGGAAGCTTTATAAGCGCCGCCACATAGGGATCATTCTTATAAGGAGAAAGCATTTCTTCAAGAGCAGGATAATTCTTTGTCTGGACATAAAGTCTTAAAGTGTCCATGTCATTCTCGCTGAAGGAAAGCTTTGAGGATAAAATCCTGAAAAAGCCGCTGTCGCCGATTTCGAAACGGTATTCCTCATTTTCAAAGGATTCCATTACCTCGATAGCTATGGAAAGAGATTCCATGTCAGCTCTCATAGGATCTCCGCCGATTATTTCGATACCTGCCTGAGAAAATTCATCGTCGCGACCGCTGTTCTTAGGATTTACCCTGTAGATAGGCTGGTTATAGAAAAGCTTGACGGGAAGCTTACTGTCCTTTAAGCGTGTTCCTACAAGTCGTGCTATAGGCATGGTTGAGTCGGGTCGGAGCACCATAAGCCTACCCTTTCCGTCGGAAAGCTTATACATGGATTCCTGGGGAAGATATCTGGATTTATTGAAAAATACATCGAAAAATTCAAGTCCGGGAGTTATAACCTCGGAATATCCGTGGCTCATAAAGATATTTCTGAGCTTTTCTTCAACTCTTCTTAAAGCCACACATTCATCAAATACGAGATCTCTCGTACCCTCGGGAGTAAGTAAATCATATTTTTTCATATCATCAATTCCTTTGCTCTACTTTAGCGTACTACCATATTAACATAATACCATATTACCACGTTTAAACCATCCTGTCAAGGTTATATGAATAATTCAGCATTATGAATAATTATTTTAAACAGAAACTTTATTTATAAGTATATCAGTCAAAAAATGAAATCTGAGCCGACTTGGGAAGATCGTCGAAAACGCCCATTCTTTCAAGCTTTTCCATAGCCGTACCGTTAAGTCCTGACTGGCTCGTTATATCCTCAATACTTACATAATTATGCTTCTGAATTGTTGCGTAAAGGTTATTGGCGGCATTTTCGCCACAGCCTTCAACCGCAAGGAAAGGAAGTCTTAAATTTCCGTCCTCTATCATATACTTGGTTGCATGAGATTTTTCATAATGAATAGGAAGGAAGTTAATACCTCTGCACTGCATTTCATATACAAGCTGGAAGGCTTCGTAGGTGGATTTCTCCTTTGGTGTAGCCTCGGGATTACCCTGAATAGCCTGCATTCTCGCCTTTACTGCATCCTTACCCTGTATTGCTACCTCTGCTTCAATATTTTCGGTATGCTTCGTAAGAATAGCGGCGTAGAAGGCTGAAGGATGATATATCTTGTACCAGCCTAATTTAACTGCACCGGTAACATAAGCGGCGGCATGAGCCTTAGGGAACATGTACTTGATCTTTTTACAGCTGTCAACATACCACTGAGGTACATTGTTATCCTTGAAGGCCTGATAAATCTCATCATTGAAGAGAGACTTTGCGTTTCCCTTACGGGTTATTTCCATAATCTTGAAGGCAAGACCAGGCTCAACGCCTCTGTGCATAAGATAGACCATGATATTATCACGGGTACCGATAACCTCACTGATGGTACAGGTTCCGTTCGCAATAAGCTCCTGTGCATTACCCAGCCATACGTCAGTACCATGGGAAAGACCTGAAATCTGTAAAAGGTCGGAGAAATTCTTAGGCTTTGATTCAAGCAGCATTCCTATTACGAAATTTGTACCGAATTCGGGAAGTCCGTAGGTACCTACCTTGATACCTGTCTCAGCCTCGCTTATTCCGAGAGCCTCAGGAGATGTAAAGAGGCTGTATACCTTTTCATCGGAGGTAGATACATCGGCAATCTTTATTCCCGTCATATCTTCCAGATGCTTATAAAGCGTAGGCACATCATGACCCAGCTCATCAAGCTTCAGAATTGTATCATGAAGCGCATGGAAGTCGAAGTGAGTGGTGATTATATCCTTTGTGGGGTCGTCGGCAGGTCGCTGTACTGCCGAGAAATCATAGATATCGTAATCATTGGGAACTACGACCATTCCTCCGGGATGCTGTGAGGTGGTACGCTTTACGCCTGTACAGCCCATGGCGAGTCGCTTCAATTCCGCATTATTTACGGTAATATTCTTCTTTTCGAGATATTTTCTTACGAAGCCCTCGGCAGTCTTTTCCTGTACAGCGGAAATTGTTCCCGCCTTGAACACATGGTCGGAGCCGAAAAGGTCTTCGGTGTATTTATGTACCTTGGACTGGACTTCACCCGAGAAGTTTAAGTCGATATCAGGTGCCTTGTCACCCTTGAAGCCCAGGAAGGTTTCAAAAGGAATATCGTGACCGTCACGGAACATATCTGTTCCACATTCAGGACAAGCCATAGGCGGCAGGTCAAAGCCCGAGCCAACGGAGCCGTCATCAATAAACCTATTATACTTACATTCGGGATTTGTACAGCGGTAATGAGGAGGAAGAGGATTAACCTCGGAAATACCCGACATTATCGCAACGAAGGAGGAGCCTACTGAGCCACGGGAGCCTACGAGATAGCCATTCTTCTCAGAAAAGGCTACAAGCTTCTGGGCAATCATATAAAGCACGGAGAAGCCGTACTTTATAATAGCGTCAAGCTCACGGTTAAGACGGTTTTTTACTATATCAGGTATTACACCCTGATAACCGTACCAGTCCATAGCTCTGTCCCAGCAAAGCTGCTGTAATTCCTCCTCAGCCCCTTCGAGATAAGGCGTGAAGGTACCGTTGGGAATAGGCTGGATACGTTCAACCATATCGGCAATTTTTCTGGTATTGGTTACTACTATTTCATAAGCCTTTTCTTCGCCTAAATAGCTGAATTCCTCAAGCATTTCTTCTGTAGTCCTGAGATATAAAGGAGCCTGATTTGAAGCGTCCTCATAACCCTGACCGGTCTGGAGGATTTCACGGAAAATACTGTCTTCCTTACGCATGAAATGAACGTCACAGGTTGCTACTACAGGAATACCAAGCTTGTCGCCAAGTTCGACAATACGCCTGTTTATCTTCTGTAATTCAAGGTCAGAGCTTACCGTCTTGTTACGGACGAGGAAGGCGTTATTTCCGATAGGCTGGATTTCAAGATAATCATAGAAGGAAGCAATTTTCTCAATCTCCTCCTCGGACTTTCCGCCGAGAATAGCACGGTAAAGCTCACCTGCCTCACAGGCACTTCCTATTATAAGACCCTCACGGTAATTCTTAAGCTCTGACATAGGAATACGGGGCTTTCTGTGGTAATAGTTAAGGTTGGAAAGACCGATAAGCCTGTAGAGATTTTTAAGACCTGTATTATTTCTGACAAGAATAATCTGGTGGTAATAATCCATCTTCTTGACGTCGCTGCCTGCCACAAGGTTAAGGTCGCCAAGCTTTTCGATAGTTCTTCCCTTTCGGCTTTCTGCGATAAGCTGGATAAATATTTTAGAAAGCATTACAGCGTCGTCAACGGCTCTGTGATGATTGAATTCGCCAAGCTTGAAGTGAGCCGCCATAGCGTCAAGGGAATACTTCTTCTTATTCGGAACTACCGCCTTACATAAGGCGAGAGTGTCAATACTGTGGGGCTTATAGGGAATTCGGCAGCGGCTGCAGCCTGCACGGACAAAGGACATATCGAACTTTGCGTTATGTGCAACAAGAGGGGCACTGCCGCAGAATTCTATAAACTTATTAAGTGCCTCAAATTCCGTAGGAGCGTCCTTTACCATATCGTCTGTAATGCCTGTTATAGAGGTAATTTCCTCGGGAATCGGCATTTCAGGATTAACAAAGGTACAGAATTCCTCTACTACCTCAAGATTTCTGAGCTTTACTGCACCTATTTCCGTTATACGGCAGGTAGCCGCACTTAAGCCCGTGGTTTCAAGGTCGAAAATTATAATTTCATCGTCAATAAGTCTGCCTGTACAGCCCTCGATAAGAGAGTTTTCGTCATTAACAAAATACGCCTCCATACCGAAGATTACCTTGAATTTCGAATCAGGGTCGCTCTTACGGATTTTCCCGAGAGCCTTCATAACGTCGGGATAGGCCTGTACATTACCGTGGTCAGTGATAGCTACTGCAGGATGCCCCCACTTGTAGGCCTGCATAACAAGGTCGCCGGGAGGAGTTATTGCGTCCATATCCGACATATTTGTATGCAGATGAAGCTCAACACGCTTGACCTCGGCAGTATCAGGCTTGGAAAGAGGCTTTACTGTCATAATAGAGCGGGGTTCAATAAGAAGCGAACGCTCAAATTTATCATAAGCGGCATTACCGTTTACAAGGATTGATGTACCCTTCTGTAAAAACTTGTAGCCGTCCGCCTTTTCTGTTGCACTGAAAATTTTAAGTATATGGGATGAGGTACGGTCGGTAAAGCTAACCATTTTTATGGTGAACTGACCGTCCTTTATCGTTTTTTCATTTACATCAAAAATCTCGCCCCATACGGTTACATTCTCCATATCGCCAGTAAGCTCCGACATTTTCATAGGAGAATCGTTGATAGGCTTGCCTACCACAAGCTCTGCTTCATCACGGAAGCTTTCATGAGAAAAAAGAAGCGTCATGGCTTCAGGAGGATTGTGAATCTGCGGACCTCTCGAAAAGCTCTTTTTCTGTGGAGCGGCGCCGCCCTCGTTTCTTCTCGGATACGGGAAACCGCCCTCCTGCTGAACGGGTGCCTGAGGCGGTGGCGGAGGGACAGGAAGAGAGGCAAGCTCTTCCGCCAGCTTCTCTGAATACTCATCAAGATCGATAGCTGTTTTTCCTGTAAAGCTTACGTCTATATCCACACCATAGAAACCCTTGGCGAACTTCTTTATCTTACTGTCAATAGCGTCGCCGAGGAGAAGCTCTGCACCACCATGCTTAAGCTCAATGGTACATTTATTACCATCCAACTGAATTTCAGCATCATCAAAATAGCGGTTCATATTCTCACCCTCACGGCGGAGAAAATCGGCTATATCAAGAATACTGTCAGGGTTAAAAAGCGAAGGAGAATACTTAGGATAAATGCTGATTCTTCCGCTGTTAAGCTCATTTCTTATAGTTTCGGCAGCAACAGAAAGCTCCGAAAAAGGAACTGTTTCCCTTAATTCAAGCTGAAAAATAAGGGAACGACTCTGTTTTTTATGTACAATGGAAAGGACTATTCCCTCTCCGATTTTTTCATCGAAAGTAATGCTTTCAAACAGCGATTTTAAGGTTGCAGCCACTTTATTATCCTTTCTTCAAGCAGTAATTACTCTCAGAGCTTTTCAATTTCCGCCAGAAGCTCCGAAAGTATTTTCTCCTCGGGAACCTTTCTGAGGATCTCTCCCTTTCTGAAAATAAGAGCCTCGCCCTTTCCGCCTGCAATTCCGATATCGGCTTCACGGGCTTCTCCCGGGCCGTTTACAACACAGCCCATTACTGCTATTTTTATATTCTTGTTGATGTTTTTTGTTGCTTCTTCAACCTGAGAAGCGAGTTTAATAAGATCTATCTGTGTTCTTCCGCAGGTAGGACAGGCTACGATATTTACTCCTCCGATAAGACCAATACTCCGTAGAATATCCTTTGCGGCGTATATCTCTTCCTCAGGTGAGGCGGTTAAAGATACTCTTATGGTATCACCTATACCATCGCAAAGTAGAGAGCCGATTCCTACTGCTGATTTTATAATTCCCATACGGCTTGTACCCGTTTCGGTAACTCCCAGATGAAGAGGATAATTACATTTTTCTGAAAGAAGCCTGTAGGATTCTATAGTAGTTCTTACGTCAGAGGACTTTATCGAAATCAGTATATCGTCGAAATCGAAACGGTTAAGAATTCTGACATTTTCGAGAGCACTGTCAACGAAAGCCATAGGAACAGGACCACCGTATTTTTCGAGAACTCTTTTTTCAAGAGAACCTGAATTAACGCCGATTCTTATAGGAATATTACGCTTCCTGCATTCATCGGCAACTGCCTTTATCTTATCATCGCTTCCGATATTTCCGGGATTTATTCGGATTTTGTCAACTCCTGCCGCCGCGGCTTCAAGAGCTATCTTATAATCGAAATGAATATCAGCAACAAGAGGCATCTTAACCTTTTCCTTTATTGCAGAAATAAGCCTTACGTCGTTTACTGTCGGAATTGCTGCTCTTATTATATCACAGCCTGCTTTTTCGAGAGATACAGCCTGTAGAACGCTGTTTTCTACATCTGAAGCAGGAACATTCAGCATAGACTGTACATATATTTTTCCGTCGCCGAGGATTAAATCCCCGACCTTTACCTTTTTCTCCGACATATATCCTCCGTCGGCTGTTATTGGGCGAAGCCGCCGCTGAACAGCTTTACAATATCGTTAAATGTTACAATAAGCATTAAAAGCATAAGCACGGCAAAGCCGATAAAATGCACCATTCCTTCTTTTTCAGGCGGAAGCTTCTTTCTTCTTATCGCTTCTATAAGAAGGAAAACAAATCTTGCACCGTCAAGGGCAGGTATCGGAAGAAGATTGAAGATACCCAGATTAAGAGTAATAAGTGCCACGAGCGTAAGGAACGAGTCAAGGCTCATAGTTGAATAAGCGTTGCTCATTGTGGTTACTACGCCGATAGGGCCTGAAAGGTCATTTATACCGTAGGTTCCCGTAAGAAGGTCGATAAAGGAAATCCAGATAAGTCTTGATTCAGTAAGTGCAGTCCTGAAGGCCGCTGAAATAACCGTTCCGAAATTCTTTTCCTGAGGCTGAACAGTAAAGTCAACAATCATTCCCGAGGTTCTGTCTTCTGAAGTATTGATAGCGAAGGGAACCTTTAAAGCCACAGTTTCGCCGTTTCTTATAACCTTCATGTTGAAATACATAATGTTATTTTCAGTATCCGTTTCAGCCGCCTTATTCTGGAAACAGTAGGAAACATCCATAGTAGTCCATATCGGCATTCCGCTTACCTCTACGATTTCATCGCCAAGCATAAGCACCTGTGAGGAAACAGAATTTTCGTAGAAGCTGGAAATCTGTGTTGTAGCAATATTTTCAGAGGAACAAACGCTGAAAATGCAGACTATAAAGCCTAAAATAAGGTTCATTATTGCGCCTGCTACTATAACGAGCATACGCTGCCATACAGGCTTATTAACAAAGGCGTCGGGACTTTCCGATTCAAAATCCTCGCCGAGGTTTACTGAGCCGCCGATAGGAAGAAGCTTAAAGGAGTAGAGAGTTTTCTTACCTCTTATCTTGAAAAGTCTCGGCCCCATGCCTATCGAAAATTCGGGTATTTCCATGCCGAAGGCACGGGCTACCAGAAAATGTCCCAGCTCATGAATAAGAATTATTCCGAAAAATACAAGAAGTGTAATAACAATATCCATTTAATAAACCTTTCAGATTTTTGAATTTACAAATTCTGCCGCTTCCCTTTCGGCTTCAAGAACAGAAGATAAATCTGTAACATCCTTCGGCTTCACAGAATTAAACGCTTCTTCAACAAGCTCGCTTATACGGTAGAAGGAAATCTTATCGTCAAGAAAAGCCGCTACCGCCGCTTCATTGGCACTGTTTATTATGCAGGGAGCAGTCCCTCCCACCTTTATTGCTTCTCTCGCTATTCCGAGACAGATAAAGGTTTCTTCGTCAGCTCTCTCAAAGGTAAGAGCGCCTGCGTCAAAAAGAGAAAGCTTCTTGGAGGCTGATTTAAACCTTTTCGGATAAGAAATTGCGAACTGAATCGGGATTTTCATATCGGGAACGCCAAGCTGTGCAATTACAGCACCGTCCTCGAATTCAACCGCAGAATGTAAGATACTCTGACGATGAACAACGACTTCTATTTTGTCGGCAGGAACACCGAAAAACCATACTGCCTCTATAAGCTCAAGACCTTTATTCATAAGGGTCGCGCTATCGGTAGTAATTTTTCTTCCCATGCTCCAGTTAGGATGCCTTAAAGCCGCTTCCTTCGTTACTGAACGAAGCTCCTCCTTTGAATATCCGAAAAAAGGGCCGCCGGAAGCGGTAAGTATTATCTTTTCTATTTTATTATCGCTATTTCCCATAATAGACTGAAAAATAGCGGAATGTTCGCTGTCAATCGGAATAATTCCGACATTTTTTTCCTTTGCTGCGGCAGTTACAAGTGCTCCGCCCGCAACCATGGTTTCTTTATTGGCGAGACCTATTGTGTTGCCTGCGTTTATTGCAGCCAGCGTAGGCTTAAGCCCTATCATTCCAACAAGAGAATTTATAAGCATATCACAAGGAACTGAAGCCAGTTCACAAAGCCCCTCATTACCAGAAATTACCTTTATATCGGTATCGGAAAGTCGTGTTTTTACATCCTTATATGCCTTTTCATCGGCAAGACAGACAAATTCAGGCTTAAATTCCCTTGCCTGTTCCTCAATAAGCTTTGCGCTTGAGTTGGCAGAAAGGCCCTTGATTCTGTAGCCGTGCAGTCTTGCTACATCAAGAGTCTGTGTTCCTATTGAACCTGTTGAGCCTAAAACTGTAAGTGTTTTCATAAAAACGAATAATGCCGAGCGAAAACCCGGCATTTTACCTCCTTATGCTAACTGAGCAAGTGTTGTAATGGGATTGAAGTACTGGAAAACGAGATAAATAAAGGGTGCTGTAAAAAGAACACTGTCAAATCTGTCCATTACTCCCCCGTGTCCCGGGAGAAGATTTCCGAAATCCTTAACGCCGCACTGTCTCTTTAAAAGAGAGGCGATAAGGTCGCCGAGTAATCCAAGGAAAGCGCATGCTACCGCACAAAGGGCAACAATAACAATATTTACGGTAAAATGTTCTTCGCCTGTAAATATTTTATCCCAGAGAGGATAGCCATATCCCAGTAATACCGCAAAAATTACGGATGTAACAAGTCCACCGATAAAGCCTTCCCATGTTTTCTTGGGGCTTATCGAGGGACAAAGCTTGTGCTTTCCGAAGAAGGTTCCTGCAAAATAAGCGCCTCCGTCCGCAACCCATGTAACCACGAGAGTATAAACAACAAAGAAGATACCATGTTCAGGGAAACGGAACGCAAAGAAAGCGATAGTTGATAAAGCAAGCGGTACACAGATAGTCACAAGCGCCGCAAAGCCAAGCTGTTCAAAACGTACTTCCTTATGCCTTGTAATAGTAAAGGTAAAGAGAAGAATCAGGAAAGCAAAGCATACAACAACAAGATAAGGTCTTATTATCTCGTAACAAAAGCTTATCGGAACAACTATCGAAAAAAGAAGACTAAGAACAGTAAGACTCTTGAATTTTGTGTATTTAGCGGCGGAAAGAACCTCAAAAACTGCTACTGCCGATAAAACTGCGGTTACTGCCGCAAGGACATGAGGATTATTAAGCACAAGTATAAAAATACCTATCGGAATACCGACAGCCGCTGTTATAAGTCTTTTTGCCATACCAGTTGTTCCTTTTCTATATTCCGCCGAAGCGACGGTTTCTGTTATTATATTCATTTATTGCAAAATCAAGGTCAGATTCCTTGAAATCGGGCCATAAAACGTCCATAAAAACGTATTCGGCATAAGCCGCCTGCCAGATGAGAAAGTTGGATAAACGTTGTTCACCGCTGGGTCTTATGACAAGGTCTACCTCGGGCAGTCCTTTTGTATAAAGCCTTTCGGTAACAGTATCCTCTGTTATATTTTCGGGAGAAATACCTTCGCTGACTATGCTCTTTACAGCATGAACGATATCGTCACGTCCGCCGTAATTTATAGCTATGCAACAAGTAAGTCCTGTGTTCCCTGCCGAAGCTTCGGTAACACGCTTTATCTTCTCCTTCAGTTCAGGAGAGAGCATATCCGTATTTCCGAGGAAAATAAGCCTAACGTTTTCCTCAGTCATTGTAAAAGCCTCATCGAGATACTGGCTGAAAAGCTTCATTATAGCACTGACCTCTTCCTCAGGCCTTTTCCAGTTCTCTGTAGAAAAGGCATAGTAGGTAACACATTCAAGCCCCAGCTTCATACAGTATCTTGTACACTTACGGAAGGTTTCGGCTCCCTGTATATGTCCAGCAGTGCGAGGAAGATGACGCTTTTTTGCCCATCTTCCGTTTCCGTCCATGATTATTCCTATATGACGAGGTAGTATAATGCTATTATTGTCAGGCATATTTCACCTTAAACAGTCATGATTTCCTTTTCCTTTTCAGCACATACTGCGTCAACCTTGTCGCAGAACTTGTCTGTAAGGGTCTGAATCTTCTTTTCGCCGTCCTTAACGTCATCCTCGGTGATTTCGTTATTCTTCTTCATGGTCTTGAACTTATCCATAGCGTCGCGACGAGCGTTTCTTACGGTAACCTTAGCCTCTTCGCCGTACTTCTTAACCTGCTTAACAAGCTCCTTACGGCGTTCCTCTGTAGGCTGGGGGAATACGATACGGAGAGCCTTACCATCATTTGTGGGAGTGATACCGATATCACTTGCTAAAATAGCCTTTTCGATAGCCTTTAAGGAAGAAGCATCCCAGGGCTGGATAACAAGTATTCTAGCTTCAGCAACAGAAACAGCCGCCATAGCGTTGATCTGTGTGGGAACTCCGTAATAGTCTACTGTTACTTTATCTAATACGGCAGGATTTGCTCTTCCTGCTCTGATTGTTGAAAATTCATTTTCGAGTGCCTTTATGCACTTTTCCATTTTCTGTTCGGTGTTCTTGATAGTTTCTTTCATGATTATGACATCCTTTCACTGTTTAATTAAGACTGGTTGCTTACGAGAGTACCTACCTTTTCGCCCATAGCCGCATCATAGATATTATCGGGTCTGTGGAGGTCAAAAACGATAAGAGGAATATTATTTTCGATACACATTGCAGCCGCAGTACCATCAAGTACTCTGAGGCCGTTTACAAGTATATCCTTATGTCTTAAGGTTTCATACTTGACAGCGTCGTCAAACTTCAGGGGATCCTTATCATATACGCCGTCTACCATAGTAGCCTTAAGCACGATTTCTGCGTTTATTTCCGCAGCTCTTAAAGCGGCCGCAGAGTCGGTAGAGAAGAAAGGATTTCCCGTACCGCAGCCGAAAATCACAATTCTGTTCTTTTCGAAATGTCTCATAGCCTTCTCTCTGATATAAGGCTCACAGATTGCGTTCATAGCTATAGCGGACTGTACTCTTACCTCACAGCCCAGCTCCTTGAGAGCGTCGCCTACTGCAAGAGCGTTCATAGTCGTAGCAAGCATACCGATATGGTCGGCGGTAACACGATCCATATTTTCGCTTGAACGGCCTCTCCAGAAATTTCCGCCGCCTACTACTATTCCTATCTGTACGCCTGCGTCGTGACAACGCTTAACGCTTTTACAGATATTCATAATTGTAGGAAGGTCAAGACCTGTCTTCTTTTCTCCTGCAAGAGCCTCGCCGGACAGCTTCAGGAGAATACGCTTGTATCTGGGGTTCATAATGTATCTATCCTTTCTTTAATAATAATCAATAATCAAGAACTCTGATGCTGCTGAGAACGCTGAGCTTTCCGCACTTATCGGCAAAAGCCTTTTCGTTCATGGCTTCTGTTATAAAGGCAACCTCATTTTCGGGAGAACCGTTGTAAGAAAGGAATCTGACGGCTCCGAATACTGCTTCAACGTCAGCCTTACCTGAAGCGGCTCTTACATAGAAGCTGTTTTCAAGTGTTTCAACGGGATTGATGAAATCCTGTTCGCTGTCCTCCCAGTACATGGACTTTGATGTACCCTTAGACTTAGCCGCGATAATAATATCTGAAACAACAGCACTTGCTGTAGGAAGCTTACCTGCACCCTTACCGTAGAATACTACGTCGCCTGTAGCGTCGCCTCTTACAAGAATAGCGTTGAAAACGTCATTCACACCGGCAAGCTGACTTTCACCGCCGATTACTGCAGGACAAGTCATAACGGTTACCTTTCCGTCCTTTTCGGAAGCATAACCGATAAGCTTTATAACGCTTCCTATACTTTCGCAATACTTAACATCCTCGAGAGTAATCTTAGTGATACCTTCTGTATGGATATTATCGGGATAAACGTGCTTTCCGAAGGCAAGAGAAGCTAAAATACATATCTTTCTGCAGGTATCGTGGCCTTCTACGTCGGCGGAAGGGTCACGCTCCGCATAGCCCAGCTCCTGAGCAATTTTAAGTGCCTCGTCGAAGCCCATGCCTTCCTTTATCATTTTTGTAAGGATAAAGTTTGTGGTACCGTTGAGAATACCTGCTATTTCGTCAATCTTATTAGCGGAAAGACACTGGTTAAGGGGTCTTATAATCGGGATACCGCCGCCTACGCTGGCTTCAAAGAAGAAGTTAACGTTATTCTTCTTCGCTAAAGCGAGAAGCTCTGCACCCTTAGCCGCAACAAGCTCCTTATTGGAGGTAACTACGCTCTTCCCTGCCTCAAGTGCAGCCTTAACGTAGCCGTAGGAAAACTTCATGCCGCCGATTACTTCCGCAACTACTGCAATTTCAGGGTCGTTTATAATATCGTCAAAATTTTTGGTGAATTTGTCCCTGTATCTTTCGTCAGGACAATCTCTTACCTCAAGAATATACTTGATATCAAGCTCTTCGCCCGCCTTACGTTCAAGGGCTTCCTTATTGTTATAGAAAACCTCGACCGTTCCCGAGCCTACTACACCATAGCCGAGTACCGCTATCTTTTTCATATAAAATTCCTTTCTTCAGGGCAATTTCCTTGTTCACACATAACCCTTAGTAAATATATTCAAATAATTATAACATATTTTTCCCGATTAGACAAGTATTTTTATAAAAATTTAAGTTATTTCAGCAATTTTTTAAGATACTTGCCTGTATAGGAGTTCTTAGAAGCCGCAACCTCCTCGGGAGTTCCCTTGGCTACAATGGTTCCTCCCTTATCGCCGCCCTCGGGACCCAGGTCGATTATATAATCGGCAGTTTTTATAACATCAAGATTATGCTCTATAACGAGAACTGTGTTTCCGCCTTCGACAAGCTTCTGCAGTACTTCAATAAGCTTGTGCACGTCGGCACTGTGGAGACCTGTTGTAGGCTCGTCGAGAATATAAATTGTCTTGCCTGTAGCTCTCTTTGAAAGCTCGGTAGCAAGCTTCACTCTCTGAGCCTCACCGCCTGAAAGAGTGGTAGCGGGCTGTCCTATCTTTACATAGCCGAGACCTACATCATTGAGGGTTTTAAGCTTACGGTAAATCTTCGGTACATTTTCAAAGAATTTACAGCCTTCTTCAACCGTCATTTCAAGCACATCATAAATATTCTTGCCCTTATACTTTACTTCGAGGGTTTCACGGTTATACCGCTTACCCCTACATACGTCGCAGGGAACATAAACGTCGGGCAGGAAATGCATCTCTATCTTGATGATACCGTCGCCCTGACAGGCTTCACAGCGTCCGCTCTTTACGTTAAAGGAAAATCTTGAGGTGGTATAGCCTCTCATCTTTGCATCCTGTGTAGAAGCGAAAAGGTCACGGATATCAGTAAATACTCCCGTATAGGTTGCAGGATTCGAACGGGGCGTTCTTCCTATAGGCGCCTGGTCAATAGCGATAATTTTATCAAGCTGTTCTACGCCCTCGATAGCCTTGAACTTACCCGAACGGGTCTTGGCCCTGTTAAGCTCACGGGCAAGATGATTATATAGAATTTCATTGACAAGAGAGCTTTTTCCGCTTCCCGAAACTCCCGTAACACAGGTGAAAACCCCTAAAGGAATCTCAACATTCACATTTTTCAGGTTGTTTTCCGAAGCCCCCTTTATCTTTATCCAGCGACCATCAGGAGTGCGTCGCTCCGTCGGTACGGGAATTTTCTTCTTACCCGAAAGATACTGCCCAGTAAGGGATTTTTCACACTTCATTATCTCTTCGGCAGTACCTGTACATACAACCTCGCCGCCGTGAACGCCTGCCCCGGGGCCGATATCAACAATAAAGTCAGCCGCTCTCATGGTATCCTCATCGTGCTCTACCACGATAACGGTATTACCGAGGTCACGAAGCCTGTGTAACGTAGCGATAAGCTTATCGTTATCACGCTGATGAAGCCCGATACTGGGCTCGTCAAGTATATAGAGAACACCCATGAGGGAGGAGCCTATCTGGGTAGCTAAACGAATTCTCTGGCTTTCGCCGCCCGAAAGAGAGCCTGCCGCACGGGAAAGCGTAAGATATTCGAGACCCACGCTCTTAAGGAAGTTAAGACGGGACTTTATTTCCTTTAAAATAAGCCTTCCTATCATCATATCACGCTCGGAAAGCTCCATTCCCTCAACAAATTCAAGAGCCTCGCTTATACTCATTTTACAGAAATCGCTTATATTCTTCCCCGAAACCGTTACCGCAAGAGCCTCCTTTTTAAGCCTTTCGCCATGACAAAGAGGACAAAGGGAATCATGCATATAGGTTTCGATTTCCTCTCTCGAAGCCTCGCTTCCCTCCTTATATCTTCTTTCGAGGTTGTTTATTACTCCCTCGAAATCGGAATTCCTGTAGCCGCCGCCGAAGGAATCTATAACGTCAACCCTTATTCTTTCGCCGCCTGTGCCATAGAGGAAAATACCAAGCTCCTCAGGCTTAAGCTCCTTTACAGGCACATCAAGAGATATGCCGTAATGCTTCGAAATAGCGTTGTAATACATCATCGCTACGGAATTTTCAGTAAGGGAATTCCAGCCCGAAGCCTTAATTGCACCCTCTCTTATGGATAAATTCTTATCAGGGACAATAATTTCAGGGTCAACTGTATGAAATGTTCCTAAACCTGTACAGCATGAACACGCACCAAAAGGATTGTTAAAGGAGAACATTCTCGGAACAAGCTCATCAATGCTTATATTATGCTCGGGGCAGGCATAATTCTGTGAAAAATGAAGCTCCTCTCCCCCGATTACATCAATATAAATAAGCCCTTCGGTAAGCTTTCCTGCTGTTTCTATACTGTCGCTCAGACGTGAATCTATCTCGGGCTTTACCACAAGCCTGTCCACTACTACCTCAATATTATGCTTGATATTCTTTTCAAGCTTGATTTTTTCCGAGAGGTCGTACATAATTCCGTCAATACGGACACGGACAAAGCCCTGTTTTCTTATTGCGTCAAGCTCCTTCTGATACTCGCCCTTCTTGCCTCTCGCTATAGGTGCTAAAACCTGAATTTTTGTACCTTCTTCGAGGTCTTTAACCTTATCGACAATCTGATCAACTGTCTGCTGGTGAATCTCCATGCCGCAGACAGGACAATGAGGTACACCTATTCTCGCATAGAGAAGTCGGAGATAGTCGTATATTTCGGTTACTGTACCTACCGTTGAACGAGGATTCTTCGAGGTAGTTTTCTGGTCTATGGAAATTGCGGGAGAAAGCCCGTCAATACTTTCTACATTAGGCTTTTCCATCTGGCCGAGGAACATTCTCGCATAAGAGGAAAGGCTCTCCATATATCGTCTCTGACCGTCGGCATAAATCGTATCGAAGGCAAGAGAGGATTTTCCCGAGCCTGAGAGCCCCGTAAGGACTACAAGCTTATCTCTCGGTATAGTAACATCGATATTTTTAAGATTATGCTCCTTGGCACCCCTTATAACAATACTGTTGCTTGCCATAGTTTATCCTTCCTTGTTCTATTTAACTATTTTGTTTCTTTAAGCTCTTTTATCTTATCTCTGAAGAATGCAGCCTGTTCGAAGTCGAGAACCTTCGCCGCCTCCTTCATCATTGTGGTGTACTGGGCAATAAGCTTATCCTTTTCAAGCTGTGAAAGCTTCTTGTTCTTCTTCGGTTTATCGTCGCCCGAGCCTGTGGAAATATCAATAACATCACGGATTTCCTTGATTATCGTTTTAGGAACAATACCATGCTCCTTGTTATACTGCATCTGAATTTCACGACGGCGGTTAGTCTCATTTATTGCATTTTCCATACTTCCCGTAACAAAGTCGGCGTACATGATAACCTGTCCGTTTGCGTTTCGTGCAGCCCTTCCTATAGTCTGTATAAGTGCTGACTCGCTTCTTAAGAAGCCTTCCTTGTCGGCGTCGAGGATAGCCACAAGAGAAACCTCGGGCAGGTCGAGACCCTCTCTGAGAAGGTTGATACCCACGAGAACATCATATTCGCCCAGTCGCAGGTCTCTTATAAGCTCCATTCGCTCTACCGTATCTACGTCATGGTGCATATACCTCACCTTAAGCTCGAGACGTTCGAGATATTTCGTAAGGTCCTCAGCCATTTTCTTGGTAAGGGTAGTAACGAGAACTCGCTCGTTTCGTTCTATTCTTATATTTATTTCCGAAACGAGGTCTTCTATCTGGCCGTCAGTAGGCTTTACTATAATTTCGGGGTCAACAAGTCCCGTGGGACGTATGATCTGTTCGGCTGTTACCGTTGCATGTTCCTTTTCAAAGGGGCCCGGAGTAGCCGATACATACACCGCCTGATTTATCTTACCATAGAATTCATCAAAGTTAAGAGGTCGGTTGTCGTAGGCGGAAGGAAGTCTGAAGCCGAATTCCACAAGATTCTTTTTTCTTGCCGCGTCTCCGCCGAACATACCTCTTACCTGAGGTAATGTAACATGGCTTTCGTCTACAAGAAGAAGAAAATCCTCGGGAAAATGATCTATCAGTGTTACGGGTGTACTGCCCTTGGGTCGGCGCGAAAGAACTCTCGAATAGTTTTCAACGCCCTTACAGGTTCCTATCTCCCGAAGCATTTCCATATCATATTTTGTACGTTCAGCTATACGCTGAGCCTCGATAAGCTTGTGTTCGGCAGTAAATTTCTCTACCTGCTCCTCCATTTCCGTCTCGATTTCCTCAAGAGCCTCGGCAAGCTTATCCCTTCCTACGATATAATGGGAAGCTGGAAAAATAGCCGCATGAGTAAGCTCACGCTTGGCTATTCCTGTCACAACCTCGAACTCTGAAATCCTGTCTATTTCGTCACCGAAGAATTCTACTCTTACCGCTGTTTCCTGAGTTGCTCCTGCAGGAAAAATTTCTACGGTATCGCCTCTTACCCTGAACTTATTACGGATGAAATTAACATCATTACGCTCATACTGCATAGTAATGAGCTTTTTTATCAGCTCCTCCCTTGAAATTTCAATTCCGGGACGAAGCGAAAGAGTGTTTGCCCTGTATTCCTCGGGGCTTCCAAGGCTATAGATACAGGACACACTTGAAACTATAATAACGTCTCTTCTTTCCGCTACCGAGAAGGTTGCCGAGTGGCGGAGACGGTCAATATCGTCGTTTATGGAGCTGTCCTTTTCGATATAGGAATCAGTCGAGGGAATATACGCCTCAGGCTGATAATAATCATAGTATGACACAAAGTATTCAACGGCATTATCGGGAAAGAATTCACGGAATTCGGTACAGAGCTGTGCCGCAAGAGTTTTATTGTGCGCGAGGACGAGAGTAGGCTTATTAACCTGCTCGATAATATTCGCCATTGTAAAGGTTTTTCCTGAGCCTGTTACACCCAGTAAAACCTCCTCCTTTTCCCCGTTCAGTAACCCATCGACCAGCTTCTTTATTGCTTCAGGCTGGTCGCCTGTAGGTTTATAGGGGGATTTAAGCACAAATTTATCCATAACATTCCTTCCTGATAAAACCTCAGTGTTTCATATTCTTTCTCCATATTCCGGGAGCATGATTGGAAGCACGAAGAGAAAAGCTTCCGTCCTCTCCCACAATAATATGGTCAATAAGATCAATTTCAAACTCTGAAAGAAGCTCGACAAGCTCCTTTGTTACTATTATGTCTGTTTTCGAGGGTATACAGGCACCTCTCGGATGATTATGAGCAAGAATTACCCTGTCACAGTCATTTTTTATTACAAAATTCGCTATACCTCGCGCGCTTATCGGTGCTTTTCCCACAGTACCGTCAGAAATCTTCTTTTCCGCAACAAGTCTCAGTTCGGGATCTATAACTATAGCATGTATTTCTTCATTGTTTGTACCGAGAAAAATCGCCTCAAAATAATCCCTGAGCATATCGGTGTTTCTGAACTTCCTGCTCTTTTCATCCTCAAAGCAGGAAGCTTTTCCGTACCGTACTGCTGTCATTTTAAGAAGCCTAAGAAAAGCGGCGGTATTCTCGCCTACTCCATCAACAGTACAAAGCTCATCATAGTCAGCGTCCAGCACGTTTTTCAGAGAGCCGAATTTCTTTATAAGTCTATGTGCAAGAGGGTTGGTATCACCGTTTCTGAAGCAATAGAAAAGAAGAATCTCCAGAACCTGATGATCCGCGAGACTGTCTATACCATGTTCGAGCACCGCTCGTCTCATTCGACTGCGGTGCCCTTTATGAATATTATTATCCGTCATGTTACTTATTGAAAACTGCGCCTATACTTGCGCTTCCTACAAGAGAAGCGTAACGCTTAAGATAGCCGCTGAGCTCCTTAGGCTTGTTTACGGGCTTTTCCATTCTCTTTGCAATTTCTTCCTCAGAAACGAGTAAATCCATTTTTCTTTCAGGAATATTTATATGAATCTTATCGCCGTTTTCGATATATGCAATAAGTCCTCCGTCAGCGGCTTCGGGCGAAACATGACCTACTGCCGCACCACGGCTTGCACCACTGAAGCGTCCATCGGTAATAAGGGCTACGCTTCCGTCAAGGCCCTTACCTACTATTGCTGCTGTAGGAGCGAGCATTTCGGGCATTCCGGGGCCACCCTTGGGGCCTTCGTATCTGATAACTACAACATCTCCTGCCGCAACAGCACCGCCCAGTATAGCGTCACAAGCTTCCTGTTCACCGTCAAATACCTTGGCAGTACCTGTAAAGTCCATCATTTCGGGTTTAACGGCACCCTGCTTTACAACAGCGCCGTCAGGGCTTATATTACCCTTAAGGATAGCTATACCGCCGTCCTGTCTTATAGGTGTATCTATGCTATGGATTACAGTACCGTCAGCAGACTCGGCTTCACTCACTCTGTCTCCCTGTGTTCCTGAAACAGTAAGAGCGTCAAGATCGATAAGATTCTTCTTGCTGAGCTCATTAAGCACAGCCTGAATACCGCCTGCTTCGTTAAGATCCTCGATAAAGATATCACTTGCAGGATTAAGCTTTGAAAGCTGGGGAATCTTACGGCTCATGCTGTCGATATCGTCAATGGTGAGTTCAACTCCTGCCTCATTTGCGATAGCAAGAAGGTGAAGAACGGTATTGGAAGATGCGCCGATAGCCATATCTGTAGCTAATGCGTTAAGCATGTTTCTTCTTGTAAGAATGTCGAGAGGACGAATATTTTCCTTTACAAGCTCTACAGAACGTTCGCCAGCCTCCTTAGCGAGACGGCGGCGTGCGGAATTTACCGCAGGCTCAGTACCATTGAAAGGAAGTGCAAGACCGATTGCCTCGGTAAGACAGTTCATGGAGTTTGCAGTATACATACCCGAGCAGGAGCCGCAGGTAGGACAAGCCTTATTTTCACATTCGAGAAGCTGTTTTTCGCTCATTTCACCGTCGGTAAACTTTCCGATAGCTTCATAAAGCTCGGAATAGCCCATTCTCTTTCCGCCGACCTTACCTGCCTTCATGGGGCCGCCGCTTACGAAGATAGAAGGAATATTGAGTCGAGCCGCCGCCATAATCATACCGGGAACTATCTTATCACAGTTAGGGATAAATACGATACCGTCAAGAGGATGAGCAGTAAGCATAACCTCGATACTGTCGGCAATAAGCTCACGGGAGGCAAGAGAATATCTCATACCCTTATGGTTCATGGCGAGACCGTCACAAACGCCTATTGTAAAGAATTCAAAAGGCACACCGCCTACGTTACGGATTCCGTCCTTAACACACTGGGAAATTTCCTTTAAATGCATGTGTCCGGGCACATAATCGCTTGCCGCACAGACTACTGCAATAAAAGGACGTCCCATTTCGCTGTCTGTTACACCGAGAGCCTTAAGGAGAGCTCTGTGAGGAGCTCTGCTTACTCCTTCTTTGATTAAATCACTTCTCATTGTTTTTTACCTTCCTTTGTTCATTATTTTACATACCGAAAACGGTCTTAAAAATATTTCCTTCGTTCATTTTTCCAAGCATTGCGGCGCCGATTATACCTGCGTCGTTTCCGAGCTTGCATATACAAATCTCGGTATTCTTTGCGCTGTTCTTGGAATATATACTTTCAGCTACCTGCTTTTTAAGAGGTACAAGGAGATTATCACCCTCGTTGCACACTCCTCCGCCTATACAGAGTATATCGGGCTGGAAAATATTTATTGTATTTGCAATGCCGCATGCAAGGTGCTTTATGTATCTGTCAACAACAGCCTGACCTACGTCGTCAAGCATTTTAGCCGCATTGAAGGCTGTTCTTGCGCTGATTTTTCCGTCAGCCTCAACAAGCTGGCATATCTTACTTTCGGGATGAGCCTCCGCCGCTTCTCTTGTCATACGGATGAGACCTGTAGCGGATGAATATGCCTCGAAACAGCCTTTTCTTCCGCAGGAGCACTCGTAACCATCAACCACGATTACAGTATGACCAATTTCACCGCCTGCAAAGTTTGAACCGCTGAAAATCTTGCCGTTTATGATGATACCTGCGCCTACGCCTGTGCCGAGGGTTATTACAACTGCATTCTTTGCGCCCTTAGCGGCTCCTGCAAGATATTCGCCGTAAGCGGCTACATTGGCGTCATTATCGAAATATGTCTTTTTACCGAATGCCTTTTCTATATCCGCCACGAGAGGAGCGTTATTCCATCTGAGGTTATTGGAATATTCTACAATTCCCGTTTCGGTATTACAGGTACCCGGACAGCCTACGCCGATAGACTTGATATCTTCCATATCTACCTTAGCGTCAGCCGCCGCAAGACGGACTGTTTCAATAATATCGACTATAACCTCGTCATAGCTTCTTCCTGTTCCTGTTTTAATTTTTCCTTTTCCGACTATTTTAAAATTTTCATCAACTATACCCGTGGAAATATTTGTTCCGCCGATATCGATTCCTGCATAATATTTCATAATAGCCTCCTTAAAATCAAACTATATCAGTAACTATAACTTCGCCCTTTCCCTTGATGCTGTATTCACCGTAACCAGAAGGGATGAAACAGCTTTCACCCTTCACGAGACTTACTCCGTCAACCTCAAGATTTCCGTCAAGCACGAGTAAGGAATTAAAGGACCTTTCTCCTGCAGTAAGCTTTGCTTCAGTATCAATCACCAGCTTGTTAACATTGAAGTATTCACAGGTAGCGAGAAGAGTTTCCTTGTATCCGCCCTTATCCTTTTCATCGCCCATAGGCTTTGTGGGACGAGTGGGAGGAATAAGGTCGGTAACCTGACAAGCCTTCTCAACATGAAGCTCGCGGGGCTTTCCGTCCGCTCCGACTCTGCCGTAATCGTAGATACGGTAGGTTGTATTTGAATTCTGCTGGATTTCTGCAATAAGTATACCCTTACCGATAGCATGGAGAGTACCTGCTTCAATAAAGAAAACGTCACCCTTATGTACGGGAACATTATTTGTAACCTCAAGAAGTGTGTTATCGGCAATTCTCTGGGCAAATTCCTCGGGAGTAATCTCCTTCCTGAAGCCGTAAAGAAGCTCGGCTCCCTCGTTACAGTCCACGATATACCACATTTCGGTCTTACCGTATTCGCCCTCGACCCTCATAGCATATTCATTATCGGGATGAACCTGAACAGAAAGATTATCCTTAGCGTCGATAAGCTTTATAAGAATAGGAAAATATTCGAAGCGTTCACAGTTCGTACCGAGTACGCTTTTTCCTGCCTTTTCGATATATTCATCAAGAGTAAGCCCCTTGTATTCACCCTCGGCGATAACGCTTTTTCCGTCCTTATGGCAGGAGAGCTCCCAGCTTTCAGCAACCTTATCAGCATCGGATTTCTTACCGTATTCGTCTCTTAATCTTGTTCCGCCCCAGAGATAGTCCTTACAGGGAGCGATAAGCTTCATAGGGTACATAAAAACACCTCGTTAATTGAAAATATAGTTGTTAATAATTATATCATAATTATTATAAAAAGTAAAGCAGTTATAAAAGAAAAAACGCATTTCAAAAACAGAAATGCGTTCGTTTTTTACCAGTTTATTTCTTCACCTGTACAGTATCCCTCGCCATAACCTACAATTTTTACTTTTACGATATCGTGCTTCTGTGCAGAACTTCCGTAAATACGAACATTTGTATAATTCGGCGTAAGACCATTGGCATAATCAGGAGATGTACGCTTCTGAACAAGTACCGTCTGTACTGTTCCGACCTGTGAACGGAGAAATTCCTCATGAAGCCTGTTGTCAAGTTCGGTCATTTTCCTGTACCGCTCCTGCTTTACGGCTTCGGGAATATGGTCGGTACGCTTTTCGGCGGCAGTACCCTTTCTTACAGAGTAAGTAAATACATGAATCTTTGAAAAACCGACTTTTTCAGCAAAAGCAAGAGATTCGGAGAATTCTTCCTCTGTCTCTCCTGCAAAGCCTACCATTATATCTGTCGTAATTGAGCAATTTACAAAATATCTTCTCAGATTACTTACTATTTCGTAATAATCCTCGGCAGTATAATGTCGATTCATGCGCCTGAGAGTTGCATCGGAGCCGCTCTGGAGCGAAAGATGGAAATGGGGACAAAGCTTTTCCGACTTGGCGAGACACTTTATCATAGCCTCATCAAGAAGCTCAGGCTCAAGAGAAGAAAGCCTTACCCTTTCGATTTCATCAAAAGCGTCGATAGCTTCTACTGCGTCAGCAAGATTAAGTCCGATATCCTTACCATAACAGGAAAGATTTATTCCAACAAGCACTATTTCCTTATGACCGTCACGGACACAGGCAGACACCTCTTCCTTTATAGAGCCAAGACTTCTTGAACGCACCCTTCCTCTTGCATAAGGAATAATACAATAGGAACAGAAACGGTCACAGCCGTCCTCTATTTTAATGAAGGCTCTTGTTTTTCCTGTTGTTCTGGAAAAATCAAGCTCTTCATAAACAACAGATGTATCAGAAACACAATTTATGGGTAAGCTATCATTATAATTCTTTATAAGGGAAGGAATTTTTCCTCTTTCCGACGTTCCGCAGATTATATCCGCACCGCTTTTCATCGCATCATCAGGAAACGCCTGAGAAAAACAGCCTGTAAGAACTACAAGAACAGATGAATTCCTGTTTTTCAGTTTCCTTATCTCGTGACAGACCTTCTTGCTTCCGTTTTCGGTAACGGTACAGGAATTTACAATGACAATATCCGCTTCCTCGGCTGTCTCCGATTCCTCGAAGCCTTCAGAAAGCATATTGTTAACTATAGCATTACTTTCATACTGATTAACCTTACAACCGAAGGTCAGTACAGCAAATCTCATAAAAATCACCTTTGTAAATAGTGCATACTGCACAAAAATAGTTACATATTTTTGTCAATTACCTTTAAAACACCGAATTTGTTTTAAACCGCTTGACATTAAAACAATTTGTGGTATTATATAGGCAAGGGAAGACAAAAAGACCCTTTAAACATAATAAGGAGGCGGAACAATGACAAATTTAGTTATCACACTCTCAACCATTGATGATGTCAAGGACTTCGTAAAGAAGGTTAATACCCTTACCTGTGAAGCAGACCTTTCGCTCGGTAAGTACACTATTGACGCAAAGTCAATTATGGGTATTTTCAGTCTTGATTTAAGCCGCCCGCTTAATCTTTCTGTACACAGCGACGACTGTGACAGCTTTATCGAAGACATTTCGGCATTTATCCAGAAGTAAAACAAAAGAACAAAAGAAAACAAAAACAAACATCAGGAAAGGAAACAACACCATGAAAGAACTCACAGTAAGAATCTCCACAATCAACGACGTTAAGAACTTTGTATCCACAGTTATGCTCTTCGGCTACGATATCGACCTTATCTCCGGCAGATACGCTATCGACGCTAAGTCCATCATGGGCATCTTCAGCATCGACCTCTCCAAGGAGCTTAAGCTCGTAGCACACAGCAATGATACTGCTGAACTCGAAGAAGCAATCGCTCAGTACATTGTGAAGTAATAACGGACTAATAACACAGAAACGCTGTACTCCAAAAAGAGTACGGCGTTTTTCTTTTACTGTGTTGATTATTTTTACAGTCTGGACTTGAAATCATCATAGCCGAAGGATTTAAGGATTTCAGCCTTTCCGTTAGCGGAAAGCTTCGCTATAGAAGGAAGCGGCATTCCGTTAAAAGTGTTATTCTTTACCATGGAATAAATCGCCATGTCGCCGAAAACAAGCCTGTCCCCTATAGCTAAAGGCTTATCAAAGGAATATTCTCCGATAAAGTCCCCTGAAAGACAGGTCTGTGACCCTAAACGACAAGTATACGCCTTCTCGAAAGGCTCTCCTCCGTCGAAAAGCGGAGGCCGATAGGGCATTTCAAGTACGTCAGGCGTATGACACGCCGCCGACATATCTAGTATGGCTATATCCATATCATTTCTTACGATATCCAGAACTGTGGTAGTAAGATAGCCTGCGTTAAGGGCGAAGGCCTCTCCCGGTTCAAGATAAACGGTAAGACCATATTCGTCCTGCATTCTTCGGATACATTTTTCAAGCCTCGGAATATCATAATCATCCCTTGTGATATGATGGCCGCCGCCGAAATTTATCCACTTCATTTTCGGAAGAATATCTCCGAATTTTTCGATTACTGCATTAAGAGTAGCTTCAAGGTCATCGGAATTCTGTTCACAAAGCGTATGAAAATGAACACCATCTACGCCTTCAAGGTCGTTTTCGTCAAAATCAGCTCTTCTTATTCCGAGTCTTGATTTCCCTGAACAGGGGTCGTATATTTCGTGACCCTCCTGAGTTGAAAACTCGGGATTTAGTCTCAGACCTATGCTTACGCCCTTTGCTGCTGCCCTTTCACGGTATTTGCGAAGCTGATTGAAGGAATTGAATACTATATGATTACAGTATCCGAGTATCTCGTCAATCTCGTTTTCTCTGAAGGCTGCGGAAAATACATGATTTTCCTTACCCATACATTCATAGCCGAGACGGGCTTCGTATAAACCGCTGGAGGCTGTACCGCTGATGTACTGCCCGATAAGAGGATAGAAGCTATAGGCGGAAAATGCCTTCTGGGCAAGAAGTATCCTACAGCCTGTACGCTCCTCTACCCCTTTTAATATTTCAAGATTTTTTATAAGCTTACCCTCGTCGATTATATAGCAGGGAGTCGGCAAGGGCAGGCTCTTTATTTCTTCCGCCGTCATATCAGTCTACTAATACGGGGTTGAAGTCCTCTTCCCAAGGAAGTCCCCACTTGTTGAGTGCTTCCATGAAGGGATCGGGATCAAATTCTTCAATATTGTATACGCCTGCACCCTTCCACTTTCCTGTCATGATAAGCATAGCACCTATCATAGCGGGAACACCTGTTGTATAGGAAATAGCCTGTGAGCCTACCTCCTTATAGCATTCCTGATGGTCGCAGATATTGTAAAGATAATAGGTCTTATCCTTTCCGTCCTTCTTTCCACGGAAGATACAGCCGATATTTGTCTTACCTACTGTTCTCGGACCTAAGGATGCAGGATCGGGAAGTACAGCCTTAAGGAACTGTAAGGGAACTATCTCCTTGCCCTCATACATGATAGGCTCGATAGAGGTCATGCCTACATTTTCAAGACACTTTAAATGTGTGAGATAGCTCTGACCAAAGGTCATGAAGAAGCGTATACGCTTGATACCCTTGATATTGAGAGCGAGAGATTCAAGCTCTTCATGGTGGAGAAGGTACATATCCTTTTCGCCTACACCCTTGAAGTTATAGACTCTCTTTATTTCCATAGGCTCTGTTTCAACCCATTTTCCGTCCTCGATATAGCTTCCCTTAGCAGAAACCTCACGGATATTGATTTCGGGGTTGAAGTTTGTAGCGAAGGGATAACCATGGTCGCCGCCGTTACAGTCAAGAATATCAATATAGTTGATTTCGTCGAAATGATGCTTCATTGCATAAGCAGAGAAAACGCCTGTTACACCAGGGTCAAAGCCGCTTCCCAGTAATGCTGTGATACCCGCTTTCTCGAAGCGTTCACGGTATGCCCACTGCCACTTGTATTCAAATTTTGCAGTATCGAGAGGCTCGTAGTTTGCTGTATCAACATAATGAGTCTTTGTGGCAAGACAAGCGTCCATTATTGTCAAATCCTGATAAGGAAGCGCAAGATTAAGCACAACATCGGGCTTATAGCTTTCGATAAGCTTGATGAGCTCGTCAACGTTATCTGCGTCAACCTGTGCAGTTTCGATAACTGTCTTTGTTGTAGGCTGAAGCTTTTCCTTTAATGCGTCGCACTTGGACTTTGTGCGGCTTGCAATCATGATTCCTTCGAAAACCTCGCTGTTCTGACAGCACTTGTGAATTGCTACGGAAGCTACGCCGCCGCAGCCGATAATCATACATTTTCCCATTTTATTTCTTCCTTTCGATAATTTATTCTACTTCTTCAAGAAGCGATTCAACATAAGTCGGAAGTGCAAAAGCACCCACATGAATATGAGAATTATAGTATCTCGTTTTCATACCGAGAGCCTTCCATTTCGCAGCATCATAGTCAATAACAGGATGATACTTCTTTGAGGCGAAGCCGAAAAGCCAGTGTCCCGAGGGATAGGTAGGAATATGAGCCTGATAAACCCTGCTTATCGGGAAGCTTTCAACTATACGCTTATGAGCTCTCTGCATAGCCATTGCATCCTGTTCGTAGAAGGGGCTTTCATGCTGGTTCACCATAATTCCGTCTTCCTTAAGAGCCTTGAAGCAGCTACCGTAGAATTCTCTTGTAAAAAGTCCTTCTCCGGGACCGAAGGGGTCGGTAGAATCAACAATTATAACGTCATACTTATTTTCGTAGCGGCGGATATACTTTACGCCATCCTCATAGAAAATATGTACTCTCGGGTCATCGAGAGCCCGTGAGGTAAAGGGAAGATACTTCTTACTCGCCTCGACAACAAGCTCGTCAATTTCCACTAAGTCGATATGCTTGACTGCGTTATAGCGACAGAGCTCACGGACTACTCCCCCGTCGCCGCCGCCGATAACCAGAACTCTCGCAGGATTGGGATGAACAGCCAGAGCCACATGAGTAATCATTTCATGATAGATAAACTCATCCTTCTCGGTAAGCATCATATAGCCGTCTATTGAAAGAAAACGTCCGAATTCCTCAGAGCCGAAAATATCAACCTGCTGGAATTCACTTCTTCCGCTGAAAAGCTGTTCCTCAACCTTTATTCCGAGCTTTACTCCGGGAGTATGAAGCTCCGAAAACCATAAATCCATAGCCGCTCCTTTCCGCTACTGCACAAGGACGTTAAGACGTTCAATATTTATATCCTCGGTACCTGTCATCTGACAGCCCTTTTCCTTAGCATACTTTATATACTTGATTATATCCTCGGTAATAAGCTCTCCGGGTGCTAAAATCGGTATTCCCGGAGGATAACACATTACAAACTCACTGCAGATATAGCCTGCGGTCTCATCTAAAGGCAGTGACTTCTTATTGGAATAAAACGCCTTTCTGGGAGTCTCAGCAACTACGGGATTTATATACTCCTGACTGAGCATGCCTGTACTGCTTTTTCCGTAAACACGCTTTATTTCGGCGAGAGCGCTTATAAGCCGCTCAATGTCACGCTTTCTGTCGCCAACAGAAATATATGCAAGAATATTTCCGATATCTCCGAACTCAATCTGAATATCATATTCATCTCTGAGAATATCATATACCTCAATTCCCGCAAGCCCTATTGAAAGGGTATGAACGGAAAGCTTTGAGCGGTCGAAAGCAAAAACGCTGTCCTTATTTATAAGCTCCTTGGAGAAGGCGTAATATCCGCCTATTTCGTTTATTTCATATCTGGCGTATTCCGCCATTTTTACTGTTTCGTGGAAAATTTCCTTACCATGGAGTGCAAGTCTCTTTCTCGAAAGGTCAAGGCTTGAAAGAAGGAGATATGAAGCACTGGTAGTCTGGGTAAGATTTATAACCTGTCGCATATAGTCGGGGTTTATCCTGCTTCCCATGAGCAGGAATGAACTCTGGGTAAGGCTTCCGCCCGATTTATGCATGCTGACGCTGGCAAGATCGGCTCCACACTCCATAGCAGTAGGCGGAAAATCATCACCGAAATAAAAATGTGTACCATGCGCCTCGTCAACAAGTACAAGCATACCGTGAGCATGGGCAATCTCGGTAATACGTCTTAAATCCGAACAGATACCATAATAAGTAGGATTGTTGACCAGTACTGCCTTGGCGTCGGGATTTTCCTTTATGGCCTTTTCAACCTCCGCTACCGACATTCCAAGAGGAATACCGAGAGTTTCGTTTGTATCGGGATTAACATACACAGGTACTGCATCGCTTAAAATAAGTGAATTTATAGCACTTCTGTGAACATTTCGTGGCAGTATTATCTTATCTCCGCTCTTGCAGGCATACATAATCATAGCCTGTACAGAGGATGTAGTTCCCCCAACCATGAAAAATGCGTTGGCCGCTCCGAAGGCTTCGGCAGCCAGTTCCTCTGCGTCCTTTATGACTGAAACGGGATGACAGAGATTATCGAGAGGCTTCATGGAGTTTACGTCAACCTCCATACAGCTTTCACCGAGAAATTCGGTAAGCTCCCTGTTGCCTCTTCCCCTTTTATGTCCGGGAACGTCAAAGGGTACGACCCTCATACGCTTAAGGCGAAGGAGAGCCTCATAAATAGGAGCATTCTCCTGTGTATAATTCATCAATAAACGTTCCTTCCGCTGAAAATTTCTATCATTTCACGTCTTAATGCAGAAGAAATATCAAGTCTTACCTTAGGAGGAAGCTCGTCCACGTCGGCATTGAAAAGATAGTTCTGTAAATTAAGCTCCTTAATGAGCATTTTTGTATGGAACATATTAGCCTGATATACGTTAACGTCTACGGCGTCATATCTGTCGAGGGTAGAAGGATTTATATAATCCTGAATAGAAGTGATATTGTGATCGATAAAAAGCTTCTTTCCTTCGATATTTCTGGTAAATCCTCTTACCCTGTAGTCCATGGTAATGATATCGGAATCAAAGCTTCCGATAAGATAATCCAGAGCTGTTAAAGGGGTAATTTTACCGCAGGTAGCTACGTCAATATCAACACGGAAGGTAGCAATACTGTTATCGGGATGATACTCGGGATAGGTATGTACGGTAACATGACTCTTATCGAGATGAGCTACCGCCGCCTCAGTCTTTATCGGAATCATTGTCTCATCCGCAATAAGGAAGGTTGCGGAAGCACCCTGAGGGTCATAGTCCTGATGAGAGAAGCTTAAAACCTGAGCTCCTATCATTTCGGTAAGATTGGTCATTATTTCGGTAATACGACTGCTGTTATACTGCTCGTCAATGTAGTCGATGTAGTTTTTCTGCTCCTTGGGAGTTTTAGCATAGCATACATCATAAATGTTGAAGCTGAGAGACTTTGTAAGATTGTTGAAGCCGTAAAGCTTTAATTTATTTTCCATTACCGTAACCAATCCTTCTAATAAAATAAAAACGCATAACAGCCTACATCAACTGTTATGCGTAATACACCTATAGTAAAAAAATCTACATTCCGTGCATTATAAGGGTTCAGAGTCTATATAGCAAGCAATCATACATACTTTTACTACTCTTATTGACCGTTTCACAAGTTGATGTGCGGGCCCGCCGCAAAAAATAAGCAAACTTATAAAATGTTATCGGATTAACCGAATCAATAGGCTGAGTAATCAGCTCAACTGCACTTAAGCAGTCAAAACTTGCTATGATGAAAGGATAAACCCTCACTTCTGCAATTTATTGTATAATACCACATTTTTGCGGATTTGTCAATAGAAACGGGGAAATTACTTATTATTTACTATAAAAAGCTTCTCTCCGTCAGAATCTACTCTGACCGTATCTCCCGCACTGAGAATATCTCCGATAATAGCCCTCGCAATAAGGGTTTCGAGCTTTCTCTGTATGAATCTCTTGAGAGGTCGTGCGCCGTATACGGGGTCGTAGCCGTTATCTATGATATATTTTTTCGCGGCATCGCTTACCTCAATCTTAAGCTGTTTATCCTCAAGTCTCTTTCCAAGAGCCGCCACCATAAGGTCAACGATTTTCTCGATCTCTCCCCTTCCGAGAGGCTTATAATACACAATTTCGTCAAGACGGTTAAGGAATTCGGGACGGAAGGACTGCTTCAAAAGAGCGTCAACCCTTTCTCTCGCAGTATCCGATATCTCGCCGCTTTCCTCAATTCCCTCAAGAATATAGGGCGAGCCTAAATTGGAGGTAAGAATGATTATGGTGTTCTTGAAATCTACGGTTCTTCCCTGGCTATCGGTTATTCTTCCGTCGTCGAGGACCTGAAGAAGGATGTTGAATACATCAGGATGAGCCTTTTCAATCTCATCGAAAAGAATCACCGCATAAGGCTTACGGCGTACAGCTTCAGTAAGCTGACCGCCCTCGTCATAGCCGACATATCCGGGAGGTGCGCCAATGAGACGGGAAACGCTGAATTTTTCCATATATTCGCTCATATCTATGCGTACAATTCCGTTTTCATCATCGAAAAGTGCTTCCGCCAGAGCCTTCGCAAGCTCTGTCTTTCCGACGCCCGTAGGACCTAAGAAAAGGAAGGAGCCTAAGGGTCGGTTAGGGTCCTGAATGCCTGCACGGGAACGGATAATAGCCTCGCTTACCTTCTCTACAGCTTCATCCTGTCCGATAACACGGCCGTGGAGTATATTCTCCATATTGAGAAGCTTTTCTCTTTCGCCTTCCATAAGCTTTGAAACGGGAATTCCTGTCCAGCGGCAGATTATCTTCGCTATCTCTTCCTCTGTAACCCTGTCACGGAGAAGACTTCTCGCCTTATCATCCTCGGCCGCCTTTTCTGCTTCCTCTAACTTAGCTTTAAGCTCAGGAAGCTTTCCGTACTGGAGCTCTGCCGCCTTATTAAGATTATATTCACGCTTAGCCTTATCAATTTCAGCAGTAACGCTTTCAAGCTCCTTTCTTATATCCTGTACTTTTGTGATAGCGGTCTTTTCGTTTTCCCATTTAGCCTTCATTTCGCTGAAACGCTCTCTCATTTCCGAAAGCTCGGAGCGTATTTCAACAAGATGGTCGGCAGAAAGCTTGTCGTTTTCCTTCATGAGGGCGGCTTCTTCTATTTCATGCTGCATTATCTTACGGGAAAGCTCGTCCAGCTCGGTAGGCATGGACTCCATCTCTGTCTTTATAAGAGCACAGGCTTCATCCACAAGATCTATCGCCTTATCAGGCAGAAAACGATCCGAAATATAACGATTTGAAAGAGTAGCCGCAGCTATAAGTGCATTATCGTTTATCTTTACGCCGTGAAAAACCTCATAACGCTCCTTAATACCTCTGAGGATAGAGATAGTGTCCTCTACGGTAGGCTCGCCTACAAGAACAGGCTGGAAACGTCGTTCAAGAGCCGCATCCTTCTCAATATACTGACGGTATTCGTTCAGAGTTGTTGCACCAATACAGTGAAGCTCGCCACGGGCAAGCATGGGCTTCAGGATATTTCCTGCGTCCATAGCACCGTCGGTTTTTCCTGCACCTACTATAAGGTGAAGCTCATCTATGAAAAGTATTATCTTTCCGTCACTCTTCTTTATTTCCTGTAGTACGGATTTAAGTCGTTCCTCAAATTCGCCCCTGTATTTTGCGCCAGCTACCAGAGAGCCCATATCAAGAGAGAAAACACGCCTGTCCTTTAAGGTATCGGGAACGTCTCCCCTTACAATTCTTAATGCAAGACCTTCGGCTATGGCAGTCTTACCGACACCCGGCTCGCCGATAAGGACAGGGTTATTCTTACTTTTTCTTGAAAGAATACGGATAACGTTTCTTATTTCGCTGTCTCTTCCGATTACAGGGTCAAGCTTATTGCCTCGTGCCAGCTCTACGAGATCCTGACCGTATTTTTTCAGTACGTCATAGGTACCCTCGGGACTGTCGCTCGTAACACGGGTATTTCCTCTTACGGACTTAAGGGCGTTAAGAAAGCCGTCGCGGGTTATTCCGAAGGAAGAAAGGATGGTTTTCGTCTTATCCTTTGCCTTTTCGATAATACCAATAAAAATATGTTCTACCGAAATGTATTCATCCCCCATTTTTTCGGCTGTTTCCTCGGCACAGGTAAGAGCCTTATCGGTATCGGGAGTAATATAAACCTCGTCAGCTCTTCTTCCGCTTCCTGTAACCTTCGGAAGCGCTTCGACCGCCTTTTCGGCTTCCTGTCTTACTGCTCCTTCATCAATACCCATTTTTGAAAGAAGCTGAGGAATAAGCCCCTCATCTGCAGACAATAAGGCCAGCAATATATGAAGCTGGTCAATCTGCTGATTGGAGTTTGATACCGCTATATTCTGTGCAGTATGAATAGCCTCCATGGATTTTCTTGTTAACTTGTTGGTGTTCATAAAATCACTGCCTTTCTTTATTCTATATTATAACAATACCGTCACGGAGATATTCTCCGTAGCGTTTTGCAACAAGCGCAGAGGCTGTCCGCTTCAATTCGGAATTCTCAAAATAAAGCTTAAGAATCTCATCGAACATTTTTATATATCCGGAAATAGCCTTAGCTATCTCTTCATCAGTACAATTTTCCTTTCCATAGGGTAAGCAGAAGGTTCTTGTAAAACGTCCGTCGTCAATAGTATAGGAGATACCATCGGGGAAAAATCGGACGATATATTCATTTTCAAGACCTGCCCACAATTTAAGAAAATCGGTAAGCTCAGCCTTAAGCCTTTCCGACTGAGTTCTGAAGGAAACTCTGAGCTGTCCTACAGTTTTTTCAAAGCTTCTGTATAACTCAAGGCTATATCTTATAACAGGCTTATATTTATATTTAAGTGCCGACCGAATAGAAAGCATAGCGTCGGAGGGCTGATTCTGAACAAGGAATACATCACCGTTCATAAGGCTCTCAATCTCTCCGAAAATTCCGCTCATACGCTTTTCGGGAGTTGTGTAGGATACCGCTTCGGCAAGCACCCTGTTGATAAATGCCGATCGGCTTATATTCTCACGATATGCCATTCTGTCAACAGCTTCGATAACATCATCAGAAAGCACAAGACTGTACACGCTCTTCTTCATAGCTTTACCACCTTTCTTTATCTGACTGCATTATATCACCAATTTAATAATTTGTCAATAGGATTATATAATTTTAATTACAAGTTATTAAATTTTTTCGATTGATTTTTTTCTGTAATATGTTATAATTAAGAAAAGGACGGTGAAAAGCATGAAAATAAAAACAATATTTATAGTTTCATTTATTTTCTGCGCAGCATTTATCGCCGTCATATTCTTTATCGGTAATAACCCGAACAGCACAAAGCGTCTTAGTGACGCACAAACTGTTTTTTCGGAAAGCGGAGAAAATGTCATTGATAATCACTGGGCATATTATCTTATAAACCGTGATAATCCACTGCCCTCGGACTTTACAGTAGCTCTTGATTATGTGCAAGGAAAATTCATGCTGGACGAAAGATGCGCTTCATACGCAAGAGATATGCTTGCGGCGGCAGAGGCTGACGGAATAAAGCTTAACGTAGTTTCAGCCTACAGAAGCGTAAGAAAGCAACAGGAAAATCTCGAAGCCTACACCGAAAGGCTTGTAAACAATGGCTACAGCAACGAGGAAGCATATATTCTCGCCACAAAAGAAATAGCCCTTCCCTATACAAGCGAACATAACGCAGGGCTGGCTCTCGATATACTTACAACAGACTGGTGGGAAACTCACGACGATGTAACAGCAGATTTCGAAGAAACGGAAGAATTCCGTTGGCTATCGGAAAACGCTCATAAATTCGGATTCATCATGCGTTATCCGAAGGAATATGAGCATGTTACAGGCTATACATACGAGCCATGGCATTATCGTTTTGTAGGAATTTATTACGCAGAAAAAATAAAAGAATCAGGACTTCCTCTTGAGTATTACTACAAGACTGAATTTTAAAAATGTTCATAACATAAAAAAGGCAGTACAGCCAAACTGTACTGCCTTTAATATTTTATGAATTATTATTCATTACATGTGTAATCCGGTTGGAAATAGATTCAATCTCGTTCATAAGACTATCGATAGAAGCACCTGTCTCACCTGTTAACTCAACCGACTTCTGTAAATCAGAAAGTGTTTCAACAAGCTGTTTCATTTCGTCAACTATATTGTCGATATTTTCATGAACGATAAGTGTTTCCTTGGAAACATTTTCATAGCTGTCTACGAAATTCTTTGTAGCAAGCTGAGTCTTATCAGCAAGAGTACCTACTTCATCAGCTACAACCGCAAATCCCTTACCTGCTTCTCCTGCACGAGCCGCCTCAATAGAAGCATTGAGGGAGAGCATCTTGATCTGGAGGGCGATATCCTGAATAAGCTGAGAGCTTCTGTTATATTCCTCGTTGATTGTGGTGATCTGCTCGATATTCTTGGTCATATCTCTGCTTAAGCTCTGGAGCTTATCAACGATTTCTCTTACATCTTCGATTCTCTTCTTATTGTCAGCAGATTCCTTAACGATACCGTCAGTATAGCCGGAAACTGTAACAATCTCGCTGTTAAGAGTTGTGGATAATTCGTTAAGAGTCTGGTTTGCTGCAAGAATATTTTCATGAGCAACCTGTGTACGGCGATGCTCTTCTGCACCATTCTTAAGTACAAACTGATGACAGTTTTCGGGAATATTGAGACGCTTTGCAACAGCGCAAGCCATATCGCGGCAGGATGCGTAACCACATGCCTGACAGTCGAAACGCTTTTCCTGTTCGGTTTCCTTACCGAGGGTACGGAATGCCGCATTGATATCAGCCTCAGTAATCTTTACTGTGTCAATCTGCTTGGGAGTATACACTCTTAAGAAGTCCTCAAGTCTGAGCTTGGAAGCGAAATTCGAGAACTGCTTATTCTTGTTGAGAACAGTCTGCTTCTTCTGACGGTCGAAGGAATCCTTTTCAATACGCTTCATGATATCCATAATTTCAAAGAAGCTGTACTTGGAAGGAACACCGGGGCCGACAGTACAGCCTGAATCACAGGAAAGTACGTCGAATACATCAGGACGAGCAGATTCGGGAACCTTGAGGTACTTATCAAGACGATGGTAAACCTCGGGCACACCCTCGGAATTGATAACATTAAGACCTGGCTCAATAGCATTAAGACATTCCTTAAGACCGCCGGGCATAGGATAAATAGCACCACTGTAGGAAGGAAGTCCGTCATATTCAAAGCTATTATCGGAGAGAGAAACTCTGTTGCTTTCGATATACTTCTTAAGCTCAGAGAAGGTCACGTTATACTTGGCAAGACCTGTATCATTGAATTCTGTCTTCTTGGCGATACAAGGAGAAAGAATAGCTATATCGTTATTGTCGTGGCAGTATTTCTTAACATAAACAGCACCGCAGGACATGGGGCTATGTACAGGAGAAAGATAAGGAATAAGATCATGCTTATACTTTAAGATATAGTCGGTAAGAGCCGCACAGGGCTGGGAAATAATCTTACCTACCTTCTTTTCCTTGACAGCCTTGAGATGCATATATGTACAGATATCAGCACCGAAGGAAACATCGTAAATCTTATCTGCACCTGACTTTCTGAGGAACTTCAGTACAGCCTTCCAGTTATCTCTGAAAGCTACTCTTACTGCAGGAGCAACAAGAACTGTAATTCTCTTGCCTCTTGAAAGGTCAGCGAAGAATTCACCCGTATCGTCATCATAGTAACGGGCTTCATGAATACATACCTTTGTACATTCGCCGCAGTGGATACAGTTTTTATCATTGATTGTAATAACGTTTCTTCCGTTTACATTTTCAGAGATATTGGCGTCGTTTACAGGACAAGCTCTGATACAAGCGTTACAGCCTACACACTTTGACGGTTCAATCCTTATCATACAATGATCCTTCCTTTCGCAAATCCATTTGCATTTACACCTATATGTCACATTATATCAGTTTTTTTTCATAATTTCAATATATAATAAAAAAAATTGTTAAAACTTAGTCAATTTCGTAGATTTTAACAAAAAAACTCCATTTGCTTTATGCAAATGGAGCAGAAAATAGCTTAAATTGTCTCAAGAAATGTTATAAGTTCACCAAAATTACCGTTTTTTCCATTATATTCAACGCCTTCACGCTTGATTATACAGTCGGTAACAAGGTAGCAGTCTATACCGATACTTCCTGCAGCCTTCATATCCTCGCCCTCATCATTTCCGATATGGAGACATTCAGAGGGAGCAACGCCCAGCTTTTCACATACAGCACGGTAATATTCAGGATTAGGCTTACAGTAGCTTTCGCTTTCGTAGGAGGTTATGTAGTCGAAATCATCTTTCTTAAGTCCTACCCAGCTCATACGCATAAGCTGACCATCAAGCGGAAAAACAGGATTTGACGCAAGAACAACCTTTGCACCATCCTTTCTTGCAAGCTCTACAGCCTTTACAGCAAGAGGGTTTTCAGAGGTATATTTCTTTGCTTCTATGAATTCCTTTGTATAGAATTCGTCACAGGGAGTCTTGAACATTGAAATATCTTTTCCTGTTACAGCAGAAAAGGTCTCCCAGAATACATCGACGTTTTTCTTTCCGCCGTCGTTCTTAACCATAGCCTTTGTTCCTGCCCAGATAGCAGAAACAAGCTCATCGGGAGCTATTCCGAGAGGAGAGATCTTTTTTGTAAGCTCTTTGAAATAACCCTTGGTGAATACATCGTTATCCATAGGCAAAAGCGTACCGTCAAGGTCAAAGAATACTGCTTTATATTTCATAAGAATTATTCCTCATAAGGCACTACGCCTACAGCCTTTACACCCGCGCCTACATGACAGCAGATGCTGATAGGAAGTGCGTACATCTGGATGCTGTTATCGCCGAAGTATTCTCTTAATCTCTGAAGCCACTTTTCAGCTTCTACAACATCTCCGGAATATGCGGCAATAATACGATGCTTCTTATCCTTGAAACGTTCCTCGGAGTCCTTCTTTGCTGTTTCAAGCATAATCTTCTGTGCATTCTCCATTCCTCTTGCCTTAGCGAAGGCGTCAAGCTTTTCACCCTGAATCTGGAGAACGGGCTTTAAGCCGAGGATTGTAGCAAGAGCCGCACCAGCCGCGGTAACTCTTCCGCTCTTTTTAAGGAGCTCAAGTGTGTTTACTGCAAGATAAATACTGCAGTCAAAGGACTTTTCTTCAAGACGAGCCGCAATTTCAGCGCCTGTCATACCCTTTTCGATAAGTGTAAGAGCGTCAAGTACAGATTCACGCTGAGAAATGGAAATTCGCTTATTATCAACAACAAATACCTTTCCGTCATAGTCAGCCGCAAGAGCCTTTGCAGTACTGCAGGAACTACTCAGCGCGGATGACATGGGAATATGGATAATTTCATCATATTCCTTCAGTATCTCGTCCCAGAGGTTAGTAAGAGAATCGGGTGCGGGCTGTGATGTGGTAACATCATCGCCGTTGGCAAGTCTTCTGAAGAATTCCTCATAGGTACAGGAAACTCCTTCAAAATATTCCTCGCCATTAACCATAAAAGGCATATTTATCATATATACGCCGAGTCTTTCGGCTTCCTTTACAGGGATACCGCTGTTGGTATCAGTTACAACTGCTATTCTGCTCATAATTACTCCTTCATAAAATTCATCATTAAAGTCGATTATAACACATTTTTTCTTCAAGGTCAATAGATTTTCTTTCAGTTGTTCGTTTACTTTAAGCCTTTCAGTATGATATAATAACCCGTGAGGTGATATTATGCACTACACCGAGGTAAAAGGAATACTTTCTCAGAAAAACGGTATGAACGTCTACAGGGGCTGTACCCATGGCTGTATTTATTGCGACAGCAGAAGCTTATGCTACAATATGGCTCATGATTTTGAGGATATAGAAGTAAAGATAAACGCTCCCCTGCTTCTGGAAAAAGCACTAAAAAGCAAGCGCAAGCTTTGCATGATAGGTACAGGGGCTATGTGTGATCCGTATATGCACTGTGAAAAAGAGCTTCTGATAACAAGAAAATGCCTTGAAATAATTGAAAAATACGGCTTCGGCGTCGCTGTTCAGACAAAATCAGATCTGATACTCAGAGACCTTGATTTACTGAAAAGCATAAACGAAAAGGCTAAAGCCGTTGTACAGATGACCCTGACCACATACGATGAAAAACTGTGCAGTATTCTTGAGCCCAACACAGCTTCAACTCTCCGACGGTACGAGGTACTAAAAATAATACAGGAGCATGGCATTCCGACTGTAGTGTGGATTTGTCCCCTTCTCCCCTTCATTAACGATACCGAGGAAAATCTCAGAGGTATACTGAACTACTGCTTTGACTCAGGTGTAAAAGGCATAATCTGCTTCGGAATAGGTACTACCATGCGAGAAGGAAGCCGTGAATACTTTTACAGTATGCTGGACAAGCATTTCAGCGGTATGAAAGAAAGATACATAAAAGCCTTCGGAAACGCCTATGAATGTAATTCGCCGCAGAACGACAGGCTTATGAAAATATTTCATGAAGAATGTGAAAAGCGTGAAATACTGCATCATCCCGATGAAGTATTCCGCTATCTTAACGAGTTTCCTGAAAATGATATGCAAATGAGGTTATTTTAAAATGAACAATACTGAAAAATATGTACAGGAAAGGCTTTTCGCCTTAAAGGATGAAGGATATCGTGATTTTCACGCAAGACTTATCCCGAATATCGAAAAGGACAGAATAATCGGCGTAAGAACTCCCGAGCTTCGTAAATTCGCAAAGGAGCTTTCGAAATCCGAGCAAAAGGATGATTTTTTAAAGATACTGCCTCACATATATTACGAGGAAAACAATCTTCACGCTTTCCTTATTGAGACTATAAAGGATTATGACGAGTGTATTGCCGCTTTAGACAGGTTTCTTCCCTTCGTGGATAACTGGGCAACCTGCGATACCATGTCGCCGAAGGTTCTTGGTAAAAATAAAGACAGGCTTATTTCCGATATAAAACGCTGGATTTCCAGCGATAAAACCTACACAATACGATTTGGTACAGGAATGCTTATGAAGCATTTCCTTGACGATGATTTTTCCGATGAATACCCCGAAATGGTATCAGAAATAATCTCCGATGAATATTATATAAACATGATGATTGCCTGGTATTTCGCTACCGCTCTTTCCAAGCAGTACACTTCAATTATACCTTATCTTGAAAACAAACGGCTTTCCGACTGGGTACATAACAAGACAATACGAAAGGCTATAGAAAGCTATCGTGTCACCAAGGAACAAAAAGCTTACCTCAGAACTCTTACTATAAAATAACAAAGCAGCAGTACTGCATTTAAGCGGTACTGCTGTTTTTACTATTTAAGGACGGCTACGGTAACGCCTGCCTCGCCTTCGCCGTAAGCACCCAGGCGATAACTTTTAACGTTCTTGTGGGTTTTAAGGAACTGATGAACTGCCGCACGGAGCGCACCCGTTCCCTTTCCGTGTATAATTGTGATTGTTTCTATACCGCCTAAAAGACAGTTATCAATAAACCTGTCAACCTCCATAACGCCCTCGTCGGACATCATGCCTCTTATGTCAAGCTCCATACTGCTCTTACGGTTAGCATTGGACTGGAGAGTTTTCTTTACTCCACCCTTTTTCTTCGGTGCAGGAGCACTCTCGGTAACAAGCTCTAAATTATCAAGCTTTGTCTTTGTTTTTATCATACCCATCTGTACGCACACATTACCTGAAGCGTCAGGAAGGGATATAACCGTACCCTTTGTACCCATGTCCATGAGTCTTACGCTGTCGCCCAGCTTAAGCTCTCTCGGAAGCACATACTTTGTCTTTTTCTTTTCGATGACGGGATTAGCCTTGTCGAACATATTATCGAGAGCTGAATTTGTTCTTGATTTTGACGCCTTTACCATTTCGGAGAAATCAGCCTTGTCCTTTTCACGCTTAAGCTCCTGAAGCTCGTTCATAAGCTTTTCGGCTCCGAAACGCGTCTGCTCAACGATAGTCATAGCCTGATTTCTCGCCTTGGACAATTCAAAATCCTTAAGCTTTTCGAAGTCAGCTTCCTTCTTTTCAAGACTTTCGGTAATAAGTCTTGCGTTGCGGGCCTCCTCGGCGGCAGTATTCTTATAGGCTTCAAGCTCCTGTCTTGTTTTTTCAAGGCTCTCTATAACATTTTCAAAACGCTTGTTTTCATCGGTAACAAGCTTCTTTGCATCATCTATAATGTCATCGCTCATACCAAGCCTTTTAACGATAGCGAAGGCGTTGGATTTTCCCGGAACGCCTATGATAAGCTTATAGGTAGGCTTAAGAGTATTTACGTCAAATTCACAGCTTGCGTTTTCTACGCCCTCCTGCTCAATGGCATAAAGCTTTACCTCCTGATAATGAGTGGTAGCCATAACACGGCTGTCCATATCACGGAAGTAGGAAAGAATGGATACTGCAAGAGCCGCACCCTCGATAGGGTCTGTTCCCGAGCCAAGCTCGTCCAGAAGAATGAGGGAGCGTCCGCCTGCCGATTTCATTATACGGACGATATTCGTCATGTGGGAGGAGAAGGTGGAAAGGCTCTGTTCAATGCTCTGTTCATCGCCGATATCAACAAGTATTTCAGAGAAGGTACCTACTATGCTTTCCTCTCCTGCAGGAATCATCATTCCGCACATAGCCATAAGAGTGAGAAGTCCTGCCGTCTTAAGGGAAACGGTCTTACCGCCCGTATTCGGGCCTGTAATAATAAGACTTGTATAGGTCTCGCCGAGAACTATCGTTGTCGGAACAACCTTATCCTTATCAATAAGAGGGTGTCTCGCCTTATTGAGCCTTAAAACGGGCTCTTCTGAAATAATCGGCATGACCGCCTTCATCTTAACGCCAAGATTAGCCTTGGCGAAGTATTCCTCCAGCTTGAAGATACATTCAAAGCCCGCGAGAAGCGAATCGCCGTAAAGAGCAACCTGCTCGGACATATCCTTTATAATTCGGGCAATTTCAGCCTGTTCCTCATATTTAAGTATCCTGATTTCGTTATTGGCGTCAACAACGCTCATAGGCTCAATAAAAAGAGTTGAGCCTGTAGCGGAGGTATCATGCACAAGGCCGCTGACCTGCCCCTTGAATTCCGATTTTACGGGGACAACGTATCTTCCGTCACGCTGTGTAACGAGCGCCTCCTGAAGATATTTCTGGGTAGACTGGCTTTTTATAAGCTTATCAAGCTGTTCCTTTATTTTTGCACCCTGTCTTACAATCGCCTTTCTTATACGGGAAAGCTCAGCACTTGCACCGTCGGAAAGCTCCTCCTCGGAAATTATTGCGTTTGATATGGTATCCTCAAGATGCTTATTGGGAATAAGCTGTGCGAAATATTCGTGGAGACTGTTTTCAACGCCGCCGCACTGGTCATACCAGGAAACAAGTCCGTCTATCTCACGAAGCACAAGGCCTATATCGAGAAGCTCCCTGAGGGAAAGGGACGCACCCTGCTGAGCTCTTTTAACGCTGAAGGAAACGTCCTTTATGTTGTAGAAACGTGGAGTGCCGTATTTACTGCCCAGAACGAAGGCGTCATCCGTCTTTTTCAGTTCTTTTCTTATTGTATCTATATCGTAAACGGGCAGTATTTCAGCAATATTTGCCTTTGCGATATCGCTCCACGCCTCGTTTTCAAGAAGCACGAGAATTTTATCAAGCTCGAGCTTTTTATATTGTGATTTCATTTATCATAACCTCCTTGGTTATAGAAAAGCTATCAGTAAACGCTAAGTCTTACTGATTTATAGTAGTCAAGACTCCTGAAGCCCCTGCCGAGACTGTTCAGGAGATATTTCTCGGTTATTTCATTGAGTGCTCCTATATTGAGCCCTTCGGGATAACGGCGGTAAATCCTGTCAAGCTCCGAAAAAACAATATATCTCATCATGTAAAGCATACCACCCGAAAGTTCAGCTATATCAGCGGAAATTTCAGTGCTTTCTGAAGCACAGTCACCGCAGAATATACAGCAGTTTCTGAAATCGAAATACATCTGCTCACTTTCATAGCAGATACATTCATGACAGGCTCTTAAATCGGGCGCAAAGCCCAGCATTGAAGCTATGCGAAGCTCAAAAACCGCCTTTATAAGCTCTATCGGAATACGCTTTTTATCAAGCTCAAAAAGAGTAACCGCCATAAAACGGCGAAAGCCCGAGGCTTCCTGTTCGGGCGAAACGGTATATTTCATAACCTCTGAAAAATAAGTGGCAAGAGCAAGATATTCAATATCAGAGGAAATACCGTAGAAGCTGAACTTAGGCTCGGAGCTGTTAAGGGTATATCTGCCGTTTTTCTTGGCCAGACAGAATTTTGAATAGGAAAAAAGAGAACAGGCTCCCGCATTCTTACTGGTAAGCTTTTTTACACCGTGAGCGGTAGCCTCGATAATCCCATACTCATCGGTAAGTATATCTATAAAACAGTTATTATCACCGATAACACGGCTTCCGATAACTATACCCTCAACCGTTACAAGCATACCTGTTTCCTTTCCTTTAATTTATGAACATTATTCTGCGTTAAGACCGAAATCGGTAATAAGAACATCGCTATTGCGCCAGTCATCCTTGACCTTGACCCAGATTTTCATGTTAACCTTCATGCCGAAGTATTCTTCCATTTCTACACGGGCAATCTGACCTATCTTCTTAAGCATAGAGCCCTGCTTACCGATAATCATACCCTTATGGGTCTTTCTCTCGCAGATTATTACCACGCCGATATCAGCAATATCCTCGCCCTTATTGGTCTTTGAATATTCGAGGGATTCAATCTGTACGGCGGTACCGTGAGGAATTTCATCATACATGGAATTAAGTATCTTTTCACGGACAATTTCCGCAAGCCATATCTTCTCGGGCTGGTCTGTGGGCAGGTCATCATCAAAGAAATGTGGGGATTCAACCGCATACTTCTCGACAATCGGTATAATAAGGTCGGTATTGTCCTTTTTTAGTACGCTTACAGGTATAATCTCCTTGAAATCATACATTTCAGAGTAATTCTGTATTATCTTGAGAAGCTCAGACTTATCCTTTATAAGGTCAACCTTATTTATAATAAGGATAACATCGCTTTTCTTCGCCTTAAAGCCTTCAATAAGCCTTTCCTCTATGGAAGAGGGCTTTTTTGTTGCGTCAACAAGAAGAAGAGATACCTCCACGTCGGCAATACTGTTATCGATGGACTTTATCATCTGCTGTGAAAGTCTTGTCTTAGGTTTGTGCATACCAGGAGTATCTATGAACACAAACTGAGTTTCTCCTCTGGTAAGTACGCCGTTTATTCTTGTTCTTGTGGTCTGAGGCTTAGGGCTTACTATAGCCACCTTTTCTCCTACAAGAAGATTTGTAAGAGAGGATTTTCCTGCGTTAGGTCTTCCTGTTACAGCAACAAATACGGATTTAGTCATTATCTTTACCTTTCTTTTCTATCTTTATGTCCTGTTTCTTTGCAGTACTTCTCTGTGCGCCTGTGCGGCGTTTTTTCGTTCTGAGTATGAATATTACCGACAGAATAACGGTAGCCAGCAGTATCGCAAGCTTCAGTATATCGGATATGAAATACTGCCCTATCTTTATAAATACATCAATGTCCCAGAACATTATCACGCCTACCGCCACGGAGCCGATAGCTCCCAGGAATACTGCTCCTGCCGCAATATCCTTACCTATCATGGCGAAAACGTTATATTTCGGCGAAACCTTATCTATAACCACCTCTATGGAGGTATTTATAAGCTCAAGCACCATTATAAGCAGACAGGTCAGCACAAGAACAGCATATTCTGTAACGCCGAAATCGTAAAATGAGGCGAAATACAGCACATAGGCGGTGGCTACAAGGTGAATCCTCATGTGACGTTCATGTCGTACACAGAAGGCTATACCCCTGAACGCGCAGAAAAAGCCGTGTATCGCCTTCCGGAGCTTATTCATCTCCGTCTTCTTCATCTGTTTCATCAAGCGCCTTTTCTTCTCTTATGAGACCCATTGCGTCAAGGATAATCTCCTGCTTACCGAACATTTCCTTCTCATCCTCATCGCTTGTTACATGGTCATAGCCTAAAAGATGAAGCATGGAATGAACAGTAAGAAATGCTACCTCACGTTCGAAGCTGTGGCCGTAATCTATAGCCTGAGCCGAAGCCTTTTCAAGAGAAAGGACGATATCACCCAGCATTCTGCAGCCTGTAGCGGGATTTACTGTAAATTCCTCGTCCTCACCCCTCATAGGGAAGGAAAGAACGTCGGTGGGATTGTCAATATTCCTGTATTCACGGTTAATAACCCTTATTCCGTAATTGTCGGTAAAGGTTACAGAAACCTCATAACCGCCCTTATAGCCCTCCTCGTAAAGTGCCGCCATACAGCATTTCTTTATAAGAGCGCGGAGCTCTCTTGTAACGGGTACTACATTCTGTCTGTTACTTCCATAAACCTTAAGCTTTAACATAATTTCAATTCCTTTCCCTGTTAAGTTTCATTTCGTTGTATTTATCGTAAGCTCTTACTATATCCTGTACGATTCTGTGACGAACTACATCCTTTTCCGAGAAGCGTGTGATTGCTATATCGTCGATATTCTTCAGTATCTTCGTGGCTTCCACAAGACCCGAACGCTTAGCGTCAGGAAGGTCAATCTGGGTAACGTCGCCTGTGATTACCATTTTACTGTTGAAGCCGAGTCTTGTAAGAAACATCTTCATCTGCTCGGGAGTTGTATTCTGAGCCTCGTCAAGAATTATAAAGCTGTCGTCAAGAGTTCGTCCTCTCATGTAAGCAAGAGGTGCCACCTCAATAATATTACGCTCTAAGTTACGCTGATAGCTTTCAGCCCCCATCATATCGAAAAGTGCGTCATAAAGCGGACGAAGATAAGGATCAACCTTATTCTGTAAATCTCCCGGAAGGAATCCCAGCTTTTCGCCCGCCTCTACTGCGGGACGGGTAAGAATAATTCTGTTTATTTCGTGAGCCTTGAAGGCCTTAACCGCCATAGCTACCGCAAGATAGGTCTTTCCCGTTCCTGCAGGACCAACGCCGAAAACAATAGTGTTATTGCGGATACTTTCGATGTATTTCTTCTGTCCGAGAGTTTTCGCCTTGACAGGCTTTCCCGTAAAGGTAACGCATACCGTATCGCCGCCCAGCTCAGCAACTTCCTTTTCGGCACCCTCGTTCACAAGGCCTATAACATATCGTACGCTCTGATCGGTTATGGCTTCGCCTTTTTCGATAAGCTCGATTATACCTTCTATCGCTTTTTTCGCACAGACTGCACGGTCGTCCTGTCCGATTATTTTTACAGCTCCGTCACGGCTGAAAATCGAAACGCCGTATTCCTTCTGTAAAAGCGTTATATTGCAGTCAAAATCCCCGAAAAGCGAATGAAGCTTATCGAGGCTGTCAAGTTCTACTTTAAGTTCAGTCATTTTAATTTTTGAAATCCTTTCAAAATGCATATATATTTGATTATATCACATTCTATCCCGAAAATAAAGGGGTTTATGAAATTTTTTATATAAATTATAGGTATAAGACTATTGAAAATCGGGTCAAAGTATGGTATAATCTATACTTGGTATATAATACAGTATTATGCATAAAAGAAAGGATATATCATTATGGCAGATTTAATGAAGGGGCTTTCAAGAACCCATTACTGCGGCGAAGTTGAAGGAATAGGAAGCGAGGTTACCGTAGGCGGCTTTACACAGCGTATCCGTGATAAGGGAAGTCTTATTTTTATAGATTTAAGAGACAGAACCGGAATCGTTCAGCTTGTATTCGATGATACAACCGATAAGGAGGTTTTCGCTAAAGCTAAGTCCGTAAAGAGCGAATACGTTCTTATGGCTAAGGGCGTTTTAAGACAGAGAGAAAGCGTAAACAGCGATATCAAGACAGGCGGTGTGGAAATTCTCGTTTCTGACCTTCGTATTCTCTCCAAGGCACAGACTCCGCCCTTCGAAATCACAAACGAAACAAAGGTTAATGAGGAATTAAGACTTAAGTACCGTTATCTCGACTTAAGACGCAAGAAGCTTCAGGACAATATAATGATGCGTCATAAGATAGCCAAGATAACAAGAGATTATTTCTACGACAACGGCTTTATCGAAATTGAAACACCTATGATGATAAAGTCTACTCCCGAGGGTGCAAGAGACTATCTCGTTCCCTCCCGTATCCACGAAGGAAAGTTCTATGCTCTCCCCCAGTCTCCCCAGATCTACAAGCAGCTTCTTATGATTTCGGGCTTTGATAAGTATATCCAGCTTGCTCGCTGTTTCCGTGACGAGGACTTAAGAGCAGACAGACAGCCTGAATTCACACAGATTGACCTTGAAATGTCCTTTGTTGACGTTGACGATATCTTAAAGGTGGCGGAAGGCTTTATCTCAAAGCTTATGAAGGAAACCCTCAATGTGGATATTCCTATGCCCCTTCCCCGCTTAAGCTTCAACGAGGCTATGGAACGCTACGGCTCCGATAAGCCCGATACACGCTTCGGTATGGAAATTACAGATATTTCCGATATCGTTAAATCCTGCGGCTTCGGCGTGTTCACAGGTGCTATCGAAAACGGCGGCTCTGTAAGAGGTATTGTTGCTAAGAATGCCGCTTCCGTACTTACACGTAAAGAAATCGACAAGCTTACCGAAACTGCAAGAGGTATCGGCGCTAAGGGTCTCGCATTTATCAGATGGGTTGACGACGCTCCCAACTGCTCCTTCTCCAAGTTCATGACCGAAGAGGAAATGACAGCTATTCTCAATAAGCTCGGCTGTGAAAAGGGCGACGTTGCACTTATCGTTGCCGATAAGAATAAGGTTACTCTCCCCGTTCTCGGTGCATTAAGACTTGCTGTAGGAAAACAGCTTGACATTATCCCCGAGGGCTTCAACTACCTCTGGATTACCGAATTCCCCTTCTTCGAATTCAACGAGGAAACAGGTAAGTGGGACGCTATGCATCATCCCTTTACAATGCCTCTTGACGAAAGCATTGAATATCTCGAAACAAATCCCGAAAAGGTATACGCTAAGTGCTATGACCTCGTTCTTAACGGCGTAGAGCTCTGCAGCGGTTCTATCAGAATCAACGATCCCGAATTACAGGCTAAGATGTTCGAACTTCTCGGTCTTTCCGAGGAAGAAATCGAAGCTAAGTTCGGCTTCCTTGTTGACGCTTATAAGTATGCCGCTCCTCCTCACGGCGGTATGGGTATCGGTCTTGACCGTCTCGCTATGCTTATCTGCGGTGCTGACAGCCTCCGTGACGTTCTCGCCTTCCCGAAAATCAAGGACGCAAGCGAGCTTATGAGCGATTGTCCTGCAGTAGTAGACGACAAACAGCTTGAAGAGCTTCATATAAAGACAGTTCTTTCCGAAAAGGAATAATCCTGCAATAAAGGAGGGTTCGTATGTATTCTGTACGTTCGTATAATGATGAACGCTTCGGCGTTTACGGCAGAGGCGAATTTAAAATGGCGAGGGAAACCGAGGAGGTTATTTTCTGGCTTATTACGGGAATTTATATCCTGAACCTTATTTCATTTTTTGTCTTTCTTTATCTTCAGTATACTACGAATCCCTTTCCTGATACATATTCCGAGTTTATCTGGGCATTTATCAGCACAGTGGCTGTCCCCGGGCTTCTCGTATTTCAGTTTGTATTCACCTTTATATGCATTGTTCTTATAATAATGACCTTTATGGGTATAAAGTATACCTTTAAGGCCAACGACAAGGAATTCGTGATAATAAGAAAAAATCACCCTGAAGAAATGACAGTTATCCCCTACTCAGAGGTTATGACTATCAAGCATAAATTCAGGAAATTTCTCTTTTTCGAAAGAGGCTATACCGTAGATGTTTATATGCGTGACGGAACTATCCACACATTCCGTCCGCTGTTCGTAAAGGGCGACGGCGACAGAAGCTTTTCAAACACGCCCTTTAACATTATAGCGCAGGAAATCGGTGTTGCGGCTATCGAAAAGCCCAGAATATAACAGGAGGTACGCATTATGGATGAATCTATGAGATATACCAGCTATAGCCGTAATGACGAACGTTTCCCATATTCTACCTCGGGAAGCTTTTACTGTAAACGTCGAAATGAAGACAGAAATACTGTAATCATTACCTTCGGAAGTGCGGCACTTCTGGCTCTGTCATGGTTTTTCTGGTGGTGGGCGTCCCGAGGAACATTGATTTCCGTAATAATTATGATGGTATATACAATCGCAATAGTGCTCCTGAACGTGTATGTGCTTACATACTACAGGCTTTGCGGCGAGGAGTATACCTATAAGGCAGATTCCGAAAAGTTTATAATTACTGCCCCCAAGGGTAACGCAAGGATTACCGTAATAAAGTATGCTGACGTTGAAAATGTATTTTATTCCCCTACCTACTATAAAAAGAACAAACAGCGTGGCTACGACGTAATCATAAAAACTAAGACTGCAACCTATAAATTCGAATATATCTTCAGCTTTTTCAAGCAGGTAAACACAAAGAAAAACGTTCACAAGGATGTCCGTGAGTTACCCTTCTTTATAATAGAAGAAAGGTCGGGGATTGTGAAAAAGCCCGACCTTCTTACTTATGCGGAAAAATATGATATGTAGCCTGTATCAGAAACAAGCTTCTGACCCTGTTCACTGACCATCCAGTCGAGGAACGGGGTTATATTTTTGTTATCGTTATCCTTCACCGTTATAGCGTAAAGCTCCGTTGTCATTGGATATTCTCCCGAGCGGATTGTATCAGCGTCAGGATAAACTCCGTCAAGAGAAATAAACTTGATTTTCTTATCCTGCATAAGCGAGGAATAATAGCGGAAGGAATAGCCAATCGAGGAGGTCTTATCCTGATATTTCGCAACCTCGTGTATTACGCCCATCATTGATCTTTCAAACTCAACCATTAAGGGCTCTTTAAGAGGTGTATCACCCATGAAATACTGCATCATGGTCTGGGAGCCTGAATTTTCAGGTCGCTGGAAGGCGAGAATGTTTTCGGAATTACCGCCTACTGCCGACCAGTTCGTGATTTTTCCCGAATAGATATCCTTGACCTGCTGTGAGGTGAGCGTGTCCACAGGGTTATTTTCGCTTACGAAGAAAACAAAGGCTTCCTTTCCGATAGGAGTAAGAATAAGCTCCTTCCCTGCCTCCTCTGCCATCTTTTTCTGAGCGGCAGAAGGCTTGGCACCGAAGAAAATATCGACCTCGCCGCTTATGAGACCCTTGAAGCCCTCGACAGTATTGGTGAACTGAACGGGAGCGTCAGGCGGACGCTTATCGCTCCAGTAGTCATATAGCTCAATCTTTTTCTCCTTAGCGGCAGTCTGTATCTCGTCAATATTCTCGTAGCAAGCCTCGGCAAAAGCAGAATAAAGAGGATAAGCGGCTTCTGCCCCGTCAAGAACAGGCATATCCTCCTGCTTTGAAACCTTAAAGGTAGACTCTTCATCAAGCTTAGCCAAAATGTTATTTTCGTTTTCAACATAATAAGGCTTAAGGTCTATACTTGACCAGCCGAATTCATAGGCGAAGCCGTGTCCGCCTGAAAATCCGCCGTAGGATTCAAAATATTCGCCCTCCTCGGCATACGAAACATCTATATAGTTACGATAAGAGTATGTATTTATACAGGAAGCCACAACAGGAAGAATGACAATAACGGAAGCTATGGGAATAAAAATCTTAAGGGAAAGCTTTTTCGCTATTCCGTATTTTCTCTTTCTTAATAAGACTACTATAACAAAGCTTGCAACAATCACAGCTTCGTTTATAAGGATTCCTGCTATATTCGAAACGTTCTCCATCTCAAAAGAAAGCACCAGAACAGCAATATTTCCCGTTAAATTGACAATCATATCCGTAGCGGGAACAGAATGAGAAAAGGCATCGATAATCATAACCACAGACCAGGCGGCTATCTGATAACCTACCCTTACATAAAGGGGTATCAGAAGCTTATTTATGGAAAGCTTCTGCCTCGGAATAAAAATCCACATAAAAAGAAAATAAAGAGCATATACAATCACGAAATATCCCACATTAATAATATTTCCCATAAACCATATATCCGATGAGAATCTTATGCTGTAGGAAATCTCCTGAAGAATTAACAGCACCACTATAGGGATAAAGAACATAGCTATCGGGAAAAGCACCCCGAACAGCACCAAAGGGAAAAGCCTTTCCTTCGGCTTTTCAAGGTCAGCAGTTTTAGTTTCTTTGTTCATAAACAACACTCCTTTAAAAATATTTTTCGGCAAAAAGCCTTTTTCTTAAACTTGACAAGAATAATCCAATCGACTATAATAATAAAAAAAGAAAGGTAAGATTAAAATGAAAAAAATACTGAATAAATTCAGGCATATTGCAGGACTTCTCTCCGTGGCAATAATCCTGACCATAGGCGGATGTTCCGCCCAGGACTCACAGAAAATTCTCGAATATGCCGAAAATCCCGAATATCTCCAGGAAATTCTTCAACCCGACGAGGACAGTCTCAGCAACAAGGACTTAAGTGAAGAGACCATCGAAGAGGTATTCGATACTCCGAACAATGATACAAACGAGGGGATTGTCACTACCGAAGCGGATGACGACTTTTTTGAATATTTCTACAGCTTCCGTACCGAGGAGCTTTATGACAGCCACTACGAAAAGCATAAAAATGAATTCGGAAGCATAACAAAAGAAGAATATCTGGAAATGGCTAATTCCCTGATTAACAGGCAGTCCGACAACGTGGAAAACAAATATGACGAGGACGGAGATTACATGTACTACGATATCTCAACAAACGAGTTCCTCGTTCTTTCCAAGGACGGTTATATCCGTACATTTTTCAAGCCCTCCGCAGGAATAGATTACTGGAACAGACAGTAGGAAAGGAGCAATAACATGAAGATAAAATGCCCCTGCTGTGGAAATGAAACCATCGAAGAAAAATTCGATATCTGTCCCCTTTGCCTATGGGAAAACGACCCTATACAGAGTAAATTCGTAGGCTTTGAGGGCGGCGCCAACAAGGTATGCTTAGCTGTAGCAAGAGAAAATTACCGCAACTTCGGTATTTCAGATATAACACTGAAAAAATAAAACTAACTAATATAAACAAGGGTATTGAGTGTGGCTCAATACCCTTATTCTTTTATTCGTAGTCAAAATCTCCGCCGAAATCCTGTTTTGTACGGAATCTTTCAACCTTACCCGAGAGCGAAACAGCAAGCTCGGAAAGCTGTGAGCTGGACTCTGCAGAATATTCGGCTGTAGCCGTGGTTGTATGCATGCCTTCGTCAATTCTTGAGAGGTTGTCAGTAATGTTGTTAACTGCCTGATTCTGTTCATTGGCGGCATTAACGATATCATCCATGTGCTTTGCAACCTTATTGATTTCGTTGGCAATATTTCTGATAGCCTTGTCTGCTCTGCCTGCAATTTCTGTACCTACTTCTACTGCATTTACAGAGTCTGTGATAAGTACGGAGGTCTGTTTTACTGCGTCAGCAGACATATTAGCAAGGTTACCTACCTCCTCGGCAACTACTGCGAAGCCGCGTCCTGCTTCACCTGCTCTTGCCGCCTCGATAGAAGCGTTGATAGCAAGGATATTGGTCTGGAATGCGATACTGTCGATAGTCTTGATAACAGCACTGATTGCTTCGGACTTGGTACTGATATCCCTGATAGCTTCGTTAAGCTCTCTCATGAGCTTTTCGCCGTCGATAGCGTTGTTATTAGCCGCATTTGTAAGAGTAAGTACCTTGGTAGAAATTCTTGCGGTATAGTCAACCTTGTTTCTGATTTCGTCGATACGAGAAAGAATCTGGTCAACTGCCTCAGCTTCCTTGGAAGCGTTTTCGGAAAGGTTTCTCGAACCGTCCGCTACCTTTGCGGAGCCGTGACGGATACTGTCAACACTGTTCTTTACTGCGGAAACGGATTCGTTAAGGGATTCTGTGATTTCATGGAGTGAGTTTCCGATAGCTACGAAATCGCCTCGGTATTCAATCTTTGAATGTGCGGTAAGGTTGCCGCCTGCAATCTCTGCAAGAACCTCCTTGATATCATTGATATACTTACCGAGTTCAGTGATAGTTTCAACGAGGGATTCCTGAAGAATTCTCGTTTCATCCTTCGGAGCGTCAATGGCGAAGCCTGAAGAAATATCACCGTCAGCAAGAAGCTTTAATCTTTCTGCGGCAGTTGTAACAGGCTTTGCAATCTTATTGGAAACCATGTTACTTACGAAGAAGATTACAACCAGCATCGCAACACCGATTAAAAGGAATACAAGGAAGTTGTTGTTGATAGCTGCCGTAACAGGTGTATAGTCAAGGCTTACTGCAATAGTCCAGCCATTAGTAAGCTCGATAGGACAATAAGCAGCCATATAAGTTTTTCCGCCCGCTGTATACTTCATGGAGCCGGGCTCCTGCTTAAGCATGGCGTCAGCAAGGGAAACAAGTCCTCTGTCCTCATTATTCTTATAGGAAGTCATGGCTGTTACAAGAGAAAGCTGTGACGAAGCAACTACTGTACCGTCTCTGTCAAGAACAACTACGTTACTTCCCTCGGAGATACTGTCAAGACCGTCAGAGAAGAAGGAAGGCTCAACCGCACCTGTGATAACGCCGTCGAAAAGTGCATTCTTATACTTAACGCACATAAGCATTACAAGCTCGTTATCGAGGGATTCGATATCCTTCTTTGTACGTCTGATAAGAGGAGAGGAAAGAGTATTTATACCGCTTCTTGCAAGCTGGAAATATTCTCTGTCCGCAATATTTGTTTCGTTATATGTATTACCCTCGGCGTCTGCAAGGTCAAGATCCTTGAACATTGTAGAACCTGCCATTTCGGCAAGCTTACTTCTTCTTGTACCGAGAAGTATCTTCTCATCAATAACCGTTGTGGTCATGGTCGGATTCTTACGTACACCCTCAAGCTCAAGAGTAAGCGAACTGATCTTGGTCTGGAGAGTCTGGATGTATGCAGTTGCAAGAGACTCAGCCTGCGTCCTGTAGGATTCCTCATAGGAGAGAGTTGTGCTTATGGCTGAATAAATCTGCATAACTGCAAGAAGCGCTATGGAGCTGGCGATAGTAAGAATAAGAATCTTGAAGCTTATCTTGATATAACCCTTTTTAAGATTCAGTATAGAGCCCTTTTTCGGAACAATCTTCTTGACTTTTCCCTTGATATCAAGGTTCTTGATGGTTTCCTTGATGTTAAAGCTCTTCTTTTCGCCCTTTTCCTTTATATTATTAACTTTTTCCTTTGTTTTTTTATTCTTCAAATTCTACACCCCCATGGAAAAAGCGTAATACACGCTATTAGAGATAGTATCATTATAGCACTTTTTATCAAAAAAAGCAAGCAAATAAAACCTCTTATTATAAATTTTAACAGTACGTCAAAAAAAGTCATTATAATTGTAGACATTCAACAAAAGAAGTTGATTCTTTTACTTTTTTATCATATTATTGCTGTCTGAGAAAAGATTTGAGTTTTCATTTCTATTTATTATATCTCTGATAAGTGCCTCTGTTTCCTTCACTTCGGCATAAAACTCCGAAGCGGAAACCCTGTAAGCACCGCCTCCCAGAATTATAAGCTGTTCAAGACGGTCAGAAGTAGCTACCCTTACACGATAATCCTTTCCCAGTTCATGAGAGGTCTTTTCGATATACATATCGGCGGTTTCCGCTTCCTTTGTATAGACTACGGTTATACCGCCTATTTTTTCTGTATCGCCTTTATTTCCTTTTACCTTATAGGCGTCGAAAACGAGAATCAGCTTGCATTTCCTGTAGCCCTGGTAATTACAGAGTATGTTAACGAGCGTATTTCTGGCAAGCTCCAGATTTTCCTCCGCGAGCTTCTTAAGCTCATCCCAGGCGAAAATAATGTTATAGCCGTCAACCAGAAGGTATTCAGGCCCTTTGGGAATATTTACTGATTTATACTTACTTTCACTTTTCTTCTCCTTCTCAGTATGCATGAGATTTCTCGTATCACGCTTTATCTTTCCATAAGTACGCTCGAAAATTGCCGTAAGCTCCTTATCGTCATAGCTTCCCGAGGGCACGCTCCTGCTTATGGGAGCAGGAACATATTCCGAAGGCTCCTTTTTCTCCTTAAGACAGCTTTCAACATGCATATATTTCGTTACCTCATCCCATTTTACTGCAAAGCCTGCACCATGGGAGCAGAAAACACTGTCTGCGGTATTATCAAGGTCGCTGTCGGGGTTATAGCCAATTTCGGAAATCACCTTTTCAGAATTCTTACAGGGATAGTAGCCGTCAAGAGTACAGATAAGCTTTCCTCTGCCCTTTGTATAGCCTGCCACATCAGTATGGTATCCCATCATGGAAGAAACAGGAGCAATTCCCTTTATTATGCATTTATCAGCAACAGTTTCATGAGGCTCAAGCTCCGCTTCCATCATACCCAAATCATTAAGAGCACGACCGAGGTTTTCAGAAGGAATTTCAAGTCTGAAGCTGTACCAGGGCTCAAGGAGAACGCTTTCGGCATGACGAAGCCCCATTCTTACCGCCCTGTAGGTAGCCTGACGGAAATCTCCGCCCTCGGTATGCTTTAAATGAGCTCTTCCGCCCTTTACTGTGATTTTCATGTCGGTTATCGGAGAGCCTGTAAGTACTCCAAGGTGAGTTTTCTCTCTTAAATGAGTGAGAATAAGTCTCTGCCAGTTGCGGTCGAGAACGTCCTCACTGCAGTCTGTTTCAAAAACAAGACCACTACCTCTTTCGCCCGCCTCCATGAGAAGATGTACCTCGGCATAATGACGTAAGGGCTCATAATGACCGACTCCTTCTACCATACCCGAAATAGTTTCCTTATAGGTTATGCTTCCTCTGTCAAATTCAACGTCATAGCCGAAACGCTCGCTTATAAGAGTTTTCAGAATTTCAAGCTGGATTTCTCCCATAAGGCTTACCCCAATTTCATCAAGCTGTGAATTATAAGAAACATTAAGCTGTGGGTCTTCTTCCTGAAGCCGTTTAAGCTGGCCTACTGCCGTATGGATATCTATACTGTCGGGCAGAATCACTCTATAGGAAAGAACAGGCTCAAGAACAGGTCTGAAGCTATCGCGCTCAAAGCCGAGCCCCTCTCCCGAATAGGTAGTCTGAGGGCCTGTAACAGCACAGAGCATACCCTGTGTAGCTTCTTCTACTGCGGTAAATTTTGCTCCCGAATATACTCTTATCTGATTGATTTTTTCTTCGGAATTTTCTCTTCCGCAGGTAATCATGCCTCTCACCTTAAGGCTTCCGCCTGTAATTTTAAGATGAGTAAGACGGGCTCCGTTTTCCTCGGTAATCTTGTATATTCTGGCTCCGAAATCGCCCTCTGTCCTTATTTCGGGACAGTAGCGTTCAATAGCGGAAATAAGCTCCTCAACGCCGCTAAGCTTCAAGGCTGAGCCGAAAAAGCAGGGATAAATGTTCCTGCAGAATATTTCATCCCTGATAGTAGTCTCGCTGATATCCCCTTTTTCAAGATATTCCTCCATGAGCGTCTCACTGCACAGGGCGAGGTCGTCCATTACAGGTCTATCGGAAAAATCCGTTACCTTTTCGCTGAGATTGCTTTTTAATTCCTTCAGGATATACTCCCTGTCATAGGATGAGATATCCATTTTATTCACGAAAATAAATACAGGTATACTGTAGCGTGAAAGAAGCCGCCAAAGGGTTTCTGTGTGGCTCTGTACGCCGTCGGTACCGCTTATCACAAGAACTGCCATATCAAGAACGCTGTAGGCTCTTTCAGTTTCCGCCGAAAAGTCGATATGCCCTGGGGTATCAAGGAGAGTAAGCTCCGCCTCGCCGCATTTCATTACTGCCTGCTTGGAAAATACAGTAATACCACGGCTTTTCTCTATGTTATGGGTATCAAGAAACGCGTCTCCGTGGTCAACACGTCCGATTTTCCTGAGATTTCCGCTTTTATAAAGCATAGCTTCCACGAGAGTAGTCTTGCCCGAGTCAACATGGGCGGTCATTCCAATAACAGCTCTTTTCATAGCGGAAGCTCCTTTCGTATTTTAAAATATATAAACAGCCCCTCCGCTTATACTTTCAAAGGCGGAGGGGCTCCACTATTCTTATTCTATCATATTATCGCCGAAAAATCAACCGTAAATTATTCAGCCGTATGAATTGTTACAGAAGAAATAATTATATCGGTAGCAGGCTTCGACATAGCACCGTCAGAGCCCATAACTGTTTCAACCGAGGAAATCTTATCGAGTACCTCGAAGCCCTCAACAGTCTGACCGAAAACGGTATATCCACCGTCAAGAGAGGGGGTTCCGCCCTTCTTATATTTTTCGGTAACAGCGTCGGTAATTGTATTCTTCATAGCTTCCGCACCATCAACAGAAGAAGAATAGAAATCTGTAAACATCTTTATCTGTGAAAGAGTAGCTTCATCACCGGCATATATCTCTTTCATAGCTTCATACTCACCCAACATATATTTGTTGTATTCGGCATACTGGGTATAAAGCTCGGAAAGACCTTCGTTGACTTCCTTATTGTTTACGATATAGAACTGGTCGGACATATCGCCCATAGCGCTCGCATAGCAAAGCGCGCCGTAGTAATGACGAAGGCTTGTATTTATCTCGTTCTTGAAGGCACCGCCTTCAAAGGAATCTCCGCCTGAGCCCTTTCCGTCGGCTGAACCACCCTGAGCCATAAATCCGCTTATAACACGGTGGAAGGTTCTTCCTTCATAAGTTCCTGCAAGAGCAAGATCGATAAAGTTCTGTACTGCATAAGGAGCTTCATCGGGATAAAGCTTTACCTTTATATCGCCGTAGTCCTTTACGCTTATTATCGCATAAGTGTCGCCGCTTTCAAGCTTGACTTCACCTGAATTACCTTTCTCTGTACTTTCTGTGATAACAGGGCTCTTTACCGCCGCAACACGCTGATAGTCCTCAGGATAAACGAAGGTGCTCTCTTTTTTACCGCCGCAGCCCGACAGAAGTAATACTCCCGATAATAAAAGGGAGGCAACAGCAAGTCTGTTCTTTTTCATAGTAACATCCTTTCTTTTTATAATTATCTGTATTTTTTCCGAAAAAATGCAAAAGAACCGCTATGCCATGTAATAACAAAGCTTATCGGTTCTCCCACATTAGTCTATTTCAACCATAACCTTTTCGCTGTGTCTTACAGCGCCGGCACGCATGATAGTTCTGATTGCCTTGGCAATTCTACCCTGCTTACCGATTACTCTACCCATATCGCCGGCAGCAACGTGTAAATGATACACAACTGTACCGTCTTCCTTGGGCTCGTCAACGGTGATTTCGATTGCAGACTTATCCTCTACAAGCTCTTCAACCATTGCGTATAATAATTCTTTCATCCGTAGCCTCCGCCTGATTAAACAATACCGTTATTCTTTAAAAGCTTCTTAACTGTATCTGTGGGCTGAGCGCCGTTCTTGATCCACTGCTGAGCCTTTTCAGCGTCAATCTTTACTACGTTGGGTTCCTTAGTAGGATCATAGTAACCGATTTCCTCGATAAAACGACCATCTCTGGGGTAACGGGAATCAGCAACAACTACTCTGTAAAAAGGAGCCTTCTTAGCACCCATTCTTCTGAGTCTGATTTTTACTGCCATTTTGAATTCACCTCCATAAAATTTTTGGTTGTATATTAACTTATCGTTAACACCTTACATCATTCCGCCCATATTCTTTAAATCCTTGAGCATACTCATAGGAATTCTGGGCTTCTTTCCCTTTCTTCCGCCGCCGATCTGCTTCATCATTTTCTGCATCATATCGAACTGTTTCAGAAGATTGTTTACGTCCTCGACCTTGGTACCTGAGCCTGCCGCAATTCTGCGCTTACGCTTAGCGTCGATAAGAGAAGGACGTTCCCTTTCCTTTTTGGTCATTGAGAGGATGATAGCCTTTGTACGAGGCATCTTCTTTTCGTCGATATCCTCTTCCTTGACCTTTCCGCTCATTCCGGGAATCATATTTATAATTGAAGAAATACTGCCCATTTTTTCAATCTGTTCGAACTGAGCAAGCAGGTCGTTCATATCGAACTTGTTGGACTGCATTTTCTTTGCAAGCTTTTCAGCTTCCTTTTCGTCGAAGCTTTCCTTAGCCTTTTCGATAAGGGAAAGAACGTCGCCCATTCCGAGAATACGATTAGCCATTCTATCAGGATGGAACTGTTCGAGGTCTTCGATTTTTTCGCCGATACCGGCGAACTTGATAGGCTTACCTGTTACTGCGAGAACTGAAAGTGCCGCACCGCCTCTTGTATCACCGTCAAGCTTTGTGAGAACTACGCCCGAGATTTCAAGGGCTTCATTAAAGCTCTTGGCTACATTTACTGCGTCCTGACCTGTCATGGAGTCAACCACCAGGAGGATTTCATTGGGCTTTGTTTCGGCTTCGATTTCCTTAAGCTCGTTCATGAGCTCTTCGTCTATATGAAGTCGGCCTGCCGTATCGAGAATAACTACGTCATAGCCGCCGTCCTTAGCTACCTTAAGGCTTTCCTTGGCAATCTTAACGGGATTTTCCTGTCCCATTTCAAAAACCTTTACGCCTGCCTTTTCGCCGACAACCTTTAACTGGTCGATAGCGGCAGGACGATAAATATCGCAGGCTACCAGCATGGGACGTCTGTTCAGTCCCTTGAGATATTTTGCAAGCTTAGCGGCGTGAGTGGTTTTACCTGCACCCTGAAGACCACACATCATGATTACGCAGGGAGGCTTTGAGGGAAATTCGATTCTCGAATTTGTACCGCCCATAAGCTTGCAGAGCTCGTCATGTACTATATCAATAACCTGCTGTGCGGGAGTAAGGCTTTCCATAACCTCTGAGCCTATTGCTCTTTCGGTAACCTTGTTAACGAAATCCTTAACTACCTTAAAGCTTACGTCTGCCTCAAGGAGCGCCATTTTTACTTCTCTCATGGCTTCGTTTACTGTTTTTTCATTAAGCTTACCGTAGCCGCGGAGGTTTTTGAATACTTTTCCGAGCTTATCGGAAAGACCTTCGAATGCCATAGCGTTTCTCCTTTCTAAAGCAGAGCCTTTATTTCATTTATATAAGCGGATAAATCCTCTTTTTTCATCTTTTCATCCGAAACAAGCTTTTCGAGAGCATCAACCTTATCCTTAAGGGAGTTGAATCTTTCTATAAGACCCATTTCCTCCTCAAGCTCGGAAAGTCTCGCCTCGCTTGTCTTGATACAGTTCATTACGCCCTGTCGTGTAATTCCTGTAACCTCGGAAATTTCACCGAGAGACAAATCTTCATTATAATAAAGCTCAAGAGTCTCTCTCTGTTTTTCCGTAAGAAGGGGCGAATACATATCAAGATATAACGTATAACGTAAATCTTTAGCCATACATGCTCCTTTCTCATCGGAGGGGGTGTAAACTATTTTTCGTTTACAGCAGTTATTATTATACCACAAAAATCTGATTTGTCAAGGCTTAGAATGAATTTTTTCAGAAAAATATACCAACTGTTGAAATTTCAGCATAAAATCCTGTTTTTCCTAAATATTTTTCATTATTTTAGCTATTGTGCCACAGGAAAAGCTGTGGTATAATCTGTTACTGAAATATAATTACAAAGGAACAAAGGATTTTGGATAAACTTAAACATAACATCAATGAAACGCTTCATAAGCTTTCATATTTCGTAAGAAAGAATGCAGTTTTATGTATCGCCGCAGTACTGGCACTTGTAACCTGCTTTATTATTCCGCCTGACGAAGAATATATCGGCTATTTCGACTTCAAGACGCTTTCCTGTCTTTTCGCTACCCTTGCAGTAATCGGAGCTTTAAGAAATATAAGCTTCTTTACAATTCTTGCCCGTTCCATAGTTAAAAAAACAGGAACATTACGAATGGCTGTATTTGCTCTCGTATTCATAACCTTTTTCGGCTCTATGCTTATTGCCAACGATATGGCTCTTCTGACCTTTCTGCCCCTCGGATACTATGTCCTTTCGTCCACAGGGAGAACAGAAATAATGGCATACACCTTTATTCTTCAGAATATAGCTGCAAATCTCGGCGGAATGCTTACACCCTTCGGAAATCCCCAGAATCTTTATCTGTACACTAAATTCGAGATAGATAATATTGAATTTATGGGAATAATGCTTCTTCCCTTTATCGTAGCAACGGTAATTATCGCTGTGTGTTGCCTGTTCGTTAAAAACGAAAAAATCGAGCTTAAGGAAAACTACACACGAAGCCTTTCCCTTCCAAAAACATCATTTTACCTTGCCCTTTTTTCTCTTTCAATAGTAATGGTATTCAGGGTTATCCCCTATTGGGCAGGACTTCTGGTAATCCTTATCGCTCTTCTTATAGCCGACAGAAAAGCGGTTATCGGCGTAGACTATGGCCTGCTTATGACTTTTGTATGCATGTTCATATTCGCGGGAAACATGTCCAGAATTGATTTGATAAAAGACTTTCTCTCCTCTCTTCTTGAAGTTAACACACTTATTTTCAGTGCATTGTCCTGCCAGGTAATCAGTAATGTCCCCAGCGCTGTTCTTCTTTCACAGTTTACCGACAATTACGCCGAGCTGCTGAGAGGCGTAAATATCGGCGGTACGGGTACGCTTATAGCTTCCCTCGCCAGCCTTATAACCTTCCGTGAATATACCCGCCACAATCCCAAAAAGACGGTAAGCTATGTCCTTTTATTCTCTGCCCTTAATTTCGGTTTTCTTATTTTACTTCTTGTTCTGTGCAGTATCTTCCCTGCCTGATAAAGTACTTGATTTTTCCTTGCAAAAATGTTATTATATAGGTAGCTTTATGTAAAGGAGTGATAATGATGACCGAGCTTGAAGAAGCTGTTTTTTCTGAGGATATAGCTACTGCCGTAACTGAGGAAGAAAACTTAACCCCGGAAGAGCTTGTTGAAGACAGCATGAACGAAACAAAGCGGATGAAGCGTCAGATAGAGGAAGAAAACGAACTTCTCGAACGCAGCTTCAATAAGAACGACTCCTTATACAGAAACGCTCCGAGAAGGAAAAAGAGAGTATACATAGGTCTCTGGTCCTGTGCCGCTTCCCTTCTTCTTATGGGAATTTCTCTTTATACTTCGCTTAATTCTCCCCTCGGCGCTATGAATGCCCTTAAAGTTGCGCCGTTGATGCTTGTTTTTCTCGGAATTGAGATAATAGCGAGAATTATACTTAACAGAAACAACAGCAGGCTTATAATAAGCGGAAGAAACATTTTATTGACTATTCTTCTTATCGGCATTTCCTCTGTTATCACTATTATTTCAGCAATAAACTCCACATCTGAAAATGAACGTTCTTATGTAACGGAACGAATGCAGAATATAGTCTGCGAAAGCATACGCATAAATACAGACAGCGAAAAAATCAGAACCATAAGCGTTTCCGCCGAGCTTTATGAGGATAATCTCCTTGCTTATAAGCTTCCTACCGATCTCGGTATAGGTGACAGGCTCAACGTTTCGATTGATTTTTCCGACGCACGAATGACTATAAGAGAATTCGCTTCCCTTTCAAGAAAAACCATGGACGGCATGGAAAGCCTCGGTTATCCTTACGGAGATGTTATCTTCTGTGCTGATGACGGAATCAACCGATATACACTGAATCTCGACTGGAAATTCCAGTCTGGTCTTACCACCGAACAGCTTTCAGGACTTGTCAACTACTTCGGCGATAATATTCAGGATATTGATATTCCTGATATAGACGATATTGACGAGGAAGAAGAATTTTAACTCTCTGTTATATAATATAATTACTTTTACAAATATACGACAAAAATGTTGACAATTCACACTATATGTTGTATAATAGTAATACGATACCACAATAAAGCGAAAGGATTTTAAGTTATGCCACTCGTAAATACTATGGAACAGCTCGTAACAAATACTATTCAGGACATTATCGGCAATGACGAAAACTTCTGCAAGTGTTCTCACTGCGTTGAGGACGCCGAATGTCTCGCACTTAATTCTCTTCCCGCAAAATATGTAAGTACCGCCAAGGGTGAGCTTTTCTCAAAGCTTTCTCAGGTTATGATCAAGCAGCATTCTATAGATGTTCACGTTGCCTGCATAAATGCTGTTGAATTTGTGAAATCCCATCCCCATCACTGATTTTCGGATACATAATTTTTCTTAGGCAAACATACAGCAATCATTTTTTGTGTATCCGCCAGATATAAGCATTTAATCCCGCAGTTTTTGACTGCGGGATTAGTTATTTTTATAAAAGGCGGAAACTGTTATGCTTCTTCGCTGAACATATCCTTACCTACGCCGCAGAGAAGACATTCAAAATCTTCGGGTAAATCCTCAAACTTTGTTCCGGGAGCAATTCCAATCTCGGGAGCACCTTTTTCCTCGTCATAAACCCAGCCGCAAGCATCACATACATACTTTTTCATGATAAAATCCTCCTGTCGTCGTTTAATTTATTGGTTCAAAATCAGCGGCACCATGCTTGCAGAGCGGGCAGATGAAATCGTCCGGGAGTTCATCGCCCTCATGCACATAACCGCATATCTTGCATACGAAGCCCTTCTTACCATCAGTTTCGGGTCTGGGCTTTACATTATTATGATAATAGGTGTAGGTCATTGATTCAGCATTTGAAATAACTCTCGCTTCAGTCACCTCGCAGATAAACATTCCGTGAGTTCCGAGATCAACATACTGTTCAACCCTGAGCGACATGAAGGAGTTGATATTTCTGGGCAGGAATACCAGTCCGTTATCGGAGCGAAGCGGCTCACAGCCCTCAAATTTATTCACATTGCGTCCACTCTGGAAGCCGAATTTTTCAAACACCGCAAAAGGAGCGTCTATAGTAAGGCAGTTTATATTCATAATACCCGTCTGCTTTATTACATGATGAGAATAATTCTCCTTATTTATAGTTACCGCAATTCTGTTAGGTGTATCCGTAACCTGTGTGACTGTGTTCACGATGAGACCGTTATCACGCTTGCCGTCGTTTGACGTAACAACGTAAAGACCATAACCGATATTGAAAAGCGCAGTAAGATCGTTCTTATTTGCGGTAGCGTCCTGCTGTGCAAGATACTCACGGCAAAGCTCGTCTGCAATCGCAGTAAGCTGTGCGGAGCTTTCCTCACTGAGTGCAGAAAGAATTTTCACAGTGTTTTCAGCATAACTGATATTAACCGACTTTTCAAACATTCCCTTCATAACCTTAGCTGCAAGAGGAGCCCAGCTTCCGTTTTCAATAAACGCTACAGTACGGTTACGGAAATTACGCTCGGTAAGATGCGTAATAAATTCACGCATAAAGGGGAAAATCTCAGCATTATAGGTTGTTGTGGCAAGTACGATTTTACTGTATCTGAATGCCGCCTCAACCGCCTCAGCCATATCACAGCGTGCAAGATCGTATACATCAACCACAGGCGCACCGTTAGCCTTAAGCTTTTCAGCAAGCTGTAAAACTGCCTTCTTTGTGTTGCCGTAAACGGAGGTATACGCTATTACTATACCTTCCTCTTCGGGCTGGTAGGAAGACCATATATTATAAAGGTTAATGTAGTAACCCAGGTTTTCTGTAAGTACAGGACCGTGCAGAGGACATATTTTCTCGATTTCAAGGTCGGACGCCTTTTTAAGCAGAGCCTGTACCTGTGCACCGTATTTGCCTACTATTCCTATGTAATAACGTCTCGCTTCGCACGCCCACTCTTCTTCAACATCGAGCGCACCGAACTTACCGAAGCCGTCAGCCGAAAAAAGCACCTTATCGGTACTGTCATAAGTAACGATAACCTCCGGCCAGTGAACCATGGGTGCGGCAACAAAATGAAGCGTGTGCTCACCGAGAGAAAGGGTATCTCCCTCACCAACGACAATACGTTTATCGGCAAAATCTGTTCCGAAGAAATTCTGCATCATGGCAAACGCCTTTACAGAAGAAACAATGACTGCGTCCGGATAGGTCTTTATAAAGTTCATTATGTTTGCGGAGTGATCAGGCTCCATGTGCTGAACAATGAGATAATCGGGCTTTCTGCCGCCGATGGTGTTCTGGATATTATCCAGCCACTGGTGTGTAAAACCTGCGTCCACCGTGTCCATTATCGCTATTTTCTCATCCATTATAATATAAGAATTATACGCCATTCCATTCGGAACAACATACTGACCTTCAAATAAGTCAACCTCATGGTCATTTACACCTATGTATCTGATACTATCTGTAATAAACATAAAACGCCCGTCCTTTCTCTTAAAAAGTCATTTTAATGCTTGATTTTATGATTTCAGTATAGTATAATTGAAAAGAAAAATCCGTTGAAATTTCAACAAAAACAAAATTTTTTAATACCGTTTAATATACGGTTAAAAGAGGATTATAATGAAAAAATATCTCGGAACTCTTCATAATTGTTCGCTGTTTGACGGAATATCAGACAGCGACCTGCCCATGCTTCTTGACTGCCTTGGTGCTAAGGTTGAAAAATTCGGAAAAAAGAACACGATAATTTCCGAAGGCAGCCCTGCAAAGCATATAGGAATAGTTCTTTCCGGTTATGCACAGACCGTACAGCTTGATTACTGTGGTAACAGAAGTATAATCTCGGCGGCGTCCCCTTCTGAAACCTTCTGTGAAGCCTTTGCCTGTGCCGGAATTGACTCTGTGCCCGTAAGTGTGGTGGCTGCTGAAGCTTGTGAAATAATGCTGCTGGACAGCTGTCGTATAATGAATTCGTGCACAAAGGCATGCGGCTTTCACCGTCAGATGATTTTTAATCTTATGAAAGAACTCGCCGCAAAGAATATAATGTTCCATCGCAAGATAGAAATAACTTCCGCCCGTTCCACAAGAGAAAAGCTGCTGACATATCTTGTTTTTGAAGCCAAAAAGAATAAACGCCTCAGTTTTACCATTCCCTTTAACCGTCAGGAGCTTGCGGATTACCTGGAGGTTGACAGAAGCGGACTTTCAGCGGAAATAAGTAAGATGCGCAACGAAGGAATACTTGAATGTAACCGCAGTCATTTTACACTGACTGATGTAAAATTTGATTTATGAGGCATAGATATGAGAATAAGAATTGACATTAAAGGTACAAATTCCGATAGAAATAAACGTTGGCGCGGCGCAGGAATGGTAAGCGGAAATAACTCTTCCCGTCTGCTGATTGATTATAAAGCGGATAATCCCCAGCGTTATTATGAATCGCTGGAACATATTTTCGGAAAAAACGGAGTGCGTGTAAATCATCTTAAACTGGAAATGGGTTCAGACATAAACTCATCATCCGGAACTGAGCCGTGCGTCATGCGTTATAGCGACGAAATCCCCGACGTTACCAGAGGCGCGGGATTTCAGCTTGCCGCCGATGTAAAGGAGCGTTATCCCTATGTTACGCTTGATATGCTTTACTGGAGCGAGCCTGCATGGGTCACACATTCAGAAAATGTGTATGAAGCCAGATACCAGTGGTACATAAAAACGCTTATTGCCGCTTATGAAACCTATGGATTACGCTTCGATTATGTCAGCGTTTCAAGAAACGAGCGTGATATTGAAGCCGATTGGATAAAATATATTGCAAAAAAACTGAAAGAGGAAAAAGACTGCCCTTATGACTTCAGTGCAATTAAAATTGTAGCCGCTGATGAGGAGAATTCATGGCGGATTGCCGGCATGATGGCGGATGATGAAGAACTGCGGAACGCAGTTGATATAATCGGAAGTCACTACACCAGCCATTCCACCCCTGAAGCAAAGCTTATGTGTGATAAGTACGGTAAGGAGCTGTGGTTCAGCGAAGGTAGTCCACCCATGAGCTACTCAGAGGGAACAGCACGCTTCGACGGCTCAGGCCTTTCAGGCATTAACGGCGTTCTGGACATTGCCAACAGGATTATAGCAATGTACGCCTGCGGTAAAATGACTCTCTATGAATATCAGCCTGTTGTTTCTGCATATTATGATGGCTGTACCTACTGCCATAAGGCGCTTATTGACGCCCCAGAGCCGTGGAGTGGATATTACCGCCTTGAAAGCGGATATTTCATGTCCCTGCATTTCTCCCGATTCTTCCCTGAAGGATGGCAGCTTATCGATACTGCCTGTTTTAACGACAGTAAGGTCGGCGGTGACGGACACGCTCTTATAGATACTCTATACAGCTTTATGACCGCCTGTAATCCTGAGACGGGCGATTACAGTACTGTCATCGTAAATTCTACAGATAAACCTGTCACATACGAATTCGAAACCGACAGCGGTAATACGGTCAACATGTGGGAAACAAGAGGACCTGACAGTGGCGCTTATGACGAAAACTACTTCAGGAAAACAAAAAGCATTGTCCCCGTGAAATCAGATGACAGATTCATGTTTACGGCAACTCTGAAGCCTTTTTCCATGATTACGGTTTCCACTCTCGATACCGTGGAGGTAAGCCGTCCTGACTGCCAAACAGAGGTTTTCTCCCTTCCCTTTGAAGACCGCTTCGACTACCCCGAAGCTTTTATCATGTCACGAGGTAATGCACCCGAATACACTACCGACCAGGGCGGTGCATTTGAAGTGGAAAACGGCAGACTTATACAGCAGATCACACCTGAAACAAAGGCTATGGAATGGGGAGCGACACCTCCTCCAACTACCTGTCTCGGCGATGACCGCTGGTATAATTACACCGTCAGCTCAGCTGTAAGGCTTGTAAAATCCAGCACACCCGACGAAAACTATATAGGTATCGGTCTCAGGTATTCCCTTGCATGTAATGGCGTAAGCGGATATTCATTCATGCTTAACGAAAGCGGAAAATGGGAGCTTAAGCGATGCGGTGAGGTAGTACTTTCCGGCGAAGAAAAAACAGATCCGTACAGATTCAGCATCATCACCCTTACTGCCGATGAAAACAGAATCACAGCTTCAATCTCAGGAAAAATTGTAGGCGTATATAATGATAAAATGCCTCAGGGTGCAGGCCGTGCCGCGCTTTACAGCTCCTATAACCGTAATGAATTTGACTATATAAAAATATCTGAAATTGATGATAAGGAATACGGCATAACACGCATTGACGATACAGACCCTGCATTTGAATATGAGGGCGACTGGGAACATAACCTCATGTGCGGCTTCGCAAATTATAAACGCACTGTTTCTACAGGAAATCAGGGCGCAAAAGTGAAGCTCACCTTCACAGGTACAGGTGCAGGCATTTTCGGGCGCAATGAAGGCGAGTCAGAAATATCGGTAATTCTTGACGGAAGAGAAGAGAAAATTTCAGTTTCTCCCACAGGAAACCGCGACCTCTTCATAAACACTCACGGATTGGAAAATAACCGTCACGAGCTTGAAATCATCGTACTTTCAGGAATCCTTACGATTGACGGAGCAGAGATAAAAAGAACAAAGGAAAGAACATAATGAAATACACTACTGATATGACAACAGGCAGTGAATTCAAGCATATTATGCAATTTGCTCTGCCTATGCTGGCAGGAAACCTGTTTCAGCAGTTTTATAATATTGCCGACTCGATTATTGTCGGTAAATTTCTGGGCTCGGACGCCCTCGCTTCAGTCGGCGCAACGGGTTCGATAACCTACTTTTTCTATACACTTTGTATCGGTCTTGCAACCGGTACAGGAATTCTCATCTCCCAGAGCTTTGGCGCGGGAAATAACGAAAATGTAAAGAAATATATTGCAAATTCGGCTTACGTCCTGGGAATTTTCGGTGTTGTCATAAGCGCTTTCTCCGCACTTATGGCTCCTCATCTTCTAAAAATGCTGAACACACCTGCTGAAATTTTTGAAGCTTCAACAGGATATATGCGTATTTCCTGCATAGGAACGGTAGCTGTCGCGGCATATAACTGGATAAATTCAGTAATGCGTTCTCTTGGCGATTCAAGAACACCTCTTATTTTTCTCGTCGTAGCCAGCATATTGAATGTAGTGCTTGACCTGCTCTTTGTGGTAGTTTTTTCCATGGGCGTAAATGGCGCGGCTCTTGCTACAATACTGGCTCAGGGTGTTTCCGCTATCGGAAGTATTATTTTTGCGTTTGCAAAAAACCCTATGTTCAGGCTTACTCGCGAAATTGCTGTTTTCAACAGAAAATATGCAGGAAAATGCGTTTCAGTAGGTGTTCCCATTGCTCTCCAGAATGCTATGGTTTCCGTTTCAATGATTTATCTTCAGAGTGTTGCGAACTCCTTCGGAAAAACAGTTGTCGCAGCGTATACGGCTACAATGCGTGTTGAACAGCTGGTTCACCAGCCATTTTCCTCCCTTAACGCTGCTATCTCGGCTTTTACGGGACAGAATGTGGGTGCAGGAAAAAAAGACCGCATTATCAGAGGCTACCGTCAGAGTATGAAAGCCGGAATTGTTTTTGCTATACTTCTTCTCGGCGCTTTTCTCCTTTTTTCCGAGAATATTATCGGTATGTTCGTTGACAAGGAGGAAACGGTGGTTATCGACGGTATTATGAAGAATATAGGTGAAGATGTCATCGGAATAGGTGCAGCTGCACTTAAAATCTCCGCCTGCTTCTATATTTTCCTCGGCACAATCCATGTAACCCGAGGTCTGCTAAACGGCGCAGGAGACGTAAAATATGCAATGATCAACGGCTTAGCCGAAGTTATCGGACGAATCGGCTTCGCTCTTATACTTGTGAATATCCCCGGAACGGGACATTTGGCGGTATGGGGTACGACCTGTCTTACATGGCTTCTTACGGGAGTTATGAGTTATGTCCGTTACAGAGGCGGAATATGGAAACGGCAGATGGAAACTCTTGAAGTCTGATATCATTTGATTTATAACAGAATTATTGTAAAGCCACCTTTGACATTGCATCAAAAGTGGCTTTACTGTTACACAAGAGAAAGGCTGCGCAGGAATTTCCTACGCAGTCTTTTGCTACATATCTGAATACTTATTTATTACCGAACAGCTCAATCTACGAGATTTTCTGATATTAAGCTTATCAGTCATCATCGTCATCAAGATTAATCCTCAGGAAAGGACTTACCCTTGTAGGAGCGAACAATGCGTCCATAACATGCTTTGTCTTATGAGAAACAGGCAAGCCGTCGGAATCTACCAGCTCTGTGCTCCTGTCGAAGCCGTCATCACGGCGTATTCCGTCAAGAACATGTGAAAAGTCAACCTTTTCAGCCTTCTGAGGAGTTCCGCTTCCTGTTGATTTATATGCGGAAATTGCTCCTGCAGGAATAACTGCCTTCTGAGGCTTCTTTTCTGTGGTTTCAGCTGTATGCTCAATTTCTTCGGCAGATATCTGACCATCTACCTCGGGCTCAACAGCCTCTTCCTTTTTCTTATATTCCTCGAGAGGACGCTTTATCTGTTCATAGGGAGAAGGCTCAATATAGTTATTCTTCTGTCCTGTTGTAAAGGGATTTTCCTCGCGTGGAAGCTTAGGCTTCGGAGTAAACACCTTGATATCAGAATCTGTTTCTTCATGAATAACGGGAGTCACAGTCGGCTGAGGCTCGGGAAGCTTCACCTGTTCTGGTGCGCCGTTGGGTATAACTACTGTTTTCGGTTTCTTCGGAACATCAAACTGTTTTTCGCTGTAGCCTACGGCAGAACCTCTGATTATTTTTGAAACAGGCTTCTGCTGAAGAGGATGCGCCTGCTGAACAAAGCTCTGAGGCTGATAACTCTGCACTCTCATACTCTGCTGCTGTACCTGTGCACGACGGTAATCCTGAGCATACTGATTCTGAGGTTGAGGCTGAGGACGCATCTGCTGTACAGTGGGAATCTGCTGCTGTGGAACAGCCTGAGGCTGAACAGGAACAGATGCATTCTGGCTTCTTGCCGCAGTTTCCTCACCAAAAAGCTGGCGGATTGCGTCAAGAGCCTCTCTTTCCGTCTGGAAATCAGACTGTTCGGGAGTCTTGGGAGCAGGTCTTTCCACCTTCTCGAAGACGAACTTCTTGACTTCCTTTCCGTTTTCGGTCAGTTCGGTCTCTTCGTCATCATCGGAAGGACTTTCATAAACAGGTCTGTTCTTTCTTGAAGCAAATTCATCGCCTCTCGAAAGCTCAATAAATTCATCGAGCTCCTTTTCTCCTGCCTCACCGAGAAGAATCTGTTCTTTTAAACGGAGCTCCTTCTGATACCAGATAGAGAAATCACGCTGTGTCATATCTACGTTGACGCGGGCGGCCATTTCCTTATATAAGGCGTCGGTTTTCTCGTTGACAACTGCCTTGTCTACATAAATTACCTTGAATTCGTCATCCTCATCCTCTTCAGTAACAGGATCAGCTTCATAGCTCTGGTCGGGAACGACGGGGCCTACTCTTCCCCTGCGGAAATTCTCAAGACAGGTTCTTCCGTCTGGCTGAACCTTACTGCAGTAATCAAAGTCATAATCACTGTCGCGGATAAAGAAATCATCACAGCTCGCACATCTCTGGATAAAGGTTCCACTTTCTATAGTAGCGTCGATTTCAAGGTCGATAATAGCCTTGAAGGAGCCGGGAACATAAACCTTGGGAGTATTGCCAACCATGGACTTAATGATAGTTCCCGTCATTGTATCGTATTTAGGTGGTATGAAACGCTTTATAGCCGAAAAAGCGTCCATAGCTGTCTTATCGGTCAAGTCGGGATTTTTACGGGATTTATAGTCGGAATCGCGGTATTCGAGACCCTGGAGCTGATTTCGGGCAATCTCTCTTGCCGCAGTACTCATAACAAAAGGAGAAGCAGGCAGACGTCCTACGGAATAAACTCCCGAGCCCGAAAGCTCTTCTATCGGAAATCCCATTTCGTTAGCCGCTACATTGAATATAAGGTCGAAATAATTCGCTCTTGCGGCAGCCTCATGGATGCTGTTAAGCTTTACTCCGAATATAAAATCTGTCTTACGCTGTGCATACTCCTGAATTCTAACCAGATTCACCCATTCATTTATTGCACGGTTATAACGATACTCTGAAAGACGATTAAAAATCGCACGCTCAAAGTCGTTGCGGCAACGCATAAAGCTCTGCCACAGGGTACCTACGGTTACATCATTCTGTTTTCCGAGATAATCAATCCAGCAGTCTATAACTATCTTCTCAAAAACTGTCCTCATATTCTGCTCATAATATTTATGACAGCCTGAAATAGAATTTCTTATTGAATAAACATCATCGACGTTATACTCCCCTGTTCTTGCGGCAAGCCTGCATAAATCAGTACAATGCTCAAGAAAGAGAGTAAAGTCATATTTACAGAAGTTCAGAAGATTGTTGGGATATAAAAGAGTATAGACCTCTCCCGAGCTTTTGCTTGAAATATTAAGTTGTCTCGCCATTTATCCCACCGTCCTCTTTTTTAAGTTATTATTCAGAATCAGCCGTTTCTTCGGTTACCGCCGCATCTTCGGAGGCTTCACCCTCAGCTGAAGCTTCATCCGCTTCGGTTTCTGCAGAATCCTCAAATATAATAGGCTTCTTTACGCCTGATTCTTCTTCCTCTTCTTCTATGCCCTGACGTTCATAGTAGGTAAGATATACTTCCTCGTCAGTTTCTTCTTCCTCTTCTTCGGGCTTAAGCTTTTCAAGCTCAGCCTGTTCAAAGATTTCATCCAGGTCCTTTATACGTCCGTCAATAAAGAGCTCATTGTCCGAAATCCATTCATAGGTAATTTCATCCTGATACATGGTAACAAGTACCTTCTGGCTGCCTAAATGCTTATAGCAGTTAAGATAAGGAAGCTTTATATCATCCTCGGTACGCTCAACATAGAAGGTAGCTGAACGTCTTTCGGCAGTTTCTTCATCATAGTATCTTACAAGACGATAGGAGCCGTCATCGGAATAATCGTATTTATCGTATCTCTTACTAAGGTCGCATTCTGTGATTTCAAGAAGAGACTGGACAGTAAGATTAAAATGAAGCATAGTAAGATAAACAAGTGTTCCTACCACGAACATAAGAAGATAAACTGTTCCGAGAATAGTCTTGAAGGTTTCGTTGGCATTACACGCGAGAAATGTAAGTACACATATAACCACAGGCGGAATGATGAGATACCACTGTCCGAAGGCTATAATAAGAAGCAGGAACGAAAGCAGAGGGCTTATGCATACCACAATTTTCGTGATTATCTGCTTTCTTGTATAGAACATAATTCCGCCGAAAATTACATTGCAAAGAACATAAAGAAGAAAAAGCGGAACCGCATTTACGGGCTCAAAATAATATGCAAAGGCGAGCCAGTCAACAAAAAGTATAAAAACAGGAAAACCCAGCGTCAGAAAAGACACACCGAACTTTACCCACTTGTTTCTAAGAATATCCAGAATTTTGTTCATTAAGTAAAAACCATTCCTTTCCTTCCTGCTGAAAAAAAGCAGGGCAGAAAATCCCAATATATTTAATATTGTACACTAAAATCATGAAAATTTCAATAGGATTATGAAAATTTTTATTATATAACATTTAAAATCCCTAAATTCAGGTATTTTCGTCAAAAATACTATCTGAAAACGTTTAATAAAATTTTACTTAGGTCAAAACGGGGAAATTGACCGAAACCTATGGATTTATTCTCTGAATATGGTATACTATAAATAGAATGTAACGTGTTACATGGCAGTTGTGCCATAAAAGAAAGGATTTTTAATATGAACATAGCTATCGCTCAGTCAGGCGGCCCTACCTGTGCTATCAACGCTTCCCTTGTGGGAGCCTTCAGCCAGGCACTTAAGACTCCTGAAATAGACGCTGTTTTCGGCTCTATCAACGGTATCGAAGGTATCATAAAGGATAACCTTATCAACCTTAAGAATTACATCAACAGCACAGAGGACATGGAGCTCCTGAAACAGACACCGTCAACAGTTTTAGGCTCCTGCCGCTATAAGCTTCCTGACGAGGAAAAGGACGGCACTGTGTATGAAAAGATAATGGGCTGTTTCAAAAAACATAATATCAAGGCGTTCTTCTATATCGGCGGTAACGACTCTATGGATACGGTAATGAAGCTTTCTGCTTATGCCGAAAAGCATAATGAGGATGTCAGAATTATCGGTATTCCGAAAACTATCGATAACGACCTTTGCTGTACCGACCATACTCCCGGTTTCGGCTCTGCGGCTAAATATGTAGCTACCACCGTTCAGGAAATTATCTGCGACAGCTCTGTTTACAGTATCGAATCTGTTACAATTATCGAGATTATGGGCCGTAATGCAGGCTGGCTCACCGCTTCAACCTGTGTTCTTAAGGCTAACGGAATAGACGCTCCTCATCTTATTTATCTCCCCGAGGGCGATTTTGATGTAGACAAGTTCATAAACGATGTAAAACGTGAACAGGCTAAGCATAAGGCTGTTATCGTGGCGGTTTCCGAGGGCATTACCCTTAAGGATGAAAGCTATCAGAGCGGTGTTACCGATAATTTCGGCCACAAGTATCTTTCAGGTATCGGTAAGCAGCTTGAAAATATTATCAGAGACAAAATCGGCTGTAAGGTACGTTCCATTGAGCTTAATGTAATGCAGCGCTGCTCCTCTCATATCTGTTCAAAGACCGATATTGACGAGGCTGTAGCTATCGGTGCAGCTGGCGTAAAGGCGGCTCTGGCAGGCGAAACAGGAAAAATGATGGCGTTTAAGCGTATAAGCGATATTCCCTATATTGTGGATGTTGAAGCTGTGCCTGCTGACAGCGTAGCCAACAACGAAAAGAAGTTCCCTGCCGAATGGATAAGCGATAACGGTACAAACGTGAACGACAGTGCTTATAAATATTTCCTTCCCCTCATACAGGGAGAAAATGTTATCCGTATGAAAAACGGAATGCCCGTACATTTCAAAATCAGAGAAGAAATCTTAAGAGGATAATTAAAAGCCGCTTTCTCAAGCTAATGAGAAGGCGGCTTTATTATACTAAAAAAGGCAGTATTTTAAAAATACTGCCTTTAATATTTATTTATACGGGCATAACCTTGTTAGCCTTATCAGCGTGAACAGCGTCGATACCGTTCTGCTTGTCTCTGCGCTTTTCGAAGAACTTTTCAGCTACCTGTCCGAACATAGCGTAGCTTAAAACGTCTTCATCCTGCTGAACCCACTTAGCGGCGTCAGCCTTAAGCTTTTCAAGCTCAGGAGCGATTAAGTCTGCAGGTCTGCAATCGATAGGCTCTTCGCCCTTTAAGATCATCTTTCTGAATTCGGGATCGATTGTAGCGGGAGTCTTACCGTATTCGCCCTTAACGAGTCCCTTGAATTCCTTTGTTACTGTCTTATAGCGTTCGCCCATGATTACGTTGAATACAGCCTGTGTACCTACGATCTGGGATGTAGGAGTTACAAGAGGCGGATAACCGGAATCCTCTCTTACACGGGGAACTTCTCTTAATACCTCGTCAAACTGGTCAGACTTACCAGCCTGCTTAAGCTGTGAAAGAAGGTTGGAAAGCATACCGCCGGGAACCTGATAAATAAGAGCATTTGCGTCTACTGCAAGCATCTTGGGGTCTAAAAGACCTGACGCAATATACTTCTCACGAAGCTGCATAAAATAAGGACGCATTTCTGTTAACTGCTTTAAGTCGAGTCCTGTGTCGTACTCTGTACCCTGTAAAGCGGCTACCATGGATTCGGTAGGAGCATGGGATGTACCGAGAGCGAGAGGAGACATAGCTGTATCGATAGCGTCAACGCCTGCTTCAATACCCTTTAAGAGACACATGGAAGCAAGACCTGATGTATAGTGAGTATGGAGCTGAATCGGGATCTTAACGTTAGCCTTTAAAGCCTTAACAAGCTCTTCTGTCTTATATGGAGTTAAAAGAGCCGCCATATCCTTGATACAGATAGAATCAGCACCACATTCCTCAATCTGCTTAGCGTAGTTTACATAGTAATCTGTTGTGAAAATATCGCCGAGAGTATAGGAAATAGCAATCTGTGCATGAGCACCCTCCTTCTTTGCCGCCTTAACTGCAGTCTGAAGGTTTCTTACGTCGTTGAGTGCGTCAAAGATACGGATGATATCAATACCGTTAGCAACAGACTTCTGTACAAAATATTCAAGAACATCGTCAGCGTAATGACGGTATCCCAGCATATTCTGACCTCTGAATAACATCTGGAGCTTTGTATTAGGCATTTCACGCTTTATAGTTCTGAGTCTCTCCCAGGGATCTTCGTTAAGGAATCTTAAGCAGGAGTCGAAGGTAGCACCGCCCCAGCATTCTACAGAGTAGAAGCCTGCCTTATCCATAGCCTGTAAAACGGGAATCATTTCCTCGGTAGACATACGGGTAGCTAAAAGGGACTGATGAGCGTCACGAAGGACGGTTTCTGTAATTTTAACCTTAGCCATTTTCGGTAAATCCTTTCATTAAGCGTTGATTGTTGCGATAAGTGTTCCTGTATTTACGGAATCACCCTTGGCAACATTGATGGAAGCAATTGTACCGTCGCAGGTAGCAGGGATATCGTTTTCCATCTTCATAGCCTCGATAACTGCGATAGTTGTACCGTTTGTTACCTTATCGCCTACCTTGAGCTTTACGTCAACAACTGTACCGGGCATGGGAGCTTCAATCTTAACGCCGCCCTGTGCACCTGCGGGAGCTGCCGCCTTGGGAGCTGCTTTAGGAGCCGCCTTGGGAGCCGCTGCAGCTACGGGAGCTGCACCTGCATCTGCTTCTTCTACTGTTACGTCGTATGCTGTACCGTTTACTGTGATATTATATCTCTTCATTTTTAATACTTCCTTTCAGTTTTAATTATCAATATACAAAGTTGATATGCTTTCTCTGAGGTGCAGAAACTCTCTTTCCTGCAAATACGTCGATAGCGGAAAGAATAGCTTCTCTTGTTTCAGAAGCGTCGATAATTCTGTCTACGCTTCCCTTTTCGGAGCAAGCGAAGGCAGAAGCTTCGTTTTCTTCGTATTCAGCGATAAGCTGTGCTTCGTTAGAGCCGTTAAGCTCGTCGCCCTTTAAGAATACTACTGCCGCCTTGGGAGTAACAGGAGAAATAATGCTGTCTTCAAAGGCAAATACCATATCGCTTGCAGGAGCGATAGCACTGTAAGCAGAACCGTAAGCCTTTTCTGTAATAACCGTAAGCTTTGTTGCAGTAGCGCTTGCATAAACCTGAGCAAGCTTAGCCGCGTCTCTTATAGAGCCTGAAAGCTCAGCGGCTGTACCGCCTGCGAAGCCTTCACTGTCAAGAATTGTGATAACGGGAATAGAGAATGCATCGCAGAAGGATACAAAGCGTGCAATCTTAGCACTGTCCTCTGAAGTAAGCTTGGAAGCGTCCTTATCGGTAGCTACAAAGCCTACTGTCTTCCAGCTTACGCTTCCGATAGCTACAAAGGAAGCTTTACCGAAATCAGCGTAAAGCTCAGTTACACTGTCCTTGTCAGCGATAGCCTTAACCATATCGCCGCCCTTTAAGGAAGCAGAAATCTGAGCGTCATTTTCAGCGTAATAATCATTTCCAGAAAGCTCGAGATTGTTGGAGGGGAGAATTCTTATAAGCTTCTTGACTTCTGTAATAGCGGCAGTCTCATCCTTAGCAACAATAGCGGCTGTACCAGACTTAGCTGCGTTAGCGGCTGTACCTGCACCCTTCGCATTACCGTCTTCAGCAACAAAAGGAGCTGTCATAAAGAATTCTGAATTTTCAGTCATAACTACGAAATCAGCCATGCAAGCTGTCATAGCGGCTGTACCTGCACAGATTCCTGCAACAAGGGAAATCTGGGGAACTACGCCGGAAAGCTTAGCGGAAGCTTCTGCCATCTTAGCGTATGCGTCAAGCATAGCCACGCCTTCAGATACGTCTCCGCCCTTGCTGTCGTAGATACCTACAACGGGAGTTCCGTTCTTAACAGCCATGTCGTAAATCTTCGCAACCTTAGCCGCAGAAGCCTTGGTCATAGCGCCGCCCTTAACGGAAATATCCTGAGAAAATGCGTATGCGGGAGCACCGTCAACCAGTCCGTAGCCTGTAACAACGCCTGCTGATACAAACTTGTCGATTTCAACAAAGCTTTCGTCATCGAAAAGCGTGTTTAATCTCTGTCTTGCCTTGCTGTCAGAGAGCGCCTGCTCCATTTCAGCCAATGTTTTCTTTGCCACTTGGAAAAATCCTCCAGTCTTTATATTTGGTAGTAAGCGAATAACGCCCACAAATTGTTCCAGTTTATATTATACTATAATGCTTACAAAAAAACAAGTCTTTTTTGGCTAAAAAAATATTTTTTTAACAAATTTTTGCCAAATATATATTCTGTTGTTCCCGAAGACAGTTTTAAGAACTTCATTACTATTTATGCATAACATAAAATCCGCCGTACTGAACAACAGTGCGGCGGAAAAAATTATTCAAAAATCAGCGTATTTCAGCCTCGGCGGCATTCTTGGCATATCTTGCCTTAAGCTCCTTCTTCTTGCTGTACATACGTTCATCGGCAATCTTATGGATTTCCTTCAGAGTCTTGTTATAACCCATATCGCTTGTATAATACGCTATACCATAAGCAATTCTCAGGTCAAAGGGACGGTTGGGATTCCTGTTGAAACGTTCAAGAAGGTCTTCAAACTTATCTATTGCCTCTTCACAGGCCGCAGCCGCATGATTAAAGGTAGTAATCGCAACGAATTCGTCGCCGCCCACTCTGTAACAGCTTCCGATTTCGCCAAAACTCTTGGCGATTACATCGGCCGCCTTCATAATGAGAAGGTCGCCCATTTCGTGGCCCTTTGTATCATTTATAACTTTAAGATTGTTTACGTCAAACTGAATAATACCGATACAGTTATAATTGATTCTTCTTGCTTCAAGCTCAGCCATTTTGGACTTGAATGCAGCGCTGTTGCCAAGACCTGTATTAGCGTCAGTAAAGGCTACCTGATTGAGCTTTCCTGCCTTAACGCCAAGCTTCAGAAGATTAAGTATATCGCCGAAGCAGAGGGCAATGGCAGTAACAATAAGAATGAATAAGCCTGCCCTTACGCCTGCATAGCTGTCACCTGTGTTGTTGTGATAATACCTGAGAACGTCATAAATTACAAAAATAAGGAAGAATATAAGACCTATATAATAAATCCTGGAAACATCCTTCCTGTTACCCATAACCTTCACTATGTAGTAAATAAGCTCGATTGCAGTTACCAGCGCAGAAACACCGATAAGGGCATGAGTCGGTATAATCATGTATGCCAACGGTACAAGGCCTGTAAAATTCAGTACCAATGAAACCACAAAAAGTCCAAGGCACATAAAGCAAAGCACCTTAAGCACATTTGTATGTCTTATCTCAAAGAACGTCATAATATACATTACAAGTGCAGGAAGAGAAGCCATAACGCATATTCTTGTGAATACCTCGATCGCATATACATTTCCGAAATACATATATGCCCACGGAGTGTCCAAAGCAAGCGGAAGTGCTATAAGAACAAGGAAAATTCCAAAATAAACGCATCCTACAGACTTTTCCAGATCCTTCATGGTAGTAACGCCGAGAATTATAAAACAAAAACCGAGGATTAAAGCAACAACAGAAAACGCTACCGCACCCATTGAACCATTAACAACCGAATACATAATATCGGAACCGCTTCCTAACATAACGCTGTCAATACAGCTTCCTAAGCCGTTCTTGGTCTTATAAATCTCAAATTTTATATTATGACTCTTCTGGGCGCCACTTATGGGAACAGAAACGTAATTATCAAATCCTGCAGGCACATCGGACATTCCGTTATCCGCCATCTTGTAAATCAGTTCCTCGCCGTCATAAACATTTACAACTACGTTATGAGTTCTGAAAAACAGGGTTTTATCCTTCCCCGAAGTATCAACAGCACGACTAAGATACAGGGGCTCATTTACAGATAAAAGATTGCTGTTTTCATAAAGCTTCGAAATATCATAACCACGGCCGAATTCATTACGCCAGCCTATGCTGTAATCATGATAATCGGATTTACTTACTGAATTTATTAAATTATAACCGTTGCTCCCGGAGATACAAGCCGAAACTATCGCACCTATAAAAACAACGCAAACGCATATAAGCATCACAATATCGAATTTACTTGCGCGAACCAACGTTTATCACCTTACTTTATTTAAAATATCATAGTATACACACAATTTATCATATTAATTCTATCACATTATGTTCTAAATTGCAACCTAAAGATTAAAATTTTAAAAATCTGTTATATTTGAGGTTACATATTATGACATGTTGCACAAATCAGCAGTTATTTTCTATTATATGATAAAGCTCTTCGGCAGTTGAAGCGAAACAGTCTGCTCCATTTTCCAAAAGCTCTTCCCTGTCTCTGAAGCCCCATAAAACTCCGCAGGCTTTCAGCCCTGCATTCTTACCTGTAAGCATATCAACTCCGCTGTCTCCCACATAAAGCACCTCGGAGGGGTTACTGCCGAAATAATCCACAGCCTTATTCACAAAATAGGGATCGGGCTTTTTCGGTAATCCTTCTACGCTTCCGTAAACCTTATCAATGAGACTGCCAAAGATATCATTTATAAGCTCTTCGGCGAAGCTGTGTCCCTTGTTGGTAACAACAGCAGTTTTTATCCCCTGCTCCTTCAGCTTTGAAAGAAGTTCCGTTATTCCTTCATAGGGTCTTGTTTTGTCGTTTTTATGTATATCGTAGTAATCACAGAAAAGCCTGTAGGTTTTCTCGTGTAGCTCTTCCCTTTTGTCCTCGGGCAGTATCCTTTCAATAAGCTTAGGGATACCGTTTCCTACAAAATATCTGAATTTTTCGGTCTCATGAAGAGGAAGTCCCTGCTCAGAAAGAGCATGATTGCAGGCATCGGCAAGATCATCCAGAGTATTGAGGAGCGTTCCGTCTAAATCAAAAATAACACATCTGTACATTTTATAAATCCTTTCCGCCTTGACAGCTTACGGCTAAAACCGTATAATATATTTAATTCTATAAGTAAAGGAAGCTTAATTATGATAGATCTGATATGCCCCGTATGTAAAAAAACGCTTTACAATAACGGAAGCAGTCTCAAATGTGAAAATAACCATTGCTTTGATATTTCAAGAAAAGGCACAGTAAACCTGCTTTTATCAAACAAATCCGCTCACGGCGACGATAAGCTTATGGTGAAGGGGCGTAAGGCCTTCCTTGATAAAGGTTACTATCTCCCTCTTCTCGAAAAGCTTCAGGAGCTTACCGATAAAGCCGCTTCTGACGGCTCTGTAATCGTAGACTGCGGCTGTGGCGAATGCTGGTATACCGCCAACATATACGAATATCTCGAAAACAAAGGCAAAAATACCGATATGATAGGTATCGACGTTTCAAAGGAGGCTATAAATTCGGGAGCCTCCCGTTCCCGTAAGCTGAGACTTGCGGTAGGAACGGTTTTCGATATTCCTGTCGGAAACGAAACCACCGATATAGTCCTTTCCCTTTTTGCCCCCTTTTCAGGAACCGAATATCTGAGAATACTCAGAGACGGCGGCTTCTATATTACCGCTTTTCCTCTTGAAGAGCATCTCTGGGAGCTTAAGGAAGCTGTATACGACACACCATATAAGAATACAGTAAACGACATGGAGGTAGAAGGCTTTGAGCTTCTAAAATACAGTGATGTTCACAAAAGGATAAAAATATGTACAAACGAGGATATACTCGCTTTGTTCACCATGACGCCCTACTACTACAAAACCTCGGAAAAGGACAGAAGCAAGCTTCTTACTCTGGATTCCCTGGAAACCACCATACATTTCCGTGCCGCATTATACAGAAAAAAATAACGTAAACCGATGAAAGCGCAGACAATGCCTGTTCATCGGTTTTCGCTTTATGAATTCTATTTTATCATTCCGATGTTGAAGTCAACTTCCCCTTCAATACCGTCTATAAATCCTGTTCCGTACTGCCAGATATCGAAATCATAGCAATATGTAAGCTCTGTATCATATAATGCAAGCCAGACAGGATAATTAGCAAGCTGACGCATATCATACTTTATGGTTGCCTGCTTCTTATTGGTATAAATCATAGCGTCATAGCCCGCGCTCTGTATAGTTTCACAGAAAGCGATAGCACTTAGGGTAAGAGTATTCGGCATAACATCTTCCGTTCTCGGAACGTCATTTTCATCAAGTGGAACTACGGTTTCCCAGTCGAAAACTACGGGATATTCAAGCCTTCTGTCGCCGAGACAATCAAGCACGAACTTAGCTTCCTCTATCGCTTCATCAACGCTGGTTGCCTGAGAAAAGAAGTATACACCTACATCTATACCCGCTTCATTGGCACCGTCATAGTTCTGAATGAACTTTTCGTCCATTCTTATTTTTCCCTCTTCCCCGTATCCGCGGTAGCCTACACGGAGAATTGCAAACTCAACACCGTCTTCTCTTGCGGCGTTCCAGTCTATATCACCCTGATAGGAAGATACATCTATACCGAAATAGGAAGCCGAATCGCCGTCAACCACATATTCCATGTGTCCGCGGTTGTTGATCGAGAAATTTTCCTGAGCATAATTATGCTGTTTAAGTCCCGATAAAACAGGAACCCATGAATAACCGACAACGGTATCCCACAAAAGAATTTTTTCCTTTTCGGTTTCAATAAATTCTTCGGGAGTTTCAGGGGTATCCTCGGTTATAAGAACTGTCTCTTTATATTCTTCTTCCTTTTCTTCAGAAGATTTCAGTTCTTCAAGCTCTATGGTCTTTTCCTGAAGCTTTTTTTCAAGGTCGCCTATTCTTCCCATAGCGGAAAAACTGCCTATCGCTACAGCGCAAAGAGTAACCACAGAAATAACAATATTTGTAATAACAAGCAGACTGTTTTTATTATTCTGTCTGTATTCGGACTTTTTAGGTGCAGCAGGCTGTATATTTACGCTTCTCTGCTGGGGCTGAACAGGCTGTACGTTCACATATGAACGGGAAACGGGCTGTTCAAAAATAAATTCCTTTTCTTCGCCTGAAATAACGGGTGCAGGAGCGCGATTAGTCTGAACACGCTCAGAATTACGGCTTACCATAGCTACGGTGTCGTTTTCGTCCTCGTCTTCATCATAAATATCAGCGTCAGAATCTCCTTCATCCTCTGCAGTATCCTCAGAATCGGCCTCCTCCTCAGTATCTGAAAGCTCCTCGTTATCCTCTATATTTATTTCGTAGGGTATGTCGTCCTCGCCGTCTTCATAGTCCTCGGAATCTGTGTCATCGTCAGTCGCTTCTTCAGGCTCTTCGAACTCAGGAACCGACACCTGAGGGATATCTTCTTCATCCCCGAAAATATCGGTTTCTTCCTCGTACTCTTCCACGATTTCCTCTTCATCAAGGTCGCCGAAATCTATTTCTTCGTCGAAATCTCCGTTAAAAAGAAGCTTTTCATCGCTCATAGGATTATCCTTTCATCATGCGCTTACAATACCGAAAATTACAGGCTGGAGCAGAAGGTAAACAAAGTATATCGCATAGCATACGATCATTGCAATTCCGCCGCCCTTACCAAGCTTCTTGTTCTTCATAACAAGGAACCAGAGCATTACTGCCGCGGCAATAGCTATAATAGAGTCAATAATAAAATCGGAACGGTATTCGATAGGACTGGGAGAAACTACGCCGGAAAGTCCTATTACGAAAAGAATGTTGAAGATATTGCTTCCGATAATATTTCCGATTGCAATATCGGTACAGCCCTTCTTAGCCGCAGTAACAGAGGTAACAAGCTCAGGGAGAGAGGTACCGAAGGCCACGATAGTAAGACCGATAATTCTGCTGTCAACGCCGATTATCTGGGCAATTTCAGTAGCGCCTGTAACGGTAAAGTCACTGCCTAAAACGATAGCCGCAAGTCCGAGAATAATAAAGATTATCATTCTGAGGACTGTATCCTTTTCGGAAAGAGGTTCTATATCATCGGCAGAATCACTGTCTCCCTTCTTCGAGAGAATAATGAGATAAGCAAAGAAGGCCGCAAAAAATACAAGAAGAACGATAGCATCCCAGAAAGAAATGCTTCCATCAAGACCGAGAAGGAGAAGGACAACTGTAATAACCACAGTAAAGGGTATTTCGTACTTAAAGGTTGTCTTTTTAACGGGAAGTGCACAGAATAAGGCTGAAACACCCAATATTATGAGAATATTCATTATGTTGCTTCCGACAACATTACCTATCGCTATTCCCGCCTCATTCTTACAGGCCGAGGTTATGCTTATTGCCGCTTCGGGAGCGCTTGTACCGAAAGCAACAATAGTAAGTCCGATAACGATAAGCGGAATCTTAAGCTTCTGTGCCACCTTGGAAGCTCCGTCAACAAACATATCGGCACCCTTTATCAGAAAAAAGAAGCCGAGAAGCACAAGCGCCAGCGAAATAATTACCGAAAGAACGATATTATTTCCTGTAGCGTCCTTTATCATATTCAAAAAGCTTGCAGAAATATCCATTTTATTATTCCTTTCATACATTACAGATATCATAATTATACATAAATAACACAATTTTGTCAACAGAGCAATTTTATAGTATAAATGCTTGAAAAATATTGAAAAATGTAGTATACTATAATAGATTATACAGAAAGCGAGGGTTTGTTTATGGGAAAATTGGGTAAGCTTCTTTCAAGCCGCCTTTTTATCATCAGTATTCTTATTCTGATACAGATACTTCTTATAGTTGTACCTATGTTCTTCCTGTCGGCAGTTTTTATACCCCTGCTTATCGTTTTTCTTGCAGTAAGCGTAATAATCGCCATAAGCATAGTAAACAGAAACAACAGCCCGGGCTTTAAAATCGCATGGCTTATTCCCGTACTCTGTTTTCCTGTGGGCGGAGCACTGTTCTATATCATGTTCGGCCGTTCCCATCTCAATAAAGAAAATACCGAAAAGCTCCATAAGGCTGTGGAAAGCTCCAAGGGCATAATCACTCCCGACAATGAGCTTCTTGAAATGATAAGCGCGAAGAATTCCTCTGTAAAGCGAGAAGCGAGCTACCTTATCAATAACGCAAGAAGCAATATCTACGCTTTTACCGAGACGGAATTCCTTAACCCCGGCTCTATCTTCCTGGAAAAGCTTCTCACGGAGCTTAATAAGGCAGAAAAGTATATTTTTCTTGAATATTTTATCCTTGGTGAAGGAGAAATGTGGGAAAGGATACTCGCTGTATTAGAGAGAAAGGCTAAGGAAGGCGTAGAAGTACGCCTTATGTACGACGATATCGGAACGATAAACCTCCTGCCTGTGGATTTCCCCGAGCAGATGGAAAAGCTGGGAATAAAAACAGCAGTTTTCAATCCCTACAAGCCCTCTCTCGATAAGTTCCTAAACTATCGCGACCATCGAAAGTTCGCCATTATCGACGGTAAGGTAGCCTTTACAGGCGGAATAAATATTGCTGACGAATATATAAACAAGAAGGAACGCTTCGGCTTCTGGGAGGATTCCTCCGTTAAGCTGAAAGGCGACGCAGTAAAGAAAATAGTAGTGCTTTATCTTGAAATATGGTACTTTGTTACAGGCGAAATTCAGGATTATTCAAAATATGCCATAAATTATCAGGCAAAGAATGACGGACTTGTAATCCCCTTCTCTGATGAGCCGCTTTTCCATGATCTTATTCATGAAAACGCTTATATCAACACCATAAACAATGCAAGCAAAAGCATATATATCTGCACCCCCTATCTTATTATCGACGAGGTAATGGAAAACGCCCTTATAAGAGCGGCAGAAAGCGGAATTGATGTTAAAATAATTACCCCTCACCACCCCGATAAAAAGATTGTCTTTGAAATGACACGTTCCAATTATAAGTCACTCATAGAAAAGGGTGTGAAGATTTATGAGTTCATGCCCGGCTTCATGCATACAAAAATGATTATCAGCGACGATTCCACCGCTATCGTAGGAACCTGTAACTTCGATTACCGAAGCTTTTATCTCCACTTTGAAAACGGAGTATGGATGTATAACAGCAAGGCGGTAAAGGAAGCCAAGGAATCATTCTTAAAGGCCCTTTCGGTTTCCGAAATCGTGCCTCCCGAGATCTATACAGATCTTCCATTAAGAAAAAGGATACTGCGTTCACTTCTTAAGGTGTTCGCTCCGCTTTTATAATTATGACAAAAAAACAAAAGGCAACAGAAATAATCAGACTGCTTAAAACAGAATATCCCGATGTAAAATGCGCCCTTAATTACAGCAAGCCTCACGAGCTTCTTATAGCTACCCGACTTTCCGCACAATGCACGGATAAGAGGGTTAATCTTGTTACCCCCGCCTTATTCGGACGCTTCCCCGAAATTTCCGATTATGCGGAGGCAGAGATAACGGAAGTAGAAAAATGTATTGAAAGCTGTGGGCTTTTCCATACCAAGGCGAGGGATATAGTTCTTATGTGCAGGATGCTTCGTGACGAATACAACTGTACCGTACCCGATACCATAGAAGAGCTTGTAAAGCTCCCCGGAGTGGGCAGAAAAACCGCCAATCTTATCTGCGGAGATTTATACGGCAAGCCTGCTCTTGTGTGCGATACCCATGTAATACGCCTTACAAACAGGCTGGGGCTTACTGACACAAAGGACGCTGTAAAGGTGGAAAAACAACTTTCTGCAATTATTCCTCCCGAGGAAGGGCTCATGCTCTGCCACAGGCTTGTATGGCACGGAAGACTTGTATGCGACGCAAGAAAACCGAAATGCGATGAATGCTGTCTGGCTGAAATCTGTAAAAGTAAAAAATAATTCGACAGGATGTTGCAAAATACATTATAATATGATATAATTGAAACTTAGTGTGATATAAAGGAGGTATATCTTATGAAATACGATAAAATGGAAATTTCCGCAAGACTTAAGGCTTCCAGAGAATGTCTCGATATTACTGTTGAAGATATGGCTGCCCTGCTTAAATGTACTGCAGAAGAATATATGGCATACGAAAGCGGCGAAAACGAGATTTCGGTTTCCGCACTTAACAGATGTGCAGAGGCTATGGGCATTGACCTTATTGAGCTTCTTACGGGAGTATCGCCGAACCTCCAGAAGTATTCCCTCGTCAGAAAGGGCAACGGACTTCCGATAGAAAGACGAGTCGGACTTTCCTATAATCATATCGCATATATGTTCAAGAATAAGAAGGTTGACCCCCTTATCGTAATCGCACCCGAAGAGACCGATAAGACAAAGCCTATCCATTTTTCTGTACATGAGGGACAGGAAATGGACTACATATTAAGAGGCAAGCTTAAGGTTATTATAGGTAACACAACAGAAATCCTCGAAGAGGGCGACTGTATCTATTTTGACAGCAGCACTCCCCACGGAGTAGTCGCAGTAGACGGAGAATGTGAATTTATCACGGTACTTATATAACTCCACCGACAAAAAGAAAGGTTATTTTTTCCGATGGAACAGGTTAGAAACTATTATAAAAAATTCGTAAACGAGGGCTTCGATAATAACGGAATTCTGAACAAATTTGAAATAAACTGCCCTGATAATTACAATTTCGGCTATGATATAATTGATAAATACGGCGAGCTTGAGCCCGACCGTCCTGCCTTAAAGCACGTTGACCTTCAGGGAAATGTTCACGATTTTTCCTACGGAAGGCTTTCCGAGCTTTCTACCAAAGCGGCGAATCTCTTTCTTAAGAAAGGTATAAAGAAGGGCGATAAGGTAATGCTGGTATTAAAGAGAAATTACCAGTTCTGGTACGCTGTTATCGGACTTATCAAAATCGGCGCGGTAGCTATTCCCGCAACCCACCTTCTTACAACCCACGACTTTACATACCGTTTTGAAAGTGCTGATGTAAAGGCTGTTGTCTGTACAGGCTATAACCCCGATATAGAAAGGTATGTTGACGAGGCTCAGGAGGAGCTTTCTCTCGATATCTTAAAGTTTATCGCCAACGGCGACAGAGACGGCTGGATAAATTTTGACAGAGAAATCGAAAAGATGCCTTCCACTATGGAGCGTGTTGAAACAAACTGCCGTGAACACATGCTTCTCTATTTTACTTCAGGTACAACAGGCTACCCGAAAATGGTAGTACATAACCACAGATATTCCCTCGCTCATGTCATTACTGCCGCACACTGGCAGAACGTTGACCCCGACGGTCTTCACCTGACAATTTCAGATACAGGCTGGGCTAAGGCGGCATGGGGAAAGATTTACGGTCAGATGGCTGTAGGAAGCTGTGTTTTTGTATATGACTTCGATAAATTCATTCCTGCGGATATGATGAAGATAATGCAGGATTATAAAATCACAACCTTCTGTGCTCCCCCTACAATGTACCGCTTCTTTATTAAGGAAGGCCTGCAGAATTACGACCTTTCGAGCCTTAAGTACAGCTGTATCGCAGGCGAAGCACTTAACCCCGAGGTTTATAACCGCTGGAAGGAATACACAGGGCTTAAGCTTATGGAGGCCTTCGGCCAGACTGAGTCTGTTCCGATTTTAGCCAACCTCGTAGGAACAGAGCCGAAGCCCGGCTCTATGGGAAAGCCCTCACCTATCTATAATGTTGATATTGTTGACGAAAATAACAATTCCGTTCCTGTCGGAGAAGTAGGCGAAATTGTAATAAGAGCCGAAATCGGTCAGGACGGGCTTTTCGGCGGATACTACAGGGATGAAACCAAGACAAAAGAAGCCTGGTCCGACGGCGTTTATCATACAGGCGATACCGCATGGCGTGATGAAGAAGGCTATTTCTGGTATGTAGGAAGAAACGACGACGTTATTAAGGCCAGCGGCTACAGAATCGGACCCTTCGAAATCGAAAGCGTACTTATTCAGCACCCTTCCGTTCTTGAATGTGCTGTTACAGGCGCACCCGACCCAGTAAGAGGCGTGGTAGTAAAGGCTACCATAGTTCTCGCCAAGGGTTATACTCCCTCGGAAGAGCTTAAAAAGGAGCTCCAGACCTACGTTAAGAAAAATACTGCACCCTATAAATATCCGAGAATCGTTGAGTTTGTCGACGAGCTTCCGAAGACTATAAGCGGTAAGATAAAGCATTCCCAGATACGTAAGGAAAACAGCAAATAAAAGCAAAACTGCCACAGCGAAGAAAAAGCTGCGGCAGTTTTTATATTGGAGAACTTTATCTTAAACGCTCAATGAAGTAGAGGGGCGTATTAACGGCAGTCCGTTCCTCACATACTCCCTCGGTAAGCAGTCCCGCAAGAGATTTTCCGATAAGATGACCGCTGTATACCGCCTGCTCAACGGTATTTCCGTGGGAGCCTACCTCAAGAAGAAGAGAGCCTGTGGAAACCTGCTGATTATACTGGCAGTACTGAAACAGAACAGGTCTTGTAAGACCGTTGTAACGGCTTTCCATTGCCTGCTGAAGCTCACAGGCGAAATGAAGATTTTCGAGATAATTCGGAATATCGTAGCTTCCCTCGTCTGCGGCAGAAATAATCATAACCTGAGCCGCCTTTTTTCCTTCTATCTCTGTTACTGCGCTTACACGGCTTCCGTCCTCGTAGCCGATAGCGTCCCTATGTACGTCAAGTATTATTTTTATTGAAGGATATTCCGAAAGAATTTCAAGGGTAGTTTCAAGGCTTCGTGAATACGCTCCGTTATATATATCATCATGTATTGTTCCGTCATGGATAACCGAAATTCCCGCCGCCGCAAGTTCCTCCGCTATCGCTTCACCTACTGCAACAACACTGTTATCGGGGTCGGAGGAACGACTCGTATAGCTTTCGTCGTACCAGTCCTTTTCATAAGGCTCATAGCTTTCGGAGGTATGAGTGTGAACTATAAGGACCTGCGGCTCATCCGAAAACAGCTCAACGCTTATTCCCGATTTCTTCGCTGTTTCAGCGGCTACAAATTCGTTGCTGAGTTCTGTGCAGTTTCTTACCTGACCACCCATGGGAAGGTTTATATAAGCGTCTCCCTCCCCTGTTCCGAAGGTTTCTTCGTATATTCTTCCGCTCTGGCTTGTAAAAACTGTAATATCCTCATCAGCTTCGGAAATATTGACCGAAAGCTTATCGGCTTTCCTCGGCTCTTCCAGTACAGGAAGCTGAACTACCGCCGCTTCCTCTACTGCTTCAGCCTTAACATTGGCTTCAGGCTTAAAAAGCAGTAGATTGCCGTTGCTTATTTCGCTTTTTTCAACAAGCGGCCGTGAAATTACGGAATATTTCGCCGCCTCGCTCATGTAATGCACAGCTTCGGGGAGAAGTTCGGAAGAAACAACCGCCACAACGGGAGCAGACAATGCAATAAATGCCGCTCCGAGAAGCTTTATACCTTTTTTTCTTATAACAGTTTTGATTATCCTCATATTACATATCCTTTCCTTTTGTTCTATAATATGCAGGACAATCCGTGAATAGTACCTATATAATAAGCTTTCGTATTTCACCTTCTGATAAAGAAGGATTAAGCGCCATACTTATACCTATTCCGATAAGCTCAGAAAGCTTTTTTACATGAAGATCTATATTTCTCGGCGTAACCATAAGCTTTTCGCCTTCATCATCGGTAAAATCCATAACTGTAGGAACTCCTACCGCTATAACGGGAATACCGCAGACCGATTTATCAAGCCTTTTTCGCCTGTTACCAACGCCGCTCCCGGGAGAAATACCAGTATCAGTTATCTGAACGGTACGGCAAAGTCTTTCCCTCGATGAACAGGCAAGACTGTCAACGGCTATTATAAAATCCACCCTCTCGCCCTCGGCGATATACCTTATATAATCGGAGCTTTCTATTCCCGATTTACCTGTAACTCCTGTTCCGATAACGGAAACCTCTCTGAGTCCCAATGCTTCGAAATCCTCGTGAGCGGATAAATGTGCAGTAGCGGGAATATAGGAAAGACAGGCTGAGCCGAGGCGGTCTGAGGCAATCTCGCTGTTTCCGAGGCCGACTATAAGCGCCTTTCCCTCGGGGATAAGTCTCTTTATTACCGAAGCCACCGAACTCTTTGTATCACCGCCTTCTATATATAAGGTATAATAGCTTCCGGCGGCTTTTCCATAGCGTTCAGACTGTTCCTCGGATATGGTAACAAGCTCGGTTTTCGTTCCGTTAATTTCTTTTTTATGAACGAATAAATCTTCCGCTTTAGCATTTATTACTGCGTTTTCACAAATAAGGTCACTTCTTTTCATAAAAACCACCTAAAATAAAAAAAATCCGAAAAAACTATTGCATTTTTAAAATTCCTATGTTATAATATATCGTACTGTAAATTAACATTTTCTATACATTCCATTTTAAGGAGGTGCAAAAAGGTGCCGAACATTAAATCCGCTAAGAAGAGAGTTTTAGTTGCTAAGGTTAGAAATGACCGTAACAAGGCTGCTAAGACAGAATTAAAGACAGTTCTCAAGAGAGCAAGAGCAGAAGAAGCTACTGCTGACGCAGTTAAGACAGCCGCTATCACTCTTGATAAGGCAGCAGGCAAGGGTCTTATCCATAAGAACAAGGCTGCAAGAATTAAGTCCAGACTTGCTAAGAAGGCTAACGCATCTGCTTAATCTTATTTTTGACTTAATATTGAAAAGTGCAGGCATTCTTTATGAGTGCCTGTTTTTTCGTTTATACAGCATTTTTCTCCTGTGTACATATTGTATCATATTTATGAATCAGCAACTTTTTTTACTGTTCATATTGACAAATCTGTGTTACTGCAATATAATATATATTGTTCGACTACGACCATATAACCACAATATATTGTGGTACAATATAAATAAGGAGTGCCCGTAAATGTTAACGAAGATTCAGAAAAGAGACGGACGTCAGATGGCGTTTAATGTGGAGAAGATAGCGGACGCTATCTATAAAGCCGCTTCCGCAGTAGGCGGAAAGGACTTCAACTCTGCCCTTGCCCTCGCTGAAGAAGTATGTCGTATACTGGATAAGAAGGCTGAGGAAAGCGGTCGTATTCCTACCGTTGAAGAGGTACAGGATACCGTTGAAAAGGTTCTCGTAGAAAACGGCCACGCTAAGACAGCCAAGGCTTATATCCTCTACAGAGCCAACAGAACCAGAATCCGTGAGATGAACACCTCCCTCATGAAAACATACGAGGATCTCACCTTCAAATCTGCCCGTGACTGTGATATCAAGCGTGAAAATGCAAATATTGACGGTGATACCGCAATGGGTACAATGTTAAAGTACGGCTCCGAGGGTGCGAAGCAGTTCAACGAGATGTATGTCCTTGATCCTAACCACTCCAAGGCGCATATTGACGGCGATATACATATTCATGACCTGGATTTCCTTACCTTGACAACGACCTGCTGTCAGATAGACCTTCTCAAGCTTTTCAAAAACGGCTTCTCTACAGGCAGAGGAAACCTCAGAGAGCCCAACAGCATTGCCAGCTACTCCGCTCTTGCATGTATAGCTATCCAGTCTAACCAGAACGACCAGCACGGCGGTCAGTCTATCCCTAATTTCGACTACGCTATGGCCGAGGGTGTAAGAAAAACCTATCGTACATTATACAGAAAGAATATTTCCCGTGCAATAGTTCTCGAAACAAATACAGAAGATGACGAAGCTGTTGATAATGCAGTAAAGGCTTATACAGAAAAGCTCGGCGAGCAGGAGCTCTTCCCTTCTCTCGCCAACGACAGCCGATATACAGAGGCTGAACTTAAGGAGCTTACCGCAATCACAGGAAGCGAGGAAACCGCAAAGAAGGTACAGAAATTCGCCCTTAAGCTTTCTAAAAAGGAAACCAATCGTGCAACATATCAGGCTATGGAAGCGCTTGTTCATAATCTTAATACCATGAACAGCCGTGCAGGCGCACAGATCCCCTTCTCCTCTATAAACTACGGCACTGATACCTCTCCCGAAGGACAGATGGTTATCGAAAACGTGCTTCTTGCTACTGAAAAGGGTCTCGGAAACGGCGAAACCTCTATCTTCCCTATCCATATCTTTAAGGTAAAGGAAGGAATCAACTATAACCCCGGTGAGCCCAACTATGAGTTATTCAAGCTTGCCTGCCGCGTCTCCGCGAAGAGACTTTTCCCGAATTTCTCATTTATCGACGCACCCTTCAATATTACATACTACAAGCCCGGCGATTACAACACAGAAATCGCTTATATGGGCTGTCGTACACGAGTTATAGGAAATGTGTACGATAAGTCCAGAGAAATAGTCACAGGCCGTGGTAATTTAAGCTTTACTTCAGTAAACCTTCCCCGTCTCGGAATTAAGGCTGAGCATGATATTGTAAAGTTCTTCGAGCTTCTCGAGGATGAAATGTCCATTGTAATTGACCAGCTCATGTACAGATATAAGATTCAGGCACAGAAGAAGGTCAAGAACTATCCCTTCCTTATGGGCGAGGGTATATGGCTTGATTCCGATAAGCTGGGACCCGAAGATTGTGTAGGCGAAATTCTTAAGCATGGTACTCTTTCAATGGGCTTTATCGGACTTGCTGAATGTCTCAAGGCGCTTATCGGCGTTCATCACGGCGAAAGCGAAAAGGCTCAGGAGCTCGGTCTTAAGATTATCGGCCGTATGAGAGCAAGAATGGATGAAGAATCCCAGAAAACAGGCTTCAACTTCTCACTCCTTGCCACACCGGCAGAAGGCCTCTCCGGAAGATTTGTCCGCATGGATAAGGCACGCTACGGCGAAATCAAGGGCGTTACCGACAGGGACTACTACACTAACTCCTTCCATGTTCCTGTTCACTATCATATTTCCGCTTTCAGAAAGATTCATCTTGAAGCTCCCTACCACGCTCTTACAAATGCAGGTCATATAAGCTATGTTGAGCTTGACGGAGATCCCCTCCAGAATCTCGACGCCTTCGAACAGATTATCCGCTGCATGAAGGAAGAGGGTATCGGCTACGGCTCTATAAACCATCCTGTAGACCGTGACCCTGTATGCTGTTACACAGGAATTATCGGAGACCGCTGTCCCAAGTGCGGCCGTGCCGAGAATCAGCATACTGTCACAAAGGAAAGGATCAAGCGTATAAAAGCGTAAGTAAATTATTGTTAAATTTTTTACAAAACTTGATAATTTCTATTGACATTTTTATTATTTTCAACTATAATATTAAGGTATTGATATATCGCTTTAATGCGGTATCTAAAATTCTTTTCAACTTTTAGGAGGATTATCATGAGAGTTTACAATTTCAGTGCGGGTCCTGCTGTATTACCTGAGGAAGTGCTCAAGGAAGCAGCAGATGAGATGCTCGATTATAAGGGCACAGGAATGTCCGTTATGGAAATGTCCCACCGTTCAAAGGCTTACGACACCATTATCAAGGAAGCTGAACAGGATCTCAGAGATATTATGAATATTCCTAACAACTATAAGGTTCTTTTCCTTCAGGGCGGTGCGTCCCAGTTCTTCGCAGAGGTTCCTATGAACATGATGAAGAACAAGAAGGCAGCCTACATAATCACAGGTCAGTGGGCTAAGAAGGCTTGGCAGGAAGCTAAGATGTACGGTGAAGCTATTGATGTTGCTTCTTCCGCTGATAAGACCTTCTCTTATATTCCCGACTGCTCCGACCTCGCTATTCCCGAGGACGCTGACTACGTTTATATCTGTGAAAACAACACAATCTACGGCACAAAGTTCTGGGAGCTCCCCAACACAAAGGGCAAGGATCTCGTTGCTGACGTATCCTCCTGCTTCCTTTCCGAACCTGTTGACGTATCCAAGTATGCTGTAATCTACGGCGGTGTTCAGAAGAACGTAGGTCCTGCAGGCGTAGTTATCGCTATCATCCGTGAAGACCTTATCACTGATGATGTTCTCCCCGGAACTCCCACAATGCTTAAGTGGAAGACACAGGCTGACAACGATTCTCTTTACAATACACCTCCCTGCTATGGTATCTATATCTGCGGCAAGGTGTTCAAGTGGATCAAGAAGATGGGCGGTCTTGAAGCTATGAAGGCTCACAACGAAAAGAAGGCTAAGATTCTTTACGATTACCTCGACAGCAGCAAGCTCTTTAAGGCTACTGTTGAAAAGAAGGATCGTTCTCTCATGAATGTTCCCTTCGTAACAGGTAACGAAGAACTCGACGCTAAGTTCGTTAAGGAAGCTAAGGCAGCAGGCTTCGAAAACCTCAAGGGACATCGTTCCGTTGGCGGTATGAGAGCTTCCATCTACAACGCTATGCCTATCGAGGGTGTAGAAAAGCTTGTTGACTTCATGAAGAAGTTTGAAGCTGAAAACTGCTGATAAATGAAAACAAGGGCGACAGGCTCAGGTGCATAAGCCGCCGTTTACCTGCCGCCTTTTATCTATAATTCAATATAAAAAGGAGAATTTCCCATGTACAATATACTTACTTTAAACAAGATTGCCGCATGCGGCACAGATTTACTCGACAAGAGCGTTTACACAATCGGCGAAGAAATCGCAAACCCTGACGCTGTTCTCGTTCGTTCCGCTTCCATGCATGAAATGGAGCTTGGCGATAACCTTCTTGCTATCGCAAGAGCAGGCGCAGGCACAAACAATATTCCGATTGAAAAGTGCTCTGAAAAGGGTGTTGTAGTATTCAATACTCCCGGCGCAAACGCAAACGCTGTTAAGGAGCTTGTTATCGCAGGTCTTCTTATCTCCAGCCGTAAGGTTCCCGCTGCTATGGAATGGGTTAAGACCTTAAAGGGCAAGGGCGACGAGGTTGGTAAGCTTGTAGAAAAAGGCAAGAGCCAGTTCGTAGGTCCCGAAATCAAGGGCAAAAAGCTTGGCGTTATCGGTTTAGGCGCTATCGGTGCTTTAGTAGCTAACGCTGCTGCTGCTCTCGGTATGGAAGTATACGGCGCTGACCCCTTCCTTTCCGTAAATGCTGCTTTAGCTCTCTCCCCCGATGTTAAGTATGTAGCAAGCAACAAGGACATTTTCGAAAACTGTGACTATATCTCCCTCCACGCTCCTGCAACAGCAGATACAAAGGGCATGATCAACGCTGAAACAATCGCTACAATGAAGGATACAGTTCGTATTCTTAACTTTGCCCGTGCTGACCTCGTAGACAGCAAAGCTATCATCGACGCTCTCGCAAACGGCAAGATGGCTGCATATACAACAGACTTCCCCACCGACGACCTTATCGGCGTTGACGGCGTAGTTGCTATCCCCCACCTCGGCGCTTCTTCTCCCGAAAGTGAAGATAACTGTGCAGTTATGGCTTGCGACGAAATCAAGGCTTACCTTGAAAAGGGCGACATCATCAACAGCGTTAACCTTCCCAACGTTGTTCTCGCTAAGACAGGCGACGCTAAGATCTGCGTAATCCACAAGAATGTTGAAGCTCTCCTCACAAAGGTTACAGCTTGTGCTTCTGACGCAGGCTTAAATATCGAAAACATGGTTTCCAAGTCCAAGAAGGATATGGCTTATACCGTTCTCGATGTTAAGGGTAACGCTGATTCCGTAGCTGACAGCATCAAGGCTATCGAAAACGTTATTGCAGTAAGAGTTATCAAGTAATTTATCTTACAAATACAATAAGTCCCTGCAAATCAGATTGCAGGGACTTATTTTTATACAAAAATCCTCCGTCAGCAGTACTGCAAACGGAGGAAATTTTTATAATTATAAAGACTTGATGATTGTTCCCATCATTCCGGGAGCAGCGCAGATTGCGTTGGATTCATCTGTGTCGATATGCATAGCGTCAGCGAAGTTTTCGCTGACTCTTACTACAACATCACCGAGAATAGCTGTTCTGCCATCGGTTTCAGCCTTAACCCATACGATATCCTTGTTCTTGATACCGAGCTTTTCAGCGGTTTCGGGAATCATATGTATATGACGCTTAGCCACGATAACGCCCTCGCTGATTTCGATTTCGCCCTTAGGTCCGATAAGCTTACAGCCGGGTGTACCAGCGATATCGCCGGATTCACGGATAGCGATAGGAAGACCGATAGAACGTGCGTCGGTAGCGGAAAGCTCAACCTGTGTAGCGGGACGTACAGGACCTAAGATAGATACGTTAGCGAGCTCCTTCTTAGGGCCTACTACTGTAACTCTTTCTTCACAAGCGTACTGTCCGGGCTGGGATAAATCCTTCTTCTTTGTAAGAACTGCGTCCTTACCGAAGAGAACCTCGAGAGCCTCCTGAGACACGTGAACGTGACGTGCAGATGTTTCGATTAAAATTTTGTCAGACATATTTAAACCTCCAAAAATATTTTACTATTCCATTATACCACATTTTAGCAAAAATGCAATATTAAAACCGAATTTACTAATGAATAAAGCTTCCGAATACTACGCCGAACAGCATTATTACCGCCATGATCAGAGCGATAACCTTATAAACGGTTTTAAGCTTTTCCCTGTCCTTATTAGTCATTTTTCACCTCTTAAATTAAAATCAGAGTGAACGGTACGCTCACTCTGAAACCTGTTAATTACTCGGAACAAAATAGTAGATTTTTTCGTCCGCATAGGAATAATCAAGCTCTTCACGCGCAATTTCTTCGATATAATCCATTCTGTATTCATTATTCGAATAACGTTCGAGCTGTTCATTTTCAGTTTTTATTGCTTCCAGACGCGCAGAAAGCTCCTCATATTCGGTAGACTTCTGTGCAATCTGAACCTGCATGGAAACGAGGTTAACAACAGCGTATGTCAGTGCAGCAAACACAGCAACGCCAAAAATGACAGATTTACTGTGTATTTTTTTTGACTTTTGCTTTAATGACATTTCTGTTCTCACCACCGTTCTGGGACACTTTCCCTATTTTAGAATTACTATTATTATACACCAATTCAGTACTGCTTTTCAAGTGTATTTTACATTTTTCACTTAAATATTCCTTTTTTTGTTTGATTTTAACAAAAACAGCACTGCATTTTGGATAAAAAGTTTTTTTAACGGTGTGTAAAAGCTTTACAAAGCGTGTTTTAACGAAATTCAGAAGCTTTTTCAGCGATTTTGATATAGCTTTAGCTATAAGCGCAGTAAGATTTCCCAGAGAAAGAAGATATACCGTGAAGCCGAGAAGGGCTGCAAAAATATAAAAAAATCTCAGATTTCCTACCCCGAGCTCAACAGAGAAAATAAAAATCACTATTCCTCCGATAAAAACCGAGAAAAAATCATGGATAAAGGTGAAAATCTTACCCAGACCAAGAGAAATACGGAAAAATCGACCGATATCATAAATAAAGCCTAAAATAAAGCCGATAAAGGCGAACTGGCCGAAAAGGGCGAATACCTCGGAAGTTGTCTCAAACATGGGCAATCACCTGAAAAGCCTGCTGATAAAATTATCAGGAAGATGCTTCTTATCGGTAGTAAAACAAAGGGAGCAGACTCTCCCCTTCAGAGAAAAATCCCCGTTTTCGTTATTATAGCCCTCGGGAGTAAATTTTTCACCCTTTATGATAAGGTCGCCGTTGTCAGTATATAGCTTAACCTCGGTATCAGTAAAGCTTTCAACCGACTTGACATCACTTATAGTGAGCCTTTCGCGATTTTCTAAGGTAATAATCTGGTTGTTCATGAGCCCTCCGGAAATGTACAGGTTTGTATAATTAAGCTTATGCAGACAAGTACATTTTTAGAACAGGCTTAAAGAACCTCGTAAAGATCGCTTGCGCCGTCCTTACCTACTACCTCCACAACCTTCAGCACCTTTACCTTTAAGGGGGTCTTACCCATATTTATTTCAATTACATCGTTTATCTTAACATCATAGGAGGCTCTCGCAGGCTTACCGTTTACAGAAACCTTGTCCGCGTCACATGCCTCGTTAGCTACAGTTCTTCTCTTAATAAGTCTCGAAACCTTAAGATATTTATCAAGTCTCATTTTCTTTATCCTTTCTTTAGAAAAATAAAAGGCGGACTAAGCTTAAAAAGCTCTCATCCGCCATTATTATCAAAATGCCAAATTACTTAGCAACAGCATCCTTTAATGCTCTGCCTGCCTTGAATGCAGGAACCTTTGTTGCGGGAATCTTAATCTTAGCCTTGGACTGAGGATTGATACCTTCACGAGCTGCACGTTCACGAACTTCGAATGTACCGAAGCCTACGAGCTGAAGCTTTTCACCCTTAGCGAGTGTATCTGTGATTGTATCGATTGTTGCGCTGAGAGCTGCGTCAGCATCCTTCTTTGTCATTCCAGCCTTTTCAGCAATTGCTGCGATTAATTCTGCCTTTGTCATTTTTGAACCTCCAAAAAAAATATAATTATTAGTGCGACCAGGTTTGTGCCATACCGGGTCTCACGCAAAATTAAACCGAGTTACTCTTAACCTTCTCCCAATATTCGTTTAATTCTTCTTGAGACAATTCAGAAAGGACCTTCCCGTCCTCTCTAATCAAGGTTTCAACTCCGCTAAATCGTATTATAAACTTATTTATCGCAAATGTCAAGGCTTTTTCGCTATCTTTTTTCAAAAATCTCGATAAGTTTGTACACGAAAACAAAATATCGCCTAATTCCTCTTCTATTTTTATATCACTTCCCGTAGAAATCGCATTTTCAAGCTCTGAAATCTCGGATTTGAGTCTTTCTATTACCTCTTCAGTAGAAGTGAAATCAAAGCCTGCATTGGCGGCTCTTTTTCCTACCTTTTCACCTCTCATAAGGGCAGGAAGAAGCTTCGGAACACTTCTGAGTCTGTCAGAAGCAGTTTCTTCATTCTTCGACTTGCTCTTGAGAACATCCCAGTTCTTAAGCACATCAGCTGTGGAATTCACCTTTACATCCCCGAAAACATGTGGATGACGGTAGATAAGCTTTTTACAGATTCCGTCGCATACATCGTCGAAATCATAATTGTTCATTTCACTTTCAAGCTCGGAATGGAAAACTATCTGGAGAAGAAGGTCGCCAAGCTCTTCCTTTAAAAGCACGTTATCGGCACTATCGATAGCCTCGGCAACCTCATAGGCTTCCTCAAGAACATCCATTCTTATGGATTTGTGGTCCTGCTCCCTGTCCCAGGGACAGCCTTTGTCGCTTCGGAGTACCTTCATTATTGCTCTTAAATCGTCAATATTGTATTTTTCCTTAATTTCAAACATTATTACTCATCCTTTGCGTTTTTTCTGATTATACCACTTTTTTATCCTTTTATCAACAGCTTTTTACCAATTTATTCTTAATGCAGGAATATAATGCCCTGAAGCTTTCCCTGTCAAAAATAAAAATCAGCAGAACGTATATTACTGCCGCCGCGCCGCCTGAGAAAATAACCGCCATAAGACTGTTCATGCTTTCTTTGATGGCAGTGTGTATAAAGTAAAGACCTGTTCCGCTTATTAACGCCGATAAAACTGGTGAAAAGAAAGAACTAAGGAGCAGATTTTCTGTGCAGTATCTCTTCTTCAGAACATGAAGAGAATAGAAAAGGCAGATAAAATCAGAAAGAACTGTAGCCAACGCTGCTCCCGTAATGTTCATAAATGGCAGGGATATAAGAACAATATTCAGAATAAGCTTTAACGCCCCATGTATAAGGGCGGTTTTCACGGGAAAACGAAAATCTCCGCAGGACTGGAACACTGTAAGAACCGCTCCGAAGGCGGCTGAAATTACTCCGCCAAGGCTCAGAACAGTTAAAGGCATTACAGAAACGAAAACCTCGTCTGCTCTTGATGAATATAGGATATTGAGTACAGGTTCCGCCAGAACCGCAAGAAAAATCCCTACAGGAGCAGAAATGAGAGCCGTTCCCTTATAAAGAAGCTTCATTTCTCTTCCGAAGTGCTTTTTTCCCGCCTCACAGGTTAACCGAGGAAGGGCACAACGGCTTATAAGAACGGATACTGCCGCCGCAAGCATATATATCGACATGACAAGCCCAGAATAGCTGCCGTACATAAAATTACCAATATCCGAACATTCTATTGTACGTTCAGGAATGAAGCCGAAATACTGCACGGAAAGATTTATACAGTTCGCTACGGTAAGCATATCCGCAAGAGAGAGAAGATTTGCCGCCGCCGCTCCGAGAGCCACAGGAAGCGACTCCTTGAAAATACCGAAGGAAAGCGCCCATATCTCAGAAAGCTTCATTTTTTCCTTATATTCGCGGAAACTGTCAGACTTTTTTCTTCCTCGTATAAGCATGAATACCGTTCCGCACAGCTCGCTCAGAGAAACACCGAGAATTGCCGCGGCAGAGGCATAGGGCAACGCCGCCGCCTCGAAATTCATAATTTCGATGGCCTTCATATATGTAAAATAAGACAGACTTATCCCGAGAGCGGCTTTGACTACGGCTTCGATTACCTGTGAAAGTGCGGTAGGAAGCATATCGTTAAGCCCCTCATAATAGCCCCTGTACACACCTGTAACGGAACAGAACAATACCGCAGGCGCAATTATCAGTACAGACAGCAGACTTTCCGAGGAATTGGCAATAAAGCTGACGAATGGTATTGCCGCTATGTATATAAGAGCAGTTCCCATTATTCCGATGAATACCGCCAGCACCAGAGAACATCTTTTCACCTTCTCTGCCTCGCTGTATCTGTGACAGGCTACATACTGCACCACTCTTCGGGTCACTATAAGAGGTATTCCCGAGCAAGCAAAGGCAAGAACGGGAGTAAAAATGCTGTATGCGTTGGTATAATATCCCATTCCCTCTCCTCCGAGAATATTGGCAAGAGGTATTTTTAACGCCGCTCCCAGCCCTTTAGTAATAACCATGGCAAAAAAGAGAATGACTGTATTTCTTATAAAGCCTCTTTTCTTTATCATTTATCCTTCACCTTCCTTTACTCAATTTTATTGAGCTTTGTCCGTAAATATAACCTTTTACGCCTTTTTCACTACTTGACATATCAGCGTTTTTGAGGTAAAATAATAGTAATTGTTTTTAGAATATTTTATAACGAAAGGAACATAAAAAAATGGCAGACGTTAAAAGCTTACTTTTAATATATCCCGACTTTCTTGAAGAAGATAAATACAGCCGTAACAAGCTGGGTAACTACAGCGAGGGTCTCGCTTCAATTTCCGCTGTATTAAAGCAGGGCGGTCATGACGTAAAGCTTTATCATCAGCTTTATATGCCTGATAAGAATGAATTTCTCGAAAAGGTAAAGAGCTTCAACCCCGACGTTATCGGCTTCTCCGCAAGAACCACAGCTATCCCCTTTATTACAGAGATGGCAGGCTGGCTGGCTGATAATTTACCCGATATTCCTGTTACTATCGGCGGATACCACGCTATACTTGTGCCCGACGAATGTATAAAAATCAGAGGTATCGATATTGTAACAGTGGGCGAGGGCGAATACCCCTTACTGGAATACATGGATTCTATCCGTGACGGAGTAAACAGAACCGATATCGAAAGCATGTATTTCAAGCTGGAAAACGGCGAAATCATAAAGAATCCCGTAAGACCCCTCATTGAAGACCTTGATGAGCTTCCCTTCCCTGATTTCGATCTTTTCGATTATGAAAATCTTGACCGTTCCAAGAACTTTACCGCAATGGTAATGCTTTCAAGAGGCTGTCTCTTCAGCTGTACCTACTGCGGAAATTCACAGTTCAGAAACGTATATCCCAATAAGCAGAAGTACTGCCGTTTCAGAAGCCCCCAGAAGTCTATCGAGCTTTTAGAGCTTCTTTTAAAGAAATTCCCCTTCATAAAGTTCATTGAATTCCGTGACGCTATCTTCAATATGTATAAGGAATGGTTCTATGAATTCATGCCTATGTATATTGAACGTATTCATCTCCCCTTCAACTGTAACCTCCGTTTCGACGTGCTTGACGAGGAAATGGTAAAGATGCTTAAGGACGGCGGCTGTTACATGATTGACATCGGTCTCGAAAACGGTAATGAGGAGTTCAGAAGAAAGTATCTCCACAGAAATATGAAGAACGACCACCTTATCGAGGTTTCAAAGTGGTTCAGAAAGTATAAGATTACTGCATTAACCTATAATATCGTGGGTCTTCCCTATGAAACCCTTGAATTATCCCTTGAAACAGTAAAGCTTAACGCTAAGCTTGATGTAGATAAGGTTATTCCCAACATCTTCTATCCCTATCCTATGACTATTCTTGAAAGAACAGCCCGTGAAGGCGGATTTATGGATGATTCCGTTGACCCCAACGACCCTGTTCAGTTAAGAATGCCCCAGTATCCCAAGTATGATATTCTTTATATGGCTTATAACTTCAATAAGCTTGTAAAGAAGTACAAGGCTATATACGAGCTTCCTGAGGAACAGGCCAAGGCGGCAGAAGCTAAGCTTGACAAGAAGATAACCTCCAAGAATTATCCCAGAAAGTTCCTCTATAAGTCCGCTAAGTTCAAGGAAGACGCATTTATAAAGGCAAAGAAAATCTTAAAGAAGGTTTCTCCCAAGCTCTTTATTTTCCTTAAAAATAAAACCATGAAAGAAGTCAAGCAGTAAGCCTGACCTGAGGATAAAGCATTGAAAACTATTCGTATTGAAGCTTCCGAGCCTTATAATGTTATAATCGGAAGAGGTCTTCTCGATAACTGCGGCGGTACCGTTGCAGGAGTTTTAAAATCGAAGCGTACTGTTGTTGTTTCTGATGATACAGTTTATTTCCTTTACGGTGAAAGGCTTGAAAACGCTCTGAAAAAATCGGGTTTTACTGTGGATTCCTTTGTTTTCCCCCATGGAGAGGAAAGCAAATGCCACAGAACGCTTATAGCCCTCTATGATTTTCTTGCGGAAAAGAATATTACCCGTTCCGACAGCCTTATCGCTCTCGGCGGCGGTGTAACAGGTGACCTTACAGGCTTCGCCGCCGCAACCTTCCTCAGAGGTATCGACTATGTTCAGGTTCCTACGACCCTTCTCGCCCAGATAGACAGCTCCGTAGGCGGTAAAACTGCCGTGGATATATCGGGAGGTAAAAATCTCGTGGGTGCATTCAAACAGCCGAAGCTTGTTCTTGCTGATGTCGATACGCTTTCTACCCTCTCGGAAGATATCTTTGCCGACGGTATGGGCGAGGCTGTAAAATACGGTATGATTTATTCAAAGGAGCTTTTCGACCTTCTTAAAACAGGTAAGGTCAAGGAGAACCTTGAAGAAGTAATAAAGGCCTGCGTGGATATAAAGCGTCAGGTAGTTGAAAATGACGAGTTCGATTTAGGACTTCGTATGATTCTTAATTTCGGACATACCCTCGGCCATTCCATTGAAAAGTATTATAACTACAACGGTATTTCCCACGGTAAGGCTGTTGCAACAGGTATGTACCTCATGACAAGGGCTGCAGAAGAAAAAGGTATTATTGAAAATACCATAAGCGATGAGCTTAAGGCTTGTCTTATCGTGAACGGACTGCCATACGAAACAGACGTACCGAAGGAAGCCTTATTCAAGGGCTCAGTAAACGATAAAAAACGCTTTTCCGACAATATTAACCTTATAATCTGTAAGGAAATAGGAAAGGCTGATATAGTTAAAATGGCGGTTTCCGAATTTGAAAAAATAATCTGCGGATAACGGCTAAAGGAATTTACAATGGATATTAGAATCAATCCCGCAGTTTTAAGCGGAAAAATAAACGTTCCCCCTTCAAAAAGTATTTCCCACCGTGCTCTTATTGCGGCGGCTCTTGCCGACGGAGAAAGCAGGATTTATAACCTTCTTGACTGCGTTGATATAACCGACGCAACAATCGGTGCTCTTACCGCTCTCGGTGCGGAAATTGAACAGTGTGACGGATATACGAGAGTAAGAGGTATCGGAAAGGCACCCGAAGCTGCCGATATAGACTGCCATGAAAGCGGCTCTACCCTCAGATTTATTATGCCTATTGCGGCGGCTCTCGGCTCACGCTCAATTTTCAGAGGTACAGCCAATCTCCCTAACCGTCCCATTACTCCCTATATCGAGGAATTTCCAAAGCATGGCGTTAAGTTTATCGAGAGTAAAATGCCTTATGTTACCGAGGGAAAACTTAGGGGCGGAGTTTACGAAATTCCAGGAAATATCTCATCCCAGTTTATCACAGGCTTTCTCTTTGCCCTTTCCCTTCTCGAAGAGGACAGCATTATCCGCATAACCACAAAGCTTGAATCCAAGCCCTACATAGACCTTACAACAGACGTTATGAAAGCCTTCGGCGTTATCGTTGAGGAACACGGAAACGAATACCATATAAAGGGCGGTCAGAAATATAAACCCTGTGATTACAGAGTTGAAGCCGATATGTCTCAGGCGGCATTTTTCTGCGTTGCTAAGGCTATCGGTGCTGACCTTGATATAACAGGACTTAACCCCGACAGCCTTCAGGGCGACCGTGAAATAATAAGAATTACCGAAGAATTCATGAAAAACGGGAAAGCCTTTGACGTTTCGGCAGAAGATATCCCCGACCTTGTTCCGATTCTTACGGTTCTTGCCTGCTTCGCAGAAGGTACTTCTCATATTACCGACTGCGGAAGGCTCAGAATAAAGGAATGTGACAGGCTTGAAGCTATTTCAAGCGAGCTCAATAAGCTCGGCGCTAAGATTACTGCAGGAGAGGACAGTCTTACAATAATCGGCGTTAAGGAGCTGAGCGGCGGCGAATGTGACTGCTGGACAGATCATAGAATACCTATGTCCCTTTCCGTAGCTTCACAGCGCTGTAATTCCCCTCTCATTCTAAGGGGTGCGGAATGTGTTTCAAAGTCCTACCCTACCTTCTTTGAAGATTTTAAAATGCTCGGAGGAAAATTCGATGTCATCTAACATACATTTCGGAAATCTCTCTGTTTCTGTTTTCGGCGAATCCCATGGTAAGGGTATAGGCGTTGTTATAGACGGACTTCCCGGGGGGATAGAGCTGAATTTTGACGCTATACTTGATTTTATGGCGAGAAGAGCTCCGAAAAAGGACGGAATGAGTACAAACAGAAGCGAAAAGGATATGCCTGAAATCCTGTCGGGCTATTTTAACGGAAAAACTACGGGTACTCCCCTTTCGGCAATAATCCGCAATACCGACCAGCATTCCGCTGACTACGGAAATATCCAGACTGTGGCAAGACCAGGTCATGCTGATTATACAGGCTCGATACGCTATAATTACGCCAACGATCTCCGCGGCGGCGGACATTTCTCGGGAAGAATAACCGCTCCCCTTGTTTTTGCAGGAGCAGTCTGCGGTCAGGCTCTTGAAAAGATGGGTATACATTCCTGTGCTCATATATTAAGCATCGGTGGAGTATACGACGACAGCTTTGATACCCTGAATCCCGACAAGGCTCTTTTCGACAGCATAAAAAAGCGTGAAATGGCTCTTATAAACGAAGCTAAGGCTGAAGAAATGAAGGCTGTAGTTAACGAAGCAAGAATGAATCTTGATTCTGTAGGCGGAATTATAGAATGTGCTGTTACCGAAATAAAGGCAGGCGTAGGCTCTCCTATGTTCGACGGTATCGAAAACAGAATTTCACAGATTGTATTCGGTATTCCTGCCGTTAAAGCCATAGCCTTCGGAAAAGGCTTTGAATTCGCTGAAATGAGAGGCTCGGCGGCTAACGACGCTTTTACTACCGACGGTAAGGAAATAAAGACCCTTACAAACAACAACGGCGGTATTTTAGGCGGTATAACCAACGGCATGCCCCTTATATTTACTGCCGCAATAAAGCCTACCCCCTCTATAGCACAGCCTCAGCAGACTGTTGACTATGTTAAAATGGAAAATACAACCCTCGAGATAAAGGGTCGTCACGACGCATGTATCGTTCCGAGAGCTGTACCCTGTGTGGAAGCGGCGGCAAATATAGCTCTGCTTTCATTCCTGATATAACCCATAACTGAAAGGAAATATAAATTGGATATACCTTCTATCAGAATTGACAGAGAACTGGACTTATGCGTCTATTTCTGTTACCTGCTGGATAATTTCGGAGAGCTCGGCGATTCGGTAATAAGTGAAATCGTTCTCACTCTTGAATGTGCAAACTATTTTGAACTGATGACCCAGGTCGGCGTAATGGAAACAAAAAAGCTTATAGCTACCCGAAACGATAAGGAAAAGGGCGAGCGCTTCTATAAGCTACTACCCGAGGGTAAGACCCTTTCCGAACAGTTCAGCAACACCCACATCCCTCTTTCAATAAGAGAAAATACTCTTAAAACAGGCGAAGAGGTAATAAAAAGACTTGAACGGGAAAAATCAATAAGATGCTATATAAACTACGATTATATCCGTAAAAGATACGACCTTAACGTTAAATTTCTCAATGAAATAAACGGTGATATAATCCTCGATGTAAAGCTTTATGCTCCTAACGAGGCTAAGGCTAAGGAAATGAAGGAGCGTTTCATAGACAATTCCGGAAAAATTATTCCTAAAATTATGAACATGTTCTTAAGAGACGACTTCGAAACTTTTGAAAATATGGAAAGGGCTTTAAGAAATGAAGAAATTTAAAAGAATTGTTGCAGGACTTCTCGCGCTTTCGCTTTTATGCTCCTGCGGTACAACCGAAGCACAGACAGGCGCAGACAACACCACAGCCGCTGAGACAGAAGCAACACCTGCCGCACCTCTCTCCAACCCTGTTGCTCTGACAGCAGACGGTGATATCGATATGGAGGTTGCTTTAGCTTATGAGACAGATTTCGATAAGCTGAAGGCAGATTTAGACGCAAAGACTGTGCCTGAGGGCGAGCTTGTCTCCGATAACACCAACGAAGAGACACAGGCTCTTTATGAATGGCTCAAGGAAAACTACGGAAAGAATATCATTTCAGGTCAGCAAATGGGCAATAACAAAGCCTATGAGGATATCCTCTACTATTATCTAACCGATGATCTCCCTGCAATCAAGGGCTTCGATTTTATTTTCAAGACCACTCCCGACGGCGATGGTGCCGACTGGACACAGATGGCAATAGACTGGCATACAAAGTCCAACGGAATTGTTGCTTTCTGCTGGCACTGGAATGTACCCAGAGATATTGATAATCCCGACGGCGCTCACGCCTTCTATTCCGAGGAAATAACAAATTTCAGCCTTGCCAATGCAGTAACTCCCGGCACAAAGGAATATGAAGTGGCTATCCACGATATCGACCTTGTTGCTTATGAATTACAGAAGCTTGAAGCGGCAGGAGTACCCGTTTTATGGCGTCCTCTCCATGAAGCAAGCGGTGCATGGTTCTGGTGGGGCGTAGCCGATAAGGAAATAGCTGAAAATGAATATTACCAGAAGCTCTGGTACATGATTTATGACCGACTTGAAAATCATCATAAGCTTACAAACCTTATCTGGGTATGGAACGGTCAGAACAAGCACACCATGGTACATCCCAACACCTACGATATCTCGGGTATGGATATCTACCCCCAGACTGTTGACCATTCCGCTCAGGAACAGCAGTATGATAATCTCGCAAAGATTACCGAGGCAGGTAAGCTCCTTACAATTTCCGAATGTGGCTATATTCCCGATTCCGATGAAATCGCAGTAAAGGCTGATTCAATAAAGTGGCTTTACTACATGCCCTGGAACGGCGACTTTGTATATAAAGGCTCTTCCGTTCTCGGTATTCCTAAAATAAACACAGAAAAAATGGACGCGGAATTCCTAAAGAAGGTTTTTGCCGCAGATAATGTTATTACATGGTCTGAGCTTCCCGATTTCGAGGGTACTGAAAGAAATCTTCCTGACAGATTACAGCTTTCTCTCGTTGATATGGAAAAACAGCGTGAAAAGGACGCAAACAAGTAAAGAGGTTTAAATATGGAAATTGAACTTAAAAACGGTAACGCTTCCGCTAAAATAAAGGACAAGGGCGCTGAGCTCGTTTCTTTCAGCATTGACGGAAGAGAGCTTATGTGGTGCGGTGATGAGAAGTACTGGGGAAAGACCTCTCCCTTTCTCTTCCCTATGATTGGCAATCTCCGTAACGGAAAAACTCTTATAGACGGAAAGGAATATTCCATAACCAAGCACGGCTTCGCAAGAGATAATGTTTTTACAGCCGAAAAGCTTTCGAATAATAAGGCGGTATTCACCTTCTCCTCAAACGAAGAAACAAAAAAGAGCTTCCCCTTCGATTTCAAGGTTCAGCTTTCATATACTTTATCGGAGGGTAAGCTTACTATAGACTATTCCGTCACAAACGAGAGTGACAATGATATGCCCTTCTGTATCGGTGCGCATCCAGCTTTCGCTTGTCCCGATATTTCGGAATATGTTCTTGTTTTTGAGCATAACGAAACAGTAACCAGTCCCGTTATGAATCTCGAAACCCGTATGTGGGGCGATAATAACCGAATCGGACGTCTTAATAACAGCAACCGCTTCAAGCTTTCCTATCCCCTTTTCGATAACGACTGTGTTTATTTCGATACGATAAAGTCGAAATCCTGCTCCCTTGTTTCGGAAAAGGACGGAAAGGGCGTAAAGGTAAGCTGGACAGGCTTCGAAACCCTCGGAGTTTGGACTCCCGACCATAAGAACGCTCCCTTTATCTGTATCGAGCCCTGGTGCGGCTGTGACGATTACGATACAGACAGCGGCGTTTTCGCTGAAAAACGTGGAATTCAGACTGCCCGTAAAAACGAAACAAGACATTACAGCATGATTCTGGAGGAAGTATGATGCCTGAAGCTATACAGAACTTCGATTTTGCTGTTTTAAACGCCATTCAGGACATATTCGCCTGCGATTTCATGAACGTGTTCATGTCCATAGTTACTTTTCTCGGCGGTGCTGTGATATGGCTGGCGGTTGCGGCAGCACTTCTCTTTATAAAGTCTCAGCGTTTCAACTCAATCTATATTGCTGTGGCTGTTTTATTTTCATTTTTACTGATTGAATGTGCTATAAAGCTTATTTTCATGAGAGAACGCCCCTATCTGATAGCAGACTTCCCGATAATATGCGAGCCGCCTATGGGAACCTCCTTCCCCTCGGGTCACACAAGTATATCCTTCGCAGGAGCGGTAGCCTTCTTTAAGGTTAAGAAATGGCTGGGCTTCGTAGGTTTGGGCTTTGCGGCTCTGGTAGGCTTTTCGCGGCTTTATCTTTACGTTCATTTCCCTACCGACGTTATTGCAGGCGCAATAATAGGCTCACTTATCGGTCTTATGGTAATATTTATTGTAGACGGCTTCAAGAAGCTTTACTACAAAAAGAAAATGATGAAAAATACCTGAATATAAGCTTAAATCCCACAGTTACACACTGTGGGATTTAAGACTGTCGATAAACCCACGCACCGTAAAAATGCGAATTATTTTAGTTAGACACTCAAAATATGAAATAAATATTAAGAAATATCGCAGAGCCGCATAAACGGCTCTGCGAAAGCATTTTTACTTACTTCGTCAAAAGCCGCTTACCGTATAAGCATACGCCTACAGCGGCTTTTTCCTCGTCTGCGTGTGCCTATCGAAATCTGTCAGCTTGTCGAAAAGACTTTTTCGACAAGCTGAAATCCCACAGTTACACACTGTGGGATTTAATTATTTTCTATGTTTTTTTAGAATTTCCAGTATATTTCTTCTTACCTCGTCCGTCTCCTCTATAAGAGCGTAATACTGCCCCTCTTTTTCGGTTATGGCAGTTCCTTCGGAAACTTCGGAAGATATTCTGTCTCTTTGAACAGAAAATGTGGATATTTCTCCATTTTCATCGGTTTTCTCGATTACTGCAAAATCTTCTTCAAACCTGTCAAGTACAAATCTTTCCATATTATTCTCCTATAAAGGCTTTATCCTCTGAGGTGATTATCCTGTAATCCTTACCGTTGCTGACAAAAACTATATTTCCCTGCATATCCGTACGATAGATTTCTATTCCGAGCTTTTTATAAAGCTTCATAGGTTCGCTGTGAGGATGACCGTAGTCGTTTGAGTCTCCTACCTCGATTACGCCGTATTCGGGATTTACCGACTGAATGAAGATTTTACAACTTGATGTATCGCTTCCGTGGTGTGGAATTTTCAGCACCTCAGCACTTACGTCATAACCAAATCCGATTATATCCCTTTCAGCCTTTTCCTCAATATCGCCTGTGAAAAGAAAGCTGTTATCGCCATGAACGTATTTTACTACAAGAGAATAATTGTTAAGGTCGTCGTACTCCTTAACGGGAGCAAGAATCTCGAGCCTTCCGTCATTCAGCGTGAAGCTATCCCCTGCCTCAGCGAAAATTATCGGAATATTCTTCTTATCGATAGCCTCGATAAGCTTTACATAGGAGCTTGTGACAGGAAGCATTTCCTCCTCCATATCAGCCATTATAACCGAGCCTACATCAAAGGCTTCGACTATTTTCGCCATAGAACCCATGTGGTCGGAATGAGGGTGGGAAACTATAACATATTCAAGCCTGCTGATACCGAGACTGTTAAGATAGCCTATTACCTTACCTGCCTCGGAATATTCACCGCTATCGATAAGAACATAGCTTCCGCCAGCGTCAATAAGTTCACAGTCTCCCTGTCCTACATCGATAAAATGAACGGCGGCTTCTCCGTCGGCTATGTCGTTATAAACGTTCTCGGTCAGTCCGGCACCTTCGTAAAGCTCCTTCCAGGTAGGAATGAAATCAAGGTGACATACCGCTTCATTAAGATAGATTACCGCCATAAAAATTACTGCGATAACAGAGATTATGATTATTACGGTTTTTCTGTCAGCCCTTCTTCCTGAAGGTCTTTCGCTTAGGAGCACTTCCTGAAGCATTTCCTCGGTAATTTCGTCCGTTCTTTTCAGTAGTTCTTCCCTTTTCGGGCTGATTCGTTTTTTTGCTCTGGGTCTGTCTGCCATATTTTTTATCGCTTTCTCTTCTTACCGTTGGCTTTTCAGCCGAAGGGATAAGACAATCGGGACCGTTTCCGATTAAATCCCTTCTTTTCGCAATGGTCAGAGCCTTTTCTACCAAGGCTCTGTTTTCCTTCTTGAAATACTGGAGTAAAACTCTCTGGAGCTGTTTTTCCTCCTGCTTTCTTGGAACATATACAGGCTCCAGCGTGTATGGGTCAAGTCCCGTATAGAACATGGCTGTAGAAATCGTTCCGGGAGTTGGATAGAAATCCTGTACCTGTTCGGGACGGATATTGTGCTTTTTCAGGAATACTGCAAGGTCAACAGCGTCGCTTAAAGTACATCCCGGATGAGAGGACATAAGATAAGGAACGAGATACTGCTCCTTGCCGATACTTTTCGTTATCTCGTAAAACTTTTTCTCGAAGCTTTCATATACGTCAATATGAGGCTTTCCCATGTAGTCGAGAACCTTATTGCTGGCGTGTTCGGGAGCAACCTTAAGCTGTCCGCTTACATGATTGGCGATAAGCTCCTTCATGAATTCGTCGCTCTTATCCGCCATAAGATAGTCATAACGTATTCCCGAGCGGATAAACACCTTCTTTACGCCCTTGATTTCCCTTATCTCCCTGAGCATTTCGAGATACTCGGTGTGGTCTGCCTTTAAGCTTGGGCAGGGCTTCGGAGCAAGACATTTTCTGCCCTTACAAAGTCCCTTTTCAAGCTGTTTATCACAGGAAGGAGCCCTGAAATTGGCAGTAGGCCCGCCGATATCATGGATATAGCCCTTGAAGCCTTCTTTTTTTGTCAGCTCATAAGCTTCATTCACTACCGATTCACGGCTTCGGGTCTGGATACGTCTGCCCTGATGAAGGGCGATAGAACAGAAATTACAGAAGCCGTAACAGCCCCTGTTATGTGTGATTGAAAATTCAACCTCTTCGATTGAAGGAACGCCCCCATCCTTTTCATACATAGGGTGATAAGCTTTCATATATGGAAGCTCATAGGCACGGTCAAATTCAGACTGGGTAAGGCTTCTCTGGGGCGGATTCTGAACAAGCATCATGTTACCATGACGCTGTATAACTGTTCTTCCGTAGATTTCATCCTGTTCGTCGTACTGCTTGCGGCAGGACTTCGCATAAGCCTTTTTATTTTCGCTTACTACCTCAAAGCTGTCGCACTGCACGGCACCGAGAGGAGTATTCACAGGCTCAGTGAGATAACAGGTTCCTCTTATATCGTGGATGTCACGAAGCCTGTCGCCGCCCTTTAAGCGGTTATAAAGCTCGGTTATAGTTACCTCGCCCATACCGTACATCAGTAAATCAGCGCCGCTGTCCACCAGCACAGAGGGCATTACCCTATCCGCCCAGTAATCGTAATGGGCGAAGCGGCGTAGTGAAGCTTCAAGACCGCCGATAGCTATATCCGTATCGGGGAAAAGTCTTTTTAAAGTACGGCAGTACACCGTAACCGCACGGTCGGGACGTCTTCCGCCCTTTCCGCCAGCACTATAGGCGTCGTCGTAGCGTTTTTTTCCTGCTACGGTATAATTTGAAACCATACTGTCAATATTTCCGCCTGTTACCATGAAGCCATACTTAGGCTTTCCGAGTTCAGTAAAATCCTCGTCGGAAACAGGCTGAGCAATAATTCCCACAGTACATCCGAAGCTTTCAAGCATACGGGAAATTATGGCAATACCAAAGGACGGGTGGTCCACATAGGCGTCACCCGTCACACATATAAAGTCAAGCTGTTCTATTCCTTTTTCATCGAGTTCCTTTCTCGATACAGGTAAAAACGGCATAAAAACATTCCTTTCTTATTTAAGCAGGGTTATCCACTTGTCATTTTCCCTGAGATAACACATTTCGCTTAAATCCTCATTTAAAAATACTTCAAGCATTTTTTCCATTTCATGAGCAAGATTCAGCCTCCTGAATTCATCAAGAGTGACCCAGAAAACCTCGCCCTCCTCCGAGGATTTAAGCTCTCCTGTAAATTTATCTGTTTTATAAAGCAGTACTACATATCTCGAACCGTCCTCATTCATCCAGTCCTTTATACCGCAGAGACGGGGACAGGATATTGTAAGTCCTGTCTCCTCGTATACTTCACGGATTACTGCGTCAGTAAAGCTTTCGCCCTTTTCAACATGACCGCCCGGGAAAGATTGCTCCGCCCCAGGTCTTACTGATTTTATCCTGAGCGAGAACCTTGTCCCCGTCGTAAATCATGCACATATTGGTAAATTCAGCTATTTCAGTTCTTGACATCTCAGTCCGCCTTATTCATTTTACGTTCATACCAGTCCTGCTTGGTTAAAAGCACCTGACGGGGCTTACTTCCCTCGTAAGGGCCTACAACTCCAAGCTCTTCCATTGTATCAATAAGTCTTGCGGCTCTACCGTAACCTAATTTAAGCTTACGCTGTAAATATGAGGTGCTGGCCTGTCCTGCCTCAATAACGGCTTCTATAGCCTCGTCAAGCTTATCGTCGTTTACGTCGATATCGCCGCCCTCGTCCTCGGCAGTCTTATCGTTCTTGTTAGCCTTCTGTGCGGCAAGCTCAGCCTGTTTTTCGATTTCATCGATAACATTCTGGTCATAGTCGAGAATAAAGGAGTTCTTGATAAAGTCTACTACCCTTTCGACCTCCTTATCGGAAACCCAGCAGCCCTGAACACGGAGAGGCTTCGGCATTCCCACAGGGAAATAGAGCATATCGCCCTTACCCAGAAGCTTTTCAGCGCCTGCGCTGTCGATAATGGTACGGCTGTCGACCTGTGACGCTACCTTTAAGGCGATACGGCTCGGGATATTCGCCTTGATTACGCCCGTAACTACGTTTACGGAAGGACGCTGTGTAGCAATTACAAGGTGCATACCTGCCGCACGGGCCATCTGTGCAAGACGACAGATACTGTCTTCAGTTTCTCCCGGAGAAGCCATCATAAGGTCGGCAAGCTCGTCTATAAAGATAACGATCTGCGGTAAAACGTTCATGTCATCCTTAGTTTTGGCAAGCTTATTGTAGCCCTCTAAGTCACGGACATTATTGTCTGAGAAAAGCTTATAACGGTTGAGCATTTCGGTTACTGCCCAGGCTAAAGCGCCTGCCGCCTTCTTCGGGTCGGTAACTACAGGAATAAGAAGGTGGGGAATACCGTTATAAATCATGAATTCAACCGCCTTCGGGTCAATCATGAGAAGTCTTACTTCGTCGGGCGTAGAACGGAAAAGTATACTCATGATAATGGAGTTTACACAGACGGATTTACCTGAGCCTGTGGTACCTGCGATAAGAACATGAGGCATTTTCGCTATATCGGCGATTACTATATCGCCCGAAATACTCTTACCGAGAACGGCTCCCAGCTTGCTCTTTGTATCACGGAAATCCTTGCTGTCCACCATTTCACGGAAGGGAACGCTGTCTACCTTCTTATTCGGCACCTCGATACCTACCGCCGCCTTATTGGGAATAGGCGCTTCTATACGGACTCCTGCAGTAGCTAAGTTAAGAGCAATATCATCAACAAGATTTGTGATCTTGGAAATTTTTACTCCGGGGGCAGGCTGAAGCTCATAACGGGTTACGGAGGGGCCTCTCGCCGCCTCAAGGAACTTAGTCTCAACGCCGAAGCTCTTCAGCGCATTGACAAGAGTTTCCGCATTGTTGGCGATTTCAGCGTTTATATCCTCATCGGAACGTTCATGAACAACGTCGTTAAGAAGCTCACAGGGAGGTAAATGATACTGCTCGGCGTCAGAGATTATATCGGTAAATCTGGTCTGACCGTTTTCGTCGGTTTCAAGTACTGTTCCTAAAACCTTCGCATTTTCTTCTGCGGCACGATTACGTTCTTCCTGTTCCTTTGTAAAATCCTTTATCGCCTCGATAATACCGTCCTCGGAGCTTTCAGGCTCTTCGGATTTTACGGGAGAAGTCTCCTCTGTTACAACAGGCTCTTCCGCCTCAGCAGTCTGGGGCACAAAACGGATTGCATTATCGGAATTTATAAGGCTGTCATGCTTTACTACAGGATTAAGAATTTTTTCGCTTTTTCCCGTATCGTCGGCAAAGAATGGGCCGTCGGGGCTGTAAGGACCGCCCTCGGCAGGCTTGCTGTCATCAATTACTACGTTATCAACAGTCTGCTGTACAGGCTCCTTTGTTCTGTTTTCGAATTTTCCCTTAAGGAAATCGTTAAGGTCCTTCTGGAACTCCTCGCTTTCCTTTTTCTGCTCAGCCATAGGGTTAGGAATTTCCTTCGCCTTTTCCTCTGCCTGCTTCTTTTCCTCGGCGGTAACCTCCTGCTGTGCATTGGTGGTTGTATTGGCTATGGAAGCGAATTTTCTCGCACGCTTTTCTTCATCGGAAAGCTGTTTTTCCGCTATACGCTCCTCTCTTCTTGCAGTACGCTCCGCCGCACGGCGTTCACGCTCTTCCCTGCTCTTACGGAGGGTTTCCTCTTCTATTTTTTCAAGCTCCTGCTGTACATAACGGTTTTCTTCCTTATACCGGTCATGCTTTTCCTTAGCAAAGCTTCCTGCTTTTCTGAAAGGTTTGATAATCGCTCTTATCATATCGGCAAGAGACTTTCTCGTAATAATCATTACCGTTACGAAGATAACAAGAATAAGGATTATTACTGCACCCACTCTTCCGAAAAGAAGGAGAGGAGCTCCGAGGATAAGTCCTGCAAGACCGCCGCCCGAGAGACATTTACCCTTATCGTAAATATAGGCTATTGTATCTCCGAAAGTCTGCTCGGTTGCTTCGGGGTCGCCGATAGAGCCTACGAATAATATCTGTGCTGCAGCTGCGGCAAGGAGAAGTATAAGAGTAAGCTGTACCATTCTCTTTGAAATGGTAGACTTTGTTTTATCCGCAGAAATCATCACTGCTATGTATATTACTACGGGACCTACCGCAAAGGCAGTAATACCGAATAGTCCGTCAAGAAAGCCGTGAATAGCGTCCCACGCCGTAGGCTCAGCCACGGAAGCATCACCGATAAATGCAAATGCGGTAAGAAGTACGCCTATAGCGAACATCACTATCGAAATAGTATGACGTCTTCTCGCATTTTCCTTCATCAACTCTTCTTTTCTTCTTGCGATAAGCTCCTCGGACTGTTTTGAGGATGATTTTCTCTGTCCGCCGCTTTTTTTATTTTCCGCCATTTTTTAGACTTCCCTTTCTTTAATTAAGTACGAAAAGCGGGCTTCCCGTAACGTTTTCATATATTCCCACGCCTATACAGAGAAGACCGAGAATTATGGCATAAATGCCGAAGATTTTGAATTTATCCTTACTGATTACAAGCTTTACAAGCTTTATAGCAAGGAAACCGACTACCGCCGAAACGGCAAAGCCCACAAGAAGCGGAACTATGTCGATTTCTGCACCCGATTCAACAACGCTCTTTATTTCAAGAACGCTTCCGCCGAGAATAGCGGGAATACCGAGAATAAAGGAGAAGGTTACCGCCGTTTCACGGGTCATTCCGCAGAAAAGTCCTGCGGTAGTGGTACTGCCCGAACGGGAAACGCCGGGGAAAAGAGCAACACACTGGAAAAGGCCTACAATAACCGCATCCTTTACCTTTAAATCCTTACCTGTCTTAAGCCCCTTTACACAAGCGTCGGAGAGGATAAGGAGAAGCGCCGTGAAAAGGAAGGCACAACCCTCGAAGATTATATCTCCGTCACCCTCTACCGAAATGAAGAAATCCCTGAAGAAATAAACGGGAACAAGAATAAGGGTAGCAATTATTATCATCATCATCATACGGCGGCTGTCGTTCATCTTGCTCCACTTGAAGCGCCCCCTGAATATATCGCCTATAGTAAGGAAGAATTCCTTGATAATCCCCCATATTGCTTTTCGGAAGGCTACGAAAACCGCCACAAGCGTACCCAGATGAAGAACTATCGAAATAAGAAGGCTTTCCTCTCCGATATCCATGAAATGCTGTGCCACGGAAAGATGACCCGAGCTTGAAATCGGTAGAAATTCCGTCAAGCCCTGAATAATGCCCTGAATAATTATGCTTATGATGTCCATATTATGTCCTTTCTATGTAATGCAGGAATACTCCTGCAGTCAGTTTATATCTGTGAAGGGCTGATACCTTTTATCGAGGTAGAGAGCGGGATTTGTTGAAAAAAGACGTGTTACCTGTTTTTTTCCGCCGTATTCGGAAACCTCAATAAAGCCGCCGCATACAGGCTCTGTCTCAACAGCCGATAAAGTCTGTCCCTCACCGCTATTTAAGAATATGTCGTAATCGCTTACGATAGAATGAATAATCATGGCCTTTCTCCTCAGGATTTTTCTTCCGTTTTCTTAACGGGCTTCTTTTTTCCTTCGGGAGAATCCTCCTCGATAAGCTTATAGAGACAATCTATCGCGTCGGCAAGACCTCCGAGGCTGTCGATAAGACCGCTTTTTACCGCTGTTTCACCGTCAACCACTGAGCCCACGTCCATAACAAGCTCATCCTTCTTCATCATGAATTCACGGAACCTTTTTGCAGTAATCTTACTGTTACGGGTTACAAAATTCGTGATACGCTCCTGCATACGGTCAAAGTAGGACAAGGTCTGGGGAACGCCGAGAACAAGCCCGTTCATTCTTACAGGATGAATCGTCATTGTGGCGGAAGGCACAATAAAGCTTTTACGGGCACATACTGCAAGAGGAACGCCGATAGAATGACCGCCTCCTACTACTATCGAAACCGTAGGTGTTTCCATTCCTGCAATAAGCTCCGCTATGGCAAGTCCTGCTTCAACGTCGCCGCCCACGGTATTAAGAATAATAAGGAGACCTTCGATATTCTTGTCCTGTTCTATCGCCACAAGAGCAGGAATAATATGCTCGTATTTCGTGGTCTTGTTCTGGGGCGGAAGAATATAGTGACCCTCTATCTGACCGATTACGGTAAGACAATGGATAAGATGCTTTGCGTTAGGTACGGGAATCACACCTGTATCCGATACTTCGGCGTTTCCGGCAGCTATAGCCTCTTCGTTATCATTACTGTTTTTATACTTCATTACTGACTCCTTTCAAAGCTTTGTTTTTGAATTATTATCAGTAAATAAAGCATAAATATACATTTTATATTATATCACATTTCATTTATGATTGCAATTATTTTTTTCTAAAAAACCGTGACTTTCTAAAATCATCTTGACTTTTCAGAGCTAATGATGTATAATATTTATCGGTTCATCACAGAAACAGCGGTTGATGAAGCTTATACGGAGACGTATCGAAGTGGTCATAACGAGAACGACTCGAAATCGTTTGGCGGGTAAAACCGTCCGTGGGTTCGAATCCCACCGTCTCCGCCAATAAAAAATATGTCGCACACGATATTCGTGCGACATATTTTTTATTGCTGTAGTGCCGAGTCGGGATTCGAACAACGAATAGGTGCTTTGCGGTTCTTTTTGCTGGTTCAAAATTTATATAATACTGCCACCGGGTAGTCATGCGAATGCATTCGTAAACACATCGTTAGGTCTTTGAAGATGTGTACGGATGCTTTTTTTATTAAGGAGGAAAAATGAAAAAGCTTATAAATTATTTCACAAAGGCAGAGCTTATACTCTGGGGAGTTTCGGTAATATTTATTCTTACGTCCTTTATTATTTTCGACAGGGTGAATTATCTTACCCTTTCCGCTTCACTTATTGGAGTTACCTCTCTTATTCTGAACGCTAAGGGAAACCCTATCGGGCAGCTTCTCATGATAATCTTCAGCATTCTTTACGGAATAATCTCCTTCTCCTTTGCCTATTACGGAGAAATGATAACATATCTGGGTATGACTGCGCCGATGGCTCTTTTTTCGCTTATAGCCTGGCTTAAAAATCCCTTTAACGGAAACCGAAGTCAGGTTGAAGTAAACACCCTTTCAAAAAAGGAAATTCCTCTTATAATCATACTTACAGCCGTTGTTACTGTCCTTTTTTATTTCATCCTGGAATTTTTCGGCACGGAAAATCTTATTCCGAGTACAATTTCCGTAACCACAAGCTTTGCGGCGGTATATCTCACCTTCAGAAGGAGCCCCTATTTCGCTCTTGCCTATGCCGCTAACGATGTTATACTGATAATACTCTGGACACTGGCTTCTCTCGAGGATATTTCCTATATGTCGGTGAATATATGCTTTATTGTTTTTCTTATAAATGATATTTACGGCTTTATAAGCTGGCGGAAGATGAAGAAAAAACAGAAGGAAGCCCTTAACATCCCTGATTCCGCAATATAACAAAAGTAATTGACAAAAGCTTATAGTTGTGGTAAAATTAAGGTGTATTTTTATGTCCGTTTTTGTCGGGCAGTATTACTACATCAGTCAAAAAAATTTTTTATAAAAGAAAGGGCAAAGATATGGCAGTTTATCGTATTTATGTCGAAAAGAAACAGCGCTATGCCGTTGAAGGAGAGGCGGTTCTCTCCGATATTACCACGGCGCTCCGCATCGACGGCGTTACAGACGTAAGAATCATCAACCGTTATGACGTCGAAGATATCTCAAAGGAAAATTTCGAGCGTTCTATCCCCGTAGTTTTCTCTGAGCCTCCCGTAGACGACGTTTTCTACAAGCTTCCCGAGGTTAAGGAAAACGAAAGAATGTTTGCGGTTGAGTTTCTCCCCGGTCAGTTCGACCAGAGAGCAGACAGTGCGGCTCAGTGTATCCAGATGCTCTGTCAGGGCGACCAGCCTCTTGTAAAATACGCAAAAATCTACATCTTAAGCGGAAAAATCACCGATGAAGAATTCGCTAAGATAAAGCATTTCTTAATCAACGGCGTTGAATCCCGTGAATGCGGCTACGACGAATACGAAACTCTTAAGATAAAGTATGATATCCCTACCGAGGTTGCTACTCTCGACGGCTTCCTCGACCTTGACGAAAAGGGACTTGCTGACTTTATCGCTAAGTACGGTCTCGCTATGGACGAGGGCGATATCAAGTTCTGTCAGGATTACTTCAAGACCGAAAACCGTAATCCTACAATTACCGAAATCCGTATGATTGACACCTACTGGTCTGACCACTGCCGTCATACAACCTTCGGTACAATAATCGATAACGCAGATATCAAGGCTCCCTATATTGCAGATACATATAAGGAATATAAGGCAAACCGTGAAGAGCTCGGCAGAGGCAATAAGCCCATCTGCCTTATGGATATCGCTACCCTTGCCGCTAAGAAGCTCAAGAAGGACGGTATCTTAAAGGATCTTGACGAAAGCGAAGAGATCAATGCCTGCTCCGTAAGAATTACCGTTGACGTTGACGGTAAGGATGAGGACTGGCTCCTTATGTTCAAGAACGAAACCCATAACCACCCCACAGAAATCGAGCCCTTCGGCGGTGCGGCTACCTGTCTCGGCGGCGCTATCCGTGACCCCCTTTCGGGAAGAGCTTATGTATATCAGGCTATGCGTGTAACAGGTGCGTCCGATCCCCTTCTCCCCGTTGCCGACACAATCGAAGGAAAGCTCCCTCCCAGAAAGATTACTACAACAGCGGCGGCAGGTTATTCCTCCTACGGTAACCAGATTGGTCTCGCTACAGGTCACGTCGCTGAAATCTACAATGACGGCTACATGGCTAAGCGTATGGAAATCGGTGCAGTTATTGCGGCCGCTCCCGCTGACCATGTAAGACGTGAAAGACCCGCTCCCGGAGATATCATTGTCCTTCTCGGCGGCGAAACAGGCCGTGACGGCTGCGGCGGTGCAACAGGCTCCTCCAAGTCCCACAGCGTTGAATCCCTCGAATCCTGCGGTGCAGAGGTACAGAAGGGTAACGCTCCCATAGAAAGAAAGCTCCAGCGTTTATTCAGAAAGAAGGAAGCTACAACACTCATCAAGCGTTGTAACGACTTTGGTGCAGGCGGCGTTTCCGTTGCTATCGGTGAGCTTGCTGACGGTCTTACAATCGACCTTAACGCAGTACCCAAGAAGTACGACGGTCTCGACGGTACAGAGCTTGCTATCTCCGAATCTCAGGAAAGAATGGCAGTAGTTGTTGACAAGAACGATGTTGACAAGTTTATCGCTCTTGCACACGAGGAAAACCTCAACGCTACTCCCGTTGCGGTAGTTGAAGCTGAGCCCAGACTCGTTATGAACTGGAACGGTAAGACAATCTGTAACATTTCAAGAGAATTCCTCAATTCCAACGGTGCTGAAAAGCATACAACAATCGAAGTTCCCGCTCCCTCCGTTTCCTACAAGACAGAATTTACAAATACAGCAGAGGGCTGGGAAAAGCTTGTAACTGACCTTAACGTTTGTTCACAGCGTCCTCTCGTTCAGCGTTTCGACTCCACAGTCGGCGCCGCTACAGTACTCATGCCCTTCTCCGGTAAGACACAGCAGACTCCCGTTCAGGCTATGGCTGCCAAGATTCCCGTTAAGGGCGGAAATACTACAACAGCTTCTCTCATGAGCTGGGGTTATAATCCTGCAGTAGCTTTACAGTCCCCCTACCACGGCGCTATGCTTGCAGTAGTGGAAAGTATCGCTAAAATCGTTGCGGCAGGCGGCTCCTCCGAGCATTGCTGGCTCACCTTCCAGGAATATTTCGAAAGAACACAGGGCAATCCTACCCGTTGGGGCAAGCCCTTCAGTGCACTTTTAGGTGCATATAAGGCACAGCTTGAAATGGGCTGCGGCGCTATCGGCGGTAAGGACTCCATGAGCGGTACCTTCGAGCATATCGACGTTCCCCCCACCCTCGTTTCCTTCGCAGTATCCACAGCTAAGGCTGATAAGGTTATCTCCGCTGAATTCAAGTGTCCCTTCAGCAAGCTTTATTATATCGCTCCCGATTACGATGAAAACGGCTTACCTGTATTTGACAGCGTAAAGAAGGTATTCAAGCAGGTAGAAAAGGTTATCGCAGAAGGCAAGGCAATCTCCGTATGGTCTCTCGCCAACGGCGGTCTCGCTGAAGGTATCTTCAAGATGACTCTCGGTAACAGAATCGGCGCTAAGCTTAAGGCTATGTCCGACGAAAAGCTCTTCGGTCTCTGCTACGGTGCGTTCATTATTGAAGCAGGCGAAGAAATCGACGGCATGGAGCTTATCGGTGAAACAACAGATACCTACACAATCGAAAGCGGCGACGTTAAGCTTGATATCGCTGAGCTTGAAAAGAAGTGGGATGATAAGCTTGAGCCTATCTTCAAGAATACCGTAAAGGAATATCCTGCACCCGAAAAGATTTCCACAAAGGTAGGCTGTACAACAATCTGTGCTCCCTCCAATAAGATAGCTAAGCCTAAGGTAATTATTCCTGCATTCCCCGGCACAAACGGCGAATATGATATGGCTGACGCCTTCAACCGCTACGGCGGCGACGCTTCCGCTTTCGTTATCAGAAACTTAGACGCAAAGACAATGGAGGAATCCGTTGACGCATTCGCTAAGCTCGTTTCCGAAAGCCAGATTATCGCTATCCCCGGCGGCTTCAGCGGCGGCGATGAGCCCGAAGGCTCCGGTAAGTTCATTAACGCCTTCTTCCGCAATCCCAAGGTTAAGGAAGCTGTTCACGATATGCTTTATAACAGAGACGGACTTATGCTCGGTATCTGTAACGGCTTCCAGTCTCTTATAAAGCTCGGTCTTGTTCCCGAAGGAAAGATTGTAGAGCTCACAGAAAAGAGTCCTACCCTCACCTTCAACAAGATCGGACGTCACCAGTCTCAGCTTGTACGCACAAGAATCTGTACAGACAAGTCCCCCTGGTTAATGCATTGTAAGGTTGACGAAATCTATACTATCCCGATTTCTCACGGTGAAGGCCGCTTTGTTGCTGACGATGACGTTATCAGAAAGCTTATCGAAAACGGCCAGGTTGCTACCCAGTACGTTGACCTTGAAGGAAATCCCACAATGGATTTACGCTATAACCCCAACAGCTCCATGTACGCTATCGAAGGTATCATTTCTCCCGACGGCCGTGTATTCGGTAAGATGGGTCACAGCGAGCGTATCTCCGCTAATTGCTGTACAAATATCGACGGTAACAAGGAACAGCCTATGTTCAAGGGCGGCGTTGACTACTTCAAGCTTTAATAAAACAGCTTAATTATTCATCCTTGACAATATGTACTTTACCCCGCAGTCACTATGACGGCGGGGTAATTGCGTGTTTTAAACCAAATCAAAAAATTAAACGAAAAGGACTATGTTATGAAATTATGGTTCAGGCTTTATAAAAGCATGTTAGTACTCTTTATGAAAAAATACTGGTGGAAATATCTCCTTATAATGGGAGCAATGGCTATATTTCTTATTATGCTTTCCTCCACTGCTCCCACGAGAGGGCCTTCTATTTTTTTAATAGGTATTACAGCCTATGTTATTATTGCGGTATTCTGGATTATATTTGATATAGCTTTGCTGACGGCCATGAGATTCAGCGACTATAAGGCTCTTAACAATCATGGCTTTTCTCCCGAATATCTAAACTATTATTACAACAGATACATACTCAATAAGCCAAAAAACGACTACCACTATATCATTTATGCAGATGGCTTCATGAAAATCGGAGACTGTAAATCGGCGATAGAAACTCTAAATACCCTCGTTATTCCCGAAAGTAAGACAGGACTCAGAACAATGTACCTTTACGTTTATCTTATGAGTGCTCTGAAAATGAATGACAGTGCTTTAGCCGACGATATATGGCGCACAAATCAGGCTTTTCTTACACGTTGTATGAACAACAGAAAATCCGATTTCAACAAGTTTCTCTATCTGGCTATAATCGGTGCGGACTGTGCGGCAGGACGATATGAAAGAGCCCTCGATACCATAAACAAGTATCTTTCGGGAGAGCTGGACAGAAATTACAAGGAAATCGAAATTGATTTTACTTCTCTGAAGGTCTATGTTCTGAATAAGCTTGAACGCTACGACGAAATGAATATTACTGCCAATATTTCCCTTTCTCTTATAGCGAAGAAGAAACCCTTCCTCGCCTATGAATGGCAGGAAGCAGAGCTTCACAAAGAGCTTGAAATGGCAAAAAACGGAATACTGCCGTTATAATATAAAATGAATTTTTTTCTTATTCTACGCCATAATAATTTCAAAGAAAGGAAAGGAATTATTATGGATAAGAATAAGAAATCTGACCAGTTCAAAAAGGAAGAAGAATTCCTTATGAAAAACTATATCGGAACAGCGTCAAGCGGTGACTGTACGGGTCTTATTCCCTCGGGAAGCACGGACAGCAGCGAGGAATTCGACGCCTACAGGGATATCTACCCCTTCGCAGTTCCGTCAAAAAAAGAAGAAAAGGAGCGTGACTCAAAATGAAAGCATTCGCAATGAAGGGTATAGGCAAGACAGGCTGGATTGAAAAGGAATGCGCCCCCTGCGGTCCTCTCGACGCAATCGTAAAGCCTATCGCTGTATCACCCTGTACCTCGGACATCCATACCGTTTTTTCAGGAGCATTGGGTGAAAGAAAGGATCTTATCTTAGGCCATGAAGCGGCAGGCGTAATCGTCGAGGTCGGCGAGCTTGTCCGTGATTTCAAGGTAGGCGATAAGGTAATCGTACCTGCAATTACTCCAGACTGGAGCAAAACCGAAGCACAGAATTACTACTCAATGCATTCGGGCGGTATGCTGGCAGGCTGGAAGTTCTCCAACATCAAGGACGGCGTTTTCGCCGAAAAGTTCCATGTGAACGACGCCGACGGAAACCTTGCTCACCTACCCGAAAATATGAGTATCGAAGCTGCTGTAATGCTCTCCGACATGACGCCTACAGGCGTACACGGCGTTGAGCTTGCAGGAATAAAGTTCGGCGATACTGTATGCGTAATCGGTATCGGCCCCGTAGGTCTTATGAGCGTAGCGGCGGCGGCAATAAGAGGCGCTTCTACTATCATTTCCGTAGGCTCGAGAGAAAACTGCGTGAACCTGGCCAAGGAATTCGGCGCAAACTACAACGTAAACTACCGTGACGGTAATATTGCCGACCAGGTATTAAAGCTTACCGACGGTAAGGGCGTTGACAGAGTAGTTATCGCAGGCGGCGACAATGATACCTTTATCGACGCAATCAGAATGCTTAAGCCCGGCGGAAAAATCGGTAACGTAAATTATCTCGGCGAGGGCGATTATGTAAGAATTCCTCGTGTTGAATGGGGCTGTGGTATGGGTCACAAGACTATCGCAGGCGGCCTTATGCCTGGCGGTCGTCTCCGTATGGAAAAGCTCGCAAGTCTCGTAACAAGCGGCAGAATTCATCCCGAGCGTCTTATTACCCACACCTTCCACGGCTTCGACCACATGGAAGAAGCGCTTATGCTTATGAAGGACAAGCCGAGGGATTTAATTAAGCCTATAGTATTCATCGACTAAATACAACAGACTGTCGATAAACCCACGCACCGCAAAAATGCGGATTAAATCGATATTTACAACTCAAAACACAATATTAAAATAATTTCGCAGAGCCAAACAAATGGCTCTGCGAAAGCATTTTTACTTACGTCGTCAAAAGCCGCTTACCGTATAAGCATACGCCTACAGCGGCTTTTTTCTCGTCTGCGTGTGCCTATCGAAGTCTGTCAGCTTGTCGAAAAAAATTTTCGACAAGCTGAATTCACCAATCCATTGAGGATTGGTGAATTTTCTTTTAATGTAATTTTTCTAAAATCTTCAGCTTCGCACGATAGTATATTACTCTTGCCCAGTTTTCGCTTTTTCCGAAAATATCAGCTATATCACGATAAGAAAGCTCCCCGAAAACACGAAGCGTAAAAACCTCCTTATAGGGCTCCTCAAGGTCGTGGATAACTCTGTGGATTTTTCGGGCAGTCTCCTTATCCTCGAAGTTAAGCTCCATATTGTTTTTATCGGGAATAAGCTCCGTATCCTCGAAAAAAAATTCCTTCTTATTCTTCCTGCAGTAGTCATAGAAGCAGTTCTTCCCTATCTGACAGAGCCACACGGTAATTTTACAGCTTCCGTCGAAGCTGTCGATATACCTGAAGGCACGGAACATGGTTTCCTGCGTAAGCTCCTCGGCGAGATTTTCGTCGCCCGAAAGCTTAAGGAGAAACCTGTATACATCGCCGACGTAAAGACGGTAGATCTCGTCAAATTCCTTATTCATTTTCACTTACCGCAGTATCAGTATTTTTTTCAAAATTCATCCATTCCTGTATAGCTTCCTCGGGGAGATTGAAATTCTCCTTCATTTCCTTTATCGACTGTTCCCTTAAGAAGTCATAATCTTTTCTGAGACGCTCTCTTTCAGCTTTGGCATACAGCTCGGCAGCCTCCTCGGAAACATATACGCTGAGGTACAATTCCTTCTTCTTTTCTACTATCGCTTCGATTTCCTCATCGGAATAATATATTTCATCATGACTCATAAAACTCATAAACACGGGACAGAACACTCCGCCGTCAGCAACCTCGCTTCCGCAGTAAAGCTCACCCTCAATCAGATAGTTATAGCTTCCGCAGTAAAGCTCGCCCTCATTATCTATAAACCACGCCGTTTCATCATCAATAATTTCTACGATATTGAAATAATCTACCTTATAGGAGTCTATTCCCGTAAGCTCGCCTTCTACTGCCATAAGATAAGCCTGCCCCGACTCTGAACGCACAACTCTGTATGCGTCAACATAATTCTTCGGGAAGCTTGCTCCCTCGCCTCTGTCTTCGCCCTCATTTATGATTTCGGTTAAGTTATATTCGGGGAATCTTCCACTGTATTCCTTTGCGGCCGCCTTAAATATTCCGTCAACGGTGTCTATTCCGAAAAGCCTGTTGGCGCTGTTATATCCGCCGCAAAGTATATCGGAAACAATGACAAAGCCGTAAATAAGCAGCACTATACCGATAATTACAGCTACTGAAAGGATTATCGCTTTTTTAAGGCTCACCTTCTTAAAGGGCTTTTTTGCAGTAATATTCTCCTCAACGTTTTCTGTTCTTACTTCGGTTTTCGCTTCGTTAAGCGCTGTTTTACAGGCTTCACATTCGGAAACGTGCTCATCTACATATTCCCTGCCCGACTGACTTATAATATCGTCAACGTAAGCGGGCAGAAGGTCTCTTGTTATTTCACATCTGTTCATAATATCAGTTCCTTTCATTATTACGAAAGCTTTCATATATAAGACGGCGAAAAATAGAAAACGTTACAGAAAAATTCCCTGTAAAAATAAAATTTTACAGGGAAAAGCTTTACTTTAAAATTTTATCGGCAAATTCCGAAATCATATCGACACAGCTTTCGATTTCGCCCTTGTCGGCAGACTTGGCAAATTCGGGGTCGATAGGAAGCTTGGCGATATTCTTGATACCGTACTTTTCAGCTATTTCTTCAATATGACTTTCGCCGTAGATGTAATGCTTCTTATTACATTCGTCACATACGAAATAGCTCATATTTTCAACAAGTCCGATAACGGGAATATTCATCATATCCGCCATTTTTACAGCCTTCTCAACTATCATTGAAACAAGCTCCTGAGGGCTTGTAACTACGATAATTCCAGCTATGGGGAGAGACTGGAAAACTGTAAGGGGAGCGTCGCCTGTTCCGGGAGGCATATCCACAAACATATAGTCTACATCGTTCCATACAACATCTGTCCAGAACTGCTTTATAACTCCTGCGATAACGGGGCCTCTCCATACTACAGGGTCGGTCACGTTTTCGAGAAGAAGATTTACCGACATAATTTCAATTCCCGACTTTGTAACTACGGGATAAAGCTCGGTATTTGTACCCTGAGCTCTTTCGGTTACGCCGAACACCTTAGGAATTGAAGGGCCTGTGATATCTGCGTCAAGAACGGCTGTCTTAAAGCCCTTTTTCTTAGAGGCAGAAGCCATAAGGGAGGTAACAAGGGATTTTCCTACGCCGCCCTTACCCGAAACTACGGCAATAACCTTCTTTACGTCGGAAAGACTGTTCATAGGAGCAAGAAGGCTTTCAGCCTTTCTTTCGGAACAGTTCTGTCCGCAGGTTTCACAGTTGTGTGTACATTCACTCATAATTTTATTTTCCTTTCTTTTAATTTATATTTTCATTTTCTATCATCATTAACTCTTCTTCGGAAATAGGAAGAGCCTTTCCGCTTTCCTCTGTGGAGTCAGCCTTTACCCCGTCTTTTTCTTCCGTTCCCTCGGTAAGTCGTTTTTTCTGTACCATTCCCGTAGCGGCAAGGAACATCTTCGTAGGAACGAATCTTGAAGCCGCCGCAAGGAACTTTGAGCCGAAGGTAGGAACTATAATAAGCTCCCCGTCGAACATCTTTTCAAGAGCGTATTCAGCCGCATCCTTTTCGTCCATTCCCTTTACGGCGAAATCAGCACCGGAAGTCTCGTTGAATTCCGTTCTTACAGGGCCGGGACAGAAGGCTCCCACATAAACGTTGGATTTTTCCATGCGGAGCTCCTCATAAATAGCCTTTGTAAGCTGTAAAACATAGTTTTTGGAAGCATAGTAGGAGGAGAAAAGAGGACCTGCCATAAATGCGGCAAGAGAAGCTACGTTAAGAATATAGCCTGAATTTCTTTTCTTGAACTTCTGAAGGAAAAGCTTTGTAAGGATGTGTACTGCACGGATATTAACGTCAATCATGCGAAGCTCATCCTCGAGAGAGGTTTCCGTAAAGCCGCCGAAAACCCCGAAGCCTGCATTATTTATAACTATATCAATATTCGCCTTTTCAACATCATTGAAAAGACCGATACATTCTTCAGTCTTAGAAAGGTCACGGACGATAACCTTAACCTTAACGCCGTATTTTTCCACTATTTCTTTTTTAAGCTCTAAAAGTCTCTGACGACGGCGAGCCACGATTACGAGGTTAAAGCCTCGTTTCGCAAGACCTATCGCCATTTCCCTGCCCATTCCTGAGCTTGCTCCTGTAATAAGCGCAATCATTCTATTCATTTCCTTTCAAGATATTATCTATAAGCCTGTCGAGGTCGTCAAATGTGGAAAGACTTCCGCATTCCGCACGGAATTTCGCCGCCCCCGGCATTCCTTTTATATACCAGCCTGTCTGCATTCGGGCTTCCTTCATTCCGATAACCTCACCTTTATACTCGGTAAGAAGCTCAATATGCCGCCTCATGACCTCCATTTTTTTCTCTAAGGAGGGCTTTTCGGCAGTCCCCTCTCCGTACAGGTAATTTTCGATTTCCCTGAAAAGCCAGGGATTACCGCAGGCTCCACGACCTACCATTACAAGGTCACAGCCTGTATATCTGTACATTTCAGCACATTTTTCGGCAGTATCCACATCGCCGTTTCCGATTACGGGAATCGAAACCGCCTGCTTTACTGCGGCGATAATGTCCCAGTCGGCTGTACCGTTATACATCTGGTTTTTCGTACGGCCATGAACGGCTATTGCCGCCGCACCGCATTCTTCGGCTATTTTCGCTATCTCTACGGCGTTGACGCTGTTCTCGTCCCAGCCCTTTCTTATCTTAACAGTAACGGGAATATCGGTAGCCTTAACCGCCGCGGAAACAACCTCGCCGAAAAGCTTCGGATTTTTCATGAGCGCGCTTCCCGAGCCGTTTCCTGCCACCTTTGGTACGGGACAGCCGCTGTTGATATCAATTATATCGGGATTGTATTTTTCCGCTATCTTAACGGCAGGCCCGAAAAACTCAGGCTCACAGCCGAAAAGCTGGACTGCCATAGGGCGTTCAATCTCCGTAACGGTCAGAAGCTCAGCGGTTTTTCTGTCGCTGTAAACGAGACCCTTACAGCTTGCCATTTCGCCTACGCAGTATGCCGCACCGAATTCCTTGGCTATCTGTCGGAAGGCTCTGTCCGCTACGCTTGCCATCGGTGCAAGTGCGGCTGTTTTCTTTATCTTAACATCTTTAATATAAATATATTCCATTTCAGTATATCAGCTTTGCAATTATTGTATTTGAAAGTAAAAAGCCCTCTGAGGTAAGCCTTATTCCCTTTTCATCGGCAGTAACGTAGCTTTTCGGAATAAGCCTGAGCTTTTTCTCCATATCGGATTTCTTAACTCCGAAGTCTTCACATTCCTTATAGGTAATACCCTCGCTTAAACGTAGCTTAAGCATGGCGTATTCCTCAAAGGTACGGGGATTTTCATCGGTTATTACAGTTTCCTGTATTTCGGAAGAAATAAAGGCTTCTATATCCCTGTGGACGGAAAAACGCTTACCGCCGAAATATGAATGTGAGGCTGGTCCGATACCTATATACTCCTCACATCGCCAGTATTTCAGATTATGCCTGCTTTCCCTTCCTTTATGAGCGAAGTTGCTTATCTCGTAACGGAAAAAGCCCTTTTCTTCCAGTAATTCCGAAGCGTAAAGGTATATTTCCGAGGTCTCGTCCTCGTCGGGAAGGTTAAGCTTCCTGCGGTAAAAGGGAGTATTCTCTTCAATCTTAAGAAGATAGGCGGAAACATGGCTTATCGGAAGAGCCGAAAGCCCTTCGACAGAGCTTCTGACTATTTCATTGGTCTGTCCCGAAAGCCCAAGCATCAGGTCGGCGGAAATATTCTCGATACCGCAGTCATAGGCTGTAAGAATTGCCGCTTTTGCTTCTTTTGCAGTATGTCTTCTTCCGAGAAAGCGAAGCTCCTCGTCGGAAAGGGACTGAACTCCGAAGGAGATACGGTTTACTCCGCTTTTTTTCAGCGTTTCTATAGCCTCTTTATCCGTTACACAGGGATTGGCCTCTACCGTTATTTCCGCATTTTCGCAGATATCGGCATTACTGAGAATTTCACCTATTTTATCATACAGGAGAATCGGAGTACCGCCGCCGAAATATACCGTATCATATCTTACTCCGCAGCTTTCGGAATAAAACCTGAGGTTACGGATTACTGCACGGGTATATTTTTCGGCTGTCTCTTTATCGTAGCCTACCGAATAAAAATCACAGTAGGGACACTTTGAAAGACAGAAGGGAACGTGGATATATAAGCCGATATTATTCATCATCAAGCTTAAGCACAGCCATAAACGCCTCCTGAGGCACCTCGACGGTACCGAGCTGACGCATACGCTTTTTACCCTCCTTCTGTTTTTCAAGAAGCTTCTTCTTTCGGGTAATATCGCCGCCGTAACACTTGGCAAGTACGTCCTTACGCATAGCCTTTACTGTTTCACGGGCGATAATCTTTCCGCCGATAGCCGCCTGAATCGGTACCTCGAAAAGCTGTCTCGGGATATGGTCCTTAAGCTTTTCGGCAATTTTTCTTGCACGGGGATAAGCCTTGTCAGTATGAACAATGAAGGAAAGAGCGTCAACAACGTCGCCGTTAAGCATAATATCAAGCTTAACAAGCTTCGAGGGATAGAAACCAATCATTTCATAGTCATAGCTTGCATAGCCCTTCGTTCTCGACTTAAGAGCGTCGAAGAAGTCGTATACTATTTCGTTGAGGGGTAATTCATAGTGAAGGTCAACACGGGTCTGGTCAAGATATTTCATATCCTTGAAGTTACCGCGTCTCTCCTGACAAAGCTCCATGATATTTCCTACATAATCCGAGGGGCTAAAAACATGCACCTCGACCATGGGCTCGTAGGCCTGCATAATTTCGGCAGGATCGGGATAGTTGGTAGGATTGTCGATGAAAACGGTATCCCCGTTCATCATTTCTATTTTATAAACTACCGAAGGAGCAGTAGTAATAAGGTCAAGATTATATTCTCTTTCGAGACGTTCCTGAATGATATCCATGTGTAAAAGTCCAAGGAAGCCACAACGGAAGCCGAAGCCGAGGGCTATCGAGGTTTCGGGCTCAAAGGTAAGGGACGCGTCGTTAAGCTGAAGCTTTTCAAGGGCTTCTCTTAAATCTCCGTATTTTGAGCCGTCGGCAGGATAAATACCGCTGAATACCATTGGGTTTACATTACGATATCCGGGAAGCGCCTCATCGGCAGGAGCTTCGCAGAGTGTAACGGTATCGCCTACCTTTGTGTCTCCGATAGACTTGATTGAAGCGGCTATATAGCCTACCTCACCTGCTCTCAGTTCTTTTGCGGGTACAAGATTGGTAGCGCCCATGTATCCCAGTTCAACAACCTGGAACTCCGCCTTGGTAGCCATCATTCTGATCTTATCGCCTACACGGAGAGTTCCCTCCTTAACACGGACATAAACTATAACGCCCTTGTAGCTGTCATAGTAGCTATCGAAAATAAGAGCCTTAAGAGGTGCGTCGGGGTCGCCTGTAGGAGAAGGAACACATTTTACAACCTGTTCCATTACATCCTCGATATTTATTCCCATTTTAGCGGAGATAAGAGGCGCGTCATCGGCAGGAATACCGATAACGTCCTCGATTTCATTCTTTATTTCATCGGGACGTGCGGAAGGAAGGTCAATTTTATTTATAACAGGAACGACCTCTAAATCCTGTTCTATAGCAAGATAGGTATTGGCAAGAGTCTGTGCTTCGATACCCTGTGAAGCGTCAACGATAAGTATAGCGCCCTCGCAGGCATTCAGCGAACGGGAAACCTCATAGTTGAAGTCAACATGACCGGGAGTATCGATAAGATTGAATACATAGTTCTTACCGTCCTTCGCCTTATAATTGAGACGAACGGCTCTCGCCTTTATGGTGATGCCTCTCTCGCGCTCAAGCTCCATATTATCAAGAAGCTGTTCTTCCATATCTCTCTGGGCAACGGTACTGGTCTGTTCCAGAATTCTGTCGGCAAGGGTAGACTTACCGTGGTCTATATGTGCAATTATACAGAAATTGCGGATTTCGGATAAATAATCTCTTTCTGACAAGCTTTTTTCCTCCTGCTGTGCAGTACTGCACAAAAATATACTATATATTATATCACAACGGATAAAATATTGCAATAATTATTTGACATAATTTAACCGATATGATAAAATTATGAAGTATCGGAGGTATTTATCATGATTATTTTAGCAAGCAAATCACCGAGAAGAAAAGAGCTTCTCTCTATCATAACGAAGGATTTTGAAATTGAGCCTGCACAGGGAGAGGAAAAGGCAGATGAAAGCCTGTCCCCCGACCTTTTCGTAAGTGCTCTGGCAGAAAATAAAGCTGCGGAAATTGCCGCTTTACATCCCGAGGATATAGTAATCGGAGCGGATACAATAGTTGCCGCAGGAAGAGAAATCCTCGGAAAGCCTGCTTACGCCGAGGACGCGAAGCGTATGCTTACCCTTCTTTCAGGAACTGAGCACAGCGTTTATACGGGAGTTTGCGTTATAAAGAACGGCGAAAAATATACCTTCTGTGAAGAAACTACTGTACGCTTCTATGAGCTCAGTGAAGAAGAAATCGACGATTATATCGCTACGGGCGAGCCCTTTGATAAGGCAGGTGCCTACGGTATACAGGATTACGGTGCGCTTCTTGTGGAAGGTATCGAGGGAGATTACTATAACGTAATGGGTCTTCCTGTGGGCAAGCTGAACAAGATTTTAAAGGAAATCGGCGCAATTTAATAAAGCTTTTAAACTCCGCATTTATTTAGTGCGGAGTTTGATTTTTATCTTGACTATGCAGTATAAATATGTTAAAATGATATGATAGTATTATTATGGGGGTAGTGTTATCATGAAAAAGCTTATTGTTATCGAAGGACTTGACGGCTGCGGAAAATCAACACAGCTCGACATTTTAGCCGAAAAATTTTCCACAGCGAATTTTATTACCTTTCCCTACTATAATACCTATAGCGGAAAAATCGTAAGCGAATACCTTTCGGGTAGCTATCCCGAGGAAAACGGCGAGATAAGCGCCTATTCCGCAAGCGCAATTTATGCGGTTGACCGATATACAAGCTATAAGACCCACTGGAAGGAGCTTTATGAAAGCGGCTTCCCTGTTATATCGGCGAGATATACTACCTCTAACGCAATCTATCAGATGACTAAGATAGATAAATCGAAGTGGGAAGGATATCTTGACTGGCTTTTTGATTTCGAGTACAGCAAGCTCGGACTTCCGAAGCCCGATATGACAATTTTTCTCGATATGCCTATTGAGGTTTCACAGAAGCTTATGTCGCTCCGTTATAACGGCGATGAATCGAAAAAGGATATCCATGAACGGGATATCGGTTTTCTTGCAGCGTGCCGTGAGGCGGCGCTTTATACAGCGGAAAAATGCGGCTGGCGTATAGTGTCCTGCAGTATAGACGGCGAGCCGAGAAAAATAGAAGAAATAAATGAAGAATTATGCAGAATAATAAAGGAAACAACAAATGATTGAGTTCAGAAAGCCATTGCTTTCAGACAGAGAATGGATAAAGTCCCTTCTCGGATATTCAGATTTCAGAGGGTGTGAATATACCTTCGGGAACAACTATGTGTGGCAGGATGTTTTTGATATAGAAATTTCCCGTTATAAGGATTTCTATATTGTGAAAACGGGAAGCGGCTTCTTCTTCCCCTCAGGAAGAGGCGATATTGCCGAGGTGCTTTTCGAAATGGAGGAATACTGCCGTAAAGAAAACATCCCCTTTACAATATGCTCCTCAGATAAGGTTTCGATGATGACGCTTCTCGAGATTTACGGAGACAGAGCCGAGGCTGAGCCGAATACGAACGAATTCGACTATATCTACAGCTACGAGGACCTTACGGAGCTTAAGGGTAAAAAATATCACGCCAAGCGTAACCATATAGCCCGTTTTTCCGAGAACGACTGGAGCTATGAGGAAATAACGGAATCGAATATAGCGGAATGTATTGAAATGAATGAAGAATGGTGCCGACGTAACCTCTCCGACGATTCGGGTAAAAACGAAGAAAGCGACGTAGTGCGGAAAAGCCTCGGAGAGTTTTTCGAGCTGGGGTATATCGGCGGAATTTTAAAAGTTAACGGAAAAATTCAGGCCTTTACCTTCGGAGAGCCACTTAACAGCGATACCTTCAACGTTCATGTAGAAAAGGCTTTAACGGATTTTCAGGGTGCATACCCTATGATAAACAGACAGTTTCTCCTTAATTCGGTTCACGGCTTTAAGTACGTCAACCGTGAGGAGGATATGGGCGAGGAAAACTTAAGAAAAGCGAAGCTTTCCTATTACCCCGTATTCATGGAGGAAAAATTCACAGTAAGAATAAAAGGACGGTAATTATCATGATTTATGTATTTTTAGCAGACGGATTTGAAGAAACAGAGGCTATTGCCGCTATAGACGTTTTAAGAAGAGATGAAAGAAGAGTTCTTACCGTAGGTATCGGCGAGGAGGTTGTAACAAGCTCCCATGGTATATCTATTGTAACCGATATAACCGAGGTTGATGTTGTGCTTGACGACAGCGTTGATATGATAGTTCTCCCCGGCGGTATGCCCGGAACACTCAATCTCGAAAAGAACAGAACTGTCCGTGACGCAATAGAATTCTGCGTAAAGAACAACAAGTATATCGGTGCTATCTGTGCCGCTCCCTCAATTCTCGGAAGAATGAACCTTCTCAACGGAAAGAAGGCTACCTGCTTCCCCGGCTTTGAGCAGTTCCTTCTCGGTGCCGAGGTTACAGGCGAACCCGTTGAGGCTGACGGTAACATCATCACCTCAAGAGGCGCAGGCGTAGCTGTGGATTTCGGACTTAAGCTTGTTGAATGTCTTTCTGGCAGTACCGCCGCAAAGAAGCTCAGCTCAGCCATGAGATGTAAGGAATGAAAAGTGTTTTAAGAAAAGAGCTTATTTCCCGCCGAAAAGAAATGGATAAAGGTTACAGGAAAGAACTCGACGAAAAAATATATAATAATCTTAAGACAGTAAGCGGAATTTTAAGCTTCGGCTCATATCTTATCTACGCCTCCTCGGAAATAGAGGTAGATACAAGAAGCTTTATCAGCTTCCTGTTATCGGAAAATAAAACCGTAGCCGTACCGAAATGTATCGGAAAGGAAATGAAATTTCTTACCGTTTCCTCTCTCGATACGCTGGTCAGAAGCAAATTCGGCGTGGACGAGCCCTCGGACGGTACGGAAATAACGGATTTCAGAAATTCTCTCTGTATTACCCCTGCCCTTTCCTTCAATGAAAAGGGTTACCGTTTAGGCTACGGCGGCGGCTTCTATGACAGATTCTTTCAGAATTACGACGGTCTGAAGCTTGGGATATGCTATGAGGAATTCTGCGGTAATGTACCTGTGGGAGAATACGATCTCCCTGTTGACGCAGTAATTACGGAAAAGGGATTTTTCTACGGAAAGGAAGATTTTTGTGGAAGAAAAAGAATACAATGATATAGAAAGCCTTGCCGCTTATCTACATAGCGATAAGTTCAAGGAAAGGAACAAGCCCGAGGAATATAAGGCTGAAAAGGAGAGGGAAAGAAAAAATCCCGCTCAGCTTTCTCCTGCCGCAAAGGCTTCGGTAAGAAACAGTACAAGAAAACCTGTCGTACAGAAAAGCGAAAGCATAGACGATTTCCTGTTTTCTATCGAAAATAAGAAAAAGAGACAGGCTTCTTCCTCTGCGCCTGTAAAAACCGAAAAGAAGCCCGTTGAAGCTAAGCCCTCGGAAGAAAAGGCTCCCGTAAAGAGCGCTCCTTCGGAGAAAAAGGAGATAGTTTCTCTCGCCGACAGCATTTCTGAAAAGAAGAAGGAAGCTCCGACGGCTGTTTCAGCTCCCGATAAAACACAGATAATCAGGACAGAACAGCGTCCTGCTCCCGTTAAGAATACGCCCGTCATAGAGGACGAGCTTTCCGACGAATTCGACTATGACGAGGATATGGGGGATGAAGAATTATCCCCTTCGGATAATTCCGCTACAAGAATGATGGCTCCCGTGGGAAGGAATACTGCCCCTATAACAGAAAATGAAGAGGAAGAAGACCCTTCAGCCAAGGCAGAGAGACGCAGACTTGTTCAGTTAAGACGAAAATATGAAAAGCAGAAGCAGAGAGTCCGTACCTTCGCTTATGTTCTTTTAAGCGTTTTTCTTTCGGTAGTAATTCTCGGCGTTTCCGCCTATGCTTCAACCTATATCGTTACCTGGGCACAGGATCTCACGGGTATCGCCTCTACGGAATTCAAGATTGACGTTGAAATCCCCGAAAATGCCGATATAGAAACTGTTGCCGCTCTTTTAAGTGAGAATAATATCATAAGCTCCCCTAAATTCTTCAAGCTTTTCGCTGATTTCACAGGCAAAAACAAGGATTTTATCCCCGGTAGTTATACTCTCAGCTCTACTATGCCATACAGTACTCTTCTTTCCACAATATGCACGGAAACTCAGGAAAAGAAAACTGTAACCGTCCGTATAGTAGAAGGTATGACCGCAAGAGAGATAGGACAGCTTCTCGAAGAAAACTATGTCTGCTTCGCTGATGATTTTGAGAATTTCTATAAGAATATTCAGAATAAATATGACTTTGAACGCAGAGTAAAGGAAAGCCCCTATAAATTCAATCAGCTTGAAGGCTATCTTTTCCCTGATACCTATGAATTCTATATTGTAAATTCCATGGAGAACGGCTGTAAGCCCATAAACGGTCAGACCCAGGAGGAAGCCAAGGAGCAGATGCACCTGGATTCCCTTGAAAACGCAGAGGTTGCCGCAGAAAAGATGTACTCCAACTTCAACGATAAGATTACCCGTGAAATGTACAAGAAGATGGGCGAAATGAACATGACTCTCGACGAGGTTATGGCTCTCGCTTCAATGGTACAGAAGGAAGCGGCAAGCGTTGAGGATATGCAGGCTGTTGCAGGCGTTTTCCTCAACCGTATAAGAAACTCAGCCGAATTCCCCAACCTTCAGTCTGACGTAACCGTGCTTTATATCGAAAATGACATAAAGCCTTATATCAAGGGCTCTGAAGCCTCTAAAACAAAGCTTTACAATTCATACAACACCTATGTATGCGAGGGTATACCCTCGGGAGCTATATGTAATCCCGGACTTGACGCTATCGAAGCGGTACTCGCCAATATTCCCTCGGAATACTACTATTTCTGTGCCAACGAGGAAACAGGAGAGGTATTCTACGCAAAAACCATAAGCGAGCATAAACAGAATCTTATTTTAGCTGAACTCGCTCCCACAGAGCAGGAGGAAAATTATATTGAATAATATCGAATTACTTTCTCCTGCGGGAGATTACGAATGTCTCGAAGCGGCAGTAGATTACGGCTGTGACGCCGTATATCTCGGCGGACAGTCCTTCGGCATGAGAGCGAATCCGAAGAATTTCAATTCCGAGGAGCTTAACCGTGCTGTCGAATACGCCCACAGTAAGGACGTAAAGGTGTATCTGACCTGTAATACCGTTCCTACAAATGATGAGGCGGAGGCCTTCCCCGAATTTATCTCCGGAGCAAAGGAAACAGGTATTGACGCTGTTATTGCCGCTGATATAGGCGTTATGGCTATGACAAAGGAATACGCTCCGAAGCTGGATATCCATATGTCAACACAGGTGGGTATAATGAATTATACTGCAGCTAAAGAGCTTTACCGCCTGGGAGCGAAAAGAATCGTTCTTGCCCGTGAAGTTCCCTTAACCGAAATAAAGCGTATCCGTGATAACATTCCTTCCGATATGGAAATAGAAGCCTTCGTTCACGGGGCTATGTGCGTTTCCTTTTCGGGCAGGTGTCTTCTCTCGAAATACCTTGTTGACCGTGACGCCAACAGAGGTGCGTGCGCTCAGCCCTGCCGCTGGAAATACTTTATCACCGAGGAAAAGCGTATCGGTCAGGATTTCGAGATTACCGAGGACGACAGAGGAACATATATCCTTAACGCAAAGGATCTCTGCATGATAAATCATATAGACGACCTTATTGAGGCAGGAGTCACAAGCCTTAAAATAGAAGGAAGAGCCAAGTCCTCCTATTATGTGGCTACCGTAACCAACGCATACAGAAAGGCTCTCGACTGTGCATTAAGAAAGGAAAAGGCTCCCGACTGGGTCATCGACGAGGTATATAAGGTAAGCCACAGAAAATACTGTACAGGCTTTTTCTATAACCACGACGACGCCGACCAGTTCTATGAGGACAGCGGTTATTTCCGCGAATATGACTTCGTAGGCGTAATAAACGGCTATTCCGATAACGCCCTCGATATAACACAGCGTAATTATTTCACTCTTGATGATGAGCTTGAAATATTGCCGCCTAAGGGTGAGCCTGTAAGCTTCAAGCCCTCTGAAATGTTCAATCTTAAGGGCGAAAGCGTAAGAATAGCCAACCACGCAACGGAACAGCTCCGTATTCCCTATACCGAGCAGTTCCCGAAAAATTCAATTATAAGAAAGCCCTCTCCCGACAGAGAAAAAAGAGGCGGAAAGGAAGTCCGCTGACATGGAGCTTACCAATATCGGAACTATAAAAGACCTTTTTGAGCGTCATGGCTTCGCCTTTACAAAGTCGCTGGGACAGAATTTTCTTATAAATCCTACAGTCTGCCCTAAAATAGCAGATATGGGCGGCTGTAAGAAGGGTACTGCCGCTATCGAAATAGGTACGGGAGTAGGCGTTCTTACTACCGAGCTTGCAAAGCGATGTGACAAGGTTATCGCTATAGAAATCGACACAGGACTAAAGCCTATTCTTGAAGAAACCCTCTCGGAATTTGATAATGTAGAGGTTATTTTCGCCGATGTAATGAAAACCGATTTAAAGGCAATTATAGATGAAAAGCTTTCGGATTTCGAGGAGATTTACGTCTGCGCAAATCTCCCCTATTACATAACTTCACCTGTTATCATGAAGCTTCTTGAAGAACGCATACGGATAAAGACGCTGACGGTCATGGTACAGAAGGAAGCGGCAGACAGACTCTGCGCAAAAGTCGGAGAGCGTGACTGCGGAGCGGTAACTGTAGCGGTAAACTATTACAGCACCCCGAAGCTTCTTTTCAAGGTAGGAAGAGGAAGCTTCATGCCCTCTCCTAACGTTGACAGTGCAGTAATCCGTCTTGACGTAAGTCAGGAAAATAAGTACAATGTTTCTGACGAAGCCCTTTTCTTCAAAATAGTAAGAGCCTCCTTCGCCCAGCGAAGAAAACAGCTTCTCAATCCCTTAAGCTCAGCACTTGGTATTGAAAAACAGGTACTGTCGGATATACTTGTATCCTGTGGTATAAAGGCGACAGCCCGTGCTGAGGAGCTTAAAATGCAGGATTTTGTAAATCTCTGCGAGACTGTTTACAATAAAAAATAATAATATCCTTTCCTTTGACAAAATTTTCATATTCACTGTGATATATTAAGAAAAACATGAATATGAAAGGACGTTGAAAATGGAAAAAAGCATTACTGCTGTTTCCGATGTCAGAGGAAAGGATATCGGTTTTTTAAGAGGTTTAATAATCGGAATTATATCACTGGGACTTTCCTTTACGGCTTTATTCGGAAAGCCTGCACCATTGGCAGTTTCCCTTATGTGCGGATTAAGCGGCTTCGAATGTCTCTTCGCCTTCGCCGGTGCGGCGGCAGGACTTATTCTCTCGGTAAGCTTCGGAGCTTCAATCCCCTACATAATTGCTATGATTGCGATAACTGCCCTTAAATTTCTCCTGGGAGAGCGCCGTTCTGGGCTCACAAATATGGTTTATACCCTCGTTTCAGGTGTATCTGTGCTTGTGTCGAATATTATTACCTCCGACGGAATTCATGATATTTTTATATCCGTAATTTTTGCGGTAATTTCCTCGGTAGCGGCATACTGTACCCTGAGAGTGGCAAAGGGGCTTGAAAACATCCGCGAGGAAATAGAAAAGGACGGCTTTATTCTTGCGGTTTCTCTGCTGTTTATGCTTCTTACCGCTTCACTCACAAATATAAATATTGCTGTTTTTAATGCAGGAATTTTCCTCTCCTCTCTTGCTGTTCTTTATATCTCGGATTCGGGAGTAAGCGGAAAAACTGCGGTATGCGGTATCCTTTCAGCGGCGGCGGCTTCACTGGGAAACCCTGCCTTCGCTCTGCCCTCTGTGGTTATTTCGGTTTCTGCGCCTGTTATCATATTCTTTCAGCGTTGCGGAAAAATCACAAGAGGCTGTGCATTTATATTCACAGTTGGACTTGGAATGTTCCTGACAGGAGTTACCGAGGAAAGTGCAGTTACAGCCGCCTCAGCCGCCGCGGCAGGTATCGTATACATGACCGTCCCCGAAAGACTCCTGCCCTCCTATAACAACAGGATACGAAACGAAATAATAAAGGCTCCCCGTCCCTTCGCCGCCTTCGGAAGAAAGCTGGACAATATGGGCGAGGCTGTAGAATCCATGAAAACAGCAGTCATGAAAACCGCCGAGGCTCTGTACAGCGAAAGCACAAAGGATATATCCTGGGTATACACAAGTGCTTCCGACGATGTCTGCGGCGGCTGTAAAAACAATATGTACTGCTGGGGAACGAAATATAACGATACCGCCGATGTCATGAACAAGGCAGTAGCCATAATGAAAAACGGAAGCTTCATGGACGAGCGTACTCTTGAAGGAATAATGCGTGAAGAATGCGACAACAGACAGGAACTTGCCGCCGCTCTCAACAAAAGGTACATGATGTATTGTACTGCCGAAAATTCCTCCCGTAAGGTAAGAGAAATGAGAAGCGTACTTACAAGTCAGCTTTCCGCAACGGAAATGATGCTTAAAAGAATGGGCGAGGAGCTTTCGGAAAACGAAATATTCGATTTAAAGCTTTCAGAAAAGGCAGAGGAAGTCCTGAGGGATTTCGGAATTTCCGACGCTACAGCTACTGCATTAACCGTAAACGGAAGGCTCACTATAGACGCCTACGGGGAATCGGGAGATGAAATCGACTGTGAAAGGCTTGCCGATACCCTTTCCTTCAATCTCAGGAAGGAATTCGACCTGCCTCAGATAAGTGAAAACAAGAATAAGCTTCACATAACAATTTCGGAAAGGGCAATGTACAACGCCCATATCAAGGCTTATCAGAAAAATAAGGCAGGAAACAAGCAGAACGGCGATACATGGGACTGCTTCAACGACGGAAACGGGAATATTTATATGATTATTTCCGACGGAATGGGAAGCGGAAGCCGCGCAAGAATCGACAGCACCTTTGCCTGCAGTATGCTTTCACGGCTTCTTAAGGCAGGCGTCGACATAGACGCGGCTCTTGAAATGATAAATACATCCCTTATGGTTAAATCGGGAGACGAAAGCTTCGCTACCCTTGATGTGTGCAGGATAAATCTTTCCTCGGGGGATGTGCTTCTGTATAAGGCAGGCGGCTCCTCTACCTTTATACGCTGCGGCGGAAAGTTCGCTGAGGTAAAGGGCGTGGGACTTCCCCTCGGAGTAAATTATCATGCGGATTACGGCGGAAAAATGTTTACTGTGGCTACAGGAGATATAGTTCTCATGACCAGCGACGGAGCGGAAATAAACAAGGAATGGCTTGAACAGCTTATGCTTCGTGATAAAAATCCTGATCTTGATAAAATTATCGAAACAATAGGCGAAGCCCTCAGACTCAACCACCGTGAGGAGGATGACGATATAACGGTTTTGGGCGTAAAAATAACAAAATAAAGCAAAAAATTCCGTCGATAAGAAGTAACTTATCGGCGGATTTTTAAGTAAAAAAATCTTTCTGTAACTCAATTTCAAATTTTCTATTGCAATTTTAAACAAAATGTGATATAATAACTCTGGGTGTTTAGATAAAATTATATAATCTTTACATAAAATCCCCGAGGAAAGAAGGCGAGCTCTTGAAAAATACCGACTGGTGTCTGTTAATAGGAAATAAGAAAATTTCCAATATAAGACAGCTTCGTGAAAATTTTGATACTGCTGTTCTCGTCGGCTATTATCTCGGAGGAAGCCTTAAAAAATGGCTTGATGAAGCGGGAGAAGCTTCAATTTCAAGAAGAATTGACGAAATAAATCCAAATTATGATATTTCCGAACAGCTCGAATATGCCTTCGGGGTACGTCCCGATAAAAGAACTCCCGAAGCCCTCATAAGATTAAGACCTGAGCCTGTTACCGAGAGAAAGGAGCCGCCGAAGAAGCCTGTTGTCTATAGCTTCATGAACAATAACAGCTCCTTCAATTCCTCATTTCCGCTTTCTTCCTTCATGGGCTCATCATTTAATGCGTCTTCATTTCTGAGTTCATCCTTCTACGCTTCTTCGTTCTTGGCGTCTTCTTTTATGAACAATTTTTATAAAGGAAGCTTTTCGGTATACTCCTCTTTCCTGTCCTTTTCGTTGACAGGTTCTTTTACAAGTTCTTTCACATCCTCATTTTTAAATCTTCTCAGCTCATCGTTCGCATCTTCCTACAACATGTTCGCCGCTTCATCGGGAAGCTTTTACGGCGGAAGCTTTACAGGCGGTATGACCGAAAACGGAAGCTTTGTCTTTAAAATCGGAGAAGCCCTTGTAACAGAAACCGAATACAAGAAAACTATGATAAATCTCAGCTCCTGCCCTCTCAACAGCTATGGGTACGGTATAAATCTTATATAATATGAAAGCTATTCACGTTAATTCAACTGCACCTTTTTTCTTTAAAAATCCATGCAAGCCTTATAAAATAGAAAATTTCAATCTCTATAATACCGTTATTTCCGCCCTTCAATGGCGAAAGGTCAACGGAGAAATCTTTATGGTTACGGATAAGATAGCCGCCGAATATTACAGAAAGCTCGGTATAGATAAGATCTGGAACGGTATATATGAGCTTATTCCAGAGAATATTGAAGGGATTAACCCCTCTATGTTCTGGGCGGCAGGAAAGCTTATCGCTCTCCGTGATTTTCCTGAAACAGCGGCTCTTGTTGACGAGGATTTTATAGTGTGGAAGAAGCTTGAGCTTCCCGAAAATATGGTGACAGTAGCTCACAGAGAAAATCTTTCTCCCGATATTTATCCTGACCCCGACCTTTTCAATGTGTCGGATTTTTCTATTCTCAGAAAGCTTGACAAGACGGTTTTACCCTGTAATACCGCTTTTCTTTATATTCCTGACAAGTCCTTCAGAGAGCTTTACACAAATCTTTCGATAAGCTTTATGAAATCTGCGGAGTGCTGTGATGACAAGCTTTGTCACATGGTTTTCGCCGAACAGAGACTTCTCGGAATGCTCTGTTCCTATGCTGATATAGAGGTGAACACACTTCTGGACAAGGACAGATTATTCATCGCTCAGGAAGATTATACCCACCTTTGGGGCGCAAAACAGGCCATGCGTGACAACAGCGAATACAGGAATGATTTCCTCGACCGTTGCCGCCGACGTATAAGGAACGATTTCCCTGAGTTCTCATACGTTATTGAAGCTATTGACGGACAATAAAAAACTGCAGACAGAAAAACACCGTACCCTCAGCAGGTACGGTGTTCGTTTTTGTTATGCGTCAAGATAATTCTTAACCAGAGTCTGGAGCAATTCATCGCGATCGAGTCTTCTAATAAGGCTTCTTGCGTTATTATAAGTTGTTATGTAAGTAGGATCCTCTGAAAGAATATAGCCGACAAGCTGATTTATAGGGTTGTAGCCCTTTTCATTCAGCGCCTGATATACTGTTGTAAGGATTTCCTTCATCTCGTTATCGCGTTCATCCTTGACAGAAAAAGTCATAGTTTTATCATGCATATCGTACAAATCCTTCCCTTTTCAAGACTATAATATAATTATACACGATTTTCAGAAAAATACAAGTAGTTTTCAAAAAAAACTTGTTTTATTGCTAAATATAAAAATTTATTGTGCATTTTTATCAATTTTAACTATTGAAAATTAGTGCAACTTTTGTTATAATATATTGTATCAAGTTATATTTATCACTTTGGAGGTTGTGTTATGGCAGACGCAAAACAGAACAAGAATAAGTCATCTGGTGCAGAAAGCAGCAGTGAAGGCTTCGGCTTCAAGCAGTCCCCTCTGGGTTTTGACAAAAATGAAGTTAACTTGTACATAAACAAATTAAAGAAGCAGATGAAGGAACAGCAGATTGAGTTTGATACAAGAATCAAGACTCTCGAAATCAACCTTCAGAATGCACAGAAGGAAACCAACGACGCAAGAAATGCACAGAGAGCAGCCGAACAGGCCTCCGCCGGTGCTCCTGCCGCTCCCGCAGCGGCTCCGCAGGCTTCCGAGGAATCCAAGAAGATTATCGAGGATTTAAAGGAAGAAAGCGACAAGAAGATCATGGAACTCAGAAAGCTCGTTCTTGATGAAAGAAGAAACGTAGCTAAGCTTGACAAGGAATGCGCTTCGGCACAGATGTCCGAAAAGAGAATCCGTGAAGAATATGATAAGCTTAAGAACAGATACCTCGAATTAAAGAAGGCAGGAAACGGCGGAAAGGCTGTTGCTACATCCAATGCCGCTGAGCTTCTTGATGAAGCTGCCGCTTATGCAGAGGAAATCATAAATGCAGCCAAGGCTTACTCTGAACAGACCGTTTCCGCAGTAAACAAGTATAAGAGCGATGTTGAGGCTGAGCTTAAGGAACGTTCTGCTAAGCTTGTTTCCGCCAAGGAAAAGATTGACGCACAGGCTAAGAAGGCTGAAAGCGATAAAAACGCCGCAGAAGCACAGATCAAGGCTGTAACTGAAAAGATTGCCGCTTTAACAGGCATTTTTGACTCCTTTGCAGGACAGTTTGACTCTGTGAATGAGCAGATCGGAAAGGTTACTTCTCAGATTAACTCCGTTACTGACAGCTTCGGCTCCGTAACAAAGCAGATCACAAGCGTAACAGGTCAGTTCGACGCTATGTCTGAACAGATTACTTCCGCTACAGCTAAGATTTCCGACACCTCCAAGCAGATGTGCGAAGCTACAAAGCAGATCGGCGAAGCTTCCAAGCAGCTTGACGGTTTCGCAGAAAGCTTTGAAAGCGCTAAGACTGATATTTCGGGAATGTCCAAGGTTGTTACCGATACAAAGAACAGCATTGACAGTGTTAAGCAGAGTGTTAATTCCGCTAAGGAAGCAGCAGAAGGTCAGAAGGCCTCCGCTGTTGATACTGCAGCTCTTACAGCTGCGGCAGCAGACCTCAGCGTAGATTTCTCCACTGTTTCTGCTAAGCTTGAACTCCCTGTATTCGATACCGCTAAGTTCAATAAGACACGTCTTGATGATATCAAGAAGAAGCTTAAGGTTGAAACCTCCTATGAAGGCGGCGAAGCTGTCGAAGAAGAAGAGGAAGAATTCCTCGACGACAGCGAAATCATCTCTTCTATCGAAGTTGATTCCACAGTATCCATGCCCAGCGATGAAGATCTCATGGCTGATGCTCCCGACGTAATTTCTACTCCTGATTTAAGTGAATCTGCTCCAGCAGAAGCAGTTGAAGAAAAGGTTGAAGCAACCACTCCCGCTCCCAAGGAAGAAAAGGCTGAAATGAGCAGTGATTTCGAAGACTTCTTCGTAACAGCTCCCTCCTCTACACCTCTTGAAAACAGAGCAGGCGTCGGCGCTATCGACGGCTTTACACTTGATAAGGAGCCTGAACCCGCAGGTGCTGATTTTGACCTTGCTCCCAACGACCTTACAGCAAAGCCTGACAAGGGTGCTGACTTAGGCGATGATATCTTCGACATGGCTATAAATCCTGTCGGTGCTGATGACGATACCCTTTCCAACATGATGGCTGACGCTGAAGCTGCCGCAAATGCAGGCGACTTTGAACTTACTCCTTCAAACATCAATGCAAATGCTAAGAATAATGACAAGTCCAACGATATGAGCAGTGATTTCGGCGAATTTGCTGACTTATTCGCGGCAGGTTCTGCAGAAACAACAGCTCCTACCGAAAAGAAGGGCAAGGCTCCTTTCAGACAGTCTACATCTACAAGCGATGACGACCTCTGGAACTTCGGAAGCGATTCCAAGGGTGACGATTCCGACCTTACCGCTGATTCCGACTTATCCGATTTATTATTATGATAAAAGTAAACGTAGAAGAACTCAAGATCTTATCCCCTACACTTAATGCAGGGGATAAGATTATGCTTACAGGCTATATCTATACCTCCCGTGACGCGGCTCATAAAAGAATAACCGAGCTCATAGAGAATGGTGCTCCCCTTCCCTATGACCTTGATGGTGCTGTAATTTATTATGCAGGACCTACAGGCACGAAGGAAGGTATGGCTATCGGCTCCTGTGGACCCACAACCTCAAGCAGAATGGATAAATTTGCTCCTGATTTTCTTGACAGAGGTCTTTCCGCTATGATAGGAAAGGGAGAAAGAAATCAGGCTGTAATTGACGCTATTGAACGTAACAAGGCTGTTTATCTCTGTGCTATTGGCGGCGCAGGCGCATTAGCCTGCAAGTGTATAAAGAGCTGTGAGGTTATAGCCTTTGAAGATTTAGGCTGTGAAAGTGTAAAAAAGCTTTATATCGAGGATTTCCCTCTTACGGTAGCAATTGATTGTCACGGCGGAAATATTTTTAAAGAGGGCAGAGAAAAATACTGCCGTTTATAAATATTTATTGACAATGTGAAAATTTAGTGATATAATCTGTTTAAGCGTATGGGAAAGGGTGATTCGATGAATTTAACTGACGAAGAGCTTGTCGGAATAATAAAATCGAAGGCCTCACCTATGGAGTGTGATGAAATGACGCTCCTTATCTACCGCTATACCCGTATCATTAAAATCAAGGCTTCCAGGCTTAAAAATAACGGTATTGACGCGGAGGATCTGGAACAGGAAGGATTTATCGCCCTTATTGACGCCTATAAGGCTTATGTTCCCGAAAAGGGCTCCTTTTCCGCCTTCGCCAACACCTGTATTTCAAATCGTATGAAAACTGCCGTAGCTAAGGCAAAGAACAGACCCGATTTAGCCGAGGATTATGACCTCGGAATGATTGAGGACGAAACTGCTGTGACCGACGAGGTTGTTATTCTTGAGGAATGTAACAAGGAGGTCTACAGAAAGCTCTCTTCCCTTCTTACCGAGAAGGAATTCAATGTTCTTAAGCTTTATCTCGACGGTTATACCTATAAGCAGATTTCTGAAAAGCTTTCTCTTCCTGTAAAGTCCGTGGATAATTCTCTTTCAAGAACGAGAAGCAAGCTTAAAGATCGTTTTTAGGTTATATTGCGACTGCCGCATAAGGCTCAGCGGTGCAAATCCGCAGGCGGTCAAATTATATTATATGGCGAGGTATATCGTATGTACACAGACAAAACTCTTGTATGCAAGGACTGCGGAAACGAATTCGTATTCACAGCAGGCGAGCAGGAATTCTATGCTGAAAAGGGCTTCACAAACGAACCCCAGAGATGCAAGGCTTGCAGAGATGCAAAGAAGAATTCCACAAGAAACAAGGAAATGTTTACTGCAACCTGTGCTGGCTGCGGCGGAGAGGCAAGAATTCCTTTTAAGCCCCGTGATGACAGACCTGTATATTGCAGCGAATGTTTCGCAAAGCAGAAGGGTGAATAATATCACCTACATCATTGGTTTATAAGATATACTCCGCTGTTTTCGCTTAAGTATTTCGTATAATGACAATGAAAATACAGCCGTATTCGTTAAGAATACGGCTGTTTATTTTTTACTTATTTTTTACCGAAAATTCATAGGGTAAAAGCTTTATAAGCTGTTCCTCGGGAACGATATCCTTTAAAAGATTGATTGTTTCCGCTATTTCGGCTTCATTTTCAGGAAGAGTACGGGTGAATACTATATCAATATCCCCCACGTCAATTTTTACCGCACTCATTACGGAAAGTGCGTTGGCTATAAGCGAAAGTCTCATTTTAAGCCCCTCGGTAAAGTATCTTTCCTTTATCTTTGTCATCTGCTGGAAGGCGAGAAGCTTATATTTCATAGCTACTCCCGAGGTATTTCCTGAAAAGCTCTCGTCATTCATACAAGGTACGCCGCTGAACTTATGGATATCATCCTCGATGGATTTACGGAGAATATCAACGGAGCTTTCATCAAACTGACGTGTGAGCCATTTTGCGTCACCACTATCATCGATTGTCATTACTCCGAATTCCTTTATAGCCTTATAGGTTTCCGATTCCTCTTCCGCATTATCACCAAGGATCTGTCCCTTTATGAGAAGGATAGAATCCACAAACTGTTCCTTATCGTTAATTCTGTCAGACTGCAGAACGTTATACGCGTCAATAAGGCTGGTAACCTGCTCAAAATCCCCCTGGCAATCGCCATTATTGTAATACTCTATAATCGGTACACCGCCGAAATAATGCATATAAGGCTCAGTTACACGCTTTATTACAAAGGAAATGTCAGTTATAAACTCCGTTGTTTTCTCATTGTCACAGAGGTAACAGCGATATCCCGACTTAAAGCCGTTGTCATTACAGAGCGGCATGTAATATACCCCGAAAACAGGCTTCTGTTCCACTGTGTCGTCGTAAACAACAAAGGCGTTTCTCGGGTCAAGACTTGCAAGTCTGATTTCAGGGATTTCATCCCCCGACATATAGAGCATTTCATAAGAAACGCCGAAAACCGAACCGTAACGGGATAAATCTATATCCTGAGTAGGGCTGTCAGCTCTTTTCAGTACATCAACTATCGTAGAAATATCCTTGCCCTTACGACTTGAATACTTTACGGGATTACCAAGGAAGTATCCCGTTGTACAGTCGGTAATGTACTTGGCATGATTGCATACCAGCCTGTTATTGGCGGCTCTTTTATCCTTCGGACGATTTAAAATAGAATGATTGCCTATGTAATAATCATAGAGCCTGTCCATTCTGTCTCTGTTAAGACAATGCTTTGTCATGAATTTTACTGCAAGCTCAGGTGTAACCTGTGTTTTTGATGAAATTGTAAACATATTTTTCTCCTTATATTCCTAACTTTCTTCTGTCGATAACGCTGACGCTCTTTTTTGAAAACTTTTCTTCAAGAGCATAACGTGCCGCGTCAATAGTGTGGTTATCCTTATCGGGGAAGCCGCTTCGATAGCCGCCGCTTCCGTTTGCTTCAAGACGATAGCCTCTGAATTCCCTTGCCGCCTCGGGACAGCGTATGGGGTCAATAACTATCTCTTCCATATCCTGAAGCCTTCCTATTCCGTATTCTACGGAGCCTTGTCCTTTTTTTGCAGGAATTATCCTTACGCCCCTGTCCCTCAGTTCATCATTTGAACGAGGCTCGGCGCTGTCAGCGGTTACGGGATATCTTCCCTTATTAAGCTTCAGTATATTTTCCGCTATCTCATTGAATTTCACTCCGTAACGATAATACTCATTGAATATCAGTATCCTTCTTCCACCCTTTTCGTAGGCGATTTCGATATAAACAAAGGGGTCGGCTCCATAGCCCCAGTCTATCCCACGGCAAATATTCTCAAAGGAAGCTATCTCGCTGTCGCTAATGGGACGCAGGGTTATATTTGTAAAAACCTCGGCGCCTGTACCCGTTATCTCCCCGAGATACTCATTTCTGTAGCGCAAAGGATTGATGTTTCGAAGATATTCCGCCTCCGAAAGAAATGCCTCTCCCAGCCATTCTCTCGGTACGGTAAGATAATCGCTTTTATGCAGGAGCCTGTCGGGGCGCGGCTTCATGTTCTCGGTATTTATCCAGGAATCGGTACTCTTAGGCGGATTATAGCTGTAAAAACATATAAAGCTGTCTCCGCCTCTCATAAGAGACTGGTTTATCGTATCAATTTCCTCCTGACCCGAAAACTCGTCCGCCTCCTCGTACCAGATATATTTGATATATCCAGAAGAGACCTTTGTGGATTTGAGCTTTCGGGGATTGTCCGCTCCACGGAAGATAATCCGCTGACCCGTGGGACTGAAAACAAGCTCAGGGCCGCTCAGCTTACGCTCCCACAAATCCCCTGCCCCGAGAATATCTATAGCCCAGAGAAGCTGTTCAAAAACGCTGTCCTTAAGATACTGCCCCACCTTTCTCAGGACTACTGCATTAGCCCTTTCATCCTCCATTATTCCGAGGATAATTTCAATACTCACAAAGGAGGATTTACAGCTTCCTCGTCCGCCGCAAAGTGCGTAATGAGTATACTTCTCCTCGCAAATATCCCTGTGTACGCCAAAAAAAGAGGGTGCAATTATCTTTGACAGCTTAATCTCCCGAGCTGTCTCTGACATCGTCATATATTACCACCTTCGTTTTTCCCTCAAGCTCAAGCTTTTTACCGTCAAGCCCCAGATATTTCCCAAGCTGACGGGTCGCACTGAGCCTGTCCTTCTGGTTGCTGTCCTCGGCTCTCATAATATTCGTAAGGTATTCGAGAACCTCATCCTTATCGGCTATTTTTTCTCCCATATTGTTCTCCTTTCTTTTTTGGTATGCAAAAAGCCTGTTACCGTATCAAACAGTAACAGGCTTATTCTGCAATACAATATTAACATACTTGTATCGGACATAAAAGGACATCTTTTTTATCAGTCAGAGGCTCTCCTCATTCCGAACATAAGTCTAAGCATCCAGGCAAATACCTTCGGACTTTTCATGACTACAATTTTCATATATGTACCCCCATTCATAAATTTTCAGCACCTTTTTATAAGCACTATACCTATAACAACAAAAAGCGCCGCAACTATAAATAAAAGAAATCTATAGGACAGGAAGCAAAGACAGGTTGCTCCGAAAAATAGCAGTACTGCCGCAAATATACAGGTTCCGCAATTCCGATTTCTCCGTTTCATAAGCTTCCCTCCCACAAAAAAGGTGACTACCGCTTTTCATTTCCTCGGTAATCACCTATTACATTCTATTCGGTTTTCTTAAATTTGCTACTTACCATTTTTTGGAAGCTTCTACCGCTTCATTGTACATTCTTACATAGCTGTCGTAGCGTGATGAAGCAATAAGACCGTTCTTTACCGCTTCGGTAACCTTACAGTCCGCTTCCTTAAGATGCATACAGTTATTGAAGCGGCAGTCTTCTGAAAATTCAGAAAATTCACGGAAGCTGTAGCGTATTTCAGCCTTTTCTATCCGCCCGTATCGTTCGATATCCACGGTAGAGAAGCCCGGCGTATCAGCAAGATATCCGCCCTCAAAGGGATACATCTCCACATCTCTCGTTGTATGACGACCTCTTCCAAGCTTTCTGCTTATAGAATTAGTCTCCTTATTGAGCTCAGGGAAAATGCAGTTTATAAAACTCGATTTACCTACGCCTGAATTTCCTATAAGGGCGGAAGTCCTGCCCTTTATGAAATCTCTTACCTCGGCCGTACCCTCGCCTGTCAGGTTATCCACCATAAAGCAGGGATATCCTATCTTTTCATACACGCTTACAAGCTCGCTGCAGTCCTGCATATCTTTTTTTGTGAATATAAGGATTGTATCGATATTCTTACTTTCGAAAATCGCAATAAGCTTATCTATTATAAGCGCATTAGGCGACGGCTCACAGGCTGAAACTACCAGAAGCGCACAGTCAAGATTCGCCATAGGCGGTCTTATTATTTCATTTTTTCTGTCAAAAATACGCTCGATAACAGGCTCGGTATTTTCTTCAAGAGAAATCTCCACATAGTCTCCCGTAAAGGGTGAAATGCTCTTATTTCTGAAGACACCTCTCGCCTTTGAGCTGAAAACGCCCTCGGCGGTTTCCACATCGTAGAAACCGCCGACGGACTTTATAATTCTTCCGCTTATCTTTCTCAATTAAAGCCTCTGTTCCTTATCAGTTTATTTCGTCCTCGTTAATTGATGATTCTTCCTCAACGAAAATAGGTTCGTCGTCCTCAGAAATTTCTTCCTCAGGAACATCCTCAAATTCATCGTTATTTTCGTCGCCGACCTCATCATTATTTTCATCACTGTCCCCTATATTCTCAATTACAGGGTCAGCATTAAGGAGCTGTTTGAAAATCTTACCGTTGAAGGTTCCATGATCGTCCTTTGTAGGAGGATCCTTTGTGAAGTCAACCTCCATATTTACAAGTAATCCCTCAGCGCCTGTATCCATAGAGCAAACCATGATAGCGTATTCATGAACACCGCTGTTGGTGAACTTCCACTCAAACTTATCAGTAAGTCCGATATCCTTTGTCTCGGTAAGCTCTTCCTGAAGAGTGCCATCAATATAGTACTTGAATCTGAATTCACCCTTAGCGTTGCTGTTAAGGCTGAATTTTATCGAAGCTTCTCTTTCCTCGGCACCGCCTGTACTTACTACGATTTCAACTACCGTATTCTTTTCTACCTTTGTGGTAGGATCAATACTCTGGCGGATTACCTTTCCTGCCTCAACCTCAGAGTTAGCCTCCTCAACAACTGTAAGAAGGATACCGTATTCCTCTGCTCTTGCTCTTGCGCTGGCAAGGGAAAGATTTATCAGCTGAGGTACTGCGGTAGACTCATTGCTCTTTCCGAGACTTACATAACAGGTGACCGTTTCTCCTACCGTTACGAATTCTCTTGCAGGAGGATTTGTCTTGATAACGAAATCCTTGGCTACACTGTCGTCCTCAGCACGGAGAATTTCATATTTAAGATCCTGCTTTTTAAGCATAGCGATAACATCGTCAATGTGTTTTTCGGAATAATCGTCTATCTCCACAAGCTTCGGACCGTTACTTACTACTACCTCGACCGCCTGATTCTTCTTGATAGAACGTCCCGGCATAACGCTCTGGCTTATAACCTTATTCTTTTCATGTTCAGAGGAATATTTAGTTGTAGGAATAAAGTTGAAATCGTCGTACTGAGCTAAAACCTCATCCCATGTCATATTCTGGAGATTAGGCATCTGTACTTCCTCGCCGCTCTGGCTCTGGATATCGTCAACATTCTTGGTAACAACCGTAAAAATGAGCCATGCGGTCATAATTACAAAGGCAGTAGCCAATGCGAAGAGAATAGGTAACACAGGTGAACGTCTGCGCTTTTCGTAATATTCGTCATCGTAGTAGTCATCATCGTCGTATTCCTCGTCGTCGACTTCCTCGACAGGATTTTCTTCAACAGGAACAGCCTTTTTTGTTTTCTGAGGAGTGTCAGGAACTACCTTATCGAAATACTTGGTAGAACCGTCGGTAGAAAAATACTTGTATTCAAAAACGATACTGGGATTCTTCTTGAACTCCTCAATATCCTTTATCATTTCGCCTGCAGTCTGATAACGCTTGGAGGGCTCCTTCTGCATAGCCTTTACAGCAATTTCTTCAAGCCCCTCGGGAATGGAGCTGTTGATTTCGGTCATGCGCTTAGGAACAGCCTGCATGTGCTTGAGAGCGATCGAAACAGGATTATCGCCGTCGAAGGGCTTTTCTCCCGTAAGCATTTCATAAAGCATAACGCCGACTGAATAAATATCGCTCTTTTCGTCGGTTACTTCGCCTCTCGCCTGCTCAGGGCTTATATAATGAACGGAGCCTATAGCCTTTTCAGACATGGTCTTGTCGGTTTCACGGTTAAAACGTGCAATACCGAAGTCCATGACCTTTATTGTACCGTCTGCAAGAAGCATAACATTCTGGGACTTGATATCCCTGTGAACTATGCCCCTGTCGTGAGCGTGCTGAAGCGCGCGTAAAATCTGCGTGATGAAATGAATAGCGTCACGCCATTTAAGTACACCCTGTCGCTCGATATATTCGGTAAGAGTAATACCGTCGATAAATTCCATGACGATATACTGAATCTTATCGGTAAAGCCCACGTCATAAATTTTTACAATATTCTGGTGAGAGAGGAGAGCGATAGCCTTCGACTCATTTCTGAAGCGTCTTAAAAAGTCCTCGCTTGCAGCAAATTCGTTTTTCAGAATTTTTACCGCAACAACTCTATCCTCAATAATATCCATAGCCTTATAGATATCGGCCATTCCGCCGACGCCTATAAGTTCAAGCAGCTCGTATCGGTTATCGAGCTTCTTGCCTATATTCTTATCCATAAAAGTACAGCCCTTTCTATTTATACCTCAACAACAGCAACGGAAACATTATCTCTTCCGCCGTTTCCGAGAGCGTAATCTATCAGAAGGTCACAGGCCTTATTGATAGGATTATTCACAATTATCTCCGCAATTTCGGCGTCATCGCCGTAGGAATGGAGCCCGTCCGAGGAAAAGAGAAGAATATTTCCCTCCTCAAGCTCTATCTCAAAGTAATCGGGCGTTATATCACGCTCAGCCCCTACCGCACGGGTAATACGATTACGGTCGGGATGAACACGGCTTTCAGCCTCGGTAATCTCTCCGCGCTCAATCAGCTTTCTTACATAGGTGTGATCCTTTGTAATCTGCTGGATATTATCATCAAAAATATGATACGCACGGCTGTCGCCCACGTTTATTATGTATGCACGGTTTCCGTATACGATGGCCGCAACACAGGTAGTGCCCATACCGTACTTATCGGCTTCCTTTGTAGCGCGGTCGTGAACAAGACTGTTCGCCGCAGTCACAGAGGTAATAAGGAGATTACGGATATAATTCCTGCTTATATTTGTGCGGAAGCCCTTGCGGATACGATCTGACATAAATTCAATCGTCATTTCGCTGGCCACGCTTCCTGCATTCTCGCCGCCCATACCGTCGCAGAGAATTATTACCACCGCATTTTCATCAAGCACCTCGGTAAAGACTCTGTCCTGGTTTTCGCTTCGCTTAAGGCCTATATCGGTTTTAGAAAAACTTTTCATTATACCACCACCCGATTGCATATTCATAAATTACATTATACACTTTTTGAGTGAATAAATCAACTGTTAAATGGTTACAATTTCATTACTTTTTAAAATTTTAATGTCAGTACCCTGATATTCTGCATTAAATCAGATATTATCACGCCTTAACTGACCACAAGCAGCGCTTATATCCGCCCCGAGAGTACGCCTTACGGTAGCGTTTATTCCGCCGTTTATAAGGGTATTGCAGAAATTCTTCACATTTTCGCTCTTTTTATATGGTCCCTCCTTAATCTCATTAACAGGAATAAGATTAACATGACAGGGCGAAAGGGGTTTCAGAAGCTTTATAAGCTCGAAGGCTGTCTCTCTGTTGTCGTTTACGCCCGAAATAAGCGCAAATTCAAAGCTTATACGCCTTCCCGTCTTGTCGAAATAATGCTTACAGGCTTCTATCAGCTCGGCAGTACCGTAACGCTTGTTTACGGGCATTATTGCGTTTCTTTTCTCATCGGTAGGCGCATGGAGCGAAACCGAAAGAGTAAGCCCCAGCTTTAATTCCGCCAGCTCATAAATCCTGTCCACAAGACCGCAGGTTGAAAGAGAAACATGCCTTAAGCTAAGATTTGTCCCCTCTTTTGAAGAGAGAATTTCAAGAAATTTTATTACATTATCGTAATTATCGAGAGGCTCGCCTATCCCCATGAGTACAAGGCTTTCAACCTTTTTTCCACTGTCCCTTTCGCTCTCGTAGATCTGAAGAAGCATTTCCGCGGGCGTCAGATTTCTTACAAAGCCTGCCTTAGTGGATGCACAGAAGCTGCATCCCATTTTACAGCCTACCTGCGTAGAGATACAAAGACTGTTACCATGGTTATAGCTCATCATAACCGTTTCAGCTTTCTCTCCGTCGGAAAACTCATAAAGATATTTTACTGTTCCGTCTATGGCGGAAACAAGCCTTTTCTTTATTTTAAGCCTTCCTATGCAGTATTTCTCATCAAGAAGCTTAATGAGCCCTCCCGAAAGGTTTGTACATTCGGAAAAATCCGTTATCCTCTTCTTATGAAGCCATTCATAAAGCTGTTTGCCTCGGAATTTCTTTTCTCCGAGGGCTAAAAGCTCATCCTCTGTTTCCTTTAAGGTTAAGGACAATATATCCTTTTTTTCCATTTATTCCGTCCTTCTCAGCGTTGCTACAAAGAAGCCGTCTCCACCTGTTGTATCAGGAAAGAAATTTCTCATATAGCTTGCTTCGGTATTATTTATATGGACGACAACAGGCGTGAAATTCTTGTTATTGGCAAGAAATTCTTCCACTACCGCCTCATTCTCGTCATAATTAAGGGTACAGGTTGAATATACGAGAGTTCCGCCCACTTTTACATATTTTTTCGCTGTTTCAAGAATATTTTTCTGAATCTCGGGAATCCCCATGATATCGGTCTTGGGTTTATACTTTATTTCGGGCTTACGCCTTATAACGCCCAGCCCCGAGCATACAACATCACAGAGTACCTTATCCGCCTGTGGAATTTTCTCGTTATAAACGGTAGCGTCGTTTACATAAGCCTCAAGAATATTTATACCGAGCCTTTTTGCTCCTTCCTTAAGGAGCGAAACTCTTCCATCGTAAAGGTCAAAGCTTAAAAGCCTTCCCTTATTGCTCATAGCTTCCGCCATAGAAAAGGATTTTCCGCCGGGAGCCGCACACATATCGATAACAGTTTCCCCCACAACAGGCTTAACTATCTTACAGCATATCTGGGAAGAGATATCCTGAACATGGAAAAGTCCCTTCCTGTAAGCATTACAGCTTTCTATGCCGCTTATCTTATCTATTTCCACACAATCGTCAAGAAGCTTGTTTCTTCTGGCGGTAATCTTCTCCGCCTTAAGCTCCGCTATAAGCTCATCGGCAGTACACTTAAGAGTATTCACCTTTGCGTAAAGGGGCGGTCTTCCGAAGCTCGCCTTTAACATTCCTTCCGTGGCAGGAACGCCGAAGCGGCCGCACCACATCTTAACCAGCCACTTAGGGCAGGAATACATAACCGAAAGCTTTCCGTATTCGTCGAGACCCTCGTATTCGATCTTACTGCCGCCTCGGATAAAGCTTCTTAAAATAGCGTTTACGAAGCCCTTTGAGCTTTTTGTACAGAGGCTTACAGTCTCGTTTACCGCCGCACTTTCGGGAACGCTGTCCATATATAGAATCTGATAGAGCCCCATACGAAGAAGCTGTATAACGCCCTTATCGATCTTGTCATATTCTGTTTTTGAGTAGGCTCTTATTATATAATCAAGGGTAAGCTTTCTTTCAAGGACTCCGTAAAATAGCGCAGTCACAAAAGCCTTATCCTTTGGACGAAGCTTTGTTTTTTCAAGCGCTCCGTCAAGAGCAATATTCGAATAAGCTCCGCTTAATTCTGTTTTAAGTAACAGCTCATAAGCCGTCTGCCTTGCAGTAGACATTTAAGTCACCCTCTTCTGTTTGATGTCCTCGCCATGAGTCTCAGTAACTGTGCCAGGGTTGCTAAAAGACCTGAAACATAGGTCATAGCCGCCGCACTCAGCGTTTTTCTTGCACCGAGAAGCTCAGTACCATATAAAAGCTTGTTGTCGGCCAACGTCTTTATCGCTCTGTTGCTGGCGTCAAATTCAACGGGAAGTGTAACAAGCTGGAATACTGCCGTAATGGCATAAAGAAGAATAGCTACCTGAATAAGCGTAAACATTTCCAGCACACAGCCTGCAAGCCATACGAAAATCCATATTTTGGAGCTGAAGGCTACTACGGGATAGATAGCCTGTCTCACTTTCATGGGTCCATAACCTACGGCATGCTGTATAGCGTGACCGCATTCATGGGCGGCTACGCCGATAGCACCTACCGTAGCATTCCCGTATACTGTATCGGAAAGAGCAAGAATCCTTCTCTTAGGGTCGTAATGGTCAGTAAGATTACCTCTTACATTAACGATCTGTACATCATAAAGCCCGTTTATATCGAGAATATGGCGTGCTACTTCGTATGCTTTTACTCCGTTTCCTGTTCTTACGAGATTATATTTACTGAATACAGTATGAACTCTTATAGAGCATATTCCTGCAAAAATCATAGCGGCTACAAAGAATATACCTACGACAGGATAATAGAATATCATCTGTACGCCGTAAATAAGATTATAAATTATATCCATAATTATCACTCCAAAGGCTGTTTATCAGCCGAATAAAGTACCCTTTTCTATCTTTCTTCCTCTTAAGAAATCGGAAGCGTTCATACGCTTTCCGCCCTCAAGCTGAATATCAGTAAAGCGTATTACCCCGTCGCCGCATACTACCGCAAAATTATCGTCAGCGGCAGTACCGCAGGGAAGCTCCGATTTCATGTCAGTCTTTTCGGCGAAATATACCTTAAGACGCTTATCTCCCAGCATTGTAAAGGCACAGGGAGCCGAGGACATACCTCTGATATGATTGTATACTTCTTCAAGAGACTTTGTAAAATCAATCCTGCACATTTCCTTGGTAAGCATAGAGGCGTAACAGGTATTTTCGTCGGTCTGGGGAGTTCTGGGAGCAGTACCCTCCTCCACCTGCTTCAATGTTTCCACGATAAGAGAGGCTCCCATTTCGGAAAGGTTGTCATGCAGAACAGATGCAGTCATTTTCTCGTCAATGGTAATCTTATCCACAAGAATCATATCGCCTGTATCAAGTTCCTCTCCCATGTACATTGTGGTAACGCCTGTTTCCTTTTCGCCGTCTATGATGCAGTGCTGGATAGGAGCCGCACCTCTGTAACGGGGAAGAAGCGAAGCGTGAACATTTATACAGCCGTATTTCGGCAGGTCAAGAACTGCTTTAGGTAAAATCTGACCATAGGCTACTACAACGATACAATCGGGATTAAGCTCCTTAAGGGTATTCAGAGAGCTTTCAGCGTCCTCGCCCTTTCTGAGAGAAAGAGGCTGAAAAACAGGGATATCATACTGAAGCGCACACTCCTTTACGGGAGGAAACATCATTTTATGACCTCTGTTCTTGGGCTTGTCGGGCTGAGTAAATACCGCCTGAACCTTGTGACCTGCTTCAATAAGCGATTTAAGACAGGGAACCGAAAAATCGGGAGTTCCCATAAATACTATGTTCATTATATCTTTTCCTTTCGGAGCTTAATTATTTATCCTCTTCGGGCTCATACATTTCTTCTACGATATCGAGGAAAACAGTACCGTTAAGATGGTCTATCTCGTGACAGAGTGCACGGGCAAGAAGCTCGGTACCCTCCACCTTGAATTCCTTTCCGTAGCGGTTTAATGCAGTAACCTTAACCTTGGCAGGTCTTGTTACATAGCCCCACTGTCCTGGAGCGGAAAGACATCCCTCTACCTCTCTCTGCTTCCCTCTCATGGAGGTTATTACAGGATTTATAAGCTCAATAGGGCCATCGCCCACATCTATAACAGCCACACGGCGTAAAATGCCTACCTGGGGAGCGGCAAGACCGCATCCGTTCGCTGACTGCATAGTTTCAAACATATCGTCGAGAAGTACCCAGAGCTTATCATCGAAAACCGTTACTTCCCTGCTTTTTTTCTTTAAGATATCCTCGCCGACCTTTACAATATTTCTGAGTGCCATAAATTATAAATCCTTTCTATATTATTTCGCCGTTGAAATCGGCGTAAAAGCTTACGTTTCTGAAAGCCGTCTCCTTATATGCGGAATACATTACCGAACGGAGCATATCCCTGAAGGCACGGCAGTTCTTACACTTTATTACTATTTTCTCCCGATAGCTTCCGTTATATTTACCGCTTCCCGTAGGTCCAAGCATGATAAGAGGAAGCTTTTTTACGCTTTCCTTATCCGCTTTCTTAAGAAGCTCCAGAAACCGTGCGGAAGCAATAGCTACCGAATTTTCATCCGCTCCCGAAAAGCCGATCATACATATATCGCAGTAGGGCGGAAAAATAAGAGCTTCTCTCACTTCGCTTTCCTGACGGAAAAATTCCTTATAATTCTGCTCGGAAGCAAGCTGTAGAACATAATGGTCGGGAGAAAAGGTCTGGAGATAGGCTCTTCCCTTCTTTTTTCCTCTTCCCGAACGTCCCACAACCTGAGTTATCAGAGAAAATGTCTTTTCGTAACCGAGATAATCTCCTGCATAAAGAGAACGGTCAATAAGAAGAACGCCCACTAAGGTAACATTCTCAAAATTCAGCCCCTTCGCAATCATCTGGGTACCTATCATTATATCGTATTCATTGTTGGCAAATTCCTTGAAGCGTTTTTCGTAGGAAAACTTCGACATAGTTGTATCTGCGTCCATACGGAGTACTCTTGCATTAGGAAAATATTCCTTTATCTCATCCTCAATACGCTGTGTTCCCGTACCGCTGCAGTAAATGAACTTACTTCCGCATTTTTCACAGGCACGAGGCATAGGCTTACGAAAGCCGCAGTAATGGCAGATAACGCTGTCGTTCACCTTATGGTAGGTAAGAGGAATGCTGCAGTTGGGACACTCAATAACCGTTCCACAGCTTATGCAGTTGGCATAAGTGTGGTAGCCCCTTCGGTTAAGAAGAAGCATTGACTGCTCCCCTGCCTCAAGGTTATATTTAAGCTCAGCCAGAAGCTCCTCGCTGAAATCCCCACGGTTTCCGTTTTCCGCCTCTATCCTCATGTCTACCATAAGCACGTCGGGCAGTACAGCGTCGCTGTAGCGTTCGTTCATTTCAAAAAGGCTGTACCTTCCCTTTAAGGCATTATAATAGCTGTCGAAGGAGGGGGTTGCGGAAGCGAGAAGAAGAAGGGCGTTATGCCTGAAACACCTTTGCTTTGCTATATCTCTTGCATGATATCTGGGCGACATTTCCGATTTATAGGTATGCTCGCCCTCTTCGTCAATAACAATAATTCCTATATTTTCAACAGGTGCGAAAACTGCGCTTCTTGTTCCGATTACAATTTTCGCTTCCCCGTTTTTTATCCTTTTATATTCGTCAGCCCTCTGACCGAGGGAAAGACTGCTGTGTATAATAGCGACGGAATTTCCGAAAAGACTCTGAAACTTATTCACCGTCTGGGGCGTAAGAGCAATTTCGGGAACAAGTAGAATCGCAGTTCTTCCCGTTTTTTCCGCGTGCTCGATAAGCTTTATGAAAACCGAGGTCTTACCGCTTCCCGTTACGCCGTGAAGAAGAGCACATTTAGGCTCGCCGCTGTCCATAAGCTCCTGAAGTCCGTCATACACAGACTGCTGTAGGGGAGAAAAATGAAGGTCGGAAAGACTTTCGGTAGCTACCGCATCCTTGGTTACGGAACGTGAAACCTCAACCTCGCCCGTTTCAAGCACATTTTTCGCCACAAGATTCTTTATGACCGAGGCTGTACAGCCGCAAAGGTAGCAAAGCTCCTTAACGGTAGCCACGCCTGCCTCGGTAATCGCTTCGACCACAGCCTTCTGTTTAGGCGAAAGCTTTATATCCTCAGGTATGTTTTCCGCAAGATAAACCGTCTTTTCGGTTTCGTCCCCTACTCTTCGCCTTAGACCCTCGTTTTTATGCAGTATGCCTTTTTTCAGGAGACTGCTTACCGCCGAGGATTTTTCTTCAGCTTCAAAAAAGCTGTTTCTTTCTTTATCGGATAAAGCCTTAGCCTTAAGAATAAGGTCTTTTTCTTCATCTGTTGCCTCTCCCGAGCTTAAATAAAGCGTGGCACGGCTTTCCGAGAAGCTATAGCCCTCGTTAAGATAAAGAGACAAGCCTGTAGGTAAAATGGTTCTTATAGCATCATAATATGTACAGAATGTTGCTTCCCTCATATATTCGGCAAGATACAGCATTTCATCATTCAGAAAGCTTCCGTCATCGGCGGCGGAAATAACCGATTTCATACGCTTATCCGCTTCGCCTTCGGTTATGCCGAAAACTACTCCGATACGGTTTTTATTGCCTTTTCCGAAGGGGACGATTACCCTCATTCCCTTCTTTATATCAAGCCCCTCGGGAACAACATAGCTGAAAAGATTGTCAAAGGCGAAAAGCGCCTTTTCTACGGCTACTGCCGCAATTTTAACAGTCATTTAAAAGTATTTCGTCAACTAAGCCGAGAGAATTCTTTCTCGAGCATTTTTCGCCCTTTACTACCGAAAGGAAGTCCTGAACGGCCACATCAAGGTCGTCGTTTACTACGAAATAGTCATAATTCTTGGCAAATTCAAGCTCATTTCTCGCCTGTTCGAGACGGCGGAGAATAACCTCCTCTGTCTCTGTACCTCTCTTATGTAAGCGGCGGTCAAGCTCCTTGATAGAAGGAGGAAGTATGAAAATCATGGTACAATCGGGGAAAATCTTCTTGATATTTGCGGCCCCTTCGATTTCTATCTTAAGAATAACGTCCTTACCTGCTTCAAGCATATCAGAAACAGCCTTTTTAGGTGTTCCGTAATAATTTCCGCAGTATTCCGTATATTCGAGAAGCTCCTCGTTCTTTATCATTTCCTCGAACTGTTCTCTTGTTCTGAAGTGATAACTTACGCCGTCAGTTTCTCCCGGACGCATAGCTCGTGAGGTAGCGGAAACGGAGTAGAAAAGATTTCCGTTTGCCTTAAGCGCCTGTTCGAGAATAGTATCCTTTCCACAGCCTGCAGGTGCGGAAACAACAATAAGTATACCCTTTTTCATGATATAATTCCTTTCTGTTCTGAAAAATCGAAATAATGAACATTTATTCTGACTGGATTTTATCAGGCTCCTTCGCCGACATAACCACATGACCGCTGTCCATGACGATTACCGTCTTGGTTTTTTTACCGCAGGTAGCGTCGATAGCGGTATTATTATCCTTTGCTACGGAGATAATACGCTTTGCGGGAGCAGAGTCCGCATTCACCACAGCAACTATTCTGCTGCTGTTTATTCTGTTGCCGTAGCCTATATCAATAAGCGTCATATTTTCTCCTTTCAAACAATAACCCATACTAACATCTAATTATACCATTGTAAATGAAAAAAATCAATATATATAGCTGATTTTTGTAAAAGAAAAAGAGGTATCAGCTCTGAAAGGCTGATACCTCTTTACTTAGTTTTCTTTATCTTCAGCTAAAGCCGCAGTTTTCTTTCCTACAGGCTTCGGTAAAGCGAAGAAAAGAATTACTGCAAGGAAGGCTACCGCAAAAATCATCCACAGGGTAAGAGCTAAAGGCCCCTGAGGTGCAAACATATCATAGTAGCCCTTCAAATAAACGCCGATTATGATAACGGGTAGAACCCACTTCATATAATTCTTAAGAAGCTTCGGAAAGGCTATACCCTTTCCTGTATTTACTTCGGCAAGGAAATTATCCCAGCCCCAACCGTGTTTATGAGTACAAAGTACTACCACAAGAAGGCTTCCTAAGGGGAGAAGATTTGTAGAAACGATAAAATCCTCGAAATCCATTATAGTCGTACCCTCTCCAAGAGGATTTACTCCGCTGAGAAGATTATAACCGAATATGGCAGGAAGCGAAAGAACAATCATAAGGGGGAGATTTATCGCTACCGCCTTTTTTCTTGAGATATTCCAGTTATCCATGCACATGGCAATAATATTTTCAAATACGGCGATAACTGTAGAAAGCGCCGCAAAGGTCATAAGAACAAAGAAAAGCACGCCCCATATCCTGCCGCCCGGCATATTGTTGAACACATTGGGCAGAGATATGAACAAAAGTGAAGGGCCCGAATCAAGAGGTACGTCGTATGCCGCACAGGCAGGAATAATCACAAGTCCGGCTGTAAGTGCAACGAAGGTGTCAACAACAGTAACGCTTATAGCTTCTCCTGTAAGACGGCGTTCCTTTGAAAGATATGAGCCGAAAATCTCCATGCTTCCTATACCTACGCTGAGAGTGAAGAATGCGTGGGTCATAGCATTGAATATAACCGTACCGAGACCGTGTTCCTCAAAGGCTGAAAAATCGGGAACAAGATAGTATTCTATTCCCTTTCCTGCGTTTTCAAGGGTAAGGGAATTCACCGCAAGAACAACAAGAAGCAGAAGAAGCACCATCATCATAACCTTGGTTATCTTCTCAACGCCGTTTTTTAGCCCGAGAAAACATATACCGAAGGATACCGCAATAGTTATAACCGTAAATATCGTAAGCCCGAGAGGGTCGGCAAGCATACCGTCAAACTGGGTTTTCAGCGCGGCGGTATCAAGCCCTTCAAGCTCCCCGTTTATCATTTTTATCGCATATATCATCATCCAGCCGCAGACCATGGTGTAAAACATCATGAGCAGATAGCTTCCCGCCATGCCCACATATTTATTCATACCGAAGCGTCCTCTCGGCGACTGAAGCTTAGAATATGCAGTAGTTATACTCTGTCGGCTTCCTCGACCTACGCCGAATTCAGCTATAAGGATGGGAAGCGCTATAATAGCCAGAAACAGCAGATATATCAGAATAAAAGCCGCTCCGCCGTATTTCGCACAGATATACGGAAACTTCCATACATTTCCGAGACCTATTGCACAGCCTGCAGAAACAAGGATAAAGCCAAGTCTCGAATTAAATTTTTCTCGCCCCATATATGGTTACCTTTCAAAAATTTTAGTCAATATTATAATTCCCGAAATAGTATTCTTTATCAGAAAACCCTTATGAAGCGGAAAAAAACTCTATAGACTCGCCGAACAGCATTCTCACGGCTGTTTCACAGTCCTCATCAACAGCGGAAAGCTTGTCCGCCTGAGCAAAGCCGCCTGCCATGCTGTTATGACCACCGCCGTTTCCTACAGTGGAAAGCGCACTAGCGGTTATAAGTCCTGCGTCAAGCTTTTCTATCTCCGAACGAACTGAGAATTTATAGCCGTTTCCTCTTTTTGAGAAAACTACTGCAAAATATACAGCGTCAAGACCCAGCATAAAGTCAGAAACCATAGCCACAAAAGCGTCGGTACATTCAAAATCAAGACAGGAATAAGCAACACCATTGTCAATTCTCATCCCCGACATGGAAGTAAGGAAGGCTTCAAGGTCGTCGTAGCGGAAAGCGTTTGTCTGAAGCTTTCTTATAAGAGCGTTATCAGCATATCCGAAAAGATATGAATATACGTCTATGTCAAAGGGAGTCACACCTCTGGTAAAATCCATGGTGTCGGTCTTGAGTCCGTAAAGAAGGGCTGTCGCTACATTCTTTGTAATGTCGATGTTACTCTTCCTGAAATAGTCGGCTATGATAGAAGAACAGCTTCCTACAATTCTGATATCGGTATATTCGTAATATCCCGGGTTGAATATAGGATGATGATCGATACATACAACCTCATCTCCGGGCAGGTCGTAAAGGTTGGAATTACCCTTCTGGGAGTCCACGGTTATAATGCAGTCTGTTTCCTTCATATCCTGAAGCTTTGTCGCTTCAGTCATATTTATACCGAGAAGAGTAACCATAGCCGAAGTAGTTGTCTTTTCAATATTTCCGTAATAACATATTTCCGCGGAAATACCGAAATGCTTAAGAAGAACCTGAAGCCCGTAGGACGCCGCAATAGCGTCAGGATCAGGGAAATTATGAGGCTGAATATAAACTTTTCTACCCTTCAATAATTCGATAAGCTCATTTATTTCAAACGACATTATAGCCCTCCGTCCGTAAAGCTTTTTCCTGATTATACCATATTTTTCGGAAATAATCAACAGTTATCTTATACTAATCACGGTTTTCTACAAGATTACTTATCCATACGCCCTTCTTTACCAGGATGAAGCCTACGATTATTTTGATAAAATCGAGAGCCTGTACAATAGTATAGATAAGGAATATCGGACAAGCGGTGAAATTACACAGTATATAGGCAAGAGGAACGGTTATTGCCCAGGTATAAACGCTGTCAAACAGGAAGGTGACAAGGGTTTTTCCTCCCGAACGGAGCGTGAAATAAAGAGCATTAAGGAAGCCCTGTACAGGGAAAAACAGTGCAGTAATTATAATGAACATCTGACCGTTGTTTCTTACGTTCTCGGTAGTTTCATAAAGCGTGGGGAAAACTCCTGAAATACCCACAAGTATCACCGTCAGTATAAGGCAGATTCCGCCTGTAAACCACATAAGGCTGAAGGATTCCTTCTTGGCACGCTCATACTCCGAAGCTCCGAGAGTCTGTCCGATAAGAATACCTACTGCCGAACCGAGAGCTATAAATACTACATTGAGAAGATTGCATATTGCATTGGAGATATTCAGTCCCGCAACTATATCGAGACCTCTTACAGAATAATTCTGGGTAAGAGCCGCCATGCCGCCTGCCCATAAGAATTCATTAAGGAATATCGGAAGCGCCTTCTTTATTATTTTTACAGCCAGTTCCTTGGGCACAAGAAGCTTTTTATATACGCCGGCTATGAATTCATGCTTGTTCTTTCTTACATGAGTCCAGATAATTATTACCAGCATTTCCGCAAGTCGGGCAAGAACTGTTGCGATAGCCGCACCCTTTACTCCGAGAGCGGGAGCACCGAACTTTCCGTAAATAAGAATGTAGTTGAACATGATGTCTACCACAACAGAGCATATTCCCGCCACCATGGGCTTCAGGCTGTCCCCTGTTTCACGAAGGCTGGTAGCATAAATTTGTGTAATCGCAAAGGGTAAAAGCTGGAACAGCATTATCATCATGTAATCTACTGCATAAGCGAGAGTAAGCTCCTTATTGATTTCCGCACTTTCACCCTGCAGATACATTCCAATAAGCGCGTCACCGCCGAACAGAAATACCGTAAGTCCGCCGATAAAACAGATTACCGCTATCATAAGCTTCATTCTGAAGGCGTTTCTCACACCCTCGGTATTCTGCTGACCGTAGAACTGGGCACTATAGATTCCGGGACCCGATAAGCCGCCGAAGATAGCGAGATTGAATACGAAAATAAGCTGACCCACTATGGAAACGGCAGTAACCGCCTCCGTTCCGAGGCTTCCCACCATAAGGTTGTCCACAAGACCCACCATGTTAGTGATACCGTTCTGTATCATCATAGGAACGGCAAGTCTCAGGGCTTTTCTGTATATATCTTTATTTCTCATTTTAACCATTCCTTTCTTTCGTCTGCTGGGACATTATAGCATATTGATTATAAAAATGCAATACAGTCAAGCCTTATTAAATGGGATTTTTTCAAAAAAGGCTTGATTTTTTTATTGCAGTATGATATAATACCATGTACAGTCTGATTTTGCGGATATGGTGGAATGGCAGACACGTCGGCTTCAGGTGCCGATGATAGCAATATCGTGCAGGTTCAAGTCCTGTTATCCGCACCATCTTATCTGTCTGTGTTTTGTTTTAAATGTGCGAAAAGCATTGTAAAACTTAATAACGAGATGTGGCTCAGTTTGGTAGCTTTTTTCTTAAAGCGCCGCCTGTGGCGGATGAAGCGAGAGAAAAAAGGCGCAGCGGTCGTAATTTTGCGACAGACGGAGCAAAAAATTACGGGCACCGCAAATGTAAGCTGCCAGCAGCGATAGACAGATTTACAATCAGATGATTTTTAGTATTGTATAAGAATATTTCGAGATGTGGCTCAGTTTGGTAGAGCGCTGCGTTCGGGACGCAGAGGCCGTGGGTTCGAATCCCGTCATCTCGACCAAGGGATACCGACCATATACAGATATGGTCGGTTTTTTCATAAGATTTACGGGGGATATTATGAAGGGAAAAATACTTATCGTGGAGGACAACAAGGAGATTTCAGCGCTACTGTCGGATTTCCTGAAACAGAACGACTATGAAACAGTTATCGCCTTTGAGGGGAATACCGCGTCAAAGCTTCTTGAAAAACAGGATTTTGATATCGTACTTATGGACCTGATGCTCCCTTATATAAGCGGAGAACAGCTTATACAGGATTTCAGAAGCTATTCCGATAAGCCTGTCATTGTGCTTTCTGCAAAATCAATGATGGAAACAAGGCTGGAAATGCTTAAAACAGGTGCGGACGATTTTATAATCAAGCCCTTCGACCTTAACGAGGTGCTTGTCCGTATACAGGTCATAATGAGAAGAGTCGGTTCTGTAACAAAGGCTGACAGCGTGCTTTCCTGCGGTAAGCTCACCTATAATATTTCCGAAAATACAGTAAGATATGAGGACAAGCCCATAACCCTAACCTCGAAGGAAATGCAGCTTTTAAAGCTTTTTTTAAGCTACCCGAAAAAGGTTTTCACAAAAGCCAATCTTTATGAAGCTGTCTGGAACGATACATATTATTATGAGGATAACACGATCAACGTCCATGTCAGCAACCTGAGAGGTAAGTTAAAGAAAGCCTCAGGCGAGGAATTCATCGAAACGGTCTGGGGCGTAGGCTATCGTTTAAGGGAGGAATAAGGCATGATATTTCTCATTATAGCCTGTGCAGTACTTTTATTTTTCTCCCTACGACTTGTTTTTTACATAATCAGAATCAAAAAAAGCCTTAATGAAATAAAGAAAGAGCTTATTCTTACCCGTGACGCCGAATATAACCGTCAGCTTACAATCGACCTTGTAGATAAAGACCTTTCGGAAATGACTGCCGAGATGAACCGTAATTTAGATTATCAGAAAAAGCTGAAGGAAAAAAGCGAAGCGGCGGAGCTGAGCTTAAAGCAGTCTGTTTCGGATATTGCTCACGACTTAAGGACTCCTCTTACGGTTATAAGCGGCAATCTTCAGATGCTTGAAAACGAAGGAGGCCTCTCCCCTTCCGCCTCTGAATATATACGGGGAAGCAAGGAAAAATGTGCCGCTATGAAGATTATGGCGGAGGATTTCTTTGAGCTTTCTGTACTTGAAAGCGATTATTCATCGGCACAGCTTGTACCTGTAAACTTCACAAACGAGCTTATGCAGTTCATCGCCGACAACGAGGCAATTATAAGAACAAGCGGTCTTATACCCGATATTGTTTTCCCCGAAAAGACTGTATTCGCTATGGCTGACTCTGTGCTTTTATCGAGAATGCTGAGCAATCTTCTGAATAACGTCTTAAAATACGCCGAGAAAAGCTTTCGTATAGCCCTTACCTCAAAGGACGGTAAGATAGCCATAAGCTTCTCGAATAAAATTGCAGACGAAAGAAGCATTGACCCAGATCAGCTTTTCCGCCGTACCTATAGAGCTGATAAGGCAAGAAGCGGAAGCGGCGCAGGTCTCGGACTCTATATTGTAAAGCTTCTCGCCGAAAAACAGAAGGCTGACGTTTTTGCTACCGCAGAAAATAACGAGCTTGTTATCGGTGTAGAATTTATTGCCGCTGAACAGCCTTAATAATAAAAATTAAGCCGCCCTGTGCAGTATCACTGTATCAGAAGCGGCTTCTCGTTTTTATTGTTTAATTTAAAAAAATTATAATTTCTTTAAATAATTTAAGAAATTCTTTATAATTAGACTTTATAATAATGACAGAAACTAAGAAGTGAAAGGACGGTTATTATGTCGGAGATACTTATTGATGTTAAAAATCTTGAAAAACAGTATATGAAGCAGAAGGCGGTAAAAGCCGCAACATTCCAGATAAAAAAAGGTATAATATGCGGTCTTATCGGCCCTAACGGAGCAGGTAAAACCACTATCATGAAAATGCTTGGCGGTCTCGCACTTCCTACAGGCGGCGCCCTTTCCGTTTTCGGCGAAACCACCGAAACAGGACTTGCAAAGGCAAGAAGCCGCATGAGCTTTATGATTGAAACGCCTTATGCCAAGGCTAAAATGACTGCAAGAGAAAATCTCGAAATCCAGCGTATACAGAAGGGTATTCCCGATAAAAAGCGGATTGACGAGGTGCTTGAAATCGTGAATCTTACCGATACGGGAAAGAAGCCTGTGAAGAATTTCTCTCTCGGTATGAGACAGAGGCTCGGTATCGCCAACGCACTGCTCACTAAGCCTGAAATCATGGTGCTTGACGAGCCGGTAAACGGTCTCGACCCTGAAGGTATCGTTGAAATCCGTGAGCTTTTATTAAGGCTTAACCGTGACGAGCATATTACAATTATAATTTCCTCCCATATCTTAAGCGAATTATCTCTTTTATGTACAGATTATATCTTTATCAATAAGGGCGAAATTCTCCAGACGGTTTCAGCTCCCGAACTTAAAAAAATATGCAAGGAATTCTATCGTATCGACACCGATAACAATTCTCTCGCCGCCGCAGTTCTCGAAAACAAGCTGGGACTTACCCAGTTTGATATAGACAAGGACGGCTCGATAAAGCTTTATGACGGCTTTGAAAATATGCGTGAAATTTCAAAGGCATTATTTGAAAACGGAGTTATTCCCGTAGGTTTATCCTTAAATGAAGCTAATCTCGAACAGTATTACATGAATATGGTAGGTGAAGAAAATGCAGAACATAATAAAGGCACTAAAATATAAGGTCGCAAGAGATAACGTTACATACTACGCACTTATCGGAGCGGCGGTTTTCCTCGCTCTCGATTTCACCGAAAATAAGAACTTATTAAGTCTTACCGCCTCGGAATATTACCTTTGCCCTCATATCTATGTTATTGCGATAGGTACTGTTTTCGCACTTCTTGCCACAAGAATCTGCGGCTGGGACTACGAGGACAAGACCATGAATTATGAAATCCTTATCGGACACAGCCGTAAGGAGGTCTATTGGAGCAGAATTCTGGTAAGCTTTGTCTGGTGTATGCCCGTCGTACTCCTTATATTTATCGGACCTCCCCTTTTACTCGGAATAATGAACGGCTGGGGAATCTACATGGATATGGGCGGTATGATTTTCCGTTGTGTACTTGCAATATTCACTATTTTAAGAATGTACTGTGAATGCGTATTGTTCACCTTCCTTACGAAGAGCTGTTATATCGGGCTTATCGTCAGCTTCTTTTTCCTTGAAATCGGAAATATGATACCCTTGTTCTTTGATGTACTCGGCGGTATAAAGATAGGAAACTTCGTCGTTATCCATTCAATGGCTAATTTCCAGAATCTTATGACTCTCGAAAAATACAGTTATCAGTACATAAACGGCAAGGATGAGGTTTTATATGATGTATCCGTTGACCCTACCCTTGCGGTACTTACTATTGTAGTATCACTTGCTGTAAGCGTTGGTTGTCTATTCTTAGGATATCTCTATTTCCGTAAGAGCGACATGAAATAAGGGGGCTTAAAAATGACAAGAATAATGAAAACTCAGTTTATTAAGCTCAGGAAGGATAAAATCTCACTGTTAACCTTTTTCGGATTACTTTTCATCTCCATGTGTTTAGTATATATGTTTACAAGTGGAATCAAACCGGACAACATGAGAACAGGCGGAGAAGAAGTTCTCCCTATGATTACAATGTTCCAGCTTTTATCACAGTTTTTCCTCTATGTCGTTACTGCACAGATATGCGGAGCGGATTTTATGGATAAAACCTGTAACTATGAGATAATGTCGGGACACACTCGAAAAAATGTTTTCTTCGGAAGAGCAGTCACTGCCATTATAGTCGGAACTGTCGGAACAATGTTTCTTGTAGCCGCTCCTGCTGTTGTACAGGTAATGATACTCGGCTGGGGAGATAAGGTAAACTTCGGCGAGGTATTGCTGAGATACCTTCTCATGGCCTTCCCTACAGCAAGAATTGTATGTGAATATATTTTCCTTACATTTATAATCAAAAACCCCTATATCGTTATGGGTATAAGCTATCTGTTATGCATGCTTCTCGGAATGAACATTCCCATGGAACCCGGAAATCATTATATACTGGGAATAACAAATATAACCATGCTTACCAGTGTTGATATGTGGACCAGCTTCGGTCTTGGCGGAGACATTTACTACATATATGAAACGGCTCTTTCTCCCTACGAAATCATCATGACCATAGCTGTTTCCGTTGCCGTATGTGCAGCAGCGCTGTTTCTCGGATATATGTTCTTCAAGAACGACGATATGAATTAAGGAGGACTGAAAATGGAATATCTTGATTTACTGATGTCAATTCTCCTTATAATTTTTTCCGTTGCATTATTCATACTCTCCTTTGTAGCTGAAAAGAAAATAACACAAAAATGGCGTATCTGTTACGCCGCACCTGTAATTGTAATTCTTATTATTACTGCTCTTTCTGTCTTTGAGAAATATATGCTTCCTGTATATATCGGCGCAGTAATCCTTCTCGCAGGCTTTATAAAGGACAGCGGAAAACTCCGCAGAATAGTCTGTACAGCCTCTCTCATTTTAGCGATAGTTTCAATCCCCTTATGCTCTCTTTCGAAGGGCTACCGTGCATACGACTATGTAACGGACTTCAAGGACGGCTTCGAAGCCATGAAGAAGCATTATGTTCTCGGAGAACATAAAGGTGCAGACTGGGACGCTCTCTACAAGGAGTTCCTTCCCCGTTTTGAGGCGGCTAACAGTTCTCAGGACGAGGATGAAAGTACTATCGCCTGGATGGAATTCTGTGCACGCTTCAATGACGGTCATGTATACTTTGCACCCGGCACAGATTACGAAGCAGATATGGAGAGAATATACGATAAAGTTCTTGGCAACGACTACGGTCTGGCTCTTATGACCCTTTCCGACGGAAGTACTGCTGCAATAAACGTACAGCCCGACAGCGAAGCGGAAAAGGCAGGTATCAGAAACGGCACAATTATAACGGGCTGGGACGGAGTAACACCCGAAAATATAGACGACAGCGTACTTAAATACTTTACATTTACCGATAAGGATAACAGAAGCTTCTACCGCACTCTTTTCAGTGCAGGTACAGGCGGCGAAAGCGTAACAGTAAGCTTCCTTGATAAAAACGGAAGCGAAAGAACTGCAGTCCTGCCGAAAATCGGAGCATATTACAGCGGAAGATTAAAGGCGGCTCAGGAAGCCATAGACGGCGGTATTGAGACGGGTCATCTCATGTGGGAGGAAATCGACGAAAACACTTCCGCCTTCCGTATAAAGATGATGATGTTCGACAGCGAATCCATGGAAAGCGGAGATTACAGCTCCCTTAGATACAAAATTATTGATAAGCTCGAAGAAATGAAGGCCGCAGGAAAAAATCATGTTATTATCGACATGAGGAGTAATGCAGGCGGTTCAGGCGACATGGTAAAGGCTATCGCTTCTGTTTTTGCTCCCATCGGAGAGCATTATTACTGTACCGACGCACTCTGGAGCGATTCTGTGGGCGGTTATGTTACCGACGAAAACGGACGCTTCATAAAAGATAAGGACAACTACTTTACAGGCGAAGATTTATGGGACGGAAAGGTAACCATTCTCGTAAATCAGAACAGCGTAAGTGCCGCCGATCACCTTGTTCTTGTAATGCAGGGAATGCCCGACGTAACAATTATGGGCTTTACCGAGCCTAACGGCTCCGCTCAGGGCGTAGGCGGAATATATTACGACAACGGCTCTATGCTTTCCTTCTCAGGCTCTCTCCTTCTCGATGAAAACGGAGACGTGTCGGTTGATTCAGGCACAGACATGGAAAGCGGAAATGATATTGATATAAGAGTTCCCTTCGATAAGGAAGCTATAAAGGCTATTTTTGACGAGGGTAAGGATTATCTTATCATGAAGACACTTGAAAATTAAATTGTTCGATAAAATTGAAAACACCGCTTCTGATTTTTAATCAGGAGCGGTGTTGCTATATACAAAAAACACCAAACGCAAAAACGAGCGTTTGGTGTTCATTTTTGGTGCGGAGGATGGGACTTGACGGCTTCGCCTAACCCCTGTGGCTTCAACTCCCGAATCCGCAAGCCAAAAAATAAAACACCGAACGCAAAACCGAGCGTTTGGTGTTCATTTTTGGTGCGGAGGATGGGACTTGACGGCTCCGCCTAACCCCTGTGGCTTCAACTCCCGAATCCGCAAGCCAAAAAATAAAACACCGACCACAACGTGATCGGTGTTTTATTTTGGTGCGGAGGATGGGACTTGAACCCACACGAGCTAACGCCCACTACCCCCTCAAAGTAGCGTGTCTGCCATTCCACCACCTCCGCAGGTGATGTACGTCTTTCTGACGACTTAATCATTATAGCAGAAAATGAAGAATTTGTCAATACCTGTAGAAAAAATACTTTTAAAACAGAACAGACCTCATTACGAAGCCTGTTCTGTCATGGAAAATACTACTGCATAAGCTCTTTTTTTATCAAGCTTATCATGATAGAGGTATTGAGGTTTATGGGTCCTCGGGATAAATCTCCTTTATGTAGCCGTGCCAGTAACGCTTCTTGAATTCCCCGATAATCTTTTCATCACTTTCGCCCCTCTCTATACTGCTTCTGATATCTGATGCAGTATTTTCCGAAGCCGATTTCATGTTCTCAAGAAAGAATTTAGACTGCTCCTCGCTGAGTATCCCATAATGAGGAGCAAGAATATATCTGACCCCAAGCTTCTCTACCCTTTCGATAGAGCTTATGGAATCCTGATAGCTTACAAGGTATGAGGGTACTATCGTTTCTTTTCCGTCAAAAACTCCGAGGGTCTCATTAGAAAGAAGAAGACCCTTTTCAATGCAGTAATACCCCACACAACAACGGGTATGTCCGGGAAGATTAATCACCTGAAAGCTCATGTCTCCAGCCTCAATTATATCCCCGTCGTCAACAGAAATATCCACCCTCAGCTCATCACCGAGAAATTCATAATCAGTAACGCCGCATTTTGCCGCTATCCTTGCATCAAGCTCACGCATGGTCTTTTTCGCTCCCTCACGCTGAAAAATACTTACCGCGTATTTTCCTGCCACAACCTTAGCGTCAGGATAGTATCTCAGAATATATGCACTTCCGAGAGCGTGGTCATAATGGGAATGGGTCAGGAAAATATAGTCAAGAGGTCTGTCTCCGAGAATAGCCTTTATATTTTCCGCTACCTTAAAGCCTGTAAAACCGAAGCCTGTATCATAAAGAATTGACGTTTTCCCGTCATCCAGAAGAAATGCGCTGTCGCCCTTGTTGCACCTTACATCACTTACTTTTATATGTTCCATTTTTGTCACCTTCTTTTGTTCTGTTTTTTAGTTACGGAGTATTCTTATATTCTTTTCAAAATCAATTTCAACGGAAATTCCGTCATCGTCATAGAGAGTATATTCCGAATCCGAATATCCGATAAGCTTAAGCTCTGAATCGTCAATTTCCGAGGTATTTCTGACTGCCTTTCCGAAAGGTATAGCCTTACCCTTTCTGATAAAAAATACAAGCTCATCCGCTTCCGCTATGAAATAGTGGTGACCCTTACCGATAAGCTCCGTTTCATAATCCTCTGTGCTTCTCATTCTTACAAGCATCATTTCTTCGGGAAGATAAACGTATCTTCCTCTTGCATTCTGTACATAAACGGGAGCAAGCATAAGCTCGTCACCGAGAAGAAGCTGGTCTTCAACGTCTCTCGCTTCCATATCATCACGAAAATCAAAAGATAAGGGGCGGAACATCATTTCATTGCCCGCAGCCGCCTTTACAAACTCGCTGTACAGGTAAGGAATAAGAGCATAGCGTATCTCTACCATTCTCCTGCAGGCTTCGGAATTATCGAAGCGGTAAAGCTCCTGCTCCCTTGTTCCGAGGGCAGAATGATTTCTCATAAGAGGCGTAAAAATTGAAACCTGAAGCCAGCGAAGCATAAGATCCTCGGTAGTATCACAGCCAAAACCGCCTGTATCTGCACCTGTATAAAGAAATCCTGTCATATTAAGTGACGGCATCATCTGAAAATTCATAAGAAGATGCGACCACCAGGATTTGTTATCGCCCTGCCAGATACCGCCGTAGCGATGAGCTCCGATATATGAGGAGCGTGAAAACATCAGTATTCTCTTATCGGGGGAAAGCTTTCTGAAGGCTTCTCCTGCCGCTTTAGTCATATTATAGCCGTAGAGATTGTGAACCCTGCTGTGAGGTATCTTCTCCCCGTCGATATCATGGAAAAACAGGTCGTAGTCTCCCCTATTGTTGCTTAAGCCGTTTACAAGCCCTGTGAACTCAAAGAAGCCGTCTATTCCCATATTTTCGCCGCTGAGCTCATTTATACGCTTTATAACATCGCCGAGACGTTTTTCAGAGTAGAATATCGCAGGCTCGTTCATATCATTCCAGAAGCCCTCAATACCTTTTTCAAGCAGGAAGGAATACTTGTTACCAAACCATTCCCTCGCCTCAGGCTTCATAAAATCAGGGAAATGAACTCGTCCCGGCCATACTGCGCCTACGAAATCCTTACCCTCGGAATCCTTACAGAAATAGTTGTTTTCTACGCCCTCTTCGTACAAGGGATAATCCTTCTCAATGCGTACTCCTGCGTCAATAATGGGTACAAGATGAATGCCCCTCCCCTTCATTTCAGCGCAGAAATCGGAAAAATCAGGGAAGGTCTCCTCATTAACGGTAAAATCCTTAAACCGCTCCATGTAGTCTATATCGAGATAAATGCTGTCGATAGGGAAATTACGGCTCTGATACTCGTCGGCAACACTTCGTATCTCATCAGCACTTTTATAGCCCCACCTGCTCTGACCATAGCCAAAGGCCCATTTCGGGGGAATGTAGCTTCTTCCGATAAGCTTACGGAACTGACTTACAATATCCTTTTCATCCTGTCCCGTAATTATATACACATAAAGGTCAGCCGTATCCGCAGAAATTGTAAGGGTATCACCCTTTGAGAAGCCTGCGTCAAAGGTAACAGAGCCCGGATAATCGAAAAATGCGCCGAAAAGCTCATTTCCCGAAATAATCAGGAAGTTATGAGCACCGTATAGGGACAAGGTATCCTCCTGATGATTGGGGTTATCACTGTTACAGCTCACATATTTCCAGCCACGCTTATTGATACCTCTCACCTGTTCGCCGAGACCGTAAACGATATCGTTTTTATCAAATTTATAGATAAAAATCTTTCCGTTATCGGTACTAAAAAAGGGCAGTTTTCCCTCGGAAACGGGATACTGTTCCTCTACAGCAAAGGTTTCAATCGGTTTTCCGAATACATATTTTCTTATCATAAATATTCTCCTTGTCCACATGACATTCTGTCGTTATAATTATATCTCCTTCTCTTAAAAATGTCAATTAAAGAAATTTTCCGCTGTGCAGTAGTTCTGCACGGCGGAATACGGGCATTTTTGTTAATTTTTCATTTTCCGAGCCTCAGCATTTCATCAATACATTTTCTCGAATTTCTTATAAGCTCCTCGGACAAAATTATCTCCTCGCCGCCTGTACCTCTGACACAGTTATACACATCCATAAGGGTGGTAGCCGACATATTATGGCATACACAATCCTTGGAAAGAGGAACAAACTTCTTATCGGGACAGCTGAACTGAAGATGTTCAGCGATACTGTTTTCCGTTCCTATGATGAATTCTTTTTTGTCGCTTTTTTCTGCATATTCCATGATTTCGGTAGTACTGCCCACAAAATCAGCTTGACTGACTATTGTAGGATGACACTCGGGATGAACAAGCATAAGGCCCTCGGGATAAAGCGTTCTCGCCCTGTCAATGTCACGCTGGTTTATACGAAGATGTGTAGGACAGCCTCCTCTCATAAGCTCAATTTTCTTTTTGGGAACCTGTTTCGCTACCCAGTCGCCAAGATTACAGTCAGGCAGGAAATATATCCTGTCATTTTCGATATTGTGGATTATTTTTACTGCTGAAGATGAGGTTACGCATACGTCACAGAGCTGCTTTACCTCGGCGGAGGTATTTATATAAGCCACAAATGTATAATCGGGATACTCCGATTTTGTCTGCAGAAGAAGGCTGTAATCAACCTGATCCGCCATGGGACAGCCTGCCGTAGAATTCGGTAGAAGCACCTTCTTCTGAGGCGACAGAAGCTTAACCGTTTCCGCCATAAAACGAACACCGCACATTATAATCGTATCTGCGTCAGATTGCTGAGCCTTAAGGCTCAGTCCGAAGGAATCTCCGACATAATCGGCAGTTTCCCATATATCACGACTCTGATAAGCATGAGCAAGAATACATATATTTTTTTCTTTTTTTATTTTTCGGATAGAATCCTGAACTTCTTTGATTGTCATATTTTTCTCCGTTATATTTCGCTGATATTTTTATTCATTATAATTATTCCACTTGTGTTTGATTTAATTCGTTTTCAGATACAGGTTAAAATATATTTTTGATATTCTGCTGATATAGGACGTTCGCTTGCAACAAAAAAGAGCCGAAGGTTTCATAACCTCAGCTAGCCGAATGCAAAAATTTCAAAACAAAGAACAAGCGTGATTTTTTCGAAAAAATAAAAAGCTCACAATCGGCTTTGTTAAGCCAAATGTGAGCAAATGTTGATGGTGACCCGTACGGGAATCGAAAATCCCCCACGACTTTTTGTGTATTCCTAAACTATCCGAGAAAACCGCATAATAAAGCCATTTTACGGCAACTTACAAAAAACTGATTATTCCGCTTTTTAGCAAGTTTTTGCACCTTTAGCGGACAAATAGCGGACAACTTTTGATGTACTCCTGTATACGATAAGGACTGGTTTTTCGGAATCAGTCCTTATTTTTATCACCGATTTTTGTCGCCGATTTTTTACAGATAAATCACTCGTTAAAATCACAGCCAGTAAGTTTTTCAATAGCCTCTATTGACCACTCGTTGCATTCCCAGAAAAACACCTTGTCTTTTCGTTTCTTGAAAATTCTCACAGGCAGATTTGTGTTATCATAGATGTGACAGACATCGCACACCTCAACAAGCCTTGGAATTAAATCAAGAGCCTTGTAATATCTGCTGATAACCTTTTCGTCGGGAACAGGGTGACCACCGTTGGCAACTCTTGTCTTAATTCTGTTGATGTTGATTGCCGGATTAGCTGTCAACACATAGATACAGCGTATGAAATAGCCATTTTCCTTTGCTCTTTCAAGCAGGAGCAGATTTCTTTCAGTAGAAAGCACAGTTTCAAAGGTAAAGCTCTCTCCGTTGTCAATGAGCTTGTTTCGTAGTTCGTCTGCGGTAATAGCAGCCTCCATATCTGTGCAGAGCGTTGTACGCTTTATATCATCTGCATTGATATACGGCTCAATTATTTTCGCAAGGCTTGTAATCGTGCTTTTACCCGAACCATTCGGGCCTGCAAAAACGATTATTTCAGGCTTTTTAGACATTCTCCTGATACTCCCTTCTTCCGTCGGGATATTCAAGATAAGCCATTTTTCGTTCCTCGTCATAGCGGGAAATAGGCAATCCCTTTACTCGCTTGATTTCATTGTCAATGCGTATTGCCTCTCTGAAACGCTCGGTAAGCTCTTCATCGGTAAGTCCGCAGGTTCTGTCGAGTTCGTTGGTTTCAATATTATTCATAGGGAGCACCTCCTTGTTTATAGTATTATACCATATCTGATTTTAATAATCAAGAGTTTAAAACACTTTAACCATAAGAGTATGCGTAGCCTTCATATGATGTTTTAGACCTTATTTGTGTCAGCAGTGCTGACACAAATAAGCTACCATATACATCAGTAATCCAGCTTAAACTTAAGCGTACGCTCCACAAGCCTCATTTTAAGCCTATTTCGCATTTCTTCATCTACATAGTAGTAATCGCCATTTTTACCACGATAACTGTGCATACAAAGCTTTGCAATGTAACCCTCATAATGTTCAACTACTTTATGCAAAGCATTTGTATCTCCTTGGGTTGCAGCTAAAATCACATCAAACGGCAGTAATTTAATTTCGCTGTATTTTGTCATACTTCATGTCCTCCATATAACGTTTCAGTATTTTAAGAGCACTATGTCTATGATATGTAATATTGCTGTGATTGAAATTCAGTTTATTCGCAATTTTGCTGTCGGTCATATCCAGAAAGTATGACATAAGAATAATATTTCGTTTTTGTTCTGAAAGTAGCGAAACAGCCACACCCAGCAGCTCATTTTTGATGTATATTCTTTGACCGTCTACATTAAATCCAAAATAATCTGTCATATATTCATCGCAAGTTCCTATTGTTTCAATAGGGCTATCGCTAATATCTGAAAAGGTTATTTCGTGTGCTGCACGTTCAAAAATCTTTTTCTTATAGTTTTTCGCCTCGCCTTTCAGCACGATCTTTACAAGAGTATCAAACTGATGTTCAATTCTTTCTTTGTACGAAGATGTTATTTCTTCTGTTTGCATAGATTTTCTCCTGTTTCTGAATTAGTTAAACAAGATTCAGCGTGTAGTGTAACTGTTCAAAAATCCCCTGTTATACGGAGTAAATACTGCATAACAGGGGATAAAATATAAATTATCAGTTTAGTATAGCATTATTGCAATTAATCTCACGCATACAATTCCCCAGCCGTATCCTTATAATACTCCGCCTGAGCTGTCCAGAGTTCCTTGTAAACTCCACCCTTGTCGAGCAGCTCATCGTGTGAGCCACGCTCTGCAATTCGTCCGTTATCCATAACGGTTATCTCATCGCAGAAACGACAGCTTGACAGTCGGTGTGAAATGTATATTGCAGTTCTTGTGCCGACTATACCGTTAAATTTCGTGTAAATATCGTGTTCGGAGATAGGGTCAAGTGCCGCTGTAGGCTCGTCAAGTACAATAAACGGCGAGCCTTTGTAGATTGCTCTTGCAAGACACAGCTTCTGCATTTCGCCGCCCGAAATCTCTACACCCTTATCGTCGAAATCCTTGTAAAGACAGGTTTCTATGCCATTCTCCATTGTGTCAAGCCGTTCTGAAAGTCCCGCTCTACGGACGCAACTTTCGACAAGCTCTGCGTCATATTCCGTATCCGCCGCAACATTCTCCGCAAGGCTGAAAGAAAACAACTTGCTGTCCTGAAACACGACTGAAAACAACGCCATATACTCCTCGTACTTGTATTTCTTGATGTCGATGCCGTTGAGAGTAATTTCGCCCTCGGTAGGGTCATAAAGTCTTGTGAGCAGTTTTACAAGCGTAGATTTTCCACAGCCGTTCTTACCCACAAGAGCCATTTTCTCACCAATTCGCCATTTAAGGTTTACATCCTTCAGCACATAATTCTCGCTGTCGGGGTATTTGAAATAAACGTGCTTAAATTCAAATTCGTACTCGTTGTCGTCACGCTTTTCGGTAGGGATTGTACCCTTGTATTTCTCGTCGGGAATATCGAGAAAGTCGAAAATATGCTGTAAATTAAGAGGTACAATATCAAGGAAATCTACCTTGTAGGCAATAAGATCATTAACACCATTGAGTAGCTTTGTAATGCTCATAACCAACACCACAGCCTCGGCAGGAGAGTACATTCCGCTTATTGTCCGTGTTATAACAAAAGCGTATGTCACAAGCTCAAGCAGTGTTCTCAAAAAGTAAGGTATGGAGTCGTGCGGCAACATTTTGCGGTGCATTCCATGCCAATAGCCCAAATCGTCCGTTATATGTCGGTCGTAATCCTTTAACAGCATTTCAGATTGATTGTAAATGCGTATATCCTTACCACGCTGATACCGATTTTTGAAAAAATCCTGATAAAAGGATAAAACACGATTTGTCTGAAGATAATTCTTGTCCTGATGGAAGTCAGACCACAATCTGCCCGCTCTTCTTGTCATAAAGGCGTTAAGGAAAATAACCAATCCGTAAAATGCCAGCATAGCCAGCAATCCCCACAACGATTGAACAAAGCCCATCACACCGTTTTCTGCAGATGGGGGAGTAAGAAAAAAGGCATTAAAGCACATCACAAAGCCGATCATAATAGAAATAACAGCCTCAAATATAATAGGTGTATCGAACAGGAGCCTGCCCATACCGTTCCAACGGCTTGCAGAGCCGTAAAAATAATTCTCGGCTTGGGTTTTCATTCTGTGGGTATCGGAATTTTCAATTTTCACAAAGTCCATATTCATACTTTTTTGTGAAATCATATTCTTTGCCTTTGCATAAAAACCCTGTTCAAGCTGCTGTTGCTTTGAAACGACTAAATACTGATAAAAAATATTCAACGCTATATTAACGGACGAAAAAATTACGGCGTACAGGAATGCTTTATTTAATTCCATTTCACCTGTAATAAGCTGTATAATAGCACCCGAAAAAAGGATCGATAAGTATGTCACTGCCGACTGCAGCCCTGAACGCAGGCACAGCTTTTGTATGTATGTCGGCGCAAGAGTGTTGCACAGTTTATAGCCTCTTTTGAGATTTGAAATTCTCTGTTTAAAGGAGAGATTTATTTTATCCGACATTTTCATCAGCCTCCTTGTAGTATGCGATCTGAATATCATAAAGCTCAGTGTATTTTCCGCAAAGCCTCATAAGCTCGTCGTGCGTTCCCTGTTCGATTATTTCACCGTTTTCTATGAGGATAATATTATCGCAGAACCTTGTCGATGCAAGCCTGTGAGATATAAAAACGCTCGCCTTGTTCTTTGAGAATTCCGCATAGCTTAAATACATATTCTGCTCGGAGATAGGGTCAAGAGCGGCGGTAGGCTCATCTAAAAGCAGTACGGGAGAATTTTTGTAAAGTGCCTTTGCAAGAGCGAGCTTTTGCATTTCGCCGCCCGAAAAATCGGTAGCCTCGTCAAAAACGCTCTTTGCAAGCAGAGTATTTCTGCCGTGTGGCAATGTGCTGATTTTGTCCAAAAGTCCTGCATTTTGGAGCGAAGCATCAACATTATCACTGTCGTAATCAGCTCCATCTGCGCCAGTGATGTTTTGTGCGATTGATACGGGAAGAATATCAAAATCCTGAAAAACAGTAGAAAATAAGGTAAAATATTCGTCACGGTTATACTCACGAACATCAACACCATTCAATAAAATTTCTCCCTCAGTAGGGTCATAAAGACCGCACATCAGCTTAATAAGTGTTGACTTACCTGCGCCATTAAGACCTACAAGTGCAAGACGCTCACCCTTATGCAGAGTAAAAGAGAGGTTCTTTATTGTAGGAACTTTGGCATTCGGATAGGTATAGCTTACATTCCTGAGTTGGATCTCACATTCCCCTGTTGGCAGCGGCTTGCCAGCACCGTGATTACATTTGTCGGGAATATCGAGGTAATCACGGTAGTAGTTCACATTATCTCTGAGCCAGTAAAGAGATGAGATCGTGTCGGCAAGATCCCATACTGCATAAGCATAGTTTTCTATTGAAGTGAAATAAAGTACGAAATCACCTGCACCGATATTGCCCTTACTCACCATATAAATTGCTATTGCATAGCTTGATAAATACGAAACGCCGCTGATAAGCTCAAGAACTACTTTCCACACGGTATTTCGCTTGTCAAATTTTTTATGCCACGCTCTGCGCTTCTCCCAGACCTTCTTGAACTTATTTGTAAGCCAATCCGAAAAGCTGTAAAGCCTGACATCCTTTGCATAGCTGAAATCACTTGATGCCGATGAAATATAGCCGAGCTGTCTGTCAAGACCGGCCCATTTATCATAGTTTTTCCACTGCCAACTTGTGACGTGACGGTTGATAAGAAAGCATATCAGTGCGGGGATGCCTGCGGATAATATCATAAATGGATTTAGCGTGCAAAAGATTATTGTATAGATTACAACACGTCCTGCGTTTATTATCAAATTCATCTCCTGATAAAGCAGATCGACAAATTTGTACATTCCCTCAATTGCTTTTTGGTAGCAATCGTTTGATGATGTATCTTCAACATTCTGATAATCCATTATCATACGCTTTTTTATCAGCTTTGGAAACAGAGTTTTACCGATGACTGTATCAACTCCTACACCGTTCATATAACGGTTACAGCGTGCTACCACAGTTTCCAGTGTAGCCATAAGAATTAAAAGCAGACATAGTATTACGCCGTAGAAAATGTGGTTTTCCTGAACAATCGTTTCCATTGCAAATTTACTTGCAAACGGAGCACCAAAGGAATTTATCAGTTTTACAAGCGTATATATCACCACAATGAAAAATACCGTCCGTTTTTCTCTCCACAGAATTCCTGTAGTATATCTGATACAAGACATAAGACTATGTGACGGTTTTTTCTTCGGCTCTTTTTTCTTCGATTTCATATTCTTCACCTCTCAATCACTATAACATAAAAACGACCGTTCGTGTTGATTTCGGAACGAACGGTCAATATACGGAACGAATGGTAAATCAAGCGGTCTTTAACGGTATCATTATCTCGGTAGCAAATATGCCCTCCTCGTTCTGTCGATTAACATAGCCGCCGTATTTCTTGGCAACTCTGTCAATTCTGAACAGGCCGTAGCCATGTTCGCCTTCCTTTGTAGAGAGGTAAGAGCCTTTTTCCTTGCGAACTTTACCTGCCGCGTTCTGCACAGAAAGATATAACTGACCTTTCAGCTTGCCGATATATACACGCATAAAGCGTTCTTCTTCGGGGAGCGTACCGCAGGCTTCGACCGCATTATCAAGCATATTTCCAAGCAGTGAACAAAGCTCCACATCGCTCATAGGAAGTGCTTCGGGGACATTTGCCTTGACATTAAGCTGAACATTCATCTTCTCCGCAACATTCAGCTTACTGTTGAGGATTGCGTCAGCCATAACATTACCCGTTTTGATTACCGTATCAACGGTGTCGAGGTCATCTGCAAGCTCGTTAAGGTAGTCGGAAAGTCCGTCATAATTCTCTTGTGAAAGCTGAATTTTCATATTGTTGATGTGGTTGCGGTAATCGTGCCGCCAGCCACGAACCTGACGGTACATATTTTGGATTTCACGCACCTGCTTTTCGATAAGCTCGCACTGAAAGCGTTCAATGCGGCGGTCTATCATATTGTAGAGGGTGCGGCGAAGTAGGAAAAATCCCACAATGCAGAGGGCTGAAAAGAGTATTATTGCACCGATTATTATTGTTATTCTCACTGCATAGTCCATTTTATTTGTAAACCTCAAATGTAGTTTCCTCAAGCGTTCTTCCGATTACAACTACAAGTCCATATTTATATTTGTAACTGCCTTTTTTTTCAACGAATTCTCTAACTTTGAGAGAATCTATTTCAGTATTAGAATTCCAATATGTCTTAAATTCCATAATCAATAAATTATTATCATTATTCCTTCTACGATGAATAATTAAATCCGGAAATGTTCCATTCGGAAAGTTAGGCAAAGCTTTAATATCATAGATATTGCGATTGTATTCGCAGTCAAGGTTATATGTTTTGTATTTCGAAGTCATCCTAAGTATCCCTTGAAGATAACTAGCAAACCAAAAGACAATAGTACGTTCACCTACATGATACTTTCCAACTTCTTTCGAAACTTCTTTTTCGAGCGATTCATCGAAGATAAATTTTCCATCATATCTGTATAGTTCTTGAAAGGCTAATTCTATAGCTTCATATAACCCTTCGTCATCCTCAAAATAATCTTTTAATGCATATAAACTTATCACAATTTTCATCCTTTCGTATAAAAATAAATAAACTTCTCATTCACATCTTTATAAAGCCGCCTTGAAAGCGGAACAGTCTCACCGTTATCGATCAAAATCTCCGTCTTTCCGATACTCCTTACATACCGCAGATTTACAACATAAGAACGGTGACAAGAAATAAAATCCTCACCGAGGTTACTGCTCAGATTACCGATACCTGTTTCGCAGATCAGCACCTGCTCTTTGGTGTGAATGTGAGTTCTCTTACTCACAGCCTCACAGTACATTATCATATTGGGCGAGAGGTGCAGTATCTTATCCTCACACTTGATTGTAATTTCATTTTTGGGGGTGTGACGCTTTATGTAACGGTCAAGAACAGCAAACAGCTTCTGCTTATCCACAGGCTTCAGAAGATAGTGCAAAGCCTCGACCTCGTAGCCGTCATTCATATAATCAGAATAGCCCGTTATGAACACGATAGGGAGCATATCTCCATCAGAGCGCAGCTTCTTTGCCATTTCCATACCGTTGAGCTTTTTCATCTCAATATCAAGCAAGAGCAGGTCGCAGGGATTGTCGGGATAGCTGAAAAGAAAACTCTCTGCACTTATGTATTCGTCTATTGCAAGAGCAAAAGGCTTATCCGCTGACCACTCGTCAAGCAGACGGCGGAGTTCTTTTATCTGATTTTCATTGTCATCGCATATTGCCAATGTCAGCGGCATAGAGTTCACCTCGATTATTACTGATAAAAACAGTATAGCATAATTCGGTGGATAATTCAATATGACGATTGTACTGATAATGATATTATTAGCACGACTGCATCAATTCGGTTGGAACTCAAATTTTATCAAAGCCAATATTCTATTCATTTCTCGTTTTTTTACAAATTCATAAAAATCGTCTGTTAAGAATATTTCGATAAAAAGCGAAAACTGAAATTCTACTCTTACAAATTATCAGCCTTCGCTAAAAAGTGCTATACGGGGTAGCACTTTCGAGAGGTAAACTCTCAAAAGCGACAATTTAGCCCTGCGGGGCAAATCCTAAAAATCTTCATTTCTCATAAAATTGCAAATTTCCGCCAACTCTTATTTTTGCAAAAATCGAAAAAATTGAGCCTCAACGAATTTTCAAAAAATCAGATTTTGCAGATTTCGCTCTTTGTAATTACCGACGCTCGGTAAAAAGTGCTATACTCAATAGCACTTTTGGCAAACTCCGTTTTCCAATAGAGCTATTTCGCTATCTGAAAATTTTAATAAGTTCAGTCAAAAGTACAATACTCAATTGTACTTTTGTCAAACTTCGTTTTCCAACAGCACATTATCGTTAGGGGATTGCTCCTCCTAAAACCCCGATTTTTTCAAAAATTGAAAAAATGCTCTTGACGCTGTTTTTGCGAAAATCGCAAAAGTCATAGGAACGGCTGTTTACCGAAAATTTCATTTTTTATAAAACCGCCCGAAACAGAAGAACAGCAGAGATTCAATCCCTGCTGTTCTTTGTCGTTATGCCCTATATTGCAAAACCAACTGCTCCATTATTTCGTGTTCGATTATAAACGCTCTCGTTTTCTCCCATTCCGCAATTTCAAGAAAAGTTGTCGGTCGGGGATTTTTCGCCGCATACTGTTTTCGTAGCAGCTCCCACATCTGCCAACATTCCTTATCTATCTGTCTGGGTATAATCTCCCATTTGAGCCTACCTTGCAGGGATGGGATTTCTTCGGGGTAGTTCTCAGTCATAAATTTCCGCCACTCTTGTCCCCAACGGTCAACAGGGTTTTCCATAAGTTCCTGTTCTTCGTCGGTTAAGCCAAGATTGAGCTGTTCGAGATATACGAATGTTTCTTCGTCCAGCTTGTAAGTCTTGCCGTTCTCAATCTTGATTTCGGGGTAGTAGCGGTTATCTTCCTCGCACCATACTTGTCTGATTTTCTTCATAAGTAAGCTCCTTTCGCAATTCTTGTTACAATTAGAGTTTGATGTATTAAGGTGTAAAAGGAAAGAAATTTTTCTAGCTTTTGCCAAATGAACGAATATGAACAGAGCGTGAGTATTTCGCACATACTTTCAAATTACAAATCTAATTCAAGTATTTTGCAGACTTCTTTATATTTGTGAGAAAAATGCCGTTTGCTTGAAAAAGATACAAATTCAAGTTTGGGATTATGCTGAATCAGGGGAAACATATTGCCATCTTCAACATTTGTATCCATAAATACAAACATTGTTAAATTTTTTAATTGATTTATAAAATCTATACTTTGAATTGTTCCGCAAGAATGTAAACCTAAAGTTTTAAGATTAGGTAAGTTGATAGTATCTGAATGGTTCGCTATTTTTTTAGAGTGGTCTATCCATAGGCAATATATATCTCTAGATAAATTTTCTATGCCATTAAAATTTTCTAATTTAGTACAATAATTTAAATCTAATCTTTGAAGTTTGGGATATTTTTCTAAACCAACTAAATTAGTGCAATTTGAAAAATTTATTTCAAGGTATTTTAGATTTGGTGCTACGGGCAAATCTGAAAAACTTTTTGATTTAGGATTAAAGTGCCAAACGTGAAGTGCTTCACAAGAATAATCACCAACCCATATTTCTTTGTCGGATGTGTAATCAATTCTTCTTGTATTTCCAGTCAGAAGATCAGGATACTCATTATAGCCTTTACCGTTGTTCATCTTTTCCTCCATAATTTATAAATATATAGTTTTATTATATCAAACCACAAATATTAAGTCAACCTGCACAAGCATAAATATGTAGCCGGTATTCCACGAAATACAAATGCTCACGCTTTAATAGACACGCTTGTAAGAGCTGAGCTTATCGAAACCGGCGTAAAAGGATTGCCTGCACGAAGATATTTTCGTATCATTGAGCGCACTTTGGAAAATGTCGTAAATGACAAAACGGTTTGTACGGATAAGACAAACCGTTTTGACGAAAGTGAGCAAACAGATTTGCACACATCGGACAATCTATTATATAAACATAATAATAAAACTAAAGATAATAATCTTAATCTATCAATCATATCAGACGGGATAGATGTGATAGACGAACGCAGCACATATCTTGAAATAATAAAAAGCAACATAGAGTACGATTGCTTTTCCGAGAAAGAAAGAGTTGATGAGCTTGTGGAGATAATGCTTGATGTAATCTGTTCGGAAAAGGAGTATATTCGTGTAAACGGTGAGAATGTATCGCAGGAAATCGTAAAAAGCAGATTTCTCAAGCTCACCAACAGTCATATTGAGTATTTGCTTATGACCTTGAAAGATAATACCACAGATGTGCGGAATGTCCGTTCGTATCTCATAACAGCTTTATACAATGCTCCGACAACTATGGACAGCTATTATAAGCTAAAAGTTAATCACGACTTGTACGGTACAGAATAAATCTGTATCGTGATGTGCAGAACAAAACCCACCTGTACAAATCTGAAAAAAAAACTCTTGATTTTTAGACTTTAATGTGTTAAAATAGATTTGTACAGGGGTATGTCATAAATTTAGATTTAATTAAGGAGATTAAATATATGGCTACCATAAGAAAAAGGGGAAATTCGTATCAGATACGAGTTTCCGTAGGATACGACACAAAAGGCAATCACAAGGAACAGGCTATGACTTGGAAACCTGCCGAGGGAATGACCGAAAGGCAGATAGAAAAGGAACTGCAAAGACAGGCGGTACTTTTTGAAGAAAAGTGCAGGAGAGGGTTCAGAACTACCGCTATCAAGTTTCAGGAGCTTGCAGAGGAATGGTTTGAGCAGTATGCCAAGCCCAACCTCCGCAGCACTACCTACGAGCGAATGAAACAGCTCCCCCCCCGCATTTATCCTGCTATCGGACATCTTCGTATTGATAAGATAACGGGCAGGCAGTTACAAGCGTTTGTGAACTCCCTT